>CAYSWA010000016.1:0-49339 GCA_964434535.1 uncultured candidatus Brocadiaceae bacterium | reverse complement strand
GTTCCCCCCGCTATCGTCCAGGTAGGTCAGGTAGGCGCCGCTGGCGTAGGTGCGCTTCTGGAGCAGGTGGCCCTTCCACGTGTCGGCGACCCGGTCGGCGGCGCCGTCGTTGACGGCCGTCGCGCGGCCAAGATCGTCGTGCGAATACGTCAGCGCCAGCCCGCTCGGGTAGGTCATTCCTTTCAGCCGCCCGCTCAGGTCGTACTCGTAGGTCACCGTCCGGTCGGTCATTGTACCATACTTCTGCGTCTCTTCGACCTTCAAATCCCCGTCGGCCTCGCGGGTGTAGGACCAGGTGACCGTGCTATTGTCGTTCCCGTCGGATGGTGCTCGATAAAGGGAGCCGAGCCGGCTTCAGCGGCGCTGCGGCCCGGTGCGCCGGGCGCATTGGCGCCCCCTCCGGCCCCGACTACCCCCACAGCGCAAGCGCCTCTGTCGGGGCCGCCTTTGCAGCCGGGCGGGGCTTCAACTACAATGTCCTGCTGGCATTTACGACCACGCTTCCTGTCTGCTCAGGTGGATGATGGACGAGAAAGAGAAGTGGCCGACGGGCCAGGAAGAGGAGCCGGAGGAGGACGAGGAGGAGGAGGAGGAGTACGCCCCGCGCAAGCACCTGACCGACCGGCTGCTGGAGTCGCGCATCATCCTGCTGGCCGAGCCGATCAGCTCGGAGCTGGCCGAGGACATCATCGGGCGGCTGCTGCTGCTGGACGCCGAGGACCCGGCGGCGCCGATCGACCTCTACATCAACTCGCCGGGCGGCAGCGTCGACGCGGGCTTTGCCATCTACGACATGGCGCGCTTCATCTCGGCCCCGGTCCGCTGCATCTGCGCGGGTCTGACGGCGAGCGCGGCGGTGATCATTCTGATGGCGGTCGAGAAGGCGAACCGGCTGAGCCTTCCCAATGCCCGCTTCCTGATGCACCAGCCCTCGGGCGGGGTGCGGGGGAGCACGGCGGACGTGAAGATCGAGGCGGACGAGATCCTGAAGATCCGCCGGCGCATCAACGAGCTGATCGCCGAAGAGACGGGCCAGCCGGTCGAGAAGGTGGAGCAGGACACGCGCCGCAACTACTGGATGAGCGCCGAGGAGGCGCGCGAGTACGGCCTGCTGGAGCGGATCGTCGCCTCGAAGGGCGAGCTCGGGTGACTGCCGGCGCGCCGATGGTATAATGCGTCTCGCCGAACCTGGGAAGCGACGGGCCCGAGGGTCGCGGGTGCCCCCGACGCAGCCGGACAGCCCGACCGTCGGGCCCGGGGGAGGAAGGCGTCCGATGACCGGAGGAAAGCGCGCGGCGTCGCTGCTGATCATCGTCCTTGCACTGCTTGCAGGCGCGCCGAGCGCCCCGGCGCAGCAAGAGCCCGCCGGCCCGTTCCCCATCAAGCAGCTCGCCCACCGGACCTACCAGTTGAGCTGCATCGACATGGAGAGCTGCCTGACGACGCTGGGCATGCTCGGCTACAACACCAAGGCGCCCGCCGGGCAGGTGCAGCTGGACCAGTTACCGGTCGTCTTCGCCCTGCCCTTCAAGGCCCCCGCCAGCCTCGTCGGCAAGAGCGCCGTCGACGCCAAGCAGGAGTGGAAGGACTCGTCGCTGACCGAAGAGACGCTCTCGGCGCCGGAGAACCGGCTGATGATCCTCTACCACGAGAGCCAGAGCGAGCAGGTGGCCCGCCTGGAGGACCTGCTGACCGAGACTGTCGACGTGCCCGACCGCCAGGTGCTGATCGAGGGCATGGTCATCGAGCTGACCGAGGACGACCTGAAGGAGCTCGGGGTCCAGTGGGAAGCGTTCGGCGACCAGTGGCTGAAGGTCACGTTCCTGAGCGAGGAGAAGAAGGTCCCCTTCGTCATCTCCTACGACCCGGAGTTCACCCCCTCGCCCGAGCTGGCCGAGCGGATCACCAGCACGCTGCGCATGGTGATCCAGGAGGGCAAGGGCGAGGTGCTCTCCAGCCCCTCGGTGCTGGTGCTGAACAACCGCAACGCGCGCATCAAGGTCGTGCGCGACACGCCGATCATCTCCACCAAGATCAGCTTCGACATCCAGAACGTGGACGTGCGGTTCGAGCCGGTCGGCATCGTGCTGAACATCAAGCCGCGCATCAGCCACGACGACTCGACGGTGACGATGCAGATCATCGCCGAGGTAAGCGAAGTGCCCGAGGGCGCCAGCATCACCGTCGAGGGCACCGAGGTGGCCCCGTCCATCGACCGCCGCATCGTCGAGACCATCGCCCGCGTGCACAACAACACGCCGTTCATCATCGGGGGGCTGATCCGCAACGAGAAGGCCCGCAGGATCGACCGCATCCCCGTGCTCTCCCGCATCCCCATCCTTGGCGTGCTGTTCCGCCGTAGCGTCACCACGCGCGAGAAGCGGGAAGTGATCATCGTGCTCACCCCGCGCGTGATCCCGATCCGCGGCCGCCACCGGCCCCTGATGCCGAAGGACGACGCGCGGTTCGACTTCCTGGACAACCGCCTGTTCCGCAACACCTACCGCATCAAGGCCGAGGACGTCTTCGACGTCGGCTTCCTGAAGCGCAACGAGACGGTGCGCCAGGCATTCGGCGACGCCAAGCGGCTCCTCGACAGGCGCCCCGCCTACGCCGACCGATCGCCTTTCCGGGAGCTGGCCCAGGGCGTGCTGCCCGGCGAAGACGCCGTAGTCGTGCGGATGATCTACGAGATCGTCAAGGGCAAGCTCGCCTTGCATGAGAAGGTCCGCAGCGAGAACCTGATCTTCTTCGAGCGGGACGAGGCCAAGCCCGCCGGTTTCGCCCTGCGCTGGTTGGGATCGGTGCTGAAGGACAAGAGCCCCGGCGGCACGCTCGAGGGCTACTACGGGCGCGAATACCCGAAGGAAGTGCTCTTCCTGAGCTACCCGCGCGAGCCCGCCGGGGGCCTGGAGGCCGCGTTGCAGGCGCCGGCCGCCGTAGCCGAGTGGGTCATGGTGCAGGACCGGGACGAGGTGGAAGAGCGGCTGATCGCCGCCAACGGCCTGGACGAGGGCTACCGGCACCACGAGTTCGTCCTCGCCGTCGCCGAAGAGAAGGACATGGAGCGCGTGAAGGCGGCGATCGCGGTGCGCGAGATCGCGAAGGTCAACGACTTCGAGGAGTCGCTCGCGCTGGAGGACTTCCGCGTCGGACGGCGCTTCGTGATTCCCGAGTTCGGCAACATCGAGGAGCGGATCTTCCTGATCGACGGGCAGGTCTGCGAGCTGTTCTACAAGAGCGACTTCTACTATCCCGCCCTGAAGGACCGGTTGGAGAAGGGCTACCAGTTGCTCGAAGAGGCGTTGGCGCGGGAAGGGCTCTGATGGTCCGAACGGGCGCGGCATGGCTGGCGGTCTGCTGCCTCGGCCTGGTGGCAGGCTGCCGGGGCGAGCCTTCGCTGGGCAGCATGGCAAGCTGGGCGGCGCAGCAGCAGGGGCCCGGCGGGCCGCTCGATCGCGTCGAGGAAGGCATGCACGCCGAGCAGGTGCGAGCCGTCGCGGGCGAGCCGGCCGCCATCGAGCAGCGCGACGGCGAGACGACCGTCTGGTACTACGAGGGCGGCGTGGCGATCTTCCGCGAGGGCCGCGTGCGCTTCTGCTATCCGCTGCCCGGTCGCTGAGAAGGGAACCCGGCGCCGGCAGCGGCTTCCGACGGATTGCCTCGATCTGCGCCCCCGCTGCCGCGTTAGTACTGTCGTAGGGCACAGAGCGGCACTCACTTCGTGCGGCAGGATAGTGCTTCGTGACACTTGATTCTGGGAGTGTGGCATGGCCATCCTGGCCATGATTCACGGGCTGGAAGCCCGTGCCACCGAACCGCGGCCCATAATCTCAAGTGTCAGGGACCAATAGATGCGAAGCGGAAGATTCGGCTCCGTAGGCGAGATGGCCAGGCTCCTCAGGCCCCACCGGGCCTTGCTGGCCGTGGTGCTGGTGGTGCTGGCTTTGCTCTCCTGCTGCAGCCTCGCCATGCCCAAGATCATGGGCTACGTCATCGACAACGTCTTCGGCAAGGGCGAGGAGGCGACGCTGGCCCCCGCAGCCGAGCGGCTGGCGCTGCTGGCGAAGGTGCTCGCGGTGATCGTCGGCATCTACCTGCTGCGCAACGCCCTTTACTTCTTCGCCAAGGTCCGCATGACCGTGGTGGGGGAGACGACGGCCTTCGAGCTGCGCCAGCGCCTGATGGGGCATCTGCACACGCTCTCGGTCGAGTTCTACCAGCAGACCAAGCCGGGCAAGATCTCCGCCCGCGTCATGCAGGACGTTCAGTCCGTCAAGCAGTTCATCCAGGACGAGCTGAGCCAGATGATCCTGAACGCCCTGATGCTGGTGGTGGCGGGCGTAGTGATGGCAACGGTGGACTGGTTCCTGGCCCTGGTGACGCTCGGCATCCTGCCGTTCCACGTGCTGGTCTACTGCCTGTTCCGCAAGCCGATCTCGGCCTACGCCCGTGAGGCGAAGGAGCGGATGGCCGACGTCAGCGGCGACCTGATCGAGCAGTTCGACGGCGTGGCCACGGTCAAGGCGTCCGCCACGCAACTGATCGAGCAGGAGAAGTTCCGCGAGACGATGCGCAAAGGTATGCGGGCGCAGATCAAGCAGAGCCGCTACTACACGCTCCAGAAGGTGGCCGCCGACCTGCTGGTCGGCCTCGGCGTGGTCGTCCTGTTCGGCGTCGGGGGCTACTCGGTCCTCTACCGGGAGGGGATCACGGCCGGCAAGTTCGTTGAGTTCTACGGCTACGTCTGGCTGCTCTACCCGCGGCTGATCGAGCTGGTCTCGCAGGCCGGCAAGTTCAGCCGCAGCGGCACGTCGGTGGAGCGGATCTTCGAGATACTCGACCTCCAGCCCGACGTGCGCGAGCGGGCCGGGGCGCTGCCCCACGAGATCAGCCGGGGCCGCATCGAGTTCCGCAACGTGACCTTCGGCTACCAGAACGGCCCCGTGCTGAAGGACGTCTCCTTCGTCATCGAGCCCGGCGAGCACGTCCTGGTCAGCGGGCCGAGCGGCTCGGGCAAGAGCACCTGCATCAACCTGATCCCGCGCTTCTACGACCCTCAGCACGGCAGCATACTGATCGACGGGGTCGACGTGCGCGACTATACCCTCACCTCGCTGCGCCGCCAGGTCGGGTGCGTCTTCCAGGACCCCTTCCTGTTCAACGACACCATCATGGCCAACATCCGCTACGCCTGGCCCGAGGCATCGGATGAGGCCGTCATCGAGGCCGCGCGGAAGGCATACGCGGACGAGTTCATCGAGAAGCTGCCCCGCGGCTACATGACCCGCGTCGGCGAGGGGGGCATCCGGCTGTCCCAGGGCGAGCAGCGGCGCCTGATGATCGCCCGCGCCATCCTGAAAAACCCCCGCATCCTGCTGATGGACGAGCCGCTGGTCTCGCTGGACCGCAACGCCCGCCAGCGCGCCGTCGAGGGCATCAGCGGCCTGATCCGCAACCGCACCGTGCTGACCATCACGCACTATCCCGCCGAGCTGCCCTACGCCGACAAGCAGCTCCACGTCTGCGACGGCGCCGTGAGTGCGCGCGACCTCTCCGGCCACATGCTGCGGGCCGACTGAGCCGGCGGCGATCGCGGATCCGGGACCGCCGAGCCGTGCCTCCGCCCCTCCCGGCGCGCTTCGCGAGCTGTGCGCGAGGACGGGCGCCAACGTCTGAGGACGACGAGCGGGGAGCGTGCAGCCGTTGCATTGGCGGCCTCCAGCGGCTACCATGATGGCCCGGTTGCACGGGCCACCGCCCTTTGTCCGGAGAGGAGGCCGCCGTGAGGCTCCGCCATGGCTTCGCGCTCGCCGCTGCCTGCGCCGCCCTGCTTGTCGGCTGCGCCGGCTCCACGCCGGCCGAGTCCCGTTTGGCCACGCAGGCCCGGGCGGAGGCCGGGCAGCTTGTCGATGCGTTCGCCCTCGCCGTGCGTCAGGACGACCCCGTGCTCGTGCGCCCGCTGCTGGCGCCTACGGTGCGCGGGCGGGAGGCGGCGCACGTGCTGGACCAGATCGGGCGGGCCAGTTGGCTGGAGCTCTACACGGGGCTCGAGCTCAACGCCGAGCGTGCCATGGCCCGCACGAGCTGGCGGGACTGGCAGCACCCTCCGGTCGAGGTCGAGGTGCCGGGCACGAACGCCTACGGCGATAAGCTCGGGCTGCGCTTCGTCTTCGTGCCGGCCGGTGGCGTCTGGCACATCGCCAACGTGATGATGCGCCTGCCCGAGGAGGGCGACCCGCTGGACCTGCCGCCGGCTTTGGAGAGTTCCGTGCTGGCGCAGGTGCGGCAGGTGATCGGCGCCCTCCGCGCAGGCACCGTCGGCACCATCCACTACGAGCTGCTGCCCGAGGGGCCGGCCAGCCGCTACCGGCCCACGAAGAAGAAGTGGTACCAGCGCCGCCCGTTCGCCAACGTGCCGTCGGCCATGCCCATCGTGCGCGACCTGGAGCGCATCCGCGAGTTCTACATCGGCACCTGGCCCGCGCCCGAGGAGGAGGTCAGGTTCGAGTTCCTGCCCCCGAACGCCGCCAAGGCCATCTACGAGGTGCACTACGCCTGGCCCGCCGGCGGCATCCAGAGCGACGTGCTCCGCCTGGAGCTGATCTTCTTTCCCGGGGACGGCGGGCTGAAGCTCTTCACCATCCACCCCTCCGCCGAGGGCATCCCCTATAGCTGAGGACGCTGCGCCCGCCACCGATGGCTGCACCCTCCCAGGATGGGCCGGCCGGCCTGACCATCACCGTCCCGCCGGCCGAGTCGGGGGCCGGGCTGCTGCGGTTCGTCTCCTCCCGGCTCATAGGGGAGTCGAAGACGACGTTGCGCCGGCTGATCGCCGCCGGACGCATCCGCCTCAACGGCGAGGCCGCCACCCCCTCGCGCACGGTGCTCGCCGGCGACCGCGTCTGCCTTCCCCCGGGCCTGGAGCCGGCTGCGCCGCCGCCGCAGAGCGTTCCCATCGAGGTGCTCCACGCGGACCGCGACCACCTCTGCGTCAACAAGCCGGCCGGCCTGCCCGTGCTGCCGGGGCGGGACGGGCAGGGGGCCGAGTTCCACCAGTCGCTGGTGGCGTTTCTGAACCGCGATGCGCCCCCCGGCGGCCCTTATGAACGGCCCCACCTCGTGCACAGGCTGGACCGGGACACCTCGGGCGTGCTGCTGGTGGCCCGCAACGCCGAGGCCGGCCGGGCGCTGAGCCGGCAGTTCCGCAAGCGCCTGGTGCGCAAGCGCTACCTGGCGCTGATCGAGGGCGTGCTGCCGCGCGAGGAGCTCACCGTCGAGCTGCCCATCGGCCGCGAGCCCGGCAGCGCGATCAAGATGCGCGCCGACCCGAGCCGGGGCAAGCCCGCCCGCACCGAGCTCGCCGTGGCCGAGCGGTTCGGCCACTTCTGCCTGCTGGAGGCCAGGCCCCTGACGGGCCGCCAGCACCAGGTGCGCGTCCACCTCTCCGCCATCGGCTATCCCCTCGCCGTCGACCACCTCTACGGGCGCCGCGAGCGGCTCACCGGCCGAGAGCTGAACGCCATCCTGGGCCGGCGCGCCGCCCCGCCGGGCCGGCCCGTGCTGGAGCGGATGCCCCTGCACGCGGCCGCCCTGGGCTACCGCCCGCCGTCGGCCGCAGAGCCCCTCACTGTCGAGGCGCCGCCGCCGGAGGACCTGTCCCGCGTCCTGGAGCTGCTGCGACGGTGCGACGCGCCCTGATCGGCGACCCGACGTGGCCGGCGCCTGCCGGGCCCCCCCTGTATCGGGCCTGGCCGGGCTGCGTTGCGGCGCCCGGCTGCGGGGCCCTATAATCGCCGGCACGAGCCGCGCGCCCTCCGGAGGCAGCCGTCCCCGTGAGACGCCATAGAGCAGCCCTGCTCGCAGCCACAGCGGCGGTGGTCGCCGCCCTGGCGATCGTGCTGCTGCGCGGGCCGGCCGCCGAGCCGCCCGCCCGCATGCCCGCGCCGGCGGGCCCGCCCGCTCCCTCCGGCCCCTTCGTGGCGGGCGAGGAACTGCGCTACGAGTTCGGCTGGAACGATCTGCCGGCCGCCGTCGCCGTGCTGCGCACCTCCCTGGCGGAGCACGAGGGCGCGCCGATGGCGGCGCTCACCTACGAGGTGGAGACCACGGAGGCGCTGCGGCGCATCTGGAGCTTCCGCGCCACGGGTAGGACGCTCTTCGACCCACAGAGCTTGCGCCCCGAGCTGGCCCGCTACGAGTCACGCAGTCCCGGGCGCGCCAAGCTCGTGCGCACCCGCTTCGACTGGCCGGCGGGCCGGGCGCACGTCCACGTCGAGAAGACGCGCGAGGGTGAGGTCAGGGCCAAGGACGCGACGCTGGAGGCCGGGCTCGACCTGGGCGCCGCGTTCATGCTGCTTCGCTGCGGCGAGCTGCCCGCCGAAGGGGAGGCCCGGCGGCGCGTGCTGAGCGGCGACGACGCCTACCTGGCCCTCATCGCGCCCCTCGGCGCCGAAGCGGTGGAGACGCCGGCGGGCCGCTTCCAGGCGGTGCGCTACGCGCTGCGGTTCCGCAAGCTGGACGAGGACGAGGCGGAGGAGGAGCGCCGGGCCGAGGTCTGGATATCGCGCGAGGGGCAGGTGCCCGTGCGCCTGGAGGTCCGGCTGGCGCTCGGGCGGGTCTACGGCGAGCTGGTCGAGCGGCGCGGCGGGCAGTAGCCGCGCCTCAGCGCTCGCCGATGCGCACCAGGCCGAACGCCTTGCCGAGGCGCTCGTCGATCTCGCGCTTCTGGGCGGGCGCGAGCCCCGGACAGTCGCGCATCAGCACAAGCGAATCCCGCAACGGCGTCATGCCGTCGCGCAGGCCGCTGAAGAGGCCCTGGAGGGTGCGCTCGCGCAGCTCGCGGACGGGCTCGGAGGCGGCGTCGAGGGCGGGGTTGGCGGCGATGCGGGCGGCGCTTCGCAGCAGCGCCAGGTTGCGCTCCTCGTCTTGCAGCTCGCTCTCCTCCCACTCAGCCAGCAGCGCCTCGGCCGCCTGCACGGCGAGCCGGCGCATGCGGGGGTCCTCAGGCCGCGGGGCGGCGCATATCTCGCCGATGCTCCGCACGACGGTGATCTTGTTCAGGAAGCGCAGCAGCGACTCGACCAGGCGGGTCTTCATGGCCACGGTGGCCTGGGGCGAGCAGGCGGCGGCGCACATGGCGCGGATCAGCGCCTCGATGGCGGCCGGGCCCCAGATGATGCGCACCTTCGAGACGCCCTCCCAGAGCACCAGCAGGCGCTTGACGATCTCCCGGCGCACCTCGGGCGCCGTGCTGGGGCTCACGCAGATGCGCTCCAGCCCCTTCACGGCGGCCGGGACGGCCCGGATGTCGAACTCGATCTCCCGGCCGAACTCGTAGACGGGCCCCTCCTCGGTCTCCTTGCGGGCGCCCATGCTGGTGCGCGCCTGGAAGCGCACGATCCCGTCGAACAGCTCCAGCAGCTCGCCCTGGGCCTCGGCGTCGGCGTTCGGCGAGCCGGCCATCACTCCCAGCGCATCGAGCGCGTCCATCGTGTAGGCCGAACGCCAGAGGTCATCGGTGAGCCGGCGCAGGGCTTCCGCGAACTGCTCGGCCCCGGGCTCGGTGTAGCCGCAGACCGCCCCGAGGGCGACGGCGAAGGCGCCCTGCTCCACCTTCTCGTCCCCCAGCAGCCGCATGCAGACCTCCAGGGCGCCCTCGGCCACCTCCCGGGGCACCTGGTCCGGTGCGTTCTCCACGATGGCGGCGAGCGCGAGCGCGGCCCGCTGGGCGGGCTCGGAGGGGTAGGCCCGGCGCATGAACCGGTAGGCCGGCTCCAGCGCCGCCGCACCGATCCGCTCCAGGGTGCTCTGGATCGCCTCTTGAGTGCTGGGCAGGCCGACCTCGGACATCAGCGTCAGCAGCTCGCCGGCCAGCTCCGTCTGGAGTTCGCTCTCGACGCGCGGGTCGGCCAGCAGCGACGCCTCCAGCACGCTGCGGCGGGTCAGCGCGTCGGCCACCTTCAGCAGGTCGATGAACTGGCCGATGGCCCGCTGGACCGTCTCGCAGGAGACGTCGCTCTCGGTGCAGAGCGTGTCGATCAGGCGGATCAGCTCCGGCCGCTCGGCGCCGCCGGCGCCGGCCATGCGGTCAAGGGCGATCAGCACCGCCGGCTGGCCCAGGCGCACCAGGCCGTAGCGCAGCCGGGCCTTCTCGCTCTCGGGCAGGGCGGGGTTGAGCAGCTCGGCGACGGCCATCTCGGCCAGCTCGTCGACGCGCGCCTCGTCCTCGGCCAGCGTCTCGATCAGGTTCAGCAGCAGGCCGCGCACGGCCGGCACCTCGCTGCGCTTCAGCTCGCGCCACATCAGGTCGGCGGCCAGCTCGGGGGCCTGCTCCGCGCAGGCGCGTATCGCGCCGGCCACCTCCAGGCGCAGCGGCTCCAGGTCGCGCGCCAGGTGTCGCAGCGCCGACTGGATGAACTGCTCGGTCTTCTGGTAGTTGCTGACCAGGATGCTCGCGCAGCCGCTGATAAGCTGCAGGAGCTGGCGCAGCATCTCCACCTCGCGGGCCTGGTCGAAGAGCTCCAGCACCACCGCCAGCACCAGGGCCGACTCGCCGGCCTCCGCCTCGCGCAGCAGCACGCCCAGGCGCTGGATCGAGTAGACGGCCTCCTCACGGTCCTCCTCGAAGAGGCCGCGCACGGCCTCGGCCATGTCGGAGCGGAAGCCGATCTGCTCCAGCGAGCGGACGGCCTCGCGGCGCACGCGCGCCTCGGCCTCGCGGTCGATCAGCACGTTGAGGAACACGCCGGCCTTCTGCGCCCCGTCCATCGGCGCGTAGACCAGCTTGCGGACGGCCTCGATCCGTTCGTCCGCGTTCTGGCTGGTCAGCACGCTCAGCTTCAGGCGGGCGACCTCCTCGGGGGTGAAGAGCTCCGCGGTCTCGGCGGCGCTGATGCCGCGCGGCTCGCTCGCCACCAGGCCGACCTCGCCGGCCTCCCGGCGGGCCTGCTCGGCGAGCAGGTCGTCTTCGAGGGCGACGGTGCGCCAGCCCGTCTCCGGATCGACGGCGACGCGCAGCAGCTCCCACTCCTCGTAGCCGGCCTCCCGCGCGCGCCGCTTCAGCTCCTCCTGGTCCATGGCCGGCAGCTCCTCCAGCAGCCGGGGCCCCAGCAGCAGCTCGGCCAGCGCCTCGCTCTCGGCGGCCTCGGCCAGCAGCGTGCCGGTCACCTCGAGCCGCCTGGCGCGCAGGGCGACCACCCGAGTGGCCAGCCGCCGTCCGATGCCGAAGGAGCCGATCAGGGAGTCGACGTCCTTGTCCCGTTCGCCTCGCATGGTCGCATCCTTCAGAGGATCGTCACGCCGCGCTCTCCCTCGACCACGCGCCCGATGACGGCGGGCCGCTCGCCCTGGCGGCCCAGCCGGCGCGCGACGTTCGCCGCGTAGTAGGGGGCGACGATCAACGCCATCCCGATGCCCATGTTGAAGGTGCAGTACATCTCCTGCTCCGGCACGTCGCCGAGGCGCTGGATCGCGTCGAAGACGGGCGGGCGCGGCCAGCTCGCGGGGTCCAGCTCCACCGCGCAGCCCTCCGGCAGCACGCGCGGCACGTTCTCCAGCAGCCCGCCGCCGGTCACGTGCACGATGCCCCCGACCACCCGCTTGACCCGGTAGTGGCGCAGCACCGCCCGCACCGAGCGCACGTAGATGCGCGTCGGCTCCAGCAGCTCGTCGGCCACGCTGCGCTCGATGCCGAAGCGGGCCAGCGAGTCCTTCGGGCCCAGGCCGGCCTCCTCGAAGAAGAGCCGCCGCGCCAGCGAGTAGCCGTTCGAGTGGAGGCCGCTGGAGGCGAGGCCGATGACCACGTCGCCCGGGCTGATCGTCTCGCCGGTGATCAGCCGGCCCTTCTCGGCCACGCCGACCACGAAGCCCGCCGCGTCGTACTCCCCCTCGCCATAGAAGCCCGGCATCTCGGCCGTCTCGCCGCCCAGCAGCGCGCAGCCGGCCTGCTTGCAGCCGGCCACGATGCCGCCGACGACCTCCTGGAGCACCTCGGGCTCGATGTGGCCCGTCGCCAGGTAGTCCAGAAAAAAGAGCGGCTCGGCCCCGAGGGTCAGCACGTCGTTGACGCACATGGCGACCAGGTCTATGCCCACCGTGGCGTGCCGCCCGGCCATCACGGCCACCTTCAGCTTGGTGCCGACGCCGTCGGTGGAGCTGACCAGCATCGGGTGGCGGTAGTTCTGCCGAAAGAGGCGCTCGTCGTAGTCGAGCGAGAAGACGGCGCCGAAGCCGCCGGGGTTGGGCAAGACGCGCTCGGTGAAGGTGCGCACCATCAGGTCCTGGACGCCGCGGGCGAAGGCGGCGCCCCTCTCGATGTCGACGCCGGCGTCCTTGTACGTGATCGGGCTCACGTGAGGCCTCAGGGCGGCCTGGAGGGGTCAGGGAGCCATTATACGGGGGCCGGGGCGCGTGTCAATCCGCGCCGGGCCCCGCCGGGGCGCCCCCGTCGTGCTCGTCCTCGTCGTCGTCCTCGGCCCTCGACGCTGCCGTCCAATCTTCAATCCTCAATCTCCAATCTGCAATCGCACCGGCGCCGTTGTGCGCGGCGGGCGGGCGTGGTAAACTCGCCGGACTCCGCATCCCCACCGGCCAGCATCGCCATGAACATCACCATCACACTGCCGGACGGCAGCACTCTCGAACGCCCCGTCGGCGCGACGCCGGCGCAGGTGGCCGCCTCGATCGGCAAGCGACTGGCCCGCGACGCCGTGGCCGCCCGCGTGGACGGCGCTCTGATGGACCTGAACGTCCCCCTGGAGCAGGACGCTGAGCTGCGGATCATCACCATCGGCTCGCCCGAGGGGCTCCAGATCATGCGCCACAGCGTCGGCCACGTCATGGCCTGCGCGGTGGGGCGGCTCTTCGAGGGCGCGAAGTTCGGCATCGGCCCGGCCATCGAGGACGGCTTCTACTACGACTTCGACCTCGAGGGCGTCATCTCCGCCGAGGACCTGGAGCGCATCGAGCAGGAGATGGCGCTGATCGTGGACGACGCGGCCGCCTTGCGCCGCATCGAGATGCCCGCCGACGAGGCGCGCGATCTGATGCAGCAGGCCGGCCAGAGCTACAAGCTCGAGCTGCTCGAGGGGATCGAGGAGCCGGTCGTCTCGCTCTACCAGACCGATGAGTTCGTGGACCTGTGCCGCGGCCCGCACGTGCCGCACACGGGCAAGATCGGCCCGTTCAAGCTCTTGAGCGTGGCCGGCGCCTACTGGCGCGGCGACTCCAGCCGCCCGCAGATGCAGCGCATCTACGGGACGGCCTTCGCCAACCAGAAGGAGCTGGACGACTACCTGCGCCGCCTAAAGGAGGCCGAAAGGCGCGACCACCGCCGCCTGGGGCGCGAGCTCGACCTGTTCAGCTTCGACGAGGAGATCGGCCAGGGCCTGCCGCTGTGGCACCCCCGCGGGGCGACGCTGCGCAACGTGATCGAGGACTACTGGAAGGACGTGCACCGCCGGCGCGGATACCAGTTCGTCGCCACGCCCCACATCGCCAGCGAGCGCATCTACGAGCGCAGCGGCCACATCCCCAAGTACGAGGACATGATGTATGCGCCGCTGCTGATCGACGAGGAGCGCTACCGCGTCAAGCCGATGAACTGCCCGGCGCACATCAAGATCCTCCAGAGCCGGATGCGCTCCTACCGCGACCTGCCCGTGCGCTACGCCGAGCTGGGCACCGTCTACCGCTACGAGATGAGCGGCGCCCTGCACGGGATGATCCGCGTGCGCGGCTTCACCCAGGACGACGCCCATATCTTCTGCACCCCCGAGCAGCTCCACGACGAGATCGTGGGCGTGCTGGACCTGGTGGACGAGATGATGGAGGCGTTCGGCTACACCTACGACGCCTTCCTGTCCACCCGCCCCGAGGAGAGCCTGGAGACCGCCAGCGACGAGGAGTGGGAGCGCGCCACCGAGGGCCTGCGCCGGGCCCTGGAGACGCGGGGCATGGACTACGAGGTCGACGAGGGCGCCGGCGCCTTCTACGCACCCAAGATCGACGTCAAGCTCTACGACGCACTCGGCCGGGGCTGGCAGGGCCCGACCATCCAGGTTGACCTGAACCTGCCGAAACGCTTCGAGGTGACCTACGTGGGCGAGGACGGCAAGGAGCACGAGTGCATCATCATCCACCGGGCCGTGCTCGGCTCGCTGGAGCGTTTCGTGGGCGGGCTGGTGGAGCACTACGGCGGCTGGTTCCCCCTCTGGCTCGCCCCGGAGCAGGTCCGCGTCCTGCCCATTACCGACGACCACGTCGGCTACGCCCGCGCCGTCGCCGAGCGGCTCGTCGAGGCCGGCCTGCGCGCCACCTGCGACGAGCGCAACGAGACCACGGGCTACAAGGTGCGTTCCGGCACCGTGGAGAAGGTGCCCTACCTGCTGATCGTGGGCGACCGCGAGGCCGGGGCCGGCACCGTCAGCGTGCGAAGCCACGAGGGCGGCGACGAGGGCGCCGCGCCGCTGGAGGAGTTCCTCGACCGCGTCACGCGGGAGATCGAGCAGAAGCGCCTGCCGGCCGAGCTCTGAGCCGCTCGCGCCCCGCGCCGCCAATCGGGACCTGCGCCGTGGAACCCGTCGAACGCTCCAACATCGCCCGCTGCGCCGCCGGGGAGGGCCTGTTCGGCCTGGGGATGGGCCTCGCCTCGTTCCTGACCGTGCTGCCGGTGCTGCTGGAGGACTACCTCGGCGCGGGCGACGTGGAGGTCGGCCTCGCCTTCAGCCTCGCCAGCGCCGGCTGGCTGCTGGCCCAGCCGCTCGGGCTGGTGCTCTTCGGGCGCAAGCGGCGCAGCAAGCGGTTCCTGGTCCCCTGGGCGCTCGGCTTCGCCGTGCCCCCTTACCTGTTGATTGCGGCGTCGGTCTACCTGCTCGGGCCGGAGCACCCACGGCTGACGGCTGGCCTGGTGCTGGGCCTGCTCGCCGTGCGGATCGTGGGGGGCGGCTCGGCCATCCCGCTCTGGTTCGACTGGCAGGCGATGGTCTTCCGCCGCCGCATACGGGGCCTGGCCATCGGCATGATGGCCGGGGCCAGCGCCCTGGGGGCGGGCCTGGCGGCGCTGGCGGCCGGCGGCGTGCGCCACTACCTGGAGTTCCCCGTCAGCTTCGCGCTGCTGTTCGGCGTGGCGACGGCGTTCTTCGTGGCCGGGCTCGCCTTCTTTGCTTCGGTGCGTGAGCCGGACGAAGTGCGCCGCCCGCACGCGACGCTCAAGCTCAGCGACCTGGTGGAGCGGTTCGGCCAGTCGCTGGGCGAGCGCAACTTCCGCCGCTACCTGGTCGGGCGGGTCCTGCTCACCCTCGGCGGCGGGGGCGCGGCCTTCTTCGCCGTCCACTTCACCAGCGCCTCGGGCGGCGGGGTCTCTGAGGCGACCGTCTTCGCCCTCGGGGCGTTCCTGACGCTCGCCTCGGCGGTGGCCGGGCCGCTGCTGGGGCGGCTCGGCGACCGGGCGGGGCACAAGCGGGGCGTGCTGCTCGGCGCGCTGGCGCAGCTCGGGGCGGTCGGGGTCGCCTGGCTGGGGCGGGGCCCGCTGGCCTGCGCTGCTGCGTTTGCCCTGCTCGGCATCGCCTTCTCGGCCGCCTGGGTCTCGCACAACAACATGCTCTTCGAGACCTGCCCGCACGAGAGCCGCGTGGCGCACATCACCCTCAGCAGCATGGTGCTCGGGCCGGTGCTGTTCCTGGTGCCGCTGGGCACGGGCTGGCTGGTCGCCCTGGTTGGGAGCCGTCCGGCGGTGATCGGCATGACGCTGGCGCCGACGCTGCTCGGCGTGGCCTGGCTGGCGCTGATGGTGCGAGAGCCGCGCGACGTCGAGCTCTCCCGCGCGCCGCCGCCCGCTCAGGACGCCGCCTCGTAGTAGGTCTCATACAGCCGCTGGCGGCGGCGGAGCGAGCCTTCGTCGAGCAGCGCCCGCAGGTGCTTCGACGCCTCGTGGCGGTGGATCCCCAGGCCCGCCGCCACGTCCTCCAGCGTGCACGGCCGGCGCCTGAGCAGAGCCAGTACCTCCTGCCGGCGCGCCCGCGCGCCGGGCACGTCTGCCAGCTCGGGCGTCGGGGCGATGATCTCCGCCCCGGGCCCGAGAATCTCCCGTATCTCCTCCAGCCGCTCGGCCGGCGAGGCCCCCACGCCCTCCTCGGCCGGGGGGCGGACGGCCGTGTTGATCTGCACGCGGTCGGGCGCGACCTGCTCGATGCGGGCGCGGATCGCGCGGACCTGCTCGTCGGACGAGTTGAGCCCCTCCACGATGAAGACCTCCAGCCAGATCTGCCCCTCGAACTCGCGCCGCAACGCCGCCAGCCCCTCGACCAGCTTCGCCAGCGTGAGCGACGGATGGGGGCGGTTCACGCGGCGGAAGGTCTCTTCGTCGCCGGCGTCGAGCGAGGGCAGCACCAGGTCGATCGGCGCGCAGGCGGCCCTCACCTCCGGCAGGCCGAACAGCGTGCCGTTGGTCAGCAGGGCGATGGGCACGTCGGCCGCGGCGCGGAGGCCGGCCGCCACGTCGCCGAAGCCGCAGTGCAGGGTCGGCTCGCCCGAGCCCCCGAGGGTCACGTAGTCGGGGCGGGGTCCTTCGGCGAGCCGACCGAGGACCTCGTCCACCACGTCGTGGACGGGCGCATACTCGGCCCGCTCGACGGTGGTCTCGGCCGTCGGCCCGAGCTGGCAGTAGACGCAGTTCAGGTCGCAGGTCTTCGCCGGCACCAGGTCGACCCCGAGCGAGCGCCCCAGCCGCCGCGACGGCACCGGCCCGTAGACGTACTTCGCCATGGCACTCTCGGCAGTGAAGATTGCGGATTGAGGATTGAAGATTGGGACGGCAAAGTCAACGGCCGATGACGAGAGCGGGCCGTTACTTCATTCCTCATCCTTCTGCCTTCATCCTTACCTCTCGCCGTTCGTAGTGCTCGTGGTGGCGTCGTGGTTGGCCGTTTCCCGGCGGGCTGGACAGCGTGGGCGCCATCGCCTACCATACGCGCCGGCGTGCCGGCGAGGGGCCGACGCCGAGGCGCAACGTGTCGACCGGGACGGAGGGCACCATGGCCCTGTGGGCGGGCATCGACGAGGCGGGCTACGGGCCGCCGCTGGGGCCGCTCGTGGTCGCCGGCACCGCCTTCGAGACGGCCGGCTCGCCGGCCGAGGGCGACTTGTGGGAGGAGCTGCGCGACGCCGTCGCCCGCCACCTGAGGGGGCGCGACGGGCGCCTTGTGGTCAACGATTCGAAGCAGGTCTACTCGCCCGCGCGGGGGCTGAAGCTGCTGGAGGAGGGTGTGCTCGCCTTCCTGCATTGCGGGGGCGATCCCGTGCCGGGCCATGCCGACGGCCTCTGTCGCCTGCTCGGGGGGAACCGCGACAGCGAGGCCGTCCCGGCGCCGTGGTTCGCCGACCTGCCCCGCCTGGAGCTGCCCCTGGCGAGCAACCTCTCGGCGCTGCGCAGCAAGGCCGCCGCCCTCAAGGGCGCGATGGACGCGCGGGGGGTCCGGTTCGTCACGGCGCGCGCCGCCGTCGTCCTGCCCGCCGAGTTCAACCGCATCGTCGAGCGCACGCGCAACAAGTCGCTGCTGCTGTTTCAGAAGTGCGGCCTCGTACTCCTGGAGCTCTGGGGGCAGGCGGGGCCGGGCCACTCGCGCGTGCTGGTGGACAAGCACGGCGGGCGGCTGCGCTACCGGCGGCTCCTTCTTGACGTCTTCCCCGGCGGCACCTGCGATGTGCTCGGCGAAGAGCCGCAACGTTCGGTCTACCTCATTCGGGATCCAGCGCGCACGGACCGCTCGCTGACGGTGATCTTCCAGGAGGAGGGCGACGCCCTGGCGCTGCCCGCGGCGCTGGCTTCGATGACGGCCAAGTACGTGCGGGAGCTCTACATGGCGGCCTTCAACGCCTACTGGCAGCGGCGAGTGGAGGGGCTGCGCCCGACGGCCGGCTACCATCGCGACGCGCGGCGTTTCCTGGACGAGATATCCCCGCTGCTGCGCGAGGACGGCGGCGAGACGGCGGCCATGGTCCGCCGCCGCTAAAATGGGGACAGTTCCCATTTGCCACACGATTTGCCATCCATGCAAGGCACGTGCGGCCGCGGACTTAGCTCTGAGTATCGTCGCTTTTGTGGCTGTACATGGGAACTGTCCCTATTTTCGGAGGTAGCCGATGGGGCGGTCGGGGCCGACCTCGCCGCGCAGGACGCGCCGGTAGACCTCCAGCGTCCGCTCGGCCATCGCGTCGGCGCTGAAGTGCCGGCGCACGCGCTCCCGCCCCTGCTGGACGAAGTGGCGGGCTCGCGCCGGGTTCTCGGCCAGGTGCACGATGCCCTCGGCCAGGGCGCGGGGGCTCCGCGTGGGCACGATCAGCCCGGTGTGGTCGGGCAGGACGGCCTCGCGCACGCCGCCGGCGTCGGTGGCCACGATGGGGCAGCCGCCGGCGGCCACCTCCAGCAGCGTGCTGCACAGGCCCTCTTCGGAGCTGCTGAGCGCGAAGACGTCGAAAGCGCGTATCAGTTGCGGCACGTCGCAGCGGAAGCCGGGCATCACCAGCCGGTCGGCCATGTGCAGGCTCTCGGCCTTCTGCTGGATGCTCGGGCGGAGGGGCCCTTCGCCGATGACGGCGACCCATGTCTCGGGTATCCGGTCGCGCACCACGCGGCAGGCCTCCAGCAGCGTGCGATGGTCCTTGTGGCCGACCAGCGCGCCGATGTTGCCGACCAGGAACGCCTCTTCGGGGATGCCGAGTTCGGCGCGCAGATTCGGGTTCGGCTCGGCGGTGGCGAAGCGCTCCACGTCGGTGGCGCTGCGCACGACGAAGACGCGCCACTCGGGGATGGCCGCCTCGACGAGCGTCTCCTTGACCCGGTTGCTGATCGCCAGGTAGGCGTCGGTGCCGTGGAGGTACTTCAGCCGGCCCAGCCCGAGCAGGCCCCGGCCGACGGGGAACTCGATGCGCCGGTGCGCCACCACGCGGCAGGGGGCGCGCCAGAGCCGCGCGGCGAGCAGGGCGAGCGTGTGGGCGTGGGCGGTGTGGGCGTGGAGCAGGTTGGAGCCGTGGGCGCGGGCGAGCCGGGCGATGCGGAAGGCAGCCCCCAGGTCTGCCTCGCCTCGCATGGGCAGCTCGTGCACGTCGAGGTCGGCCCGGCGCAGGCGCTCGGCCGCCATGCCGTCGGGCTGGACCACGGCCGCCGTGGGCAGTGAGCGGCGGCGCAGCCCGCGGGCCAGGTAGAGCATCTGCTGCTCGCCGCCGCGCCAGCCGCGCTGCTCGTTGACGTGCAGCGCGCGGGGCTCTGGATCGGTTCGCCGCATGGGAGCCATTGGCCCGCCGGCGTTCAGTGGCGGAAGTGGCGCGTGCCGCTCAGCACCATGGCCATGCCGAGGCGGTCGGCGGCGGCGATGACCTCCCCGTCCTTCTTCGAGCCGCCGGGCTGGATCAGGGCCTTCACGCCCGCCTCGGCGGCGCGCTCCACGCAGTCGGCGAAGGGGAAGAAGCCGTCGCTGGCGAGCACGGCGCCCTCGGCGCGCTCGCCGGCCTTGTTGACCGCAACGTCCACCGCCCCCACGCGGCTGACCTGCCCCGCCCCCAGCCCGACCAGGGCCCCGCTGGCGGCGACGACGGCGGCGTTGGAGCGCGCGTGCTTGCAGCAGAGCCAGGCGAACCGCAGGTCGGCCATCTGCTCGTCGGTCGGCTCTCGCTCGCCCGCCACGGTCAGGGCGTCGGGCTCGAAGCCGGCGAGGTCCCTGTCCTGCACCAGCAGGCCGCCGGTGACGCGGCGCAGGTCCTGGGCGGTCTGATCGACGTCCTCGCGCTCGAAGGGCCCCCAGCGGAGCATGCGGATCCGGTCGGCCCAGCGCACTTTCCGGCGGAGCAGTTCGAGCGCCTCGGGCTCGAAGCCGGGCGCCGCGAGCACCTCGACGAAGTAGGGGATGCGGGCGCCGTCTTCTTCGCCGCGCAGCTCGGCCAGGGCGCGCGCCGTCTGCACGTCGAGCGGGCGGTTCAGCACCACGATGCCGCCGTAGGCGCTCCACGGGTCGCCCAGGTATGCCTTCTGGTAGGCGGCGCGGATCCCCTCGGCGGTGGCCGCGCCGCAGGGGTTGGCGTGCTTGATGACGACGGCGGCGGGGCGGTCGAACTCCTTGATCAGCTCGATCCCGGCGTCGAGGTCGGCCACGTTGTTGAAGGACAGCTCGGGGCCGGCCACCCGTTCGGCGTTGGCCACGCAGGGCTCCTCCAGGTGCTCTTCGACGTAGAAGGCCCCCTGCTGGTGGGGGTTCTCGCCGTAGCGCAGGTTGGCCTTCTTGACGAACTCGAGGGTGAGGCGCTCCGGCGTGACCGTCTCACGGGCGCCGTAGATGCCGGCCAGGTACTCGGCGATGACCGTGTCGTAGTGGGCGGTGTGGCGGAACGCCTCGACGGCCAGGTCGAAGTGGGTCTGCTGGGAGAGCGCGCCGCCGCCGGCCTCCAGCTCCTCGGCGATGGTCTCGTACATCTGGGGGTTGGTGACCACGGCGACGTGGGTGTGGTTCTTGGCGGCGGCGCGGATCAGGCTCGGCCCGCCGATGTCGATGTGGTCGATGGCCTGGGCGGGCTCGACGCCCGGCTCGGCGATGATGTCCACGAACGGGTAGAGGTTGACGACGACCATGTCGATGGTCTGGATGCCCTGCTCGGCGAGCTGGAACAGGTGGGTGTCGCGCTCGCGCTTGGCCAGCACGCCGGCGTGGATCTTGGGGTGCTGGGTCTTGATGCGGCCGTCGAGCATCTCGGGGAAGCCGGTGTATTCGGAGACGTCCTCGACGTCGAGCCCGTGTTCGCGCAGCAGTCGCCCGGTGCCGCCGGTGGAGAGGATGCGGATGCCGAGCGCCGCCAGCCTGCCGGCGAACTCGGCGATGCCGCTCTTGTCGGACACGCTGACCAGCGCCGTCTGGATCTTCGCCATCTCGGTTTCCTCCTCGCCGGTCCGGCCGATGCGGCGGCTCACGAGAGGAACGGGTTCTCCGACCGTTCGGCTCCCACCGTGGTCGGCGGCCCGTGGCCGGGCCACAGGGCGGTGCGGTCGGGCAGCGTCAGCACCTTCTGGCGGATCGAGGCCATGAGCTGCTCCCAACTGCCGCCGGGGAAGTCGGTGCGGCCCACGCCCTGGCGGAAGATCAGGTCGCCGCAGAAAAGCTGCGGCGGGTCGGCCGCCTCCGCCAGCAGGCAGATGCCGCCCGGCGTGTGGCCCGGCGTCTCGATCACCTTCAGCGTCACGTCCCCGAACGTCAGCTCATCGCCCTCGCTGAGCAGCCGGTCCGGCGCCGGCGCCTGGAGGGCGGCGCCGACGAACGCGGACAGGTTGCGCGCCGCGTCGCCGAGCATGGCCGCGTCGCCCGCGCCGATGCAGAGCTCTGCGTCGGGGAACGCCTCCTTCAGCGCCGCGTCGGCCCCGACGTGGTCGACGTGGCCGTGCGTGTTGACGATGAAGCTCGGCTCGATGCCCTCTTTGCGGCAGCGCTCGACGATGCGTGCGCCCTCGGCCCCGGGGTCCACCACCGCGCCGGCCGTTCCGTCGCAGGCCAGGTACGCGTTCGACGCGAGCGGCCCGACTTCGAGGCGGAAGACCTTCACAGTGGCTCGTCCTCCGGCTCGGGCGGACCGCAGGACTGGTCGATCACCCGCACCACGTCGCAGGGCCGGCTCTCGCTTTCGTGCGTGGTGGGCATGCCGAGCACGGACATCTCCCTGGCCGGCTCTTCCTCGGGGTCGCTGGCGTGGGCGCGGTTCTTCAGGATGTCCTGTCCGTATACCTCCCGCAGTTCTTTGAGCCGCTTGCGGATGACCGAGAGCGCGCCGGGCCCGCTGTAGAGCAGGGCCATGCATCGGGTCTCCTCGCCGGGATTCTCGGCAGCGCCGGTGGCGGGGTTGCGGCCGGTCATGTAGCGGATCAGCTCGTCGAACTCGGCCCGGGCGTTCGCGTCTTTCAGGTCCTCGGCGAGCTCGTCGTAGAGCGAGTCGGGCGGGTCGAGGTCTTCGAGCCGCTGGGCCAGCTCGTTGAAGATGCGCTCGACGACCCGGGGCTTGGCCTCGCCGGGGCGGGCGTCGCGGCCGAGCAGGTCCTCCATGCGGCGCACGCCGGCCAGTATCTCGGCGGGTTGGGCCGCCCGCTCGGGGTCGGCCCCCAGGTTCTCGGCCTCCCTGGCCAGGGCCTTCGCCTCGTCCAGGATGCGTCGCGCGCGCCGGGCGACCATGTCCTTGAGCTGGCGGCGGAACTGGGGGATCTTCAGCGCGTAGAACTCGCGGGCCTCCTCCACGCTCAGCTCGATCATCTTCATGGCGGTGATGTACATGCCCGCGCGCGAGAAGAAGTCTATCATGTTGCCCGGCAGGGGGTTGCGGCTGCGGAAGCTCTCGGGCTTCAGCACCACCGTCGAGGTCTCGACCGTCTCGGGATCGAGCGCGTCCAGAGCGTCCATCACCAGGCCGCCGTCGCTGTAGGCGTGGCGGCGGAAGATGCGCAGGTGGCTCTGGGTCAGCTCCGGGCTGGCGCCGGTCAGCACGGCGGGCTCGAAGAACTCGTTGCGGGGCGACTCGATCTCGACGCCGCTCAGCGCCTCGTACTTGTCCAGCAGCCGTTTGCGCTCGCGGTAGGCCAGGCTGTCCTGCGGCTCGTCGCCTTCCTGGAAGAAGCTGCCGAAGGTGCCGCGCACGGTGTCGCCCTGCACGCCGCGGCTGATGTGGCCGACGGCCTCGGCGATCTCGCGTACGGCGTCGGGCCCGCGGAAGATCAGCAGCGCGAGCCGGTTGGAGATGCCGCGCACGTTCGGCTTGCCGAAGTTGCGCACGATGTACTCGATCAGCAGCTTCTGGTAGCGCAGCTCGATGCAGCGCTCATCGGGGTCGTAGATGGCGTTGCAGTAGTCCTCGATGAAGCCGCTGCCGGCGCGGGGGGCGTACATGCGGGCCGCCACCAGCTTCACGTTGCCCCAGAGCAGGCGGGCCAGGATGCCGCCGGTGCGGCTCTTGTGCAGGCTGTAGGGCGTGATGAGGGCGTAGGCGAGCTCTTCGCCCTGCCGGGTCGCCTCGGTCATGGCCGCCGTGGTCTCTTGCGGTATTAGGAGCTATTGCAGAACCCTGACCTACTGCGGCCGGCTGCGAAGCCGGATGGCCGCGTCGTTGACCCAGAACGTCCTCAACGCGGCCTCTGGCCACGCCTGCGGGCGTTCTGTGCCAGCCTCCTTGCCCTCCGAGTTCTCGCTCGGCCTCGCTACGGACATGGTTCTGCAATAGCTCCTCAGGGATGCGCCCCGCAGGATGCCCGTCCAGGAGCGGGAATCCGCACTATAGCAGAGCCCCCGCCGCCCTGCAAGCGGGCCGCGCGGCGGGGACGGGCCTCGGGTGGATGCGGCGGCCGGTGCTTTATGCCTGACGCGCGTTTGCGGTATACTCCCCCTGCGCGCCGCGTCGCACTGCCATCTGGAGGTGGACATGGAACGCAGGTATCCGCTGGTGAACCCGAAGCTGCCCCGCTTCTTCCACGGCGGCGATTACAACCCCGAGCAGTGGACGCCGCAGGTCTGGGAACAGGACGTGCGCCTGATGAAGCTGGCCGGCGTGAACGTGGCCACTGTCGGCGTGTTCAGTTGGGTCGCCCTCCAGCCGGCCGCCGACCGCTTCGAGTTCGGCTGGCTGGACCGGGTCATGGACCTGCTCGCCGAGGACGGACTCTACGCCGTGCTCGCCACCCCCACGGCCGCCCAGCCGGCCTGGCTCTCCCACGCCCATCCGGGGGTGCTGCGCACCGGCGCTGACGGGCGCCGACGCCGCCACGGCAACCGGGTGAACTTCTGCCCCAACTCGGCCGTCTACCGCGACGCCTGCGCCGAGGTCGACCGCCGCCTGGCCGAACGCTACGGGGAGCACCCCGCCCTGGTCCTCTGGCACGTGAGCAACGAATACTCCGGCCGCTGCTACTGCGAGCAATGCGCCCACGCCTTCCGCCGATGGCTGCAAGAGAAGTACGGCACGCTGGACGAGCTGAACCACCGCTGGTGGACGGCGTTCTGGAGCCACACCTACACCGACTGGACCCAGGTCGAGCCGCCCTGCGAGCACGGGGAGCAGGGCATCCCGGCCCTCAAGGTGGACTACGCCCGGTTCGCCGACGAGTCGCTGCTCGGCTGCTACCTGAACGAGGCGGAAGTCCTGCGCGAGATCACGCCCGGCGTGCCGGTCACCACGAACATGATGGGCACCTGCTACACGACCGACTACCGCCGGTGGGCGCCGCACGTGGACGTGGTCTCGTGGGACTGCTACCCGAGCGTGCGCGGCGACGTGGCGCACACCGCCTTCCAGCACGACGTGATGTGCGGGCTGAAGGGCGGGCGGCCGTTCCTGCTGATGGAGCAGACCCCGAGCACGCAGAACTGGCAGGCCGTCAACGCGCTGAAGCGGCCGGGGCAGATGCGGCTCTGGAGCTACCAGGCCGTGGCCCACGGGGCTGACTCGGTCATGTACTTCCAGTGGCGGCGGGGCCGGGGCGGCTGCGAGAAGCTCCACGGCGCCATCGTCGAGCACGCCGGCCACCAGCAGACGCGCGTCTTCCGCGAGGTGTCCGCGCTCGGCGCCGAGCTGGCCGCCCTGGAGGACCACGTCCTCGGCGCGGCGCCTGAGGCCCGGGTCGCCCTCGTCTTCGACTGGGAGAACTGGTGGACGCTGGACAACCAGTCCGGCCCCGTGCGCGAGAAGAAGTACGTCGAGACCGTCTTCAAGCACTATCGCGCCCTGTGGCAGCGCAACGTGCCGGTCGCCGTTGTCGGCACCGACGCCGACCCCGCCGACTACGGCGTGGTCATCGCGCCGATGCTCTACATGGTGCGCGAGGAGTGGGCCGGGCGGATCACCGAGTTCGTGCGCGGCGGCGGGCGCTTCGTCGCCACCTTCCTGACCGGCTGGGTGGACGCGACGGACCTGGCCTACCCGGGCGGCTACCCCGGCCCCTTGCGCGAGGCGCTCGGCGTCTGGGTCGAGGAGACCGACGCGCTCTTCGAGGAGCAGGAGAACCGCATCACCATGAAGCAGTCCTTCGGCCCGTGCCGGGGCGAATACGGCTGCCGGCGGCTCTGCGACCTGATGCACGCCGAGTCGGCCACGGTGCTGGCCACCTACCGGGAGGACTTCTACGCCGGCTGGCCGGCCGTCACGGAGAATGCTCTCGGCGAGGGCCTTGCCTACTACATCGGCACCGACGCCGAGCCGGACTTCCTGGCGCACTTCTACCGCACCGTCTGCGCCGACGCGGGCATCCAGCCCGTGCTGGAGAGCCCCGAGGGCGTCGAGGTGCGGCGGCGCCGGCAGGCCGACCGCACGTTCCTGTTCCTGCTGAACCACAACGAGGAGGTGGCCCACGTCGAGCTGCCCCCCGGCCGCCACGTGGACATGCTCAGCGGCCAGACCCTCGGCGAGCGGGTCGCCCTGCCCGTCTACGGCGTGCGCATCATCGAGCAGATGCCCGCCCCGCCCGAGCCCGAAGCCGAGGGCCCTGAACCCGACGAAGAAACGGAAGGGGACGCCGAATGAGGACAGCACTGGTGACCGGCGGGGCCGGCTTCATCGGCTCCCACCTGGTGGAGCGGCTGCTCGCCGAGGAGTGCCGCGTGATCGTGGTCGACAACCTGACCACCGGCGCGGTGAAGAACCTGGACGCCGTGCGCGACGATCCGCGCCTGGACTTGCGCCTGGAGGACATGAACAACCCGCAGCTCCTGACCGAAGTGGTCGACCGGGCCGACGAGGTCTACCACCTCGCCGCCGCCGTCGGCGTCAAACTCATCGTCCAGGACCCGGTCTGGACCATCGAGACGAACATCCACGCCACCGAGATGCTCCTGGAGCGTTGCGCGGGCAAGGGCAAGAAGGTCTTCCTGGCCTCCACCAGCGAGGTCTACGGCAAGGGGCAGAACGAGGCGTTCAACGAGGAGGACGACCTGGTCTTCGGCCCCACCACCAAGCAGCGCTGGAGCTACGGCTGCTCGAAGGCGATCGACGAGTTCCTCGCCCTCGCCTACCACCGCGCGCGGGGGCTGCCGGTGGTCATCGGCCGGCTGTTCAACACCGTCGGCCCGCGCCAGGTCGGCCACTACGGCATGGTGGTGCCCCGCTTCGTGCAGCAGGCCCTCGACGGCGGGCCGATCACCGTCTACGGCGACGGCGAGCAGGTGCGCTGCTTCACCCACGTGGCCGACGTCATCGCGGCCGTCTGCGCCCTGATGCGCGCCGAGGAGGCCGTCGGCGGGATCTTCAACATCGGCAGCGACCGACCCACCACCATCAACGCACTCGCCCGGAAGGTCAGGGAACTGGTCGACCCCGACGCCGAGATCGTCCACATCCCCTACTGCGAGGCATACACCACGGGCTTCGAGGACATCCGCTACCGCGTGCCCGACGTGGGTAAGCTGCGCCGCGCCATCGGCTTCGAGCCCCGCCACGACCTGGAGCGCATCCTGCTCGACGTGCGCGACCAGCTCGCCGACGAAAGCGGCGTCGAGTTCGCCGGCGAATAGCTTCCCCCGACTCAGGGCAACGCGACCCGGTCGCCCGGCTCCACACCGTGCCGCTCGAACCAGCCCCGCTCCATCTCCAGCACGTAGTTGACCGGCACGGACGACTCGACGCCCCGCCGGTCCCCCGGGTCCATCCGGTGGATCTCGGCGATGGTGCCGTCGGCCCGGATGAAAGCGAGCGCGAGCGGGAAGCTGACGGCCTTCATGGCGAACTGCGGGCGGAGAGGCCGCTCGAAGAAAAAGAGCATGCCCTCTTCAGGCCCGAGCCCGGCGCGGCCCTGGAGGCCCCAGCCGCGCCGCTCGGGCGTCGCCGCCAGCTCGCCCGCCACGTGCCGCCCCTCGACCATCAGGTCCGCCACGGGGAACTCACGCAGCCGCACCAGCACGGTCGTATGCTGCGGCTTGCCGGCCGCCTCTGCCGCCCCGGCCACCGGCAGGCGCACGGGACGCTCGCCCGCGCGCGCGATCGGCGCCGCCTTCCGCTCCCGCCAGTGCAGCGTGACGACCCAGGGCGGCTCGTCGCGCAGCGCGGCGCCTCGGGCATGCTCGATCCCTTCCACCAGCACCACCGCGCTGGAGCTTCCCGAGCGGACCACCCGGCCGCGCACGGTGAGATCCCCAGCCGGCTCGACCAGACGCAGCACCCGGAGCAGCCGGTCGGCCCCGGCCGGCACGCAGCACGTCACGCCGCCGGGCGCGTCGAACGCCGCCGCCACGGGCTGCTTGCGCCCCGCGGGCAGCACCACGAACATGGCCCGGCCGGGGCCGGCCTCCTGCACCTGGCCCAGCTCGCACGTGAAGCGGACGGCCCGCCCGACGTCGTCCTCGCCCCCGCCGGCCAGCTCGGCGGGGTCCACCTCGCGGTACGGGTCGGCCTGGACCGAGTCGCCGAGCGCCTCGACACGGACGGTGAGCGGCTGAGTCCCGCCGTGCGGCATGGGCACGGGCACGGAGTGGTCTCCCGGGCTGTCGATGCGGGCCAGCTCCCGGTAGCCCGGCGCGAAGAGGACGACCTGGCGGGCCACGCGGGTGGGCGGCGGCAGCAGCTCCAGCGAGGCGCCGGCCGGCAGCGCGGCCTGGAGGGCCAGGATGGCGGCGGCGAGGAGGTGCGGGCTCACGCGCCCCTCCTCAGGCTGATGAAGGACTGGCGGTCGTGCATCTCCGAGATGGCCTCCTTCTCGCAGACGCCGATCAGGGCGGGGCCTTCGGCGCCGGCGCGGCAGACGGGCAGGCAGTCGTAGTCGTAGTTGCCCATCACCTGCCAGGCGTCGGCCAGCGTGTCCTCGGGCGCGAGGTGGACCAGGGCCGGCTCCAGCAGCTCCTCCACCCGCGCCACGCGCCCCGTGGTCTCGGCGCGGACGCCGGCCGCCATCAGGCTGCCGAGCATGACCAGCCCTACGAGCCGCCCCTCCGCGTCGACCACGGGGAAGGTGCGGTTATCGGAGCGCCGCACCGCCTCGTCGATCCGATCGATGGTGGCCGAGGCGGGCAGCGCCACGTGGTCGGGCGACATGACGTCGCTGACCGTCAGCCCCTCCAGCAGCGAGAGGTCCATGCCCTGCCTGATCCTCTCGCCCGCCCGGACCAGGCGCCTGGTGAAGGCCGACTCGGCCTCGAACAGCTCGCTGACCTTCATGCTGATCACGCAGGTGAGCATCAGCGACGGGACCATGGCGTAGTTGTGCGTCAGCTCGAAGGTGACCAGGATCGCCTGGAGCGGCGCCCGCATCACCGCGCCCATCACCCCCGCCATGCCGGCCATCACGTAGCAGCTCGAGGAGGCCATCTGCAGGCCGAGAACGTCCGCCGCCAACCGCGCACACAGCGCCCCCAGCGCCGCCCCCGCGAAGAGCGACGGCGCGAAGACGCCACCGCTGGCCCGCGCGGCGAGCGCCACCGACGAAAGCAGCGGCCTGGCCAGCACGAAGATGACCAGCAGCCGGACCGGGAAGGTCGGCGAGCGGAGCAACTGCTGGATGACCGGCTTGCCCGTGCCGAGCAGCTCCGGGGCCATCGAGCCCGCGATGCCGATCACCAGCCCGCCGAAGAGCGCCTTCGCCCACCAGGGCTCCAGCACCCGCTCCATCGCGTCCTCGGTGGCGAAGATCAGCTTGATGAAGTAGGTGGCCGCGATCCCGCAGGCCACACCCAGCAGCGCCAGCAGGGCGTAGTCCAGAAGGCCCGGCGCCACCTCGACGGCGATCACGTATTCCGGCGCGCCCCGCAGCACGGCGTTGCGCGTCGCCACCGCCAGGAACGAGGCCATCATCAGCGGCAGCAGCGCGCCGGGGCTGGTGCTGCCCAGGACCAGCTCCGCGCTGAAGACGGCCCCGCCGATCGGCGCGCCGTACTTGGCCGCCAGGCCGGCCGCCGCCCCCGCCGCCGCCAGGATGCGCACGTTCGAGGTGCCCATCTTGAAACGCCGGCCCGCCGCGCTGCCCAGCGCCGCCCCGCTCTGCACCACCGGCCCCTCCAGCCCCAGCGGCGCCCCCGCCCCGATGCTCAGGATCGTGACCAGCGGCTTCACGCCGATCAGGCGCCCGCGCAGGTAGCCGCCGCGCCGCCCCACGGCGCTCATCACCTGGCCGATGCCCATCCCCCGCGCCTCCGGCGCCCAGCGCCGGATCACGTAGGCCACCACAACCAGGGCCGCCGCCAGCGCCGCCGGACGCAACAGGAACGAGGCGAACCGCCAGCGCGCCGGAAGCGCCGCCCCGGCCGCGTAGAGCTGGCCGAAGACCTGCCGGCTCAGCAGCACGATCCCCCGCTCGGTCGCCAGCGCCAGCAACGCCGCCCCCACCCCGACCGCCCCGGCCAGCAGCACGGTGACGCCCATGGCCGAGGTCTCGGCGCGCGGGGGGAATACCTTGCGCAGGATGCGCTGGAGTCGGCTCATGTCCCTGCCCGATGGACTGGTCCGGCGGCGTCGCCCGTTCCCCGCGCGGGATTATAGCCTCTGCCCGCGCCCGCCCACAATGCCGGCTCGCCGGGGGAAGGCGGGGACGGCGGCTTGTCGGTTGACGCTTTACGGTTGTCGGCTCAGGGCAACTGGTGCGTCGGCGGGCCGTGCCGTTGCCGTCCAATCTGCAATCTGCAATCTTCAATCTGCAATCCCGCGCCCGGGCGGCTTGACAGGCCCGGCGGGGCCGCTTAGATTGGCCGCTCCCCCAACACCCGCCGACGCACGGGAGGGCAGCGACGATGGCCGACGGCAGGATGCCCCTCGGCGTTTTCACCTCGGCCGGCGCCGGGCTCGGCGCGGGCCTCGAGCGCGTGGTCGAACTCGGCGTCCCTACCGTCCAGTTCCACGCGCCCGGCCCCGAGCAGCGCACCGAGGAGCACGCCCGCGAGATCGCCGAGCGCTTCGCCGAGGCCGGCATCGAGGTGAGCCTGGTCTTCTGCGGATTCCCCGGCGAGAGCTACGAGAGCATCGAGATCGTGCGCAAGACGGTCGGCCTCGTGCCCGAGGCGACCCGCGCCGAGCGGACGGAGATGGCCAGGCAGATCGCCGAGTTCGCCTCGTGGGTCGGCGCGCCGGGCATCGGCATCCACGTGGGCTTCGTCCCCGAGGACTGGGACTCGGCCACCTTCGCCGAGATCGTGCACACCATCCGGGCGGTGGCGGACCACTGCGCCGGGCTCGGCCTGACGATGAACCTGGAGACCGGCCAGGAGACGGGCGAGACGCTGCTGCACCTGCTGGAGACGGTCGGGCGGGCGAACCTGTGCGTCAACTTCGACCCGGCCAACATGATCCTCTACGGCAGCGGCGAGCCGCTGCCCGCCCTGCGCGAGGTCGGCGACCACCTGAAGAGCGTGCACTGCAAGGACGCCGTCTGGAGCGAGCGGCCCGGCGAGGCCTGGGGGGAGGAGGTGCCGCTCGGCGAGGGCGAGGTGGACATTGCGCGCTTCATCGCCATCCTCGACGAGCTCGGCTACGTCGGCCCGCTGACGATCGAGCGGGAGGTGAGCGGCGAGCGCCAGATGCGCGACATCCGCGCCGGCCTGGAGCTGCTGCGCCGGATCAAGGCGGACCGCGGCATCGAATGAAGGATGAAGGCTGAAGAACGGCCTCCGGACGCCGAAGGGATGCCCGTCGTGACATCGGCGACAGGACGCTGGAATATGCGCTGAGGGCCGTGCGGCTTCATCAGGCGCTGCAGGGCATGGAGGACCGCGCGGGATGGATCATTGCCAACCAGTACCTCAGGTCGGCCACTGCCATAGGCGCCAACATCGCCGAAGCCCGATCGGGTGAGAGCCGCGCCGACTTCATCCACAAGTACAGCATCGCCCAGAAGGAAGCGCGTGAGAGCCTGTATTGGCTCAGACTGCTTGGGAGGGCCGAGATCGTGGCGCCTGCACGCCTGGAACCGCTCATCGCCGAGACGGAAGAGTTGACCGCGATTGTGACCGCCATCATACTGAAGGCGAAGGGCAGGTCCACTCAGCCGCCTTCATCCTTCATCCTTCTCCCTTCATACTTCAGGAGCGCCAAGTGCCTGAGCGACTGACGCCGCGGGGCGAGGACTTCGCCCGCTGGTATAACGAAATCGTCCAGCAGGCCGAGCTGGCCGACTACGCCCCCGTGCGCGGCTGCATGGTGATCCGCCCCTACGGGTTCGCCCTCTGGGAGAACATCAAGGCCGGCCTCGACCGCCGCTTCAAGGAGACGGGCCACCAGAACGCCTACTTCCCGCTGTTGATCCCCGCCGGCTTTCTGGAAAAGGAGGCCGAGCACGTCGAGGGCTTCTCGCCCGAGCTGGCCGTCGTGACCGTCGGCGGCGGCAAGGAGCTGGAAGAGCCGCTCGTGGTGCGGCCGACCTCCGAGACGATCATCGGGCACATGTACGCCAAATGGGTGCAGAGCTACCGCGACCTGCCGGTGCTGATCAACCAGTGGGCGAACGTGGTGCGCTGGGAGCTGCGCCCCCGCCTGTTCCTGCGCACGACCGAGTTCCTCTGGCAGGAGGGCCACACCGCCCACGCCACGGCCGAGGAGGCGCAGGCCGAGGCGCTGATGATGCTCGACGTCTACGCCGACTTCGCCGAGAGCGAGGGCGCCGTCCCCGTCATCAAGGGGCGCAAGAGCGAGAGCGAGAAGTTCGCCGGCGCCGCCACCAGCTACGCCATCGAGGCCATGATGGGCGACGGACGGGCGCTTCAGTCCGCCACCTCGCACGACCTGGGGCAGAACTTCGCCCGCGCCTTCGACATCTCCTTCCAGGACGCAGACGGCGAACTGCGCTACTGCTGGATGACGAGCTGGGGGCTGAGCACGCGGTTCGTCGGGGCGCTGGTGATGGTCCACGGAGACGACCAGGGCCTCATCCTGCCGCCGCGCCTGGCGCCGATCCAGGCCGTGATCGTGCCGATCTGGAAGAGCGACGAGGAGCGGACCGGCGTGCTGGCCGCCGCCGAGCGCGTGCGCGAGGCGCTCGGCGCCTTCCGCGTCCACGTGGACGAGCGGGAGGAGATGACGCCCGGCTACAAGTTCAACGAGTGGGAGATGCGGGGCGTGCCGCTGCGCCTCGAGATCGGTCCGCGCGACCTGAAGGCCGACCAGGTCGTGCTCGCCCGCCGCGACGTGCCCGGCCGCGAGGGCAAGTCGCCCGCGCCGACGGCCGGCCTCGCCGCCGCGGTCAGGGACGCCCTCGACGCCGTCCAGGCGGCGCTGCTGGAGCGGGCCGTCGCCTTCCGGGAGGAGCGGACCTGCGAGCCGGCGGACTACGACGGGCTGCGCGAGGCGCTCGGGCGGGGCTTCGCGCTGGCCTGGTGGTGCGGCTCGCCCGAGTGCGAGGCGCGCGTCAAGGAGGAGACCAGGGCCACGACGCGCTGCATCCCGTTCGAGCAGCCCGAGGGCGGCGGCGCCTGCGTCGTCTGCGGCCAGCCGGCCGCCGAACGCGCCGTCTGGGCCCGCGCCTACTGACCCCCGCCGCCTACCACTTCAGGTCGAGCTGGTCGGCCGCCTGCCGCAGCACGGTGCGCAGGCCGGCGTCGGTCTCGGCCTCCTCGCCGACCGGCAGCAGGTGCCAGGTCTGCGTCAGCGAGGTGCTCTCGCCGGGCGCGAGCGTGACGGCCGGCCCGACGATCTCCAGCTCGATGTAGCCCTGGTCGCCGGTGAAGACCTCGCGAGGCGTCTCGGGCTCGGGCGGCGGCTCGTCGGCGAGCGGGAATGCCTTGATGTAGAGCAGCCTGCCCACCCGGCAGCCGAGCCACCCCGGCGGCCCCGAGATGAAGACCTTCCCGCTCTGGCCGGCCGGGCTGACCAGCAGCAGGTCGCCGAGCTGGCGCCACTGCTCGTCGGGCAGGGGGGCGTCGAGCGCGCGGAACTCGGCCCCGTCCCCGAGCGGGACGAAGCCGACGCACTCGTCGGTGACCTGCGTCACGTCCCAGATCGAGGCGCGGGCGCTCTCACCGGAGACGTTGACGGCGATCTGGCGGATCGCCACGTGGCCGCCGGACGGGGCGATGCTGATCTCGCGGTCGAAGCGGAGGCCGAACTGCGGGCTCGGCGTGCCGATCAGGCGCAGCACGCCGTCCTCGCTGACCTCGACGCGGCACGGGCCGCGGTCCAGCTCCGGCGGCGGCGGCCAGTTCCAGTCGGCCTGGGGGGCGGGCCAGAGCTTGTAGCCGCCGTAGTTCTGCCACCCCCCGGCCGGGGCCTCCTCGCCGGCAGCCTCGAGCGCCTCGGGGGTCAGCGCCTCGTTGACCCAGAGCAGGTTCTCGCCGCCCTTGAGGCCGAAGAACATGACGCGGGCGATGCCCGGCACGACGATCAGCTCCGCCTCGCCGTTGCTCATGCGCACGGCGCGCCAGCCCTTGAAGTCGGCGCTCGCCACGAGCACCGAATCTGAGCGGTAGAACGTCTTGCCGGCGAAGAGCGTGCAGCCGGTCGTTGCGAGCGCGGCGGCGGTCAGGGCGGCCAGCAGGGGCAGCGAGCGGGCGGTCAGGTCCATCGTCGGGCTCCTTCGGCGCGAGGAGCCTCCATTCTACCCCGGCGCAACGGCGCCGCAAGGCCGCGACGCTACGGAGCAGGATCGGCGTGCAGCCCAGCAGCGCCACCGGCGCGGCGAGCGCCATGCAGAGCCCGGCCACGAACCGCGCGCAGGCCCGCAGCGAGCGCGGCCCCCGCACCAGCACGTTCGCCATCTGGGGCACGAAGATCAGCCCCGCCCGGAAGGGGCCGAGCACCGCCGAGGCGAGCGCGTAGAGCGCCAGCTCCTCCACCCCCTCGGGGTAGTCGAGCAGGACGTAGTTCTGCGCCAGCCGCCCGCTGAGGACCACCACGCCGAGCAGCGAGAGGGGCCAGAAGAAGCGCCGGTATTCGCGTTCGCGGGGCGTCAATGCTCCCTCTGCATAGGCTCGACGGGGCGGCGTGGCGCTCACCCTATCCGAGCCGTGGCGGGCCATCAAGGGAGGGGCGAACTTGACATGGCCGGCGCGGCTGATAGCATTGGCGCGTGCGGCCCGCCCGGCCGCACGCAGCCGACCATTCGCGAAGGACTCCGCCATGCCCCGCGCGCAGCCCCGCGTTGACCTGGTGCGCTTCACGCCCGACCCGACCGGCGCCATCGCCGCGGCCGCGCGGCTCTGCTACGCGCAGGAGGTGGAGGGGCTGCTGGAGCATGAGCCGGCCGAAGCGCGGAAGTTCGTCCACATGCTCGTGCGCCTGGGGCACATGAGCCCGATCGAGCACGCCGGCTTCACCTTCCTGCTCCAGGGCGTCTCGCGGGCGATGACGCACCAGCTCGTGCGCCACCGCATCGCCAGCTACTCCCAGCGCAGCCAGCGCTACGTGGCCGAGGACGACTTCGACTACGTGGTGCCGCCCCGGCTGGAGGGCAGGACGGTGAAGGACGGCGGGCGCGAGGTCGACGCCGTCGCCTACTACGAGGAGACGATGGCGATGATCGCCGAGCGCTACGGGGCGCTGAACGACGCGCTGGGCCGGCGCGGCGAGGCCAGCAACGAGGACGCCCGCTACGTGCTGCCCAACGCCTGCGAGAGCAAGATTCTCGTGACGATGAACGCGCGGGAACTGCTCCACTTCTTCGGGGAGCGGCTCTGCCGGCGGGCGCAGTGGGAGATACGCGGCGTGGCGCAGAAGATGCTCGAGCTGGCGAAGCGGGAGTGCCCCGCCGTCTTCGAGGGCTGCGGGCCGAAGTGCGTCCGCCTCGGCGGCTGCCCCGAGGGCCGCATGAGCTGCGGGCGCTACCGCGAGATGGTCGAGAGATACGCGAGCTGAGATCGAGGGCGCCGTGCTGAACATCCGCGAACTGCTGGCCGAACGCAAGCTCCTGTTCTGCGACGGGGCGTGGGGGACGCAGCTCGCCGAGCGCGGGCTGCCCGCGGGCGAAGTGCCCGAGCGCTGGAACCTGGAGCGGCCCGACCACGTCCGCGCCGTCGCCGCCGCTTACGTCGAGGCCGGCTCCGACGTCATCCTGACCAACACCTTCGGCGCGAGCCGCATCAAGCTGGCCCGGGCGGGGCTCGACGAGAGGGCCGAGGAGGTGAACCGGCGCGGGGCCGAGCTCTCCCGCGAGGCGGCCGGCGAGCGGGCGCTCGTGTTCGCCTCCGTCGGGCCGAGCGGCGAGTTCATGGCGCCCCTGGGCGCGGTGAACGAGGAACAGATGGCCGCCTGCTTCGCCGAGCAGGCCGGGGCGCTCGCGGCCGGCGGCGCCGACGCGATCGTGATCGAGACCATGACCGACCTGGCCGAGGCGAAGGCCGCCCTGCGGGGCGTGCGCGAGGCCGCGTCCCTGCCGGCCGTCGTCTCCATGACCTTCGAGCGCGGCATGAAGGGGTTCGCCACCATGATGGGCGTGCGGCCCGCGCCGGCCGCCGCCGAGCTGGCCGCGGCCGGCGCCGACGCCGTCGGCACGAACTGCGGGCGCGGCATCGAGGACGCCGCCGAGATCGTGGCCCTGATGCGCGCCGAGACGGACCTGCCCGTCTGGGCCAAGCCGAACGCCGGCCTGCCGCAACTGGTGGAGGGGCGCACCGTCTTCCCCGCCACCCCGGAGCAGATGGCCGGCGGCGTGCCGGCCCTGGTCGGCGCCGGCGCCCGCATCGTCGGCGGCTGCTGCGGCACGACCCCCGAGCACGTCCGCGCCATGGTCGCCCTGAGGGAGGCGCTCATCGCCGAACTGGCCTGAGCTGCGGCCCGAGGCGCCGCCACCCCCCCCCTTGACCCACAGGTGCAATGATGCCCGTCATCGAGAACGACATCGTCCGCGTGGAGCTGGACCAGCGCTGGCCCCGCATCGTCTCCCTCGCCCGGCTCGACACGGGCGGCACGCTGCGCGGCTGCCGCCAGTCGCGCCGCTTCGCCGTCGAGCTGAACGGGGAGCGGCACGAGCAGGAGCTGCTCACCCCCGGGCTGACCGTCTGCGGGACGGCGGCCGACTACACGCTCGCCGTCCCCGCGCTCGACCTGCGCATGCACTTCCGCTTCGCGCTGGAGGGCGAGGTGCTGAGCATCTCGCTGGTCGACGTCCACGAGGCCGGCGAGTTCCGCCTGGAGCGGTTCGCCTTCCCCGATCACCGCCTGGTCACCGGACGGGCCGAGGCCGGCGACAGCTACCTGCGCCACGTGACCCGGCGCAAGAACTGGGACTGGCACTGGTGCCCCGGCGCCTGGGACGGGAGCTATGAGGACTGGGGACCGGTGGCCGACGGCGTGCCCGAGGACCTGGGGCCGCAGAAGACCCAGCACGCCGCCGTCTGGAACGAGGGCATCTGCGCCGCCTTCGCCTGCTACGTCTACGTGGACCCGCTGGTCACCGTGCTCGACACCGAGGGGCAGCTCAAGCCCGGGCGGACCGGCCGCTTCTCGGTCCGGGCGGGCGAGTGCGCCTACCGCCTGCGCGGCGAGCCGGCCCGCCCCTTCGAGCTGCGCATCGGCGTGCTCGCCGACTACGACGGCAACGGCCGCGTGGACTGGTGCGACGCCGCCAACTGGGAGGGCGACCAGGCCGGCCTCACCGACTACGACCTCTACCCCGAGACGATCCTCTACAAGCTCTACCTGGACGACATGCGCCGCGAGGCGCCGCTGCGCACCGTCGCCGACGCGCTGGAGGAGATCGAACTGATCCACGAGGTCTGCGGCGGCATGCGGCAGATCTGCTACCTGGTCGGCTGGCAGGAGGGCGGCCACGACGCCGCCTACCCCTGCCACAGCCGATTCAACGAACGCGCGGGCGGGCTGGACGGCCTGCGCCGGCTCATCAAGGACGCCGAACGGCTCAACTGCACCGTGAGCCTCCACGTGAACCTGGACGACAGCTACGAGGAGTTCCCCGAGTTCCGCCAGGACCTGCTCAGCCGCCAGGACGGCCGCCGCTTCGTCTGGTTCCACAACCCGATCGTCCGGGGCAAGGACGTCTACAGCATCAACCACACCCTCTCGGTCGAGAGCGGCTACGAACGGGACCGGCTCGAACGGCTGCTCGACCTCGTTCCGCTCCGCCAGAGCATCCACGCCGACGCCCATCGGCCCTACAGCGAGGCGTGGCTCCCCGACGGCGAGCACATCGGCGCCGAGTGCGAGGTCCAGCGCGGGCTGATCCCCATCTTCGAGATCTACCGCGAGCACGGGCTGGACATCACCACCGAGGGCATCTGCGCCACGCGGTATCCGCTCTACACCTGGGGCTGGCACATGGTGGACTGGCGCAACGCCTACCAGACCGTCATGTCCCACGGGCGGGTGAGCGCCTACAACCGCAAGGGCAAGGAGGGCGCGGCTCTCGGGATGGCCCACGTCTGCCACGAGCACCTCGTCAACACCTTCGAGGACGTCACACGCAGCTTCTACCAGCACTGGATGTACGCCCACCTGCTGCACCGCAAGGCCATGAGCGGCTACCGGATCGGGGCATGGAACCAGGGCGTCGAGGCGCAGTACGAGGACGAGACGTGGGTCCGCAGCGGCTTCGGCGGCTCGCCCACGGCCGTCGAGGCCGTCTACGAGGGCATACCCGTGGCGCGGGGCGAGGACCGGTTCCTGCCCTGGCGCGAGGACGCGATCTACGCCTACAGCCCCGAGGGCGGGCCGAAGGAGTGGACGCTGCCCGCCGCGTGGGAAGGGGCTCGGGTCGAGGCCGTCACGCTGCGGCGCGGCGGCGAGGCGGCGGGGCCGGCGCTGGAGGTGGAGGGCCGCATCGTGCGCTTCACCGCCCCGGCCGGCCTCGCCGTGCGCCTGACGCGCAGGGGATGAGTCGCCCGGGAGTCCCGACGAGAATGAGATCGCTCTGCGCTTACACGTGGCCGGCCGAGGCGACCCCGTCCGAACACTTCCGCCTCCGCGTCGACGGGCGGGAGGTATTCGTCCACGGCTTCGAGGTGTGCAGCTTCGCCGTCTTCTCGCTGGCCGGTCCGGCCGAATGCGAGATCGAAGCGGCCTTCGGCTTCGAGCGGGCCGTGGTCCGCCCGCTCAGCAGGCGGATCGAGGCGCAGGTGGAGGGCCGGAGCATCCGCCTGGCGCTGGACGGGCCGGCATATCTGAGCGTCGAGCTCGACGGCGACCTGACCCGGCCGCTCTTGCTCTTCGCCGCGCCGCCGGAGGAGAAACGTCCCGACCCGGACGACCCGTCCGTGCGGTTTTTCGGGGCCGGGCGCGTCCACGAGCCGGGCCTCATCGAGCTGGCCGGCGGCGAGACGCTCTACATCGAGGGCGGCGCCGTGGTGCGCGGGGCGGTGGTCGCGCAAGAGGCCGAGGGCGTGCGCATCTGCGGGCGCGGCATCCTGGACGGCACGGGCTGGCGCGAGGCGCAGGAGCGCCACCGCATGGTCCGCCTCACCGCCTGCCGGGACGTCGCCGTCGAAGGGATCACGATCCTGAACAGCCCGAGCTGGACGATCATGCCCGTCGGCTGCGACGAGGTCGCCGTGCGCCACGTGAAGGTCATCACCGTGCCGATCGGCGGGGACGGGGTGGACCTGGTCGGCTGCCGGGATGCGGTGGTCGAGGATTGCTTCCTGCGCTGCAACGACGACTGCGTGGCCGTCAAGGCCTTCGACCACCGCCACGCGGCCGGCGGGCGGAGCATCCGCGACGTGCTGGTGCAGCGCTGCGTGCTGTGGAACGCCCGCGGGGGCAACGCGCTGGAGATCGGCTACGAGACCCGCTGCGACGAGATCCGCGACGTGACCTTCCGCGACCTCGACGTGATCCACGCCGAGCACGAGGGCTGGCAGAGCGGCGGCGTGCTGACCATCCACGACGGCGACCGCGCCGAGGTGCACGACATCCTGTACGAGGACATCCGCGTCGAGGACGCGCGGCAGAAGCTGATCGACCTGAAGGTGCTGAAGGCCCGCTACAGCCGCGAGGATCAGCCGGGGAGCATCCACGGCGTGACCGTGCGGAACGTCGCCGTGGTGGACGGGCCGTTCCCCGTCTCGATCGTCCGTGGCTACGAGGGGCGCGACCGGCAGACCAGCGTCATCCGCGACGTGACCGTCGAGAACCTGACCGTGCACGGCCGGCGCATCACCGGCGCCCTGGAGGCCCACATGGTCGTCGAGATCGCCCGCGACATCCGCTTCGCGTGAGCGGCCGGGGCCGGTCGATTATCCCGTGACGAGCGGTGCGGATCGGGCCTCACCGAACGGCCGAGCACGCCTTGGGAGCTATTGCAGAACCATGTCCGTAGCGAGGCCGAGCGAGAACTCGGAGGGCAAGCCTCCGGCGCGCCGAAGCGCGGCGCTATGGAGGCCGCGCAAAGGCGGGGCGGCTGGCACAGAGCGCGCGCAGGGCGGTGCGGCAGCGCGGGCGCTTCCCTTTGCATCGCCTGAGGCGGGGCGTTACCCTCTTGCCCTTTACCAAGCCCCGCCATCGCAAGAAGGAGACGCCATGCTCGCCGCCACGCCGCCGATGGGGTGGAATAGCTGGAACACGTTCGGCCCGAACATCGACGAGGGCCTCGTGCAGGAGAGCGCCGACGCCTTCGTCGAGCACGGCCTCAAAGACGCCGGCTACCAGTACGTGGTCATCGACGACCACTGGGAGCGGATGGAGCGGGACGAGCAGGGCCGCCTGGTGCCCGACCCCGAGAAGTTCCCCTCCGCCATCAAGGCCCTGGCCGACTACGTGCACCAGCGGGGGCTGAAGTTCGGCATCTACTCCTGCGCCGGCAGCTTCACCTGCGGCGGCCGCCCCTCCAGCTACGGCTACGAGGAGGAGGACGCCCGGACCTTCGCCGAGTGGGGCGTGGACTTCCTGAAGTACGACTTCTGCTACAAGCCCGTCGGCGTCGACGGCCGCCGCCTGTATGAGCGGATGGGACAGGCCCTGCGCGCCACGGGCCGGCCGATCCTGTTCAGCATGTGCGAGTGGGGCATGATGAAGCCCTGGCTCTGGGGCGCCGCCCGCGCCGGCGCCCACATGTGGCGCACCACCGGCGACATCAGCGATAGCTGGCCGTCGGTCTCCCGCATCGGCTTCGAGCAGCAGAAGAACCTGCACCCCTATGCCGGGCCGGGCCACTGGAACGACCCCGACATGCTGGTGGTCGGCATGCACGGCGAGGGCAACGTGGCCGCCGGCGGCTGCACCGACGAGGAGTACCGCAGCCACTTCAGCCTCTGGTGCCTGCTGGCGGCGCCGCTGATGATGGGCTGCGACGTGCGCCACATGAGCGACGCCGCGCGCGAGATACTGACCAACGCCGAGGCGATCGCCGTCAACCAGGATCCGCTCGGGCGGCAGGCCGTCTGCCTCGGCGCCGAGGGCGGGGCGGATAGCCCCTTCATGCATTCCGAGGTCTGGGCCAAGCACCTGGAGGACGGATCGCTGGCGGTCGGCCTGTTCAACCGGCACGACAAGCACGGGCGCAAGATACCGGTCGCCTGGGAGGCGCTGGGCATCCACGACCGGCGGCCGTGCCTGGTGCGCGACCTCTGGGCCCACGAGGACCTGGGGGTCTTCACCCGCATGTTCGCCGCCCACGCCGAGCCCCATGCCTGCCGCCTGCTGCGCATCACGCCGCAGGGGTAGGGGCGGGCGAACCGCCCGGATGCGCCCGAATGGGACACGCGCGGCTGGCCATCGCGTAGAATGGGCCGCGAGCGGGCGCGGGCGGCCCTGGAGGCCCTGCAAGCGGCCCACAGGCCCCGTTGCGAAACGAACCGAAATCGGGGCGGCGTGCAGCGGAGGCGTGCGGCGTTGAAGGGGCGGGGGCTTTGGGGTAGGATGGCCGCCGTGCCCGCAGCCGGGGGCGAGGGCGCAGACCGCCGCGACCACCAGAGGAGGAAGCACGATGCCCGAGCTGTTCTCAGCCAGGGAGCTGATCGACGTGGCCATCCGCGAGGAGCAGACAGGCTCTACCTACTACCGGGCGCTGGCCGAGAAGACCGATTCGGAGGAGCTGGAGATGTTCGCCCTGGAGGTGGCGGCCATGGAGGACGAGCACGAGCGCCGGTTCCGCGAGCTGCGCGACGAGGTGGGCGAGTACGCGCCGACCGGCGAGGCATACGGCGGCGAGTACGAGTCCTACATGTCCTACCTGCTGGAGGGCCGGATCTTCCCGGCCGGTCAGGACGGCGTGGAGCTGGCCGAGCGCCAGGCCGACGACCGCGAGGCGATCGAGACGGCGATGGCCCTGGAGCGCAACACGCTGCTGTTCTACCACGAGATGATCCGGTTCGTGCCGGAGCAGCACCGCGGCGTGCTGGACGAGATCATCGAGGAGGAGCGCCAGCACGTGCGGGACTTCGCCGCCTACAAGGCCGAGCACCTCTGAGAGTCCAGCCGCTCAGACGCGCCGGCCGCCTCAGGGCGCCGGGGGCGGCGCGCCGGTTTCGGGGGCGGGGGCCGGCTCGCTGAGATGCTCCTCGATCCGGGCGAGCACCCCTTCGATGCGGGCGAGGACCTCGGTCTGGTCGCCGGCGGCCCGCTGCACGGCCTCGAAGCGGCTTTCGAGGATGGCCACCTTGTAGCCGTTCCTCAGCGCGATGGCGGCGGCGAAAAACGCCAGCAGCAGGCAGAGCAGCCAGGCGATGAGCTGCGATGAGTTCATGGTCCAGGTTCCTCCGGGTCGGGCGCGGCGGCCCCGCGGGTCAGCCGGCATCGCTGGCGCCCCTTTCTGCGGTTTCTTCGCTGAACTGGAGGCGGTAGAGGCGGTCGTACTCGCCGCCCCGGGCGAGCAGCTCCTCGTGCTTGCCCTGCTCGACGATCCGGCCGTCCCTGAGCACGACGATCTGGTCGGCGTGGCGCACGGTGGAGAGCCGGTGGGCGATGACGAAGGTGGTGCGATTGGCCATCAGGTTCTCCAGGGCCCGCTGCACCTGGCGTTCTGACTGCGCGTCCAGGCTCGAGGTCGCCTCGTCCAGGATCAGGATGGGGGCGTTCTTCAGCAGAGCGCGGGCGATGGTGATGCACTGGCGCTGCCCGCCGCTGAACCGGTCGCCGGCCTCGCCGGCCAGCGTCTCGTAGCCCCGGGGCAGGCTCATGATGAACGCGTGGATGTTGGCGGCTTCGGCGGCGGCGACGACTTCTTCATCGGTGGCGTCGGGCTTGCCGTAGCGGATGTTCTCGGCGATGGAGCGGTTGAACAGGAAGGGGCGCTGGCCGACGATGGCGATCTGGCGCATCAGGCTCTCGCGGGTGACGTGGCGCACGTCGACCCCGTCCACCTTCACCGCCCCGCGCTGGGCGTCGTAGAAGCGGGGGATCAGGTCGAGCATGGTGCTCTTGCCGGCGCCGGTCTCGCCGACGATGGCGTAAGTGTGCCCGCGGGGCACGAACAGGTCGATGCCCTTCAGCACCGGCTCGGCGTCGTAGGCGAAGTGGACGTCCTCGAACTGCACGCCCTCCCGGACGCCTTCCAGCTCGACGGCGTCGGGGCTGTCGGCGATGCGGGGCGCGGTGTCGATCAGCTCGAAGATCCGGTCGACGCTGGCGGTGCTCTGCTGCAAGTCATTGTAGGCCTTGACGATGCGTTTCAGCCGGCTGGCCACGAGGCTGAGCGAGATCATGCATATGGCCATGTCGGGCAGGTCGAGGCGGCCGCGCCGGTGCAGGTAGTCGGCCATCAGCAGGGCGAGGGCGCCGGCGAGCGAGACGGCCACGAGCTGCGGCACGACGCTGGCCCATGCCTCGCTGCGCACCAGCTTCAGCGCACGGCGGACTTGCTCATCGTTGCGCTGGCGGAACGCCTCCTGCTCGGCCGCCTCCATGTGGAAGGACTTGACCACGCGGATGCCGCTGAGCATCTGCGTGACGGAGTCGGTGACGTCGGCGAGCCGCTCCAGCGTCTTGCGGGCGTGGCGGCGTATGCGCCCGCCGAAGCGGCGCATGGCCAGGATGATCAGCGGCGAGACGCCGGCGGCCACCAGCGTCAACTGCCAGCTCTTCAGCAGGGCCAGGCCGAGGAAGAGCGCCAGCATCAGCGGCTGGAGCACGAGCTTGCTGAACAGGATCTTCAGCGCGCTCTGGGCGTGAGAGATGTCATTGGTCAGGCGACTGATGATCTCGCCGGTGCGCTGGGCGCCGTAGTAGCTGAGGGACAGGTCGGTCAGGCGGTTGAAGACGGCCACGCGCAGGTCGGCCAGCACGCTCCAGACCACGCGGCCCGGCAGGTAATCCGCCAGGAAACCGCTCAGCAGGAACAGGGGCCCGATCACCAGCGCCAGCACCGCCGCGATGCGCCGCAGGCTCAGCTCCGCGAAGAGCCACTCGTTGATCGAGCGGACGACGGGCAGGTTCACGAACCAGTCCTCGATGCGGTCCCGGAAGCCGTCCAGTGGCTCTTGAAGCTCCTCCTCGGCCGGGGCGGCCGCCGGGGCCTGCTGCGCCTGCTGCTCGAAGGTCTCGATGAACGGCTCGACCAGCAGAACGGCGTTCACGCCGACCGCCGAGTAGAGCATCATCGCCGCCAGGGACAAAACGATCAGCTTCCAGTAGGGCAGGGCGAACTTGTAGAAGCGCAGCAGGTTCGCGTACTTGCCCTTGGGCATCGGTTGCGCCATGGTCGGAGGTGCCGGAGGAAGGTTCAGCGTCGTATGCCCCGCGACGGCCCAATGATAGCGCGCGCCGGCGCTTCGCGTCAAGACGGCTGGAAACGGCGGCCGGCAGCCGGCACTCGATAGTCTACAGCGGGCAGGCTCCGGTCCACGGCTCACGGCCCGATGCGGCAGGGCTCGCCCGCCGGGCTCGGGCCGCCGGCGGCGTCCGGGGTGGACGCAGGCGGCGGTTTCGCCGTAGAATGGAGCCGGCGTAAGGAAGCTGGGAATCCCACCCCAACGCAGGCGAACCGCCCCATGAGCAGCCGCCCCCGCCCGCCGGAGGGGTCCGAACGAAGGCCCGGCGAGGACTCCACCATCCTGCGCTCCGGCTCGGAGCTGGGCGGGCTGGAACTGCGCCGGTTGATCTCGGGCGACGACTTCTGCTCCCTGTGGATGACCGCGCCGCTCGACGAGGGCTTCACCGAGAGCTGCATGAAGGTGATCCCCGAGGAGAACCTGCACCTGCCCGGCGCGTTCGAGCGGCTCCGCTGCGAGCTGTCTTTCTGGGAGGGGGCCAGCAGCCCGCACGTGGTGGACCTCTACGAGGTCGGGCGCGAGGCGGGCTACTGCTTCCTGGTGATGCGCTACATCGACCCCGGCTCGGCGGCCGAGCAGCTCCGCAGCGACGATTGGCTTAAGGAGCACGCAGAGCGCTTCGCGTTGGACCTGGCCACGGCCCTGCGGGAGGTGCACGCCGCCAGCGGCGCGCACGGCAACTTGAAGCCCAGCAACGTCTTCCCCGTGCGTACCAAGGACGTGCTGCTGAGCGACTTCGCGGTGCCCCTGTTGCTGGAGGAGTACCAGCAGGGCTGCCCCGAGCTGGCCACGCGATTGCTCCACCCCTACCGGGCCCCGGAGCAGGTCGCCTCCATCCGCGACTTCGACACCCGCTCCGACATCTACTCCTACGCGCTGATCGTGCTGCAATGCCTCACCGGCGCCGAGCCCGACCCCGAGGCGGGCCCGCCCGAGCTGAGCAAGGTCAAGTGGCCCGGACGGCTCGGGGCGGTGATGGAGCGCTGCCTCAGGCCGGAGCCGGGCCAGCGGCCGGCGGACGGGTTCGAGCTGGTCGAGCTGGTCGGCGAGGCGCTCGGGATGGTGACCCGCAGGCCGGCCTCGCCCTCCGAGACGCGCGGTCCGGGGCGCCCCTCGGACTCGAGCGTGCTCGACAGCGAGGAGGACGTGGAGCGGCTGATGGAGAACGCGCGCTTCCTGGTGCAGGAGGGCCGACTGGAGGAGGCGGTGGAGATCATGGAGACCTTGCCGGCGGACACGGCCGGGATCGAGGACCTGGTCGACGAGATCGAGGCCCGCCAGCGCGCCTGCGGGATGCTCACCCGCGAGGCCGTAGCGCTGGCCGGCATCGGCCAGAGCGAGGCGGCCGCCGAGACCATCGCCCGCGCCGAAGAGCTCTGGCCGCACTCAAAGACGCTGATCGCCGTCAAGTCCGAGCTCGCCGCCGAGGCGGGGCAGCAGTTCGAGGAGGAGTCGGGCGAGCGCGGGGGCGTGCCCGCCCCCCTGGGGGCGGCGCTGGAGGGCGGGCGGTTCGACGCCGCGCGGGCCATGCTGGAGAAGGTGGTCCGCCAGGGCCCCCTGACCGACCAGCAGCTCGCCGCCCTCGACCGCTTCAAGCACGAGCGGGTCCGCCGCGCGGTGCTCGACAACGCCGCCGCCGCCCGCCGCCTCTACGTGCTCGGCCATCACGACCAGGCGCAGGAGCACTGGCTGGAGGTCGCCCGCTGGCTGCCCCCCGGCCCCGAGCGCGAGCGGGTGCGCCGCATCGCCGGCGCCGCCGCCAAGGGCAGGCTCATCGCAGACGACCATCAGCCCGCGCCGCAGGCCATGGCGGCAACGGCCCCCGAACGGCGCGAGCGCCGGCGCCTCTCGCGCAGAGCCCTGCTGGCTCTCGCCGTCGTCGTCGCCCTCCTGGTCGCCTTCGTCACGCTCCTCTGGGCCGTGCTGGGCGGCTGAGGCGGGCCGACGCGGCGCGGCCCGAGACCGCGCAGATTGTCATCCTGAGCCCCCTTTCTGCGGGGGCGAAGGATCTCCGACCAGGGGCTGGGCATGGCCGGCCTGATGGGATCGCGGCACAGGCCGGCCGCCGCCCGTGTAGCGCCGCCGTCCCCGGCGGCTGCGCATGTTGCCATCCCGGGCCGGCGCCCGTATAATCGCGCTATGAGAGGGGCAGGGCCGAACTCAGCTTCCCGAGCGGGGTTGCGCCCGTGACGACACAGCTCGAAAGCGCGCGCCGGGGCCGCATCACCGAGGCGATGCGCGCGATCGCCCGGCAGGAAGGTCTGGCGGGCGAATCCGTGCGCGGGGCGCTCGAGCGGGGCGAGGTCGTGGCCCTCTGCGGGGCGGCGCACGAGGGCGTGGGTCCGGTCGGCGTGGGGCGCGGCCTGCGCACGAAGGTCAACGCCAACATCGGCACCTCGCCCGAGCGAGGCAGCCCCGAGGGCGAGCTGGAGAAGCTGCAAGCCGCCCTGGAGGCGGGGGCCGACGCCGTGATGGACCTGAGCACGGGCGGCGAGATCGACGCCGTCCGCCGCCAGGTCATCGCCCATTGCCCCGTCCCCGTCGGCACGGTGCCCATCTATCAGGCCGCTATCGAGACGGGCGGGCCGGAGCAGATGTCCATGGCCTCGTTCATGGACGTCTTCGAGCGGCACGCGCGGGACGGGGTGGACTTCGCCACGGTCCACGCCGGCGTCACGCGCGAGGCGATCCCGCTGGTGGAGCGGCGCCTGATGGGCGCGGTCAGCCGGGGCGGGGCGTTCCTGCTGCGCTGGATGCGCACCTCGGGGCGCCAGAGCTTCCTCTACGAGCATTTCGACGACGTGCTCGCCGTCGCGCGCGAGTTCGACGTGACGATGAGCCTCGGCGACGGGTTGCGCCCCGGGTGCATCGAGGACGCCACCGACGAGGCCCAGCTCCACGAGCTGCGCGTGCTCGGCGAGCTGACCGAGCGCTGCCGCGTGGCCGGCGTCCAGGTCATGGTCGAGGGGCCGGGCCACGTCCCCATCGACCAGATCGAGCGCAACGTCCGCCTGGAGAAGGACTGGTGCGGGGGCGCGCCCTTCTACGTGCTCGGGCCGCTGCCCACCGACGTGGCGCCGGGCTACGACCACGTGGTCGGCGCCATCGGCGGCGCCCTGGCCGGCGCCCACGGGGCCGACTTCCTCTGCTACGTGACTCCCCGCGAGCACGTTGGCCTGCCCGGCCCCGAGGACGTGCGCGAGGGCGTGGTGGTCAGCAGGATCGCCGCCCACGTGGCCGACCTGGCCAAGGGCGTGGCCGGCGCCGCCGAGTGGGACCGCCGGATGGCGCGCGCCCGCGCCGAGCGCGACTGGGCGGCCATGCAGCGCCTGGCGCTGACCCGCGCGCGGTTCGCCGAGATGCTGGAGGGCGAGTCGCTCGCCGACCGTTGCTCGATGTGCGGCGAGTTCTGCGCGGTGAAGCTGTTCCGCGAAGCGCCGCAGGAAGCGGCCGCAAAGAGGGGGAGGTAGGCCATGGGACCACTGCCGTTCTTCGACAGCGACGCGGCGCTTTTGAGCGAGGAGATCGCCGAGCTGAAGGCCACGCGCAACGCGGTGATCCTGGCCCACGTCTACCAGCGCCGCGCCGTGCAGCACGTGGCGGACTTCACCGGCGACTCCCTGGAGCTGAGCCGCCGGGCCGTCGAGGCCGAGGCCGACGTGGTCGTCTTCTGCGGCGTGCGCTTCATGGCCGAGACGGCCGCCCTGCTCAACCCGGGCAAGACGGTGCTGCTGCCCGAGCCGGCCGCGGGCTGCGGGCTGGCCGATGCCGCCACCGCCGAGCAGGTGCGCGCCCGCCTGGGCGAGCTGCCCGGCGGGACGGCCGTGGTCAGCTACGTCAACAGCAGCGCCGAGGTGAAGGCCGAGTCGCACATCTGCTGCACCTCCGCCAACGTCGTCGAGGTCGTCAACTCGCTGGCGCAAGAGCACGTGCTGATGGTGCCCGACCGGAACCTCGCCTCCTACGCCGCCGAGCAGACGGGCAAGGACGTGTTCGCCTGGGACGGCCGCTGCTACGTGCACGACCCCAACATCAGCGCCGAGGCGATCCGGGACCTGAAGCGCCTCCACCCCCACGCCGCCGTGATGGTCCACCCCGAGTGCAACGCCTCGGTGCGGCGGCTGGCCGACTTCGTGGGCAGCACCTCCCAGATGCTCGACTACGCCGCTGCCTCCGAGCGCCGCCGCTTCATCGTCGGCACCGAGGAGGGGCTGCTTCACCCCCTGCAGGACCGCAACCCGCACAAGGAGTTCTACCCCACCGGCAGCGTCTGCGCCTCGATGCGCCTGACCACGCTCAGCTCGGTGCGCCGGGCCCTGGACCGCATGACCAACGTGGTCAGCGTCCCGGGCGAGCTTGCCGAGCGGGCCCGTGCGGCCCTGGAGCGGATGCTCGAGCTCTGATCCACCCCCCCGCCAAAGAGCAGTTGCGGGCCTTGCGGGCAGGCGGTATCATCGCGTGTGTAAACCGTGTCAACAGCAGGGGGGTCCGCGCGTCATGAAAGCATGGAAGCTGGGTGCGGCCGTGGCGGCCACGGCGATGCTGGCGGCGGCGTCGGCCCAGGAAGTGACCGTCCGCGAGGGCATGGCCACCGTCACCGTGGAGGTCAAGCACTACAAAGTCCTACCTTCCCGGGACGTCTACCGGGCGGCGCAGGCCGGAGCCGTGGCCGACGTGCGCTTCACCGACACCGTCTCCCGGCGCGTGCCCGTCTCCCAAGTTGCCGGGGTGGTCACCGTGCGCAACGTGCCCTACCGCATTGCCGCGGCGTTCAGCACCGGCAGCGGGCTGACCTGCCTGCTGCCCGAGACCAGCGAGCAGGCGCTCAGGACGTTCTTCGGCCTCTCGCCCTACCAGCGCCTGACCCGTGCCGTGGTGGCGCAGCCCATGGCGCTGCTGCAAGGGCAGCAGTTGACGATCGAGGGCACGACCGTCGGCCAGCCCGGCGTCGACAGGTACGTGCTCGTCGACTGGCTGCTGCTCGACGACGGCGCCCGGCGCCCCACGCAGCGCCAGGTCCGCGTCTTCTGGCCGGGACAGCAGGAGCTGGAGGTGCTCACCGAGCCGGGCACGCAGTCCCTCACCTTCCCCTGCTCGCACGTCGAGGGAGAGACGGCCGAGGTGCAGGTGACCATCCAGGAGCTCGCGCCCCGCGCCCTCATGCAGCAGCTCTCCCGCGTCGCAGCCATGCTCGAAAGCCGCCAGTCGCTTCAGAAGAACTACGCCGTCTTCCCGCCGGGCGCCGCCTACCGCCAGGCCGCGCAGGGCGAGGGCACGCCCGTCGAGTTCGCAGACAACGTGGCCCGCATCTTCGGGCAGAACCTGCCCGCCGAGCTCCAGACCGCCCCCGCCATGCGCTACGGGCAGATGGGCCGCGTGCCCGTCGCCTTCGCCTTTACTACCGAGGAGGGCCCCACCTGCCTGATCCCGGCCGACAGGCCCGTGCTGATGAACGGGGCGGCCGGCCTGCTCTCGGGCGAGCGGGTCAGGGTCCAGGGCACCACTATCGGGCGACAGGGGGCCTACGCGTGCGTCCTCGTCGACTACCTGGGCTTCCCGCAGCAGGAGGAGGCCGCCGGCCGCCAACCCTGGTTCGTCACCGTGCAGTGGCCCGGCCAGCCGCCGAGGGCCTTCTGGGACTACGGCGTCTACCCCCTGTACGGCCTTCCCTGCCAGCACGAAGAAGGTCGTCTGGAGGGCTTCCAGGTGCAGTTGCGCGAGGTGCGCGTCATCCAGGTGCCGCTGCCCACGCCGCCCGAGCAAGAGGAAGC
>CAYSWA010000015.1:0-50798 GCA_964434535.1 uncultured candidatus Brocadiaceae bacterium | reverse complement strand
TCACCAGCCAGGACGTCCTGACCCGCATCTTCAGCCAGTTCTGCATCGGCAAGTAAGCCGGCGCGCATACCGCCGCAGCCGGCAGGTTCCCCGGCCACCTCAATTGACAGAGCGGGCGGCTGCTAACAGCCAGGTTCGAGGTCCGAGTCCTCGTCGGGGGAGCCGGAACGCGGAAGGGGGGCGGGGAAAGTGGACGGGAAGGCGAGGCACTCCAGGCGGTGGAGGGGGATATGGTGCGCCGCCGAACAGAGCTACGCTCTCAGCCCTCCCGTCACACCGGCAATATAGGGCATAACATAGCCCCTCGTCTGTGGGGAGATGGGGACACTGCGCGTGGGGAAACCCACCGAATGCATGCGTCGCCGACGACGGGCCGGAGCGCGGTTCACTCCAGCGTGGTGATGCCGTGCTCGATGGCGAACTTCACCAGCGCGGGGATGTTGTGGACGTCGAGCTTCTCCATGAGACGGCTGCGGTAGGTCTCGACCGTTTTGGGGGAGAGATGGAGGATCCTCGCGATCTCCTTGCTGGATTTGCCCTCCACCACGAGCTGGAGCACCTCGCGCTCGCGGGCGCTCAGCCGTTCCAGCGGCGACAGATCGGGCGGCTCCTCGCGGCGCTGGATGTAGCTGTCCAGGATGGTGTCGGTGATCTTCTCGCTCAGGTATCGCCGGCCGACGCAGACGTTGCGCACGGCCCGGATCACCTCCCGGCCGGCCGACTCCTTCAGCAGGTATCCGAGCGCGCCGGCCGAGAGGGCCCTGTGAATGTACTCCGCCGTGGCGTGCATGGAGAGCATGATCACCTCCGTCTCGGGCCGGTACTCCTTGATCTGGATCGTCGCCTCGATGCCGTTCAGTTCGGGCATGGCGATGTCCATGATCGCCACATCGGGCCGGAGCCGGCGGACGGCTGCCACGGCCTCCCTGCCATCGGCCGCTTCCGCCACGACAGAGAAACCCGCCTCCGCCTCCAGGATCATGCGCAGTCCGTCCCGCATGACCGCGTGGTCGTCAGCTATCAGTATCTCCACCGGCATTCTCATGCCTCCCCACTTCGACGATGACCTGCGTCCCCTGCCCCGGCGCCGAGTGCACCTCCAGCCGTCCCGCCACCCCGGCCGCCCGTTCGCGCATGGTCACCATGCCCCAACCCCCCTGCCCACTGCGGCGCTTGCGTGCGGGAACGAAACCGACTCCGTCGTCAACCACCGTGAGCCGGACCCTGCCGTCCTCCTGCTCGAGCGTCAGATCCACGCGGCTGGCCCGGGCGTGCTTGGCGGCGTTGGTCATGGCTTCCTGGGCTATGCGGAAGAGCGCCGTTTCCACCTCCGGCCTGAGCCGCGGCTCGATCTCCCGCCCGTACACCCTGGCGTCGAGCCCCGTCTGCCGGCTGAAACGGCGCGCATACCACTGGAGCGCCGCGCAGAGCCCGTAGTCGTCCAGAACCGGCGGGTGCAGGTCGGCCATCACCCGGCGCACTTGCCGCCCCACCTGCTCGGAGAGCTCGATGGCGTTCTCGATCCGGCGGCTCACCCCCTCGTCGCCGCCGATCGACCTCAGAGCGGTGAGGGCCAGGTTCAGGTTGATGCCGAGGGCGGCCAGCGACGGACCGGTCTGGTCATGCAGTTCCTGCGCCAATCGCAGTCTCTCCATCTCCTCCAGCCCCGCCAGCCTGGCCGCCAGCGCGCGCAACTCCTCGCGTTGCTCCCTGACGGATTCCAACATCTGCGCCGTGCGCATGGCCACGGCGCAGGAGTCGGCCACCTCCCGCACGATCCGGACGTCCGCCTCCGGGAAGGGACCCGGTTCGGCCTTGCCCACGTTCAGGGCGCCGAGCAGTTCGCCCTGGGCAACCAGCGGGACGGATACGTAGGCGCAGACGCCGTCCTCAAGCAGCGCTTGCGCCTCAGGCAGCTCCGTCGCCTCGCGCAGGTCCTCTGCCAGGTGAACCCGTCCCCGGGCGAACTGGTCCAGGTCGCCGAAAGGCGCCAGCGAGACCTCGCGTCCCTCCGCCAGGGCCGAGCCGGCCGGGCCGCGCAACGCCACCACCTTGCCGATTCGGCGCTCGAGGTCGAAGGTGACGATGCTGGCCCGCACGCACGGCACCAGACTGGCGAGCTGATCAAGCACTCCCCGGGCCATGGAGGCGCCGTCCCGGCCCGAGGTGGCCGACAGGATGGCGCGGTCGACCTCGCGCAGATGGCGCAGCCGCTCGCCGTAGCGGCGCAGCTCCTGCTCGGCCGCACGCCGGCGCGTCACGTCCTCAAAGACCACGAAGATCTCCCGCACGCCGCCCGACGGGGGGGCGTGCGGGACAGCGTTGAGGCTGAGCCAGCGCGTTGCGGCTTCGTCGGCCGGCATGGCCATCAGCACGTCGCGGACCTCCCGGCCCTCCCGCAGCGCTCGCAGCGCGGGGTTCTCCGCTCGGGGGCAGTCCGGCGCCGGCTCATCGGCTACCTCCCACGGCAGATCCTCCAGGTGACGGCCGATCAGGCCGCCCCGACCGGCGGCGAGCATCTGCTCGCCCGCCGGGTTGGCCTCGACGATTCGGCCCTCCTCGTCCGCACAGAGGGCGCCGCGACATGTCAGGTCGAAGAAGGCCCGGAAGCGCCCTTCCATGGCGCGCAGCGCGCGCCGGCTCGTCTGCACTTCGCCGCGCAGCAGCCGGTTCCCGTTGCGGGCGACCACGACGCCCCCGATCACCAGGCTCAGCAGCACGACCGACAGGGCCGCGGCGGTGAAGCCCGCCGAGGCATGCGCGGCCAGCACCGTGTCGTGCGCCGGTTCGGGCACCTCGCTCAGCGCCTCGAACAATCGCAGGGAAGCCAGGCGCATCGTCGCCCACGCAAACAGCACCGCCAGGCCCCCCGCCGCGACGCCGCTCACCGCAAACGCCCGCGGCGACGGGCTCGGGCACTGGATCGTACCGAAGTAGCGCGCCTTCAGCCGCTCCACCGCCCCGCTGGCCAGCATCAGCACCGGAGCGCCGATCAGCAACGTCTGCACAAACCCTCCCAGCCACCATCCCTCCCAGGTCGCCAGCGTAGCCCGCAAGGAAAGGCCGCGGACGTGGCTGTAAAGGAAGGCGCCCATGCCACTGGCCAGCACGCTGATGAAGCCGACCACCAGGAAGAGCGCCGCGCTGCCGACGGTGCGCAGGTCGTAGCGCACGTGGACGCTGCGGTAGGCCAGCCCGTAGAAGAGCAGGCCCAGCGGATTGGCCAGCGCCAGCAGCATCGCCCAGCCCACCGGCACGCCGCTCATCAGGCCCAGGGCAAGCCCAGCCAGGTAGGCGGGAACCGCCGCCCAGAACAGGCCCAGCCAGAGCATCAGCCAGGTGCCGATGATCAGGGGCGGGTAGACCGACAGGTACACCCGCAACGGGCCGAGGCGAACCGGGATGACCGACAGCAGCCCCGTGTGGGCCCCCGCCAGGAGCGTCGCGGCAACCGTCGCGGCAGTGAGCGCCAGCCAGCCGAGCAAGAGCGCCAGGACGCCACGGTCCCTGACGCCATGCCTACGGAGCAGACGCACCAGGGGCAGCGGTCGCCAGCAAGGCGTCATCTGACCGGCCCCATGCGCCGTTGACAGGCCACGCCCCACGCATCGCCCCCGTTCGGGCAGAAAGCCCCCTGCCCGGCGGGCACCTATCCCCTCGTCCGCGCTTGCGGCCATGCATTATACCGTCAGGCATCGAAGGCCGCAATAGGTATAGTGCGCGGTTCCGGGCTTTCCTCCGCCGCGTTTGACGCCGAGCGCAATGACTGCTATACCACCCATCCCGGTGGCTCCTGATCGCGAGAAGTGCGCGCTCGGCGCGACCTGGTACCACGGCTCGGCCGTTCGCCTCGAAGTCTTGCGCACCGGGCAAAGAGTGGCTTACGAACCGGCCGCTCCGTGTGGAGCTGACCGGGCCCGTGCCGCTGGCGCCCGCCGAGCTGCTCAGCGGTGAGGAGCTGACGGAACTGAGGCGCCGCGCCGCCGAGCGGCATATCGAGGAGCCCTGAGAGGAGGTGAACAATGAAGGTCGGATTCCTTGGCGCCGGCCACATGGCCGGCACGCACGGGCAGCGCCTGGTAGGGCTGCCGGACGTCGATATCGCGGCCGTCTGCGCCCTGGAGGGGGCCGAAGAGCTGACCCGCAAGCTCGGCGTCGCGAAGGCCGCCACCTACCTCGAGTTCGACCGGATGCTGGAGGAGCAGGCCCTCGACGCGCTCTACATCTGCATCCCGCCGTTCGCCCACACGGGCCAGGCCGAACGAGCCGCCGAGGCGGGCATCCACCTGTTTATGGAGAAGCCGATCGCGATCGAGCCGGCTCGCGCGGCCAGCATCGTCGAGGCGGTCGAGGCCGCCGGCGTCGTCGCCCAGGTCGGCTATATGAGCCGTTTCGGCACCGCGGTGCGCAAACTGAACGGCATGATCGAAGACGGCTCGGCCGGGCGTCCCACCCTCTACCAGGGGCGCTACTTCTGCAACGCCCTCCATTCCCACTGGTGGCGCGACGTGGAGAAGTCCGGCGGCCAGGTCCTCGAACAGGCCATCCACCAGTACGACCTCGCCCTGCACCTGATGGGCGAGCCGGAGCGCGTCTGCGGCTTCGCCGCCAACCTCTGCCACCGGGACGTCGGGGACTACACCGTCGAGGACACCAGCGTCGCGGCCATCCGCTTCCGCAGCGGCGCGCTCGGCACCATCGCCGGTTCCAACTGCGCCATTCCCGGCGAGTGGACCGGCGACTGCCGCGTCGTTTGCCAGAACGTGACCGTCACCTTCGCCGGCCCGAACGAGGCCGAGTTCGTCTACACCGCCGAGGACCCGCCGCGGCGCGAGCAGTTCAGCGAGGAGTGCGACCTCTTTCTGGAGGAAACGCTGAACTTCCTGGCGTCGGTGCGCGGCGAGGCCGAGCCGCTTGCCCCGGCCCGGGACGGGCTGCTCGGCGTGCAGCTCGCCTGCGGCGTGCTCGAATCGGCGGCCGGCGGCGGCCGGCCGGTAGAGATCACCTGACGGCCTACCGCTCGTGCGCGGCCAGGAACGCCTCCACCTCCTCCAGCGTCGGCGCGTTCATCGCCCCCGGGGCAGCTCGGGCGAGACGACCATGGCCGCCGCCCGGGCGGTCAGCTCGAAGTCGGGCCGCGCGTCGCTGCTCACCAGGGGCACGCCGGCCTGCCCCGCGTAGCGGGCCACGCCGCGCGCGGCCTCGCCGAAGGCCGGGTCCACGCAGGCGACGCGGGCGGTTTTGTAGTGGTCCCTGACACTTGAGATTATGGGCCGTGGTTCGGTGGCACGGGCTTCCCGCCGGGCCGGAGGGCCATGCCACACTAAGACGGCCACCGGTAGAATCAAAAGTCACAGGCCAGTAGTACGCCCGCCGGCCGCCCGTCAACGCTTGACGCGGGATGCAGATGGGATACATTCGCAGACCGCAGGTCGCTTGCACGAGGAGGCGAAGGTGACGCTGAAGATCGGACTGATCGGAATCATCGGCGGCGAACTGAAGGAAGACCCCGACGGCACGCTCCAGGAGGTCGGCCGCGTCGGCTACGACGGCATCGAGGGCGGCGTCGGCATCGCCTCGCGCGCGGGCCTCTCGGTCGGCGAGCTGAAGGCCCGGCTCGAGGCGCTCGGCCTGGAGAGCGTCGCCAACGGCGGCGTCCTGCTGCCCGGCGACGACGAGAAGGCCGACTCCGCCGTCCAGGGCGCCCTCATGCTCGGCGCCCGCTACGTGGTCAGCTACTGGGGGCCGTGCGAGGAGCGGGACGAGGTGCTCGGCCTCGCCGAGTTCCTGGACGGGTTCGGCGCGCGCTGCCGCGCCGAGGGGCTCCGCTTCTGCTACCACAACCACAACCACGAGTTCGCCCGGTTCGGCGACGAACGAGGGCTGGACGTCCTGATGGCCAACACCGACCCGGCTAACGTCGCCCTCGAGCTCGACGTCGCCTGGGCCACCTACGGCGGCTGCGACCCCGGCGAGATCATCCGCCGCTACGCCGGCCGGTGCCCGCTGCTGCACGTGAAGGACCTGGCCGAAGTGCCCGAGGGCGGCCAGACGGGCAACGAGGGCCGCCGCGAGACGCAGTTCACCGAGGTCGGCACCGGCCTCGTCGACGTGGAAGGCGCCGTCGAGGCGGCCCGCGAGTGCGGCGTCGAGTGGCTGGTGGTCGAGCAGGACCGCATGCGCGACCTGGAGCCGATGGAGAGCATCCGCGTCAGCTACGCGAACCTGCGCGCGCTTATCCGCTGAGCGCCTCACCGCGCCGCGGCGGCCGATTGACCGCTACCGGGGCCCCGCCCCCTGGCCGACGCAGCCGACGCCCTCACCCAGGGCGCAGCAGACGCGGGTGTCGGCCTCCACAACCATCCTCTCCCGCGCCTCGCGCGTGAGCGGCGGGCAGCTTCAAGCGGCCGTTCTCCGCCATCTCGACCAGGCCGGCGCGGTGAGCATGGACGGCGAGGCGCGCATCGCCCTGGCGGCCGGCAGCCACGGATTCCTGCGGGCCGACGGCGACCGGTTCGTCTTCGAAGCCGGGACGGCGTGGCCACGGTCGAGCTGAGCGGCGAGCACGGCACGATCTTCTACGAGCTGCGCGCGGCGGACTGAGCCCGTCTCACATCACGATAGCGAGCCAGGCCGGAATGGTGACGCACGCCCCGACGGTCGTGAGCACGAGTATGCCGGCGATGAACTCGCTGTCGGCCTGCATCTCGCGGCTGATCACGTAGCAGCCCACCGACAGCGGGCAGGCCATCAGCAGCACCGTTGCGCCGAGCGCGACCCGCTCCATGCCCGGGAAGAGCGCCCGGCAGACCAGCAGCGTCACCAGGGGCATCAGCACCAGCTTGGCCGCCGCGCAACCGGACATCAGCCATAGGTGGCCCCGCACGAAGCGGAACCGCAGCGACGCCCCCACGGCGATCAGCGCCAGCGGAAGCCCCACCCGGCCGATCATGTCCAGAGTCTTCGCGGCGATCTCGGCGAGCCCGGACAGCACGGCGTGACGGCGGGCGAGGTCCGCCAGGCCGAGCTCGTTGAGGACGAACGAGGCGAGGATGCCGGCCACGACGGCGCCGATGATCGGGTTGAGCAGCGCCACGCGGAGGGTGCCGCGCAGCGAGCGGCGCTCCGGATGCCCCGCCGCCAGCAGCCAGACCCCGATTACCACGAAGACCGGCATGATGAAGGCGTTGATGATGCCGGCGTACATCAGGCCTTGCTCCCCGTAGGCACTGGTGGCCAGGGGGAAGCCCAGGTAAGTGAGGTTCGCGAAGAACGGGCTCAGCGCCACCGGCCCCCGCAGCCGCGCCGGCAGGCGGGCCGAGCCCAACCAGAACGGCACGGTGACGAGCGCCGTCGCCAGCAGCGCCCCCACCACGATCGAGGGACTGAGCAGGTCGCCGAAACTGCTCGCCGAGATGCCCAGGAAGATCAGCACCGGCAGGCAGAGCACGTAGACGAAGCGCGAGACGAACGCCTGCGCCTCGTCCGTGAGCAGCCCCGTCCAGCGAAGGACCACCCCGAGCGCAACGACCGCGAAGACCGGCACGCTGATGGCGAGGACGTCCAGCATGGTCACCTGGCGAACGAGGCGGGCCGCTGCGCGGCGCCGGCATTCTACCGCGCGGAGGACGGCCGTCAAACGCGCCGGCCGGCGCGGGCGCCGTACAGAAGAGCAGAAGCGCCGCCGGGGGAGCAAGCGCTTCTGCCTGTGGAGAGTCTGCCCGTCCGGCCCGACCGCCGGCCCGCCAACGGTCGTGCCGGGCGCCGACGCGGGCGACCATCGGGCCCGGACGGGTGGCTCCGCCGAGCGCCGCGCTGCCCTCCGGTCGTGAGTCGAGGCAGGTTGCTGGTTCACCGGGTCGGGCGCGCAGCCCCTCGACGGGGGGAGAGTTCGCAATTGGCGTGCCCGGGCGGCCGCCAAAAACCGGCCGCGTCTTAAGACGTTGCCCAAACGCGTGTTACGCCGGCCCCCGTTGCTCAGCCAGACGCGGCGCCCGGGGCGCGTGTTGCGCAGAGGCAACACGCGGTGCGGATGGAGCAGGTTCGGTGTCGGTATTCCTCGACACGGCATCGCAGCCGCGCTGGCCCCCCGCCGGCAGAACTTGACAGCCTCGCCGGCGTGGCGCGCATCCCCGGCCTCCAGCGGCTGCTGCACTTCATCTGCCGCGGTGGCTTCGAGCATCACGTGGCCGTCAGCCTCTCCACCTGCGCCGAGGTGCTGGAGGAGGCATTCACCACCTACCTCGGCTTCGAGACCTACCGCCATCGTTAGCTGCGCGCGTCAGCCGGAACCGCAGATGAACGCGGATGAACGCAGATGGCGGCGACGGCTGACGGCCACGGCGGACGGCAGGGCCACCACAGGTTCGCAAAGGAGAGCGCAGAGCCCCGGGTTCCCGGCGCAATGCGGCCTCCCGAACCTCCGGCTTGACAGGCCGACCGGGCTGGCGGCGGCGTCAGGACTCGCGGTGGCCGGGGGGCGGGAAGTCGCGCTCGGCGGCGTCGAGGACGAGGACCCAGTCCGGGCCCTGCTCGGGTGAGACGAACTCCCGCGTGCCGCGCGCCGGCAGTTCTTGCTCGATCGGCGTCGCCTCGCCCGTGCGCGGGTCGAACCACCAGGCGTTCGCCGCCTCGCCGGCGAGCGGGTCCAGATGCACCGCCACCGTCTGATCCGCTGCGGGCACGTAGACCATGGCGTAGCGGCCTTCGGCGCAGCGCGTGGCGCGCAGGTGCGCGTCACCGATGCCTTCCTCGCAGGCCAGCAGCGCCTGGTCGGGGATTCGCGAGAGGAAGGGGCGGGACTCGATGAGCCGCCGGGCGTGCCCCATCTGGGCGGCGCCGGGCAGGTCAAGCGCTTCCTGCCACGGCGTGCGCGCGAAGCTGATCGGCTTGCGGCCGGGGGCGTGGAACTGCCAGATGTCGTGGCAGCCGTAGGTGTGGCCGAGTGCGCCGGCGAACAGCGCCCAGTAGGCCGCCTGGCGCACGTCGTAATCGTCGAACCAGCCCTTCTCGTCCGGCTTCCAGTCGACGGGGTGGTCTTCGTAGCGGGGCTCGCCGTCGAGGGTGGGCTTGATCGGGTCGCGGGCGTAGTCGGCGGCGACCATGCGGTAGTTGGGCAGGTGCTTTTCGGAGTGGCCGGACTGGATCATGTTGAAGTCGAGCCACTCCTCGCCGTGGAACCACCGGGAGGAGCTGGCGCCGCCCTGGGGATGGAAGGTCATCAGGTGGCGCCCGCCGTCGCCGCGCGCCAGGCCGCGCGCCATGGCGCGGATGATCGCAATGTGCTCGTCGGTCTCGGGGTTGCGGTCGCCGCCGAGGATCCAGATCACGGGTGCCTCGGCGTAGCGCGCGCCGAGCAGTTCGCCGTAGGCCTCGGCGTTCTCGGGCGTGAAGACGACCGGACCGACGCCCCAGTCCTTCTTCCACTTGTCGCCCCAGGTGGGGAGCATCCCGACGAACATCCCGAGTTCCTCGGCGCGCTGGACGATGCGGTCGACGTGGGAGAAGTACGCCTCGTTGGGCCGGGTCGGGTCGTCATCTTCGAGCGGGGTCTTCCCGTAGGCGTTCGGCGCGTGCAGGCCGTCCAGCTCGGCGAGGACGACGGCCTGGATGACGGTGAAGCCTTTCGCCGCGCGGTCGGTCAGGTAGCGGTCGGCTTCTTCGCGGCTGAGGCGGTGGAAGAGCTCCCACGCCGTGTCGCCGAGGTAGAAGAAGGGCGTGCCGTCCTCGTGGACGAGGAAGCGGCGGTTCTCTGCGACGCGCAGCGGGCCGTGCGTAAAGTCGACGGACGGTTCGGGCATGTTGGGTTCCCCTGCTACTGGCCTGTGACTTTTGATTCTACCGGTGGCCATCCTGGCCATGATTCACGGGCTGGCCTCCGGCCCGGCGGGAAGCCCATGCCACCGAACCACGGCCCATAATCTCAAGTGTCAGGGACCACTACTGTCCGGGCGGGCCGAAGCCCCGTGATGCGTCGTCCAATACGAGCACCCAGTCCGGGCCTTGCCCGGGCGAGACGAACTCCCGCGTGCCGCGGGCCGGCAGGCCTTCCGCGATTGTGGTGACCTTGCCCGTGCGCGGATCGAACCAGCAGGCATTCGCGGCCTCGCCGGCGAGCGGGTCCAGGTGCACGGCGACTGTCTGGCCGGCCTGCGGCACGTAGACCATGGCGTAGTTGCCCTCGGCGCAGCGGGTGGCTTGCACGTGACGGGCGCCCTCGCCCGGCTCGCAGGCCAGAAGTCCCTGATCAGGCACGCGCGAGAGGAACGGGCGGGACTCGATCAGCGCGCGCAGGTGGCGCATCTGCCCTGAGCCGGGCAGGTCGAGCGCCTCCCGCCAGGAGCGGCGGGGCGAGAACCAGACGCCCTCCGGGTCGTCGCAGAACTGCCAGAGCCCGTTGCCGCCGTAGGTGTGCCCGCAGGCCCCGGCGAAGACGGCCCTGTAGGCCGCCTTGCGGCAGTCGTAGTCGTCGAAGTAGCCGTTGGCCGGCTTGAACTCTACCGGCATGTCTTCGTAGCAGGGCTCGCCGTCGAAGGTGGGCTTCGCCGGCTCGAGCGCGTAGTCCTCGGCGATCAACTCGTAGTTGGGGAAGTCGCGGCGCGAGTGGCCGCTCTGGATCATGTTGACGTCGAGCCACTGCTCATCATGCAGGCCGGTGGAGGACTTGCTCGGTCCGTAGGGGTGGAACGTCTGGACGATGCTCCGGCCGGCGCCGGCGTCGAGCCCGGCGGCCAGCGCGCGCCAGAGCTCCACGTGTGTGGTGGAGTGGATGTCGCCTCCCAGGACCCAGATCAGGCCCGGGCGGTGGCCGTAGCGCCGGCCGATGAACTCGCCATAGCGCCCGGCGGGCTCCGCGTCGAAGAGGAAGCGTTCGTTCGGCCCGTCCCGCGTCTCGCGCAGGACGTGGATGCCCCACATCGGGAGGAACCCCGCGATCATCCCGCGCCGCTCGATGCTGTCGAGGATGAAGTCGACGTTCTCCCAGTAGCCCTCGACGGGGCGGTCGGGGTCGCGATCGGCGAAGGGAAGCTCGCCGCGGTAGTTCGGCTTCTCGGCGGTCCAGGTCGAGCCGAGCGCCACCATCTGGACGACCGTGAAGCCCTTCTGCGCGCGGTCGGCCAGGTACTGCTCGACGGCATCGGGATCGGGGCCGCGCGCCAGGTTCCACGCCGTGTCGCCGAGGTAGAAGAAGGGCGTGCCGTCCTCGTGGACGAGGAAGCGGCGGCTTTCGCTGACGCGGATCGGGCCGCGGCTCAGGTCGACGGGGGCTTCGCACATCTGTGTCATCTCCATGGCCCGGCGGGGTCAGCGCAGTTCGGCGTTGAGTTCCCTTCTTAGCCCGTTCAGGATCGCGACGCCGGCCTGGCGGGCTTCCTCGGCGGTGATAGTCCGGTCGGCGCGGCGGAAGGTCATCGAGAAGGCCGCGCTCTTGTGGCCCGGCGGGACGGGCTCGCCGCGGTAGACGTCGAACAGATCGATCGACTCGAGCGTCTCCGGCGCGTGTCGGCGGATGCATGCCTCGAAGTCGGCCCAGAGCACGTCCTCGGCCACGATGAGGGCCAGGTCGCGCGTCGCGGCGGGGTAGGGGGCGATCGGCTGATAGGTCGGCGCGAGGGCGCCGCGCTCGACCAGCAGGCCGAAGTCCACCTCCAGCAGGGCGGGACGGGTGGTCAGGTCGAGCTCGCCGGCGATCTGGGGCGCCGTCAGCCCGGCGCAGCCGAGAAGCTCCCCGTCGAGGCGGAACTCGACCGATTCCCCTTCCGCGAAGGGCCCGGCCGCGCCGGGCTCCTCCTCGGGCTCCTGTTCGATTCCCAGCTCGTCCATCACGTTGGCCAGCGTGCCCTTGAGGCGCCGCAGCCCGTCTTCGGCCTCGCTCAGCAGGGCAAGGCAGCGTTTCTGCTCGGGCAGTTGCTCGCCCTGGCGTGGCAGGTAGAGGTGGCCGAGCTCGAAGAGCTGCACGCCCCGGGCGCCGCGCGCCGCGTTGAAACCCGTTGCGTGGAGCAGGTTCGCCATGTGGGTCAGGCGCAGATGGGTGCGGTCGGCGCTGATGGGATTTCGCACGGCGAGCGGCTCGCCCTCGTGCCAGGGCTGCGCGCGCTGCAAGTCGGTCGGGCTGATCAGGCTGTAGCTCATGACCTCGGTGAAGCCCTGGCCGGCGAGAAGGGCACGCGCGCGACGGCGGAGCACTTCGTCGGCGCTCGGGGCGACGGCGCGCACGGTCATCGCGGTGGTCTCGGCGATCTTGTCGTAGCCGTGGATGCGCGCCACCTCCTCGATCAGGTCCACCTCGCGCCGCAGGTCGGCGCGCCAGCTCGGCACGCGGACGGTGACGCAGTCCTGGGCCTCGTCGGTGAGCGCCAGGTCGAGCCCGGCGAAGATGCCGAGCACCTCCTGGCGCGGCACGTGGATGCCGAGCAGATGGGTGAGCCGGGAGAAGCGCATCGTGACCTCGGGCGTCTGCGTCGTGTCGGAGCGGATGTCGGCGACGCCCGCGAGCAGCTCGCCCCCGGCGATCTCCAGGATGAGCTGGCACGCGCGCCGCGAGGCCCAGTCGGTGATCTCGGGGTCGATCCCCCGCTCGAAGTGGTAGGAGGAGTCGCTGCTGAGCGCGTGGCGGCGCGAGGCGCGGCGGATGCTCATCGGGTCGAACCGGGCCGCCTCGATCAGGACTTCGTTCGTGCTCTCGCCGATCTCGCTCTCCAGCCCGCCCATCACGCCGGCCAGCGCCACGGGCTTGCGCTCGTCGGCGATGACGCACTCCTCGCCGATCAGCGCATGCTCGGTGCCGTCGATGACGGTGATGACCTCTCCGGCTTGCGCGCGTCGGACCACGATACGCCGCCCGCCCATGCGCGCCAGGTCGAAGGCGTGCAGCGGCTGGCCGCACTCCAGCAGCACGTAGTTGGTCACGTCGACCACGTTGTTGACCGGACGCACGCCGCAGACGGTGAGGCGGTGCTGGAGCCAGTCGGGCGACGGGCCGACCCGCACGCCGGTCAAGACGCGCGCGGTGTAGTGCGGGCAGAGGTCGGGGGCGTCGACCTGGACGGTGGCGGCCTCGTCGATTGGGCGCCCGGACGGGGCGGGCAGGTCGAGTGCGGGGCGCTGCGCCGCTGCGCCGACGATCGCGGCGATCTCGCGGGCGACGCCCAGGTGGCAGAGGCAGTCGGGGCGGTTCGACTTCACCTCGACGTCGAGCATGTAGTCGTCGTGGCGCGGCTCGAAGCTCTCCACGTTCAGGCCGCTGTGGCTGAGCTGCGCCGCCAGCTCGTGGGCGGGCAGCTCGAAGGCGCAGTAGTCCTTCAGCCAGTTGTAGCTTGTTCTCATGGCCTCTCAGGGCTCCGGTGCGTCAGAACTGACTGAGGAAGCGGAGGTCGTTCTGGAAGAAGAGGCGCCCGTCGGGTATGCCGTACTTCTGCATGGCGAGCCGGTCGATCCCCATCCCGAAGGCAAAGCCGGTCCAGCGCTCCGTGTCGTAGCCGACGGCCTCGAAGACGTTCGGGTGCACCATGCCGCAGCCGAGCAGCTCCAGCCAGCCCGTGTACGAGCAGGTGCGGCAGCCCTTGCCCAGGCAAGAGACGCAGGTGCAGTGGACCTGTGCGCTCGGCTCGGTGAAGGGGAAGAAGTCCGGCTCGAAGCGGACTTCGACGTCTTGGCGGAAGAACTCGCGCAGGAAGATGTGCAGCACGGCCTTCAGGTCGCCGAAGTTGACGCACTCGTCGACCATCAGCCCTTCGAGCTGGTGGAACATGGAGAAGTGCCGGGCGTCCTCGGTGTCGCGCCGGAAGCAGCGGCCGGGCACCACGATGCGCAGCGGAGGCTGGCGCTGCTCCATGACCCGGATCTGGCCCGGCGAGGTGTGCGGGCGCAGGAGCACCTCGTCGGTGATGTAGAACGTATCCCACTCGTCGCGGGCGGGGTGGCCGGGCGGGATGTTGAGCGCCTCGAAGTTGTACCAGTCGGTCTCCACCTCGGGGCCCTCGACCGCTTCGAAGCCGAGCGTGCGGAAGATGTCGAGCATCTCCTCGCGGGCGCGGCAGACCGGGTGGACGTGCCCGCGTGGCGGCCTCTTCGCCGGCAGGGTGGGGTCGAACCGCTCGGCGGGGCCGGCCTCGGCCACCGCCGTGATCGCCTCGCGGCGCGCCGCGAGGGCCTCGGCGATCTCGCGCTTCAGCTCGTTGGCGGCGCGGCCGGCCTCGGGGCGCTGCTCGGGGGGGAGCCGGGGGATGCTGGCGATCAGCGCCGCCACCTCGCCCTTGCGCCCGAGGAAGCGGACCCGCGCCGCCTCCAGCGCCTGCTCGGTATCGGCTTGCTGGAGCGCCTCGTGGGCCTCGGCCCGGATCTGCTCGGCCGTCCTGGGCATGGAACCCCCTCGGTGGGGAGTCTCGCGGCGCAGCGGGCGGCGCGGGGGCTCAGAGCTCCTCCCGAGCCACCTCCGCCAGCCGGTCGAAGACCGCTTCGTCGGTCAGGGCCAGGTTGGCCAGCACCTTGCGGTCCAGCTCGACGCTGGCCTTCTTCAGCCCGCCCATGAAGCGGCTGTAGCTGAGCCCGCGCATGCGCGCGGCGGCGTTGATGCGGGTGATCCAGAGCCGGCGGAAGTCGCCCTTCTTCTGGCGGCGGTGCTGGCGTCCGTACCACCAGGCCCGCCTCAGCGTCTCCTTGGCCGACCGGAACAGCTTGCTGCGGCCGCCGCGATAGCCTCGGGCGGCCTTCAGCACGCGCTTCACTCGCCGTCTGCGGGTGCGTCCTCTCGTGGTTCTCATCGCTGTATGGTGCGCTGGGGATGGGGGGGGCTACGGGGTGCCGTACTGGCGCTCGATCCGCCTCAGGTCGCCGTCCGAGAACTCGCGGGGCGCGCGCAGCTGCCTCTTGCGCTTGGCCGCCTTCTTGCTCATCGAGTGACGGCGGCCCGAGGGGTAGTGCATGAGCTTCCCCGTGGCGGTCCTCTTGGTGCGCTTCTTCAGTCCTTTGTGCGTTTTGCCGGACATGGTCGGCTCCCGTGTTGCCAGAGCGGAGGCGGCGGGCGGGGGCCCGCCGTGCGGTGCGGCTATCGTCTGTCGGCCGGGCCTTACTTCGGGCTCAGCAGCATGCTTACCCGGCTGGCGCTCGTTCGCCCCGGCGATCGCTCGACCTTGGCCACGTCTTCGAAGCGGCTCGCGAAGTCGGCCATGTGTTCTACGGCGAGGTCGCCGTGTGCCTTCTCGCGACCGCGCAACTGCATGTAGACTTCGACCTTGTCGTGGTCCTGGAGGAACTCCCTGACCCGCGCCGCCTTGAAGGCGAGGTCATGCTCGTCGCTGCTCAGGCCGATGCGCATCCCCTTGACCCGGGACCGATGATGCTTCTGGCTCTGACGGCGCTTCTTCTGGTGGTACTTGAACTTCCCGTAGTCCATCAGTTTGCAGACGACGGGATCGGCGCTCGGCGCCACCTCCACCAGGTCCAGTTCCTTCTGTTCCGCCTGTTGCAGGGCATCTTCGCGCGAAACGATGCCCAACTGCTCGCCGTCGGGGCCGATCAGGCGGACGGTCTCGGCCCTGACCTGCTCGTTGATGCGGTAGTCTGGGATTGTGCGTCTCCTCCTTGGAAGTGCCCGCAGATGCCCACCTCGACGGCCACCATGTTAGGGCAAAAGGGTCGCGATATCAAGCGCAGGCGCCATTACGGCGCGCCCCGGTCGCCGAGCTTCGCGGCGAGGCCGCCGGTCAGCTTCTGCGCCGCCTCGCCGGATGCTTCGGCCTCGGCGCGGCCCCGCGCCTCGGCCAGATCGTCCAGGTAGGCGCCCCGGGCCGTCCCGGACAGCGAGAGGACCACTTTCTGCGGCCCCGGCAGGGCGGCGTCGAGCGCGCGCAACGCGTAGGAGCAGGCCACGATGTGGAGCTTGCCTTCCGTCGTCGCCGCCGTCTCCTCCTCGCGCACCTCGACCTGCCCATAGACGAGCAGCAGGAACTGCCCCGGCGGCATCGTCCGGCTCAGCCCCGCGAACCCCTGCAGCACGCTCTGCGCCGGCGCGCCGGCCGGCAGGTCCAGCGCCGGCGCGTGCTTCAGGACGTCCGCCCGGTCGACGAGCTGGTAGCCTTCCTCCGTCAGGGCGCGCGCCAGCGCGTCGGACATGGGGGTGGGGACGAGCGCGCCGTCGGCCGTGCGCTCATGAACGTGCACGACGAACCGGCTGTTGGCCCGCGAGCGGAGCACGTAGGTGAACTCGGCGCTCGGCACGCTCAGGCCCGCCCCGTCGGCGCCCGGCGCCAGGGCGTGCAGGTCCAGTTCGGCCACCATGGCCGGCTTCGGAGCCTGCGGCGGCGGGGGCTCTGCGAGCTGCCAGAGCGCCGCGCCGAACTCGTCGGTGCGCGCCGCCACCGCGCTGGTCTCATCCGTCGGGTCGACCAGCAGCCGAACCGGCACGTCCGCCACCGGCCGTTCCCACTGCCCGGCGGTGAGCGTGGCCACCAGCGGCCCGGCGGGGGGCACGCCGGGGGGCATCCACTGTCCGTCTCCGAGGACGGGCTCGAGCTTCATCTCGTCCAGCAGCGCCTGGAGCTCCCCCTTCGCCTGGGCCAGTATCGGCTCGGCCAGCAGCTCCCTCAGCTCCGGGCGTTTGGGTTCGGTCGCGACCACCAGGGCGGCGAGCTGGTCCTTGAAGGCGCGCCTGGCTGCGGCGACGGCGGCGCCGTAGTCGGCGATGGCCTCCGCGTAGTTCTCGGCCTTGTGGTTGTTGCGCGCGGCGGCCAGGCGTTCGGCGCTGCGCTCGGCCGCCTCTTCGATCCGACGCCGGTACATCAGGTCGGCCGTGGAGCGGTCGAGCACGGCCAGGGCGTAGTGGCTCTCGGTGACGGGGTCGTGCCAGCGTTCGGCGAGGCGGACGGCGACCAGGTCGGTCGGTGCGATGCGCAGCCGGGCGGGGTCGAACCACCTCAAGTTCTCATCCAGCGGCTTCTCGCCGCCTGCTGACGCCAGTTCCTGAGCCTGACGGGCGAGTTCGGTGCGCACGGCGACGGCCATCTCGGCCCTGGCCGCCGCATCGGCGCTCTGGGGGTCAGCTCCGAGCCCGATCGCGCTCCAGTACTCCGCGCGGGGGTAGTTCTCGTGCCGGCCGGACTCCAGCCAGGCGGGCGCTTCCTCGGGCGGGGGTTCCCCGGCCAGGGGAGGGCGCCGCGCCTCGGCGCGCATCCGCTGCTGGAGGCGTTGATCCAGGAACTCGCTCAGTTGAGCCAGGCCCTGCTGCGCCGAGCCCCGGAACGGGTCCACGTGCGGCAGAGCATCCTCTGAGCGGCTCGTGATCTCCCGATGAAGCTCGACCAGCGGCATACGGTAGAGGACGTGCACCTCGCCGTCATCGCTTTGCCAGACGTCCTGGCGCCTGGCCTGGCGGAGCACCGCCGAGACGACGTCTCCGGAGGTCACCGAGATGAACTGACGGCCGGCCGGCGAATCGACGGCGCCGTAGTCGGGGCGTGCCTCGAAGAAGGCCGTCAGCATCGCCTCGGTGTGGGCCGCCACGACCTCGGCCAGTCGGTCGCGGGCAGCGCGCTCGGCCTCGCGCAGGGCGGCCTCCGCGTCGCGGGCCGGCGGGGCCGCCCCCGTGGCCCACAGGTGTCCCCCGCCCGACTCGGGCGGAATTGACCGGACCCAGTCCGGCCGGGCGGCCTCCCCGGGCGCTATGGCCGCGCAGCCGACGCACGCGAGCACGACGCACACAGGCAGGCACCGGCGCACGCACCTCATCTGCTGGCTCCTCCGCCGAACGACGTCAGGGCTTTGGGGGAATGATAGCCCGCCGCCCGGCGGCAATCAAGATGACGGACGCTCAAGGTTGACGCAATCGGGCCACGGCCGCTATATTGAGCGGACGTTGGGAGGTTTCGCTGAGTCGCCCCCGTCGGCAGGAGAGATACCGTTGCGCAAGCTGGCCTTCGTCCTGATCGCGCTGGCGGCGGCCTGGCCGGCAGGCCATGCCCGCGCCGGCGAGGATGCGAGCCCGGCCGAGCTCTATCGCCGCGCGCTCGTCGAGCCGATGCCGGCCGCTGAGCGAGTGCGGCTGCTGGAGCTCCTCGTCAGGGAACACGAGGAGAGCGCCTGGGCCGATGACGCGCTCTGGCTGCTGGGTGAGTGCGCCCGGCAGCGTGGGGACGCGCGGCGCGTCGTCTACTACTGGCAGTTGCTGGCAGGGCGGGGCGGCGTCCTCAAGCTCGACGAACTGACCAGGGCACAGATTCCCTATCGGCTGTCTCGGGCCGCGCAGGCGACCTTCTACCTGGAGGCCACGGGGCAGCGGTACGTGGCCGGTTCCGGAGGCGCCGCCGGCGGGGCGCTGATCAAAGCGGAGCCGGTGGACGTGGCCATGATGACCGTATGGGAGGGACTCGCCCACGCCTACCTGGCGCTGGGGCGCCCATCCCTGGCGCTGGGGGCCTATGGCGCCGCCCTCGGCCATGCCCCGCCGCGCAGTCCCTGGGCCGACCAGTACCGCGAGGCCGTGGCACGCCTCCAGGCCCGCGCGCAGAGCGCCCTCGAGGCCGCGAAGGAGCCGGCTCCGGCCGGCGAGTCCGGCCCACCCGATGGGATGGCCGGAGCGTGATCAGACCTCCTGTGCCGATCGTCCTGGCCAGCGCCTCGACCACCCGCCGGGACCTGCTCGCCCGCGTCGTGCCCGACTTCGAGGTCGTCGCCCCGGAAGTGGACGAGGGGCGGGCCGAGGCGGCGAGCCCGGAGGCGCTGGCGGCAGAGCTGGCGCGGGCCAAGGCCCGGCGCGTGGCCGCGTTGCGGCCCGAGGCACTGGTGATCGGCGCGGACACCGTGGCCGTCTGCGCGGGAGAGGTCCTGGGCAAGCCGGCCGACGCCGAGCAGGCCGCCCGCATGCTCAGGCGGCTGACGGCGACGCCGCACGAGGTGCTGACGGCGCTCTGCGTGGCGGCGCCGGACGGGCGGGAGCGCTCGGCCATCGCCCGCTCGGAGGTGCGGATGCGGCCGATGTCCGAACCGGAGATCGCAAGCTACGCCGGCCGGCCCGATGCCCTGGAGCGAGCCGGCGCCTACGCTCTGAGGCCGAACGACCCGAATGTGGAGCGCGTGGAAGGCAGCCTCACCGCCGTGATGGGACTGGCCCTGGACGAGCTGACCGCCATCCTGATCGAGCTCTATCCCGAGTGCAGGGAGGGCGCGTGAGCCTCTACGCGTTCAGTTGGGTCATAGAGGACGAGCTGGCGGCGATGGCCTGCCCCGACGGCAGGCCGGAGGACTTCCGGGAGCTGCGCCGGCGCGGCGTGGGGGCGCTGGTGAACCTGACCACGCACGCGTGGCCGGAAGAGCTGATCGAGCGCTCGGGGCTGCAATACCTCTGGCTTTCGATCCCCGACTTCGCTGCTCCCGCACCCGACCAGATCGAGCGGCTCGTGGAGTTCTGCGACGAGAACGTGGCGTCCGGGCGGGCGGTGGCCGTGCACTGCATCGCGGGCAGGGGACGCACGGGCACGATGATCGCCTGCTACCTGGTGCACCGCGGCAGGGAGCCGCGCGAGGCGATCAGCTACGTCCGCGCCCTGCGCCCGGGCTCGATCGAGACGGCGGCGCAGGAGGAAGCGGTCCACGCATACGCCGCCCGGCGCGCGGCAGGGCGGTAGGCGCCCCCGCCCACGGCGGCGCCCTTGGCCGGGCCGCAGCCTTGCACTACAATACGGCGCGCCGGGGCGTGCGCCGGCGCCCCGTTTGCCCCAGGAGGAGCCCGTGGCCGACGATTATTCGGCAGTGGTCTGCGCGCCGGACGTGGAGGCGGCCGTCGCCGCGGCGCTCGCCGGCCGGGCGGCCGAAGGGCGGGCCGAGTGCTTCGTGTACGACTCGCAGGACCTCACCGGCTTCTTCCGCCCCCAGGTCCAGCGACGTCTGCCCCGCAGCTACCGGCTCGTCCTGTGCGGGCTCGAACTCGTCCACAGGGACTGGGAGGGCCGCCTGGTGCGACCCCGGCTGATGGACGCCCTGCGCGGCTTCCTCGGCCCGGCCCGCTGGTACAGCGCGCGCCCGTGGGCCGTCGAGGACCGTCGCGCGGTGGGCCACGCCATCGGAGAGGCCAACCTGGTCATCGACGAGGACGCGCCGTCCGTGGCCGCGCTGGTGCGGGACAGGTGCCTGGAGCAGGTCGGGCAGTACGAGCAGACGCTGCTGCGCCTGGCGGAGGCGGCCGAGGGCGAGGGCCCTGAGGCGCAGGGGCGGCTCATCCTGGCGGCGCTCAAGGCCGACCACGCGCGCATGGCGGAGGCCGTGGGCATGCTCATCGAGGGCCGGCTGCGAGAGCTGATCGCCGAGCACGGTGAGGAGGCCCGGCGCAGCGACGAAGCGAACCGCCGGTTCGCCGAGGAGCACAGCCGCGAGCTTCAGCCGATGGGCGAGCACGGCATCGCCTTCATCGCGCTGCCCGCCGAGCGGCACGCCTTCTGGAGCGAGGTCAGCGCCTACGCGCGGCGGCGCGTGGACGTGCCCCTGTCGCTCTGCCACCTTATGGGCAGGTCCGTGCTGCTGCTGGCCAGGAGGCCGTCCCTGCGGGCGGACCTGCGCGTGTGGGCGCGCTACGTGACCGACCTGATGCCGCAGGCGCAGAGCGTCGGCGCGCGCCCGGAGGTCGTGCCGCTGGTCATCGAAGGGCTCGCCGAAGACCCCGGGCTGATCGAGGAGGCCCTCGGACTCATGCGCGAAGGCGCGCACCTGCTGCGAGACTGAACTAACAGCGCCAGGAGGATCGCATGGCAGCGGCTCAGAAGAGCAAGCGGATCGGCGTGCTCACCGGGGGCGGCGACTGCCCCGGCCTGAACGCCGTCATCCGGGCCGTCGTCAAGACCGGCCTGCTCGACTACGGCTTCGAGGCCGTCGGCGTGCTGGACGGCTTCGAGGGCCTGATACGCGACAACATGGTCGAGCTGAGCGAGGGCGACGTCAGCGGCATCCTCACCGTCGGCGGGACCATCCTCGGCACGTCCAACAAGGCGAACCCTTTCCGCTACGTGTCCGAGGACGGCGATCCGGACGCGCCCGAGGACGTCTCGGACCGCTGCATCGAGAACTGCGAGAAGGCGGGAATCGACGCGCTGTTCTGCATCGGCGGGGACGGCACGATGAGCATCGCGCACAAGTTCGCCCAGAAGGGCCTGCCGGTGGTCGGCGTGCCCAAGACCATCGACAACGACCTGTTCGGCACCGACGTGACCTTCGGGTTCGACACGGCCTCCCAGATCGTGGCCGACGCGGTCGACCGGCTCCACACCACCGCCATGTCCCATCACCGGGCGATGGTGGTGGAGACGATGGGGCGCTACGCCGGCTGGCTCGCCCTGGTCGGGGGGATGGCGGGCGGCGGCGACATCATCCTGATCCCCGAGATACCCCACAGCATGGACGGCGTCTGCCGGGCCGTGCACGAGCGCGGCCGGCGGGGCAAGCGCTTCAGCCTCGTCGTCGTCTCCGAGGGAGTGCGCCGGCCCGACGGCGACTACGTGGTGCGCCGGCGCGTCGAAGACAGCCACGACAAGCTCCGCCTCGGCGGCATCGGCACGTGGCTGGCGGGGGCGATCGAGGAGCGCACCGAAGTGGAGAGCCGCGCCGTGGTGCTCGGGCACATCCAGCGCGGCGGCACGCCCACCTCGCACGACCGCGTGCTCGCCACGCGCTTCGGCTACGCGGCGCTGGTGCAGGCCGTCCAGGGCAACTACGGGGTGATGGTCGGCCTCCAGGGCACCGACATCGCGCCGGTTCCGCTCGGGCAGGTCGCCGGCCGACAGCGGCTGGTGGACCCGGGGTGCGACATCGTGGCCGCCGCGCGGGGGGTGGGCACCTCGTTCGGCGATCAGTGAGCGGCGCGGCGCACAAAGCTGGGACGGGATTCGTCGTCCTTCAACGCATTCGCCCCGCCGTCCTCCCGCCCTCCGGCGGTCGCCTCTCGCCGGCCCGGGCTGCGGCCGCCACGACACGATATGACGTAAGGGTTGCGCAATAGGGAGCTTATGCGCTGGGGGCAGCAGCCTGCGGACTGTCGTGTGGCTCGGCGCCGAGCCAGTCTTGACACGGCCCTGCGTCCCTGTTATCTATGCATGAGAACTGTGTGTGAGGTTCGCGTAAGGCGAACGAGGACGGGCTCGTGGCGAGAGAGCGCCGCGCGAGACATGACGGACCGAGCCGCTGGCCCTGGGTGTTGCTGGGTGCGTGCGGCCTGATCGTGCTCGGCGCTCTCCTCTTTCAGGCCGCGCGCGACTACCGGGCGCTCCTCGTCCTGCTGCTCGCAGGGATCCCCCTCGTGCTGGTCGGCGGCCACGTGACGGTGCGCATCATCCGGGCCGCGCGCGAATCCCCCGCCGGCGAACCGGAGGCCGTGCCCGCAGATGGCTCCCGCGCCGATGGCGGGACGACGACCTTCACGGCCTCGGCCCTGATGTCGCTCCGCCCGTCGGAGGAGCGCTTCGTGCGGCTGGCGCGGATGCGCCGCCTCCTGGGCCGCCATCAGTTGACCCAAAGCCTCCAGTTGAAGGCGCTCAAGCAGGATGAGGGGGAGGAGCTGCCGCTCTGGGAATGCGTGGCCGAGCTGGAGCTGCTGGACGACGACGTGCTGGCCGACCTGCGCCGTGAGACCGGCGAGCTGGAGGCCGAGACGCTCGCCGACTTCACCATGATCCGCAAGCTCGGCGAGGGGGGCATGGGCGCCGTCTGGCTCGCGATGGGGCCGGAGGACGATCTGGTCGCGCTCAAGATCCTCTCTGCCGAGCACACGCACCATCGCCAGTACCTCACCCGCTTCCTGCGCGAGGGCCAGGCCGCCATCCAGCTCCAGCACCAGAACGTGGTGCGCGGCATCGCCGTGGGCGAGGAGGCCGGCCACTACTACTTCGCGATGGAGTACGTGGCCGGCAAGACCTGCTCGGAGATGCTGGAGGAGTCCGGCCGCCTGCCCTGGCGCGACGCCACGATGATCGTGCGGCAGATCGCCGACGCGCTGACCCATGCCCACGAGCGCGGCATCATCCATCGGGACATCAAGCCGAGCAACATCCTGGTGACCCGTCGGGGCCTGGCCAAGCTGGCCGATCTGGGCCTCGCCCGCCAGAGCGGCGGCGACCTGACGCTGCTGACCCGCACCGGCGCCAGCATGGGCACCCCGCACTACATGGCGCCGGAGCAGATCGCCAACGCCAAGGCCGCCGACGAGCGCAGCGACCTCTACTCCCTCGGCGCCACCTGGTACCACCTGGTGACGGGGCGGCCGCCGTTCGTGGGCTCCTCGCCGCTGGAGGTCTGCCAGAAGCACCTGGACCAGAAGCCGCTGGCCCCCAGCGAGGTGATGCCCGACATCCCGCCGGCCGTCTCCACGGCCATCCTCTGGACCCTCACCAAGGATCCCGAAGGGCGCCCCCAGTCGGCGCACCAGCTCTGCCGCATCATCGACGGCGAGTGCCTGAGCGGTGCCGCCACCGACGACGCGAGCGCGCAGCCGGGCACCGACACCGCGCTGTGGGAGATGGAGGTGCGCGAGGCCGGGGGCGTGCGCCGCGAGAGCCTGTTCCTCTCGGAGGTGATCGAGAGGATCCGCAAGGGAGAGCTCGACCCCGACAGCGTGATGGTCCGCCCCGTCGGCACGGACTGCGAGTTCCGCCCGGCCTCCTCGGTTCCCGCGCTGGAGGAGGGTCGCGACCGGGCCTGAGGCCGGCCCGCCTCGCTTTTGACTTGGGCCGCTCTGCTCCGTACCATGGCCCGGCGCGGCTGCCGGCCGCGCTCGCGCTCCACCTCCGACCGCATTGGGAGCCTCGCATATGCTCGACATCAACCTGATCCGCGAGAACGCCGAGGCCGTCCATGCGGCGATGCGCCGGCGGGGCGAGGATCCCGCCCTGATCGAGCGCGCCGCCGACCTGGACGCCGACTGGCGCGCCGTGCTCGCCGAGGCCGAAGAACTCAAAGCCACCCGCAACCGCCGGTCCAAAGAGATCGGCCAGATGGCCCAGGGCCCTCAGCGGCAGGAGCAGATCGCCCAGATGCGCGACGTGGGCGACCGCATCAAGGAGCTGGACAGCCGCGCCGCCTCCCTGCGCGAGGCGCTCGACAAGCTGCTGCTGACCATACCGAACCTGCCGCACCCCGATGCCCCCGAGGGCCTGGAGGAGGAGGACAACGTCGTCCTGCGCACCGAAGGGGAGCGGCCCGAGATGGACTTCGAGCCCCGGCCCCATTGGGACCTCGGCCCGGCGCTCGGCATCCTGGACTTCGAGCGCGGCGCGAAGCTGAGCGGCTCGCGCTTCTACGTGATGATGGGCGCCGGCTCGCGCCTCCAGCGCGCGCTGATCAACTACATGCTCGACCTCCACGTGCGCGAGCACGGCTACCGCGAGGCATACCCGCCCTTCATCCTCACCGGGAAGTGCCTGGTCGGCACAGGCCACTTGCCCAAGTTCGAGGAGAACCTCTACCACGACGCCGAGGAGGACCTCTGGCTGATCCCGACCGCCGAGGCGCCGCTGGCCAACCTGCACCGGGAGGAGATCCTCGACGAGGAGCAACTGCCGCTCGGATACGTCGCCTACACCGCCTGCTTCCGGCGCGAGAAGATGAGCGCCGGCAAGGACGTGCGCGGCATCAAGCGCGGCCACCAGTTCGACAAGGTGGAGATGGTGAAGTACGTGCGCCCGGAGAGCTCCGAGGACGAGCTGGAGCGCATGGTCGCCGACGCCGAGGCCGTCTGCCGGGGCCTCGGGCTGCCCTACAGGGTCAAGGAGCTCTGCTGCGGGGACCTGAGCTTCCAGGCGAGCCGCGCCTTCGACGTCGAGGTCTGGGCCGCCGGCTGCGGCGAGTGGCTCGAAGTCAGCTCCGTGAGCAACTGCGGCGACTTCCAGGCGCGCCGCGCCGACGTGCGCTACCGCCCCGCCGACGGCGAGGGCACCGAGTTCGTCCACACGCTCAACGGCTCCGGCATCGCGCTGCCGCGCACGGTCATCGCCGTGCTGGAGAACTACCAGCAGGCCGACGGCACCGTGATCGTCCCGGAGGTCCTCAGGCCCTACATGGGCGGGTTGGAGCGCATTGAGCCGCAGTGAGACAGCCGCTGCATCGCCCTGCGGGGTCGCCGGGCCTTTGCTGGGCGGGGTGATGCTCGCCTTCGCCGCCTTCCTGACGCTCTTCCGCCTGGAGGCGGGGGGGCTGCCGGTGCGCGCCGGGGCGGGGCTCGGGCCGGCGGCCGCGCTGGCCGGCCTCAGCGTGGGGCTCGCCGGCGGGGGGCGGATCGGTCGGCGCCGAAGGATCGCGGTCGCAGCGGCCCTCGTCCTGTTCTGGACCGGCTGGGCGGGCCTCGGCCCGCTGGGGGCGCCCCTGCTGCCCGCCGGCCTGGGGTTCGTCGGGTTCGTGCTGCTCGGGCTGACGCTCGCGGCGGCGGCAACGGTCGCGCCCGCGCTTGTGAGCGCAGGGGTCGCGGCCGGAGCGCTCGCGTGCGCCGCGGGCACGATGGAGGCTCTCGGACTCGGCCCGGCGGTGGGGGGTGTCGCCTTCCTGGCGGCGGTCGGCTCATTCTGCCGGAGGCAGTGCCCGGTGGTGCTTCCGGGCGAGGCGGATCGGGGCGGTGAGCGGCTGCTCCTCTCGGCGGCGCTCGGCGTGACGGCCGCCGCACTGCTGCGGGCCTACCTGCCGGCGGCGCGTTCTCTGGCCTTCGGCGGCGCCGACCTCACGGTGGCCGGCGCGCTCGGCTACCTGGTCGGCATGGGCGTCATGCGGCGCGAGGCCACGGCGACGGGCGGCCTGCCGGCTGCCGCTCTTGCGTGCCTGGGGGTCTCGCTTCTGTGCGGGTTCGCCTGGTTCCTCTACCCGGACCTGGCCTTCAGCGAGCCGGCCCTGCTCCAGACGCCGGCCCGGCTCCTCGCGCCCGGGCGCGCCTTCCCCGTCTATCTGCTGGCGCTGGCGCTCGGCGTGGCGGCGGGCGTGATAGCGCGCGGGCCGGCGGGCCTCATGGCTGTCGCTGCCGGGGCGGCTTGCACCGGGCTCTTGGCCGCGTCCGCAAGGGCGCCGTACGTCTTGACGGCCGGGCTGATTGCCGTGGCGGCGCTCTCGCTCTGTATAGGGCCGGGCCGGGGCCGCTCGCTCCGGGCGGCAACCCTCGCCCTGGCCGTTGCCGGCGTGGCCTTCGCCGCGCTGGCGGACCCGTGGCAGAACTGGCGGCCGCTGCGTGAGCTGCTGGCCGACCAGCCAGGCGGCGCGGCGGCCGTAGTGGAGACGCAACGCCTGGACGGGTCCGGCTTGCACACTACCTGGGCGTTGCCCGGCGGCGGCGCCGAGTTCATGAACGGAAACCTGGTCGCTCTTCCCGCCTCGGGCGAAGGGGCGTCGGAGAGCGCCAAGCTCGCGCTCGCAGCGGCTCTGGCCTTTGGCGAGGCGGGCTCGCCGCTCGGCGTTGTCGAGCCGGCGCTGACGTCGAGCCTGGGGCTGGCACGCGCTGCGGGGGGGCCGGCGGGGGGCCCGGTTCGGGTGGCGCCCGGCGAGGGTTGGGCCCGCGTAGGGGCGCTCGTGGTCGGGCCCGGCCCGCTGTCGGCATCGGGCGACCCGCTCGTGCCGCTCAGCATGGAGCGACTCGACGGCTTGCGAGAACGGCTCGCACCCGGCGGCGCCGTCGCCATCTGTCTGCCGGCCGGTCGGATGGAGGTGGAGACGCTCCGCAGGGCGCTGGCGGGGGTGCACGACGCCTTCCCCGACTGCGCAGTGTTCACTCACGGCGGCGATGCGGTTGTCCTGGCGGGGGAGGAGCTGCGGACGGGCCACGATGCGCTGGCGCGGGCCGTGGCGCGCCTCCCGGACGGAGCCGCCTGGCACCCCCTTGACCTGGTGGCGGCGTTCACCGTCGATCGCGAGCACATTCGCCTGCTGGCGCGGGAAGCCCGGCCGTTCCGCCTCTCGCACCCGGCCCGTCCTGTGCGCATGGCGCGCGACTTGAGCGCCCCGCCCGCCCCCGCGCCGCTGGCGGCGTTGGTCCAATACAGGCAGCTCGGACCCGCGCGCGCCCTGGACATGGTCGAGTTCGCCGACCCGGCCGCCCGGGCCGTCGCCACGCGCGGCTTCGATAGCGCCTACGTGGACCGCACCCGGCATCAACTGCACACCATCGGCCGGCTGGACGGCCCCGACGCCCCGGCGCTGCGGGCGTTCCTGGAGGGGCCGGCCGTGCAGTGGGGGCTTTTTGCGCCCCGCGGCGAGCCGGCGCCGGTGCGGACGGCTTCAGCATGGGCGGCATTCGGCCGCTACGAGTCGGCCGCGCAGGTGCTCCGAGACGCCTTGAGCGTCGAGCCGCAGGACGTGGCGACGCTGCTGGCCCTGGCCGGCCTCTACGCGGGGCCGCTGGGTCAGCCGGAGGCCGCCGCAGCGGTGGCGGCGCGTGTGCTGAGCCTCGAGCCGGACAACCCCGCCGCCGCCCGCCTGCGGGCCCTGGCCCGCCCGCGCTAACTGCGCTGCGGCGGCGCGCCTGCCTTGCTTGCAGTGCCGCCCGAGCCTGTGCTCTAATGGCCCCGCGGAAACGGGCTTCCAACCACCTCGGGGGCGGCAAGGGCGATGATCGGCGGCAAGAGCGTCTCCGGCTTCGTGATCGCCTACAACGAGGAAGACTTCATCGGCGACTGCCTGGAGAGCATGGCCTGGGCGGACGAGCTGATCGTGGTCGACTCGTTCAGCGAGGACGAGACGACGGCGGTCGCCGGGCGCTACACCGATCGCATCATCCAGCGGGAGTTCGCCGGCCACGTCGCCCAGACGCGCTTCGCCTTCGAGCAGACCACCGGCGACTGGGTGCTGTGGCTCGACGCCGACGAGCGGCTCAGCCCGCGGGCGACCGAGCAGATACATCGCGAGCTCTCTGCCCCCGGCGGGCCGGGATGCGACGGTTTCGCTCTGCCGCGCAAGACCTACTTCCTGGACCGGTGGATCACCCATGGCGGCTGGTATCCCCAGCGCAAGGTGCGCCTGATGCGTCGCGCCGCCGGGGGGATCGTTGGGCAGGAGCCCCATCCCGAGGCGGTCGTGGACGGCCCGGTGCGCCGGCTCGAGGGCGATATCCTGCACCTGAGCTTCCCGGGCGGCATCCGGGAGTACGCCGAGCGCTCGGCCGCCTTCGCCGACATCGCCGCCCGCGGGCGCTTCGATCAGGGCAAGCGGGCCTCGGCGCTCAGGCTCGCCTGCGAGCCGCCGCTGGCCTTCCTGAAGAGCTACGTGCTCAAGGCGGGTTTCCGGGACGGGGTGCCGGGGCTCGCCGTGGCGGCCGGGACGGCGTATCATCGGTTCGTCAGGGGCGTGCGGCTCTGGGAGCTGGAGCATGGCCGGCCGCCGCAGGAAGGGGGCGGGGACGGATCATGAGGATCGGGAACCTGCTGAAAGGACCCCGCCGAGTGCGGCGCGTGGCGCACATCGTGCGCAAGAGCGCCGCGCACGGGTTCGGGTTCGCGTTCGCCCGCCTGGAGCTGCACGAGCACCTGCCCGGCTGGCTCCGCATCCCCCGGCGGCTGCGCGAGACGCGCCCGGAGGACCTGCCCGCGCGGCTGGCCACGGTGCTGGAGGAGCTGGGGCCGACGTTCGTGAAGTTCGGCCAGATGCTCGCCACCCGGCCGGACATCCTGCCCGACGAGTACATCCGCGAGCTGGAACGCATCTACCACCACGTGGCCCCGTTCAGTGGCGACGTGGCGCGACAGATCGTCGAGGAGGAGCTCGGCGTGCCGGCCGACGAGGTGTTCCTGGAGTTCGGCGACGAGCCGCGCGCCAGCGGCTCGATCGCGCAGGTGCACGGGGCGCTGCTGCACGACGGCACGCCGGTGGTGGTCAAGGTCCGGCGGCCCGGCATCGAGCGGATCATCGAGGACGACGTGGCGATCCTCCGTTTCCTGGCCGCGCAGGCCGACCGCGTCGAGGAGTTCCAACCCTTCCGCCTGCCGATGCTGGTGGACGAGTTCGCGCGCGGCATCGGGCGGGAGCTCGACTTCCTGGCCGAGGCGGCCTACACGCACCGGTTCCGCGAGGCGTTCCGCGACGACGAGCGCATCCAGATACCCCAGGTCTACTGGGACTACTCCACCCAGCGCGTCTTCACCATGCGCCGGCTGGAGGGAACCCATCTGAGCGAGCTGATGCGCGCGGGCGGCCTCGGCGGGCGGGCCGCCGAGATCGCGCGCACCGTCATGGACGTCTACCTGCGGCAGTTCTTCACGCTCGGCGTCTTCCACGGCGATCCCCACCCGGGCAACATCCTGCTGACCCGGAGCGACCGGGTGGCCCTGCTCGACTTCGGCCTGGTCGGCCGGGTCGGGCCGCGCCTGCGACGGGACCTGGGCATATGCCTGCTCGCTCTCGGCGGCGGACAGCTCGAGCTGGTGGCCGAGGTGATGAGCGAGATCGGCCGCCCGCCCGATGAGGCCGACGTGGACGAGCTGCGCGAGGAGATGGTCGGCCTGCTGGAGCGCTACAGCAGCGTGCCGCTGGAGAAGCTCGACTTCCAGGGCTCCTTCCAGGACATGATGGAGGTGATTCGGAAGTACCGCGTGCGCGTTCCCCGGGACTTCGTGCTCATGGGGCGCGCCCTGGTCGCCATCACCGGCCTGGTCACGCAGCTCGACCCGAACCTGGACATCGCCTCGCTGGCCGAGCCCTACGGGCGCAAGCTCATGCGCCAGAAGATGAGCCCGTCGGGCATCCGCCGGGGCCTGACGGCCGGGGCCTACCACCTGGGCACGCTGCTGAGCGACGCGCCGCGGGAGCTGCGCCGCTTCCTGCAGAAGCTCCAGCGCGGGCAGTTCGAGTTCACCATCAGCCACCAGGGCTTCGAGAAGGGCCTGACCGAGCTGGACCAGACCGGCAACCGCCTCTCGCTGAGCATCATCCTGGCGGCGATCATCATCGCCTCCTCCACGCTGCTGGCCGCGAAGATCGGCCCGGTCAGAATCTTCGGATGGGAGGTGAGCCTGCTGGGGCTGGGGGGGCTGCTGTTCGGGTTCGTCCTGGGGGTCTGGCTGATCGTCGGCATCCTGCGTTCGCGCCGCATCTGAACCACGCACGGCACGAGACCGCAACGGAGGCGCACAGAGATGGCGGACTACTTCGAGAAGGTGCTCACCGACGGCTGGCGGAACCTGGACGTCGAGGACTACGAGATCGGCAGCGAGAACTTCCCCGGCTACGACGGGCCCGAGTGGCGCATCGCCAAGTTCGCCCTCCGCGGCGGCAAGCAGCAGGGGGTGAGCCTGGTCGAGATCGACAACGGGCAGATGACCGTGCTGGTGGTCCCCACGCGGGGCATGGCCGTGCTGGAGGCCTTCACCGGCGAGATGACACTCGGCTGGAGCAGCCCCGTGCGCCAGGTCGTCCACCCGGCCTATGTCGAGGAGCAGGCCGGCGGGGGCATCGGCTGGCTGGCGGGCTTCAACGAGCTGATCTGCCGCTGCGGGCTCAGCTACAACGGGGTGCCGGGCGAGGACGTGATCCCCGGGGTGGCCGGCCAGGAGACGCGCATGATGCTGCCCCTGCACGGCACGATCGCCAACACGCCCGCCGTGCGCCTGCTAGTGCGCGTGCAGCTGGAGGAGCCCTACGAGCTCTCGGTGACGGGCGAGCTGCGCGACACGCAGATGTTCGGCCCGTCCCTGGGGCTGACCTCGACGCTGGCCACGCTGCCCGGCGCGAGCCAGTTCGCCATCCGCGACGTGGTGCGCAACCTCTGCGCCACGCCGGCGGAGATGGAACTGCTCTACCACTGCAACTACGGCCCCCCGCTGCTGGGGGAGGGCGCCCGGGCGCTGGTGCCGGCCAGGCTCGCCGTGCCGCGCGACGCCCGCGCCGCCGAAGACATGGACTCCTGGGACCTCTATGGGCCCCCGCAGGCCGGCTTCGCCGAGCAGTGCTACTTCCTCCGCCTGCACGCAGACGAAGAGGGCCGCACTGCCGTGGCCCTGGTCGACCCCGAGGAGCAGAATGCCGCCACGATCCGGTTCTCGGTCGATGAGCTGCCGGCCTTCACCATCTGGAAGAACACCGGGGCGGAGCCGGACGGCTACGTCACGGGGCTGGAGCCCGGCACGGATTATCCCAACCACAGGGGATTCGAGCGGGCGCAAGCGCGGGTGATCGGGCTGGAGCCGGAGGGCACGCACGAGGCGACGCTCGTCTTCGGGCTGGTGAGCGGGGCCGACGCCGTCTCGGCCCTGAAGGAAGAGGTGGCGGCGCTGGCCGAAGGCAGGGAGCAGGACGTGCGCGCCGAGCCCGATCCCGCGTACTGCCCCTCGGCGAGCTGAACCCGGCCGGCCCCCGCAACGAGAAGGAGGCGGCATGTCGCTGCTGAAGAGGCTGCGCGACCTGGTGGAGGAGGTCCGCTGGGAAGACGCCGCCGACCCCTCGGCGTGGGTCCGGTTCGCCCGCGGCCAGGTCCGCCTCTACTTCTACATCCTGCGCGAGCTGGTGCGCAACCGCTGCCCGCAGCAGGCGGCGGCGCTGACCTTCACCACGCTGCTCTCGCTGGTGCCCCTGTTCGCGGTGGCCTTCTCGTTCTTCCGGGGTTTCGCCGCGCTGGAGGGCGTGCAGAACCGGGCGCAGGACGCCATCTTCCACAGCATCCTGGCCACGCCGCTGCTGACCCGGCACATCGACGTGCCCCCACAAGCCGGGCCGGCCGAAGCGTTTGGCCCGGCTGAAGGTCGCACCCCGGCCGAGCTACTGGCCGAGGCAGACGCTCGCTCCCGCTACCGCGAGCTGGGCCGCACGGTGCGGCTGTACCTGGCCGCGCTGGAGGCCGGGGCCGACCCGGCCGCCGTGCGCCGCGGGATGAGCACCCTTTACCTGGCGGCGGCGCCGGACCTGCGGCAGGCGTTCGGCGCGGCGCCGGCGCCGGCGAGGGCCGCCCACTTCGATGCGGCGGGGCTGAGGCCGCCGCTGAGCGGCGCCGCGGCAGAACGGCCCGAGCAGGCCGCAGACGCCTACGAGGAGGGCAGCCGTCTGGCGGCGCGGGGGGAGCAGACCGCCGCCCTGGAGGCATTCGCCCGCGCCGAGGCGGCCGGCTATCCGGCCGCGCTTACGCGCAGGGCGATGGCGGACGTCTACGCCAGCGTGGCGCAGACCGCCGCGCAGGGTGACGATCTGGCGGGCGCCGAGGAGCACTACCGCGCGGCGCTGCTCTCCTACTGCGACGCCCTGATGGCGGCCGCCCCGACGGCGGACGAGGAAGGGCTCCGGACCATGGCGCGGGCGCAGGGCCGGGCGGTGCAGGCCCTGGGAGAGGTCCTCTACGACAGGGCCCGCGAGGCGGCCGCCCTGTACGAAGAGCTGCGGGAACCGGCGCCTGAGGCGGCCCAGGCGCGCCTCGAGGCCGCCCTGAGGGACCTGACCGAGGCGGGCGCGCTGCTGGAGCACTCCAGCCGGGCCGGCAAGGTCTACGAGGAGCTGGGCCGCCTCCACGAGACGGCCGGCCACAGCGAGGAGGCCCTCGCCGCCTACCGCACCGCCCTGGAGACGCAGCGGGCGGCGGCCGCCATGGGCCTGAGCATGGCCGTGGTCGACCACATCCGGCTGTTCATCGACAAGGTCGGGCGGACCGAGATCGGCATCGTGGGCATCCTGTTCCTGCTGGTGACGGCCACGTCGCTGCTGAGCACCATCGAGAAGACGTTGAACCACATCTGGAAGGTGGAGCAGCGCCGGCCGTTCTGGATCAAGTTCACCTCGTACTGCACGCTGATCTGGCTCGGGCCGGCGCTGATCGGCGCGTCGCTGTGGTTCCAGGAACGGCTCGGCGGCTACATCGAGGGCTACCTGGGCGGCGTGGCCATCGTGGGGCTGCTGATGCGGCTGGTCACGGCGGTGGGGGAGCACGTGCTGCCGCTGCTGATGACGTGGCTGGTGCTGGTGGCGCTCTACAAGTTCCTGCCGCACACGCACGTGAAGTTCCGCAGCGTGGCCTGGGGCGCGCTGCTGGCGGCGATCCTGCTTCAGGGGGCGCGCCCGCTCTTCACCATCTACGTGATGAACGCCGTGAAGTACCAGAAGATCTACGGCTCGCTGGGGGCGATGCCCATCTTTCTGCTCTGGATCTGGCTTCAGTGGCTGATCGTGCTGTTCGGGGCCGAGGTCTCCTTCACGATCCAGAGCATGGGGCTGCTCAGGTTCCATGACAAGCTCCAGCGGCTCTCCGGGGTGTTCATCGACCGCTACCTGGCGGCGCGGATCATGATGTACGTGGCGCGGGAGTTCTGGCAGAGCGGCAGGCCCATCACCGCCGGCGAGCTGGCGGAGATGCTCCAGATGACCCCCGAGGAGGCGGCGGACGCGGCGGGGCGCCTGGTGCGGCTCGGGCTGCTGACGCCCGTGGGCGAGGAGCACGAAGGCTACCACCCGGCGCGCGACCTCTCCAAGCTCGGCCTCAGCGAAGTGCTGAGCATCACCGACCGGTTCCGCGCGGAGTCCCGCTCGCCGCGGCCCGAGGACAGGCCCTACGAGGACGTGCTGGAGTCGGCCTTCCGCTCCTCGATCCGGGCGCAGGAGGAGGCTCTGGAGGAGATGACCTTCCGGGAGCTTCTGCGGCGGGCAGAGCGGCAGAGCGGGGAGGCCGAAGGCGAAGGCTGACGGGCCGCGCTACTGCTCAAGGTATTCGGCCGTCTCGCGGTCCTGCCGCGCGCTCTCATCGGCCTGGCGATGCAGGAACTGCTGCACGAAGTCGTCGTCGCTGGTCTGGATCTGCTCGGGAGTGCCCAGCTCGACGATCCGGCGGTCCCGGAAGATGGCGATCCGGTCCGCAATGCGCATGCTGCTGGCGATGTCATGCGCCACCACGACCATGGTGGCCTTGTACATGTCGCGGATACGCACGATGAGCTCGTCGATGCCGGCGCCGATGATGGGGTCGAGCCCGGTGGTCGGCTCATCCAGGAACAGGATATTCGGGTCCAGAGCCAGCGCGCGGGCCAGGCCGGCGCGCTTGCGCATGCCCCCGCTCAGCTCGGACGGCATCAGGCCCTCGGTGCCGGGCAGGCCGACCTGCTGGAGCTTCAGCTTGACCACGATGTCGATGACGGGCTCGGCCAGGCGCGTGTGCTCGCGCAGGGGGAAGGCCACGTTGTCGCCGACGGTCATGCTGTTGAACAGGCCGCCGCTCTGGAACAGCACGCCCATGGAGCGGCTGAAGGCGCGGTAGGCGGCGTGCGACATCGTGGTCAGGTCGGTCCCGCCGATCGTGACGGTGCCGGAGGCCGGCTTGAGCAGGCCGATCATGTGCTTCAGCAGTGTGGACTTCCCGCAGCCGCTCTGGCCCATGATGACCATGATCTCGCGCGGCTCGACCCGCAGGGAGACGTTCTCCAGCACCACGCTCTGCCCGTAGGTGGCCACCAGGTCGCGCACTTCGATCATGGCCGCCTCCCCCCGGGTTAGCCCGGGTATTTCATGAACCTTCGCCGGCCGGCGGGCGGTCTTGGCCCCGGGCTTCGGCTTCGGCCTTCGTCGTCCTCGGCGTATCGCCTGATACGCCTGCGGGGACTCGGGCCTCCAGCCTCGCCTGGATGCCAAGCCTGCCTCGCCGGTGCCGTACAGTGTGTCTTTGGCCGCGAACAACGCAAGGGCGTGTAAGTGACCAGTGAACATGAACTTGTGAGATATGCCGCCGAATCTTCATGAAACACCCGGGCTCAGAATGCGCCGAAGACGGCGCCGGCGAAGCTGATGACGGGCGACTGCTCGCGGTAGGCGTCGAGCAGCCCCTGGAGGCTCTCGACGAGCTGGTTGAGCTTGTTGTAGGTCTCATCGCTGACGACCAGCTTCCCGATGGTGCCCTCGCCCTGAGCGAGGGCGGCGGTGAACTGGTTGAGGTCGTCCAGCGACGCGTTCAGCTTGCTGTAGAGCTCGTCGTCTTCGAGCAGCTTCCCGAGCGTGTTCTGACCGGTCGCCAGCCGGTCGGAGATCTGGCGCAGGTTCTCGGCCAGGGCCCGCACGTCGTCGGCAAGCTTGGGGTCCTCCAGCAGCCCGGGCAGCAGGCCGTCGCCCTCGCGGAAGGAGGCAGCCACGTCCCGGACGGTGGCGACTGCTTCGTCCAGGTTCCTGTAGAGCTGGTCGTCGGACATGAGCTTGCCCAGCGTGCCTTCGCCGCGGGCCAGTTCCTCGGAGAACTCGTACAGGTTCTCGGCCAGCTCGCGGGCGTCGCCGATCAGGGCGCCCACGTCGGCGGCCATCCGGTCGTCCATGAGGAGCTTGCCCAGCACACCCTCGCCCTTCTCCATGCGATCCGTGGCGACCCTGAGGCCGTCGGCGGCCTCGCCGACGTCGGCGAGTATCTGCCCGAACCTGGCGCCCATCTCTTCGTCGGCCACCAGGCGGCCCAGCGCGCCCTTGCCCTCGCGCAGGTTCCTGGTGATGGCGCTGACATCTTCGAACGCCGTGCTGATCTCGGACAGGGTGGTTTTCGCTTGCTCGACGGCCTGGGTGATGCTGGGGGCCACCTGGGTCTGGCGAATGCGGTCACGGTCGGCGAGGACGGGCGCGGAGGGGGCGCCCCGGTCGATGGCCACGTAGTTGCCGCCGAAGAGGCCGGCCATGCGCACTACCGCCGTGTCTTCAGCGCGCACCCGGACGTCGTTCTGTATCCAGAGCACGGCCCTGACCGGCAGCTCGTCGCCGGCCTCGGTGTCGATCTGGAGCGTCTCCACCGTCCCCACGGCCACGCCGGCCATGCGCACCAGGTCGCCCTCGTCCAGCGTGTGCACCACGGGGAAGTATGCCTCCAGCCGGTAGCCCTTGCCCAGGTAGAACTGCCAGTTCTCCACGTAGAAGGTGGCCAGGCCGAAGATGAAGAGCGCCCCCAGCAGCAGCATGCCCACCAGCACCTTTCTGGTCATGTTCTGTCTCCCTCGCGCGGCACCTGCTGGGGCTTCGTCCTATATGGCCAGCAGGATCTTGCTGATGAAGTAGTCCGCCACCAGGATGGCCAGCAGGCTGTGCACCACGCTCTCGGTGGTGCTGCGGCCCACGCCCACGGCGCCGCCGGTGGTCTTGAAGCCGTGGTAGCAGCCGACAACGGCGATGATTATGCCGAAGATGAACGCTTTCAGCAGCGAACGGGCCATCTCCTTGAACAGCAGGAACTGGAAGAAGACCCGGAAGAACTCGGCCGGCGCCACGCGCACCGTGAACCACGCCATGCCGGCCCCGCCCACCAGCGCGGCGAAGTCGGCGTAGGCGACCAGAAGCGGTAACATCAGGGCGCAGGCGATCACGCGCGGCGAGGCCAGGTAGGCCTCCGGGCGCACGCCCATGCAGCGCAGCGCGTCCAGCTCCTCCTGCACGCTCATCGTGCCGATCTCGGCCGCGTAGGCGCTGCCGATGCGCCCGGCCACGATGAAGGCCGTGAAGACCGGCCCGAACTCCCAGACCACCGCCAGGCCCGTCAAACCGATGAACTTCTCCTGGTTGAACCGGCTGAGCTGGTCGCCGCCGTAGAGCACGAGGATCAGCCCCACGAAGAGCCCGAAGACGCCGACCACCATCAGGCTGCGGTTGCCCACCTCGTAGAACTGGCGGAAGACCAGGTGGTGGCGCTTCAGCGCGTAGCCGGCGTGGCGAACGCTCTCCATGGTCAGCGCCGCCACGTCGTAGGCGGCCGCGCAGACGTCGCGGCCCGACTCAAGAAGCGGGAGCATCGGTCACCTCCGTGCTCGGCTGCTCGGCCGGCCCGCCGCCGAGCGGGACGTAGAGCAGGCGCCAGCGTCGGCCCGACCCGGTCGCCGAGCACTTCACCAGGCCGAACAGGGCGGACCAGTACGTGCCGTCCTCGCCGACGACCTCGCCCGTACTGTCATACGTGAAGAGGCCGGCCAGGCTCAAGTAGCGGCCGCGCGGGCCCCGCCGATGGCGGTAGAGCCGGTGCAGCAGGCGCGTCTCGGCCTCGCCGTCCGCCCGGCGATGGTACTGAAACAGATCGATGAATGCGCGGTAATTGCGCTTGAAGCCGTTCGTGGTGTCCTTCCACCCGTGGCTGGCCACGTAGATGTGCGTCTCGCCCTCGGCGCCTTTCTCCACCGTCACCAGCGGCCAGAGGGTCCGACGCCGGCCCTTGCGCGGGGCGCCTTCGCCGTCGAAATCCGTGTCGGTGGACTGCCAGTAGGCGCCAGCCACGACCACCGTCCCCTTGTGGCGGGTAGGGTCCATCCGGTCGAAGTCGACCCATACCACCGGGTAGGGCGCCCAGTAGCGGGTCCGGTTCCACTGCGGCTCCTCCTGCTTCGCGCGATAGAGCGTTGTGCGCCAGTAGAGGGGGAAGATGCGGAACTCGTCCTTCAGCGGGGAGCGGTAGCTGCGCACGACAGACCAGAGCGCCGACCAGCCGTCCACCTGCTGGCCGCCCTCGCCTGCCGAACCCAGGAAGACGCCGAGAATCCCCCGCATGGAGCCGATCAGGTTCCCCTCACGATCATATGTCTTGATCGACGAGTAGAAGGGCGTGACCACGGTGACGGTGTGGCGGTAGCGGCCGTGCTTGTCCACGAAGCCCCAGCGGATGATGGGCCAGAGCACGTCATGACGGGCCGCGCTGTGGTCCGGCTCCTCGCGCACCTTGGCGACGTAGAAGGGCCAGACGCGCCGCACTCGCCTGGTTCCGTCGGGGGTGGCGCCCCAGCTCAGCACGGGCCAGAGCACGTCGCGGCGCTTGTAGCTGCCGTGCTCGTAGTAGGAGTAGAGCGGGAAGAGCAGGAAGCTCCACGTCTCGGCCAGCACCCCGTGCGTGACGCCGCCGAGCGGGAAGACGGCGAAGTAGGGGCCGAGCCGGTCGTCGCGGCCCCAACGGATGATCTGCAAGAGGTGGGCGTGCACAGTGTGGCGGTCGGTCAGCGGCGAGCGCGTCTTCAGGTACTCGAAGACGGGGAAGAAGCGGTGGTGAAGCAGCTCGTCCCCCTCTGTCGCATGCGTGCCCAGCGGCCATAGGTACTGGAGCTGCGAGGTCCCGTCAGCCTCCGACCAGCGGTAGTTGTAGAGCGGCCGCACCGCGTGCCAACCGCCGTCGGGGTGCTTCTCGGCGCAGAGCAGGGGGTAGAGCACGTCGGTCTGCGTCACGCGCTGGGGGCCCCGGGGGCCCTGCACGAGCCGCGTCTCGCGGAAGTAGAACGGCCAGAGGTTGACCGACCCCGCCGCGCAGCCGTTCAGCAGCAGGACGCCGGCCAGCAGCAGCAGGCGCGCCGGCCTCCCCGTGGGGCCGCATCGCCCGGCGCCGGGGTGCGATTGGTGCGTTGCTCGGGCCATAGATTGGCGACTGAGACTGGAGGTCGGCAGCGGCCCGGCCGGGCTAATCCGTCAGCGTGACGGACCAATAGGCTTCGTCCAGGAATTGCTTCCAGGAGTAGTACTTGCGCCGGCGCAGTTTCAGGCGGATCTGGGGGTTGAAGCGGGGCTCGACGGGCCGCCGGGTCAGGTGCATGCCCGCCTGGGCCGGCGTGCGGCCGCCCTTGCGCTTGTTGCACTCGGTGCAGGCGCACACGACGTTGCGCCACGAGTTCTGCCCGCCCTGGGACAGGGGCACCACGTGGTCCAGGCTCAGCTCGCTGTGGGAGAACCTCTGCCCGCAATACTGGCAGCGGCCTTCATCGCGGGCGAAGATGTTGCGCCGGTTGAAGCTGACACGCCGCTTCTGGAACCGGTTGTAGAGCAACAGGCGGATGATGCGGGGCACCTCCAGCTCGTAGCTTACCGTCGAGATCCAGTCGCTCTCGCCGTGGCTCAGCCCGCAACTGCGCCGGAACTCGCTGACCTGCTGCCAGCTCGCGAAGTCGTGCAGCTCCAGGTGGCCGTCTTCCATGGTGACCACCTCGGCCACGGCCTTGAACACCATGCCGAACGCACGCTGTGCGCTGATCAGGTTCACCGGGGCGAATCCCCGGTTCAGCACGAGCACGCTTGCCTGGAGCGCGTCCCTGGACATCTTCTTCCTTAGCCCGTGTGTCCGCCGAGGGCCGCTTCGCCCTCGCCCCCCGGAATATAGGGGAACCGCCGGCCGCCCGCAAGTGCTTTCCCGGCGCGTTGACTCGGGCCCGACGCAACCATACCATGGGGCCGACACGTGAAGATGACATGAGGACGCGCCGATGGCCACCGACGAACTGCTGAGCCGACTCAACTTCCAGGACGGGCTGATACCGGCCGTCATCGTCGCCGCCGACGGCCAGGTGCTCACCCTCTGCTACATGGACCGTGAGGCGCTGACCAGGACCCTGGAAAGCGGACAGGTCCACGTCTATCGCCGTTCCCGCGGCCGGGTGATGCTCAAGGGCGAGACCAGCGGCCACACCCAGCAGGTGCGGGAGCTGCGCGTGGACTGCGCGGGCAACTCCCTGCTGGTGATCGTCGCGCAGCGCGTGGCGGCCTGCCACGCCGGCTACCGCACGTGCTACTACCGCCGCTACGATCCCTGCGAGGACCGCCTGGAGGTCTGCGAGGAGCAGGTCTTCGACCCGGACGAGGTCTACGGGCAGTAGCATACCTCTGGGCAGGCTACGGGTTTGCATTGCGCGGCCCCGATGCTATAATATGGCCGTGATGGTCGGGTTCTGAGAAGTCCCGCCGCGCCCCTTTCCGCACGTGGGGAGAAGCCCAGATGACAAACGGTGACGAGTACCTCAGCTATGAGGAAGTGCTGCAGGAGCTGCAGATCAACCGGAGCCAGCTGAACCAGCTCATCCGGGAAGGCCGGCTGCGCGAGCACGTGGTCTCGGGCGAGACGAAGTTCCGCCGCACCGAGGCCGAAGAGGTGCGCAAGTCGCTGGGCAAGCGGCCCACCGTCGCCGAAGGCGAGCAGGAGGAGCCCCCGACCGAGCAGCTTGAGGAAGGGGAGGTCCCGCCGGCCAGGACGCCCGAGACGGCCCTCGTCGGCGGCGGGCCCGCCGAGTCGCCGGAGACGATCGTGCTCGAGGAAGGGGAGGAAGCCGGCCCCCCCGAGACGATCGTTCTGCCCGAGGAAGGCGAAGGTCCTCCGGAGACGGTGGCCCTGGCCGAGGGGCAGGAGCCCGAGACCGACCTGCTGGAGGAGGCCGGCGCGGGGATGGGGCTTGACCGCGACACGGAGATCCTGGAGGAAGGTGGGGCGGGCGGCGAGGAGTTCGAGCTCGAGGTCGAAGAGGGCGAAGAGTTCGAGCTGGAGAAGCCGCTGGCCGAGGAGCCGGCGCCGAGCGAGACGGCCATGGAGACCGAGCTGGACCTGGCGGCCGCCGGGGCCGAGACGGCCGAGGAGGGCGAGCTCTTCGACTTCACCCAGGAGCTGGCCGAGGAGGACTTCGAGCTGCAAGAGGGCGAGGGCACCGAGGAGGCGGAGATCATCACCGACGTGCTCGACCTCGGCGTCGAGGAAGAAGTCGCCGAGGAGGACCTGCTCAGCGAGATCATGGACATCGAGGAGGAGCAGGCGGCCGGCTTCGAGGACATCGAGGAGCGCGAGGAGATCACCGCCGAGATCACCACCCTCGAGGAGCCCACCTACGAGGACAGCGAGCTGGGCGAGGTCCTGGAAGCGGCCGAGGGCATGGAGTTCGCCGAGGAGATGCCCGAGGAGGAGTTCGAGGTGCCCTACGCCGCCGAACCCGTCCTCGGCGTCGAGGCCCCCGTCGGCGCGCTGCCCATCGTGCTGCTGGCGCTGACCATCGTGGTCATGTTCATCGGCGCGCTGTTCCTCATCGAAAACGGCTATCGCCCCGAGTTCTCCACGCACCTGACCGGCTGGAACCCCTTCGGGCCCTGACGGCGCGGACGGGGCAGTCAGGCGACGGGCCGGCATCGAGTGGGGCGCAGGGAGCGCGCGCACTTCACGCCTGTAGGGAGGAGTCTGTTGCGATGGGGAGAAAGCTGACGGTGCTGGCCCTGGCCGGCTGCCTTCTGGCGCTGGTCGGTTGCCGCCACATGAAAGAGATGGAGAAGCAGAACGTCAGCCTCCAGAGCCAGCTTCGCAGCCTCGAAGCGGAGCGCAGCGCTCTGCTGGTGGAGAACCAGACGCTCAAGGCCGCACGCGACGCGCTCGAAGACGCACTGACCGACGCGCGCGCCGAGGCCCGGCGGCTCTCCGCGCTGGTCGGCGAACTGCAGGCCGAGCAGGGCAAGCTCCAGCAGCAGGCCCTCGAGCTGAAGACGCTCCTGGAGGAGTTCGGCGATTTCACCGTTGAGGCCCGCCACGAGGGCAACTTCATCGTGATGCCCAGCGAGATCCTCTTCGCGGCCGGCAAGACGGAGCTGAACCCCGAGGCCCAGGCATCTCTGGACAAGGTGGCCCAGTACCTGCGCGAGCACCCGGGGCTGGGCATCCGCATCGACGGCCATACCGACGAGCAGCCCATCCGCTACTCGCCCTTCCAGGACAACTACCACCTGGGGGCCATGCGCGCCCACTCGGTCATGACCTACCTGGCCGAGCGCGGCGTCGGGGCCGACAGGATGTTCATCGCGGGCTTCGGCCCCAACCGGCCCCGGATCGAGCCGCCCGAGCCGGCCGCCGGCGTGGTCGAGAACCGACGGGTGGAGATCCTGCTTCTGCCCGAAGGGGCCCGGAGCATCACGGAGATCCTGGAAGGCTTCAGCCGGTAGGGCCGCGCCGGCTCGAGTCCCTGCGCGGTCCCGTCCGGCCAGCGAGCCCCGAGAGCCCGCCTGAATGCCCGCCTCCGCCTCAGAACGCCATCCGGTGCTGATCACGGGCCTCGGCCCGGTCACCTGCCTCGGCTTAGGGCTCGATGCCCTGGTCGGCGGCGTGGCCGACCTGACGGTCCTCCAGGCCACGGAGGGGCGGGCGGTGCCGTTGCGCGCCGGCGGCCCCGTGCCCGGTTTCGACCTGCGCGACTTCCTGGCCCGTGCCCCCGAGGGCCTGGAGCTCCAGCCGCGCTGCGCGCTTGCCTCGGCGGCCCTGGCGTTCTACAACGCGGCCGTCGAGCCGGACGAAGTCCGGCCCCCGCGATGCGGCCTGTCTTTCGCCTCAACGCTCGGCACACTGAGCGACCAGCGACGCTTCCTGAGCGCCCTGAGCGACGGGGGGGATCGGCCGCTATTCCCGCGCGAGTGCCCGGACACCGCCGATCACGCGGTCTCTTGCGAGTTCGCGCTTCTCGGGCGCCGACGCAGCTTCTGTGGGGACCTGCTGTGCGGCGCGGAGGCGCTCGCCTCTGCCTTCCGAAGGCTGCGCCGGGGCGAGGCGGACCTGGTGCTGGCCGGCGGGGCCGACGCGGCGGGCCGGGATGCTTCGGCGCACCTCGCGCGCTTCGCCCGCTCGGGCTCGCCGCCCATCTCCCAGGGCGCCGGCCTGCTCGTGCTGGAGACGCAGGACGGGGCCGAGCGGCGGGAGGGCTTCGCCTTCTGCGAGCTCAGCTCGATCATCTGCCGCGCGACGCGGACTGCGGGGGCGTGCGCATTGCGGGAACTGCTCGGCGAAGTGGTCGCCGAGGCGCTCGATGCGGCCGAGGCGTGGGCGGGCGACGTCGGCGTGGTCTTCGTCTCCAGCGGCGGCGGATTCCACGCAGAAGCGGCCGAGGCCGAGCAGGGGGTTCTGCACGAGTTCTCGCAGGTGCCCGTGGTGAGCGGCAAGCGGTTCCTGGGCGAGACGCTCGCGGCCGGCTTCCCCCTCGAATGCACGCTCGCCGCCGACCTGCTCAACGACGGGCTGATGCCCTCGAAGGTGGCCTTCCAGGGCGAGCAGCAGGGGGTGGAGTTCTGGGTGGAGCGGCAGCCCGAGCCGATCCTGGGTGACTCGGCCCTGGTGATCGGCTGCAGCGCCCGGCGCGCGGCGGCCGCCGTGCTGCGCATCCTCTGAGTCCCGGCGTTTGCGGCGCCCCCGGGCTTGTGCTAACCTCGCTGGCCGTTCGCCGCCACACTCAGCAGCGGGGGAGGGCGTTCCGTGGCCAAGGTGATCAGGACGGATTGGTTCGGCAAGAAGGTCAACGTCCTCACCGTCACCGGCAAGACGGTCAGGGGCGAGGTCACCGAGGTGAGCGATCAGTTCATCGTGCTCACCAGCAACGGCATCCCGACCCAGGTCATGGTGCATGCCATCGTCGCGATCGTCGCCGCCGAGGACGGGGAAGCGCAGGAGAGCTGAGCCTCAGCCCTTCGGCCGAGCGGCGCCCCGCAGTCGGCGGGCGATCTGGCGCAGTTCCTCGCTGCCCGTCACCGCCGCGGCCAGCAGGTAGACGGCCCCGCCCGCAGCAGTCGGCGCCGCCACGCGCAATGCCTTCACCGCCAGTGACCCGTCCGCCGGCAGCCATGCGAGGGCCTGGCGGCATGCAACGGCCATGGCCGCCGTCGCGACCGCAGTCTTGAGGGCCGACATCCCGAGCGCCGCAAGCTCCAGGCGCACGCGCCGGCCCAGCAGATAGGTGAGCAATCCCACCTGGAGCGCGGCGCACACCGCCGTCGCCGCCGCCAGGCCCGCCTCCGCCATCGTCCAGACCAGCGTCAGGTTCAGCGCCAGGTTCGCCCCGACCATCGCCCCCGCCACACGCGCCGGAACGCCCGGCGCTTTCAAGCTGTAGAAGGCGCGCGTCAGCACGTGCAGCGCGCAGTAGGCCCAGAGGCCCGCGGCGTAGGCCAGCAGGGCCGCCGACGTGCGCATCGTCATGGGCGGCGTGAACGCGCCCCGCTCGAAGAGCAGCTCGATGATCGGGCGCCGGAGCACCATCAGCCCGACGCCGGAAGGCAGCCCGATAAACAGCACCATCCCCAGGCTGCGCCGCAAGGCGGCGGAGAAGGCGGGCCACTCTCGCCGCGCCGCCAGGCTGCTCAGCGCGGGGAAGGCCGCCGTGGCGATGGCAACGCCGAAGACCCCGAGCGGCAGTTGCATCAGCCGGCCGGAGTAGTAAAGGACGCTGTTGGCCCCGAGCGCCATCGGATAGGAGAGCGATCGGCCCAGCAAAGCGAACTCCGCCCCCGGCGGGCCGGCCAGGGAGATGGCGATCACACTGTCCAGCAGCACGTTGAGCTGGAACGCCGCCATGCCGAGCGCGACCGGCGCCATGCCGGCCGCCACGCGCCGCACCTGCGGGCTGCGCAGCGCCGCGCGGGGCCGCACGACCCAGCCCCTGGCGCGCAGCGCCGCCGCCTGCAGCGCAAGCTGGAGCACCCCCGCCACCAGGATGCCCCCGGCCACGACGTAGATCTGCACGCGGGCGTCCGGCGAGACCCACCGCGCCGCGACCGCCGCCGCCGCGATCCAGCAGAGGTTCAGCACGATGGGGGCCGCCGCCGGCGCGGCGAAGTGGCGCAGGGAGTTCAGCGCCGCCCCCGCCAGCGCCGTCAGGCAGATCAGCAGCGCGTAGGGCAGCAGCACGGCAGTCAGCGCCAGGGCCAGCTCCCAGCGTGGGGCCGGCCCCCCGAAGTGCAGCAGGCCGAGCAGGACACCCTCGCCGACGGCCACCAGCGCGATGAGCACGGCCGCCAGCGAGCCGGCCACGCGCCCGGCCAGGTCGCGCGCCTCCGCCGGATCGCGCAGCTCCAGGTACTCGGTAAAGATCGGCACGAACGCCGCGCTCAGCGCCCCCTCGCCGAAGAGGCGGCGGAACAGGTTCGGGATGCGGAAGGCGAAGGCGAAGGCGTCCCAGACCGGCCCCGCCCCGAAGATGGCCGCGCAGACGCAGTCCCTGGCGAGGCCGAGAACGCGGCTGATCATCGTGAGGCCGGCGATGGTGCCGGCGTCCCCGACCAGGCTGTCCGCGCGCTTTGCCAAGGACCCTCCAGCGGGAATCACCGGCAGCCGTGAGGCGGCTGGTTCAGCGCCGCCGCTTGCGGCGCGGCGTAACGGCCATCAGCGGGTAAACCAGCGCCGCTCCGGCCACGAAGCCCCCCACGTGCGCCCAGTAGGCGACGCCGTGCGTGAACTGCACGCCGATCGAGGCGGCGCCCTGGATGAACTGAAGCAGGAACCACATGCCGAGCACGACGAGGGCGGGCAGCTCGATGAAGGTGAAGACCACGAAAAGGGGCACCAGCGTGAGCACCCGCGCGTGCGGCCAGCGCACGGCGTAGGCCCCGAGCACGCCGGCTATCGCTCCGCTCGCGCCGACGATGGGCACCGCGCTGTCCGGGTCGAGCACGTACTGCGAAGCCGAGGCGAGCAGGCCGCACACGAGGTAGAAGGCCAGGAACAGGCCGTGCCCGAGCCGGTCCTCCACGTTGTCGCCGAAGATGTGCAGGAACCACATGTTGCCGATCAGGTGGGCCCAGCCCCCGTGCAGGAACATGCTGGCTACCGCCGGCACGAGAAGCGCCCCGAGCATGGCGGCCTCGCCGCGCAGCGCGGCCGTGGCCCGCTGCGGCACGAGGCCGAAACGCTGAACGAAGTCGCGCAGCGCCTCCTGCTCCAGGCCGAGCTCGAACATGAACGCCACGGCGTTCAGGGCGATCAGCCCGTAGACGACGTAGGGGGTCGTCGCCGAGGGATTCCTGTCACGCAGCGGCAGCACGGGTGGCGACTCCGCATGGGGCAGCGGTGCTCGGGCAGGGGTAGGATAGCACAGCGCAAGAGGCCGGCACAAGACGTGCCGGTTGCCCGGGGGTCGCCACGCCTGCCGCCTGCCAAGGGCAGTGCGGGGGCTACGTGGCGGCCGGCTGCTTGCGGCGCCGCATCATCAGATAGATGATGACGATCAGGCCGATCGGAAGCAGCCAGGAGGTCCTGTTGGACCGGCCGCCGACGGCGCGGGAGGCGTCCTCGGCCGTCAGCACCTTCTCCTGCGGGGCGTCCGGCACGAAGAACTCCCCCGCCGTCTGCCCCGTGTAGCGAAAGCTCGCGAAGATGAAATCAAGCTCCGCCTCGATGCGCTCGTAGCTGCCTTCGGGAGCGGCGGCGAAGAGCTTGAGGCCCCTGGCGTCGGCGTCAGGCGGCCGGACGAAGAAGTGGGCAAACCGGTAGCGCATGCGGGGTGCGTTCGCCGGCGCAGCTCCCGCGCAGCCCCCGCCGGCCGGGGGATCGGCGCTGAAGGCGAACTCGTGAACGATGGCGCCTTCCCGTTCGGCCCAGGATTCCTCCACGTCGCCGATGGCCCCCCGCACCTGCCCGCGCACGGTCTGAGTGAAGCCGTGCAGGTAGGATTCCAGGTCGTCCCTGTCCCGCATCAGGAAGGTGCCCGGGATGCGCTCGCACCAGACGCTGGCCAATGCGTCCTTGTGGTTGAGGAGGAACAGCAGGTTCGGCGGCACTCGCGCCGGGGCGCAGCCGGCCGGACCTCGCTGGGCCAGCTCCTGCGGTTCGACGTGCCGCCAGTAGGGCGCGGGGAGCTGCACCTCGACCTGGTTCTCCTCGTCGCGGGCGGTCGTCGGCTCAGGGGGCGAGGGGGCCGGCGTCTCGCCCGCGCCGACCACGGCCACCCAGAGCAGCGGCAGCAGGCAGGCGGCAATCAGGCGGAGTCTCTCAGCTCTCATCGGGACCTTCCTCCGGGACCACGCCGCCGTCGACGGACCGCACCTGCGAGGTGAGACGCCCCGCGTGCAGCCTCGTGGCTATTGTATCGCCCGGACTGAGGCCCGCAACCGAGCGCAGCAGGCGGCCGTCGGCCGCGAAGGTGAGGCTGTAGCCGCGCTCCAGCACCCTGAGCGGGCTGAGCGCCTCCAGGCGGCGTCCGGCGCCGCTGAGCGACTCGCGCAGCAGGCCGAGCCGGTGCCTGAGCAGCGTCACGAGCCGCGCCAGTGCGTCGTCGGCCCGCTGGGCGCGCTCGCGCAGGGCGGTCTCGGGGTGGCGGAAGGCGTAGCGCGAGGCCGCCCGCTCCATCCGCTGCCGGCCGCGCTCCACGCAAGCCTGAAGGGCGAGGGCGAGACGGCGCCGGCGCTCTCGGAGCCGCTCCAGCAGCTCCGCCCGGTCGGGCACCACGATCTCGCCGGCCTCGGTCGGGGTGGCGGCGCGCACGTCCGCCACGAAATCGCAGATGGAGGTGTCCACCTCGTGGCCGACGGCGCTGACGATGGGGATGGCGCTGCGGTGGATGGCGCGGGCGACTACCTCCTCGTTGAACGCCCAGAGGTCCTCCAGGCTCCCGCCGCCGCGCCCGACGATGATCAGGTCCAGCTCAGGGCGCCGGGCGTTGAGGGTCTGGATGGCGGCGGCGATCTCCCCGGCGGCCTGGTCGCCCTGGACGCGGCACGGCAGCAGGTAGAGCTCGACGGCGGGGAACCGGCGCGAGATGACGTTGATGATGTCGCGCAGGGCGGCCCCGGTCGGGCTGGTGACGACGCCGATGCGGCGCGGGAAGGGCGGCAGCGGCTTCTTCAGCTCGGGGCGGAAGAGCCCCTCCTTCTCGAGCCGCTCCAGGAGCTGGCGGAAGGCGAGCTGGAGCGCGCCGATGCCGCGCGGCTCCAGGCGCGAGATGATGAGCTGGTAGCTGCCGCGGGGCGGGTAGACGTCGATGCTGCCGAAGGCGAGCACTTCCATGCCCTCCTCGGGCTGGAAGCGGAGCCCGGCGGCCACGTTACGCCAGATGATGGCGTTCAGGACCGCGTGTTCGTCCTTCAGCGTCAGGTAGAGGTGGCCGGAGGCGGCGCGCGTGTAACGCGACACCTCGCCGACCACGTAGAGGCCGGCGAACGCGCTGCCGAGTGTCTCCTGGATCAGCCCGGTCAGCTCGGAGACGGTGAGGATGCGGGCGCCGTGGCCGCTGCTGTCCGTCAGGAGTGTCATGGCACCCCATGTCGCAGGATCGTCGGTCAGCGGACGGCGCGGCGGGGGTCGGTGAAGACGCCCCAGCCGGCGGGCCCGAACCCGAGGATGACCGCCGTCTCCCCGTTGGCCTCCTCGAGATGGACCCCGAGGTCGAGCACCCAGTTATGCAGCAGCCGTCGCAGGACGACGATGGTCTCCAGGTGCTGATCGCGCCCGGTGCCGCGCGAGTTGAGCTCGTACTGCTCGCGCAGCAGCAGCCGGTAGCGGTCGCTCAGCTCATAGCTCAGGTCGGCGGTCAGCGTCTCGCTGGTGCCGGATATGCGGTCGTAGTTGAAGCGGAGCAGGCAGCGGGGGAGGAAGTCGAGCTGGAAGCCGAAGTTGGCGAAGTCGGAGCCGCCGTCCAGGGCGATGCGGTTGTCACGGGAGTGCAGCGATATGGCGTCGGTAAGCTGCATCTCGAAGTCGGCGCGGACGTAGTCGCCGCCGCGGGCGGGGTCCACCGAGTCGCTGGAGCGCCCGACCAGGGCGACGTCGAGCTCGATCCAGTTGACCGATCGCCACTGCCCGTCGCGCTCGCGCTTGGTCTCCAGGCGCTGGCGAAGGCCGACCGTGCCGAGCGTCGCGTCGTCGATCGCGTCGTTGCGGTCCATCTGGATGAAGTCGGCCGAGTCGCCCGACATGGCGAGCGTCTCGATGCCGGCGTGGGGGATGACGACGTGCCGGAGGCGGTTCAGCTCGAGAAGCTCGCTGGTCAGGCCGAAGGCGCGCGAGAGGGTGGTGCTGACGCTGATGCCGCCTCCGGCGCCGGCGCTCTGCTCGGAGTCGGCGAATGCGCCCGGCGTGCGCCGGCTCTTGCCGGCGGCGAGGCCGACGGCGCGCACGAACGGGTCGAACCGGAAGATGCCGGCCGAGAAGGGCAGCCCGAGGCGGTGTTCGGTGAACCCGCGCAACAGGGTGGGCGGGTCGAGGGGCGCGGGCATCAGTTCGTCGTTCGGCTCGACGTCGTAGTAGCCGACCGTGAGCGAGCCGTCGTAGACCAGCCGGCCGATGGGCAGGGCGATGAGCTGCAGGTCGGCGCTGGGGCGCTCTTCAAGCTGGGTCAGGAAGTCGTTGACCTGCTCCTTGTAGAGGAGGGCCAGGTAGGTGGAGTTGCGCAGGTAGCGCAGCAGCAGGTAGCTCTCGGGCGGTTTCTCTTCCTCGAAGTCCGCCTCGAAGTACTCGCGCAGGAAGCCCGAGTCGGAGAGCCGGTAGAACTCGCCGTCGAGCCGCCAGGCGGGGCTCAGGCGCGAGCGGTGCTCCACGTGCGCCCGGCCGCGGTTCTGCCTCGGCACGGGCAGGCCGGTGTCGTCCTCAGAGCCCGTGTCGCTCACGTAGTAGCCGCGCAAACGCCCGCCGTGGCGCGGGTAGCCCTCGCCGAACTCGTAGCCCAGCTCGGTGCCCGCCGCCGGTCCGCGGTCGCCGTAGTAGTCCAGGTTCACCGTCCACTTGTTGACCCACGGCGGCCGACCGGTCAGGTCGAGGGGGCGCCAGGTGGTCTGCACGAACGCGCCGAACTTGCTGGAGCTGCCGATCGCGTAGTCGGTCAGCAGGTAGGCCCGCTCGGTCAGATCGGTGGCGAGGAAGGGGACCCACAGGAGGGTGCGCTGCGACTCGCCGGCCCGCAAGCGCACGTCCCAGCCGGTCAGCACCGTGCTCGGGGGCCGGCGCGCCACCTGGAGCCGCTCGGCGCTGAGCAGGTAGTGGGGCCTCTCGAAGCTGCAGCTCGTCACCGAGACGCGCGTCACGGTCAGCGTGTGGCTGTCAATCAGGTAGGCGTTTTCGCCGCGGAAGACGTAGACCAGCTCGACCGGCGCCCGGGGGTCGCGCAGCCGCACCTCGGGGCTGGTGGCCAGCCCGCGCGCGGCGCCGGGGTTGATGTACAGCTCGTCGGCCTCCAGATGCTCCAGGATCTCGCCGACCTCCGGCGCTCCCTCCGGCAGGGCCCTGGCCGGCGCGTCCCCGGGCAGCTTCGAGACGCGGATGCCGCCGTGCGCGTATATCTCGTAGACCTTCCGGTCGGGGTCATACCAGAGCACGGCCGCATCGGCGCGCAGCTCCAGGTTGCCGTAGCTCCCGTGCACATCGCCCATGAAGACGGCCACCATCGGCCGCTCTTCGATGAAGAACTGCACCTCTTCGGCCTTCAGCGCGTCGGTGATGGCGGCCAGCTCGGCCCGGGGCAGGGCCGGCGGCGCCTCCTCCCATATCGCCTCGACCTGGCCGGCGAAGCGCCCCTCGGCGCGGGTCAGCAGGGGGGAAGGCACGGCCTCGTCGGACCGCCGCAGTGGGCAATCCCACGTGAAGGAGAGGTCGCTGGCGAACCGCATCAGGATCGCCCCGCACTGGCGGACGCCGTCGCCCTCGACCAGCCGCACCGCCGATTCCGACGGCCCTTCGGCGTAGACGGTGACCATCGCCGCCCGCACGTCTGGCCGCTCCGAGCGCGCCCGCTCGAACCAGACCACCATGCGCGGCGCCGCCAGCCGCACGGAGCCCTGGCGCAGCAGGGCGCCCTCGTCGGCCACGAAGACGCGCACCCCGTCCCGCTCCCACGTGGTCACGGTGGAGCGGCTCTCCAGGCGAAGCCCCTCGTGGCGGTAATCGCCGGCGACGAACCGGCTGCGGGCCTCGCAGGGGGCCGCGGCCCAGGCGGCGCAGCAGAACAGGCCGATCAAGCTGAGCAGGCGGGCCTTGCCCATGGCGTTTTCCGGCTTGGTCAGGACGGGTGGCGCCGGCCGGCGTTGTCGCGGCGCGCGGCCATCTTTTACCATATCGGCGCGGCGCGATGAAAGCGCCGAACGCGCTCCGCGCATCCCACATCGAGTAGACCATGCCTGCGCCGCCCGACATCGAACGGCACAACCTGGCCGAGATAGAACGCCTGAACCAGCGCGGAGGGCGCACGCTGAGCATCGCCGACCTGATGGCGGACGGCACGATGACGCCCCGCTGCGGCGCTGGGTGCTGGCCCAGCGGCAGGGCCTCGAGGCGCGGCCATGTTTGCGCGCCGGAGGCGTCTGCCTTAGGAGCTATTGCAGAACCATGTCCGTAGCGAGGCCGAGCGAGAAGTCGGAGGGCAAGGAGGCTGGCACAGAACGCCCGCAGGCGTGGCCAGAGGCCACGTTGAGGACGTTCTGGG
>CAYSWA010000014.1:0-53426 GCA_964434535.1 uncultured candidatus Brocadiaceae bacterium | reverse complement strand
AATGGTAGAGCAGGCGAGCAGTTGAGCAGTCGAATAGGTGAGAACGGCCAGACGGCGCTTGCTTGCCAACTCCGCCGAGCTATGCCGGAACGCCGCTCGCCTGCGGTCTCCTGCTCCCCTGATTGGTGTGCTCCCCGAAAACTGGTCCAGGCCTTATGAGAGTCTCCGAGGTTGACTGAGGTGGCTCAGGTGAAAGGTTCATCTCCCGAGAACAAGGGGGCCTTCGGCAACGTTGTCACCACCGTGCATCCTGCGGGAGACCCAGGAGAGGGGCGACGGCGCCCGGTCCCGCAAGGCGGGGCGGGGTCTGTTCGCGCTGGCTGAATGGCATCACGCACCCTCTGCAGCCCGGGTCCCGTCCCGCGAATGCGGGAGGATCGGGCCTTGTTGTTCTTCGGGAAGCAGCGACCGGCGCCACCGAGTTCAGCCCCTCACCAGGCGCACGGCCATGTACGGCCTGGCCGGCATGGGGATGTCCACGGCGCCACTCAGGCCTTCGGCGGCCGGCTCGATGGCCATGTTCCACGTGTCGATGATCTCGGCTCGGAACGCGCCGTCCTCGGGGAGTTCGGCGCGGTAAAGGCGGGGCTGGGCGGTGCCGGTGTAGGCCAGCAGGTACGAGCCGTCCTCGCTGCGCAGGCGGGCCTGGCTGTTGCCCGGGATCGCATCATCGAACGTTTCGAGCCGGCCCAGCGGGGCCTGCTCCATGATCTGGCGCAGGAAGCGCAGCCGCGGCACGCTGGCGCCGTGCAGCTCGCCGCCCTTCGGCCACCACATGCTCTCCTCGGCGTTCCAGTAGCACTCGCTGTGCGCGCAGGGATGGGCGCCGGAGGCCGCCGCCAGCCAGCTCTGGTGTGCCAGTTCAGCGGCGGATACATTGCCCCAGCCGTACGGCAAGTCGCCCTCGTAGCCGTGTTCGTCGTAGACGATGGGCTTGCCGAATTGCGCGAACTCGCCGGCCCGGTGCGACGGTGCTCCGGTCCCGCAGACGTGCGTGATCACGTCGGCGCCGAAGTCGTAGCCACCATGGATCGAACACATGTGCCGATAGGGGTCTTCCTCGGCCAGCACGGCGAAAAGCCGGTCCCAGTCCTCCTGCGTCTTCGTCTTCACCCATTGCGGCTCGTTGGCCAGGCTCCACCAGACGTTGCGGTAGGCGCCCACTCGGGCGACCAGGTAGCGCAGGAACCGGTCGTCCACCTGCGCGCCCATCCGGTCGAAGCCCCAGTGCCCGCAGTCGTACGGATGGAACAGGATCAGGTCCGCCTGGATGCCCATCTCGCGTAGCTGGCCGACGCGCCGCTCCAGGTTCCGGAAATACGCGGGGTTGAACCGCGCGAAGTCCCACCGCGCTTCGCCGCCTGCCTCCTGAAAGGGATACAGCGGCGGCTCGTTGCGGACGTACTCGTAACGCTTGGGCAGCGCGCACATGCGGATCTTGTTGAACGGCGCCGACCGGAGCGTGACCAGCGTGCGTTCGACGAGTTCGCTCTGCTGGAGTGCCCAACCGTAGGACGTGGTGCCCAGCGCGAAGAACGGTGTGCCGTCGCGGAACTGCAGTGACCGGCGCGGACCGGGCTCAACCGGACCGTGATTATCGCCGGAGGCCGCCGCGCACTCGAACCGTCCCTCCTGCCCGTCCAGGGCCGCAGCGGTGCTGCTGACGGCATAGCTCCAATCGCCAGTCTGACCCGGCATGAAGCGGATTCGATAGGTGCCGTCTCCATCGTAGAACCCGCGCACGCGCCGCGTGGTGCCGCCGTGACGGAACGTACCCAGGACCTCCACCTCGGTGAACGGATTGGGCGATGCCGGCCCGCTCAGGCACAACTCGAAGATGTCCCATTGCTCGATCGTGCTGTCCACTTCGTTGATCTTGCTGCCCTCCTCTGTGTGATGCCCGCGGAAGGACCCTAATCCCCGCAGGGCGCTGCGGCAAGTGAAACCCCGCGAGGTGAGCCCCCCGCGGTGCCGGTCGGCGCGCCGGAAGCTGGCCCGGCGTTCGATCACGCATTCGTTCTGCGCATCGATCCGGTCGCCGCTCGGGTGGCGGGCCGTGGGCCTGCCTCGTGGCGAAGGGGCGAACATGGTATCATTGCGGCTCGGCCGGCCGGATTGACCGGGGCACGCGGGGGGCGTATCATGCCCTGCGGGGGCGCGCACGTCCGTCAACGCAGGCCTGGCCCATGAGCAGAGCCGATCAGCAGGAGTTGCTCTTGCCCGTGGTCGCCCTGCGCAACATGGTGATGTTCCCGGGCGTGGTGAGCGGGCTGCGGGTGGGGCGGCCTCGCTCGGTGGCGGCGCTCGAGCGGGCGATGGAGGGCGACGGGCGCCTCGCCCTGTTTGCCCAGCGCGAGGCCGAGGTGGAGGAACCCGACCCGTCGGAGCTCTACGAGGTCGGGGTGATCGCGCACGTCCAGGCCGCCCGGCCCGCCGACGCCGAGGGCGTGCACAACGTGGTCGCGGCGGCCCTGACGCGCTGCCGGGCGCTGGACTACACGCGCCAGGCCCCCTACCTGGAGGTGCGCACGGAGTGCGTCCCCGACGCCGACGAGGAGGTGCCCGAGGCGCTGCGCCGCCAGGTGGCCACGCTCTATGCCGCCACCCAGGAGGGACGGGGGCGGAGCATGCTCCTGGACGCGCTGGCCGAATCGGCCGAGATGGATCACATGATCGCCTTCCAGCTCGACATGCCCGTCGCCGAGAAGCAGGAGCTGCTCGCCGAGCCGAGCCCCCTGAGCCGCTACCGCACGCTCGTGCCCGTGCTCCAGGTCTCCGGGGAGTTGGCCCGGACCGGCGAGCGGTTCTGGCGCAGCTCCCAGGAGGAAGTCACAGACACACAGCGGGAGCAGTACCTGCGCGAGCGCAAGGAGGAGGTCGAGCGCCAGCTCGCCGAGCTCGGCGGCGAGGGCGCCGAGCTGGCCGGTCTGCGCAAGCGGCTCGATGAGGCCGACCTGCCCGAGGAGGCCCGCCGGGAGGCCGAGCGGGAGCTGGCCAACATGGCCCGCATGCCCTCCGGGATGCCGGGCTACGCGGTGGCGGAGGACTTCGTGGACTGGCTCCTCGCGCTGCCCTGGCACGAATCGACCGCGGCCGTGGTGGACCTGAAGCGCGCCCGCGAGGTGCTCGAGCGCGACCACTACGACCGCCGCGAGGTCAAGGAGCGCATCCTGGAGTACCTGAGCGTGCGCAAGCTGAACCCCGAGCAGGAAGGCGCCGTGCTCTGCTTCGTGGGCGCGCCGGGCGTGGGCAAGACGTCGATGGGCCGGGCCATCGCCGATGCGACCGGGCGCAGGTTCTACCGCGTGGCGCTCGGCGGCATCCGCGACGAGGCCGAGATACGCGGCCACCGGCGCACCTACCTCGGCGCACTGCCCGGCTGCATCATCCGCGCCCTGCGCCGCGTCGGCGTCAACAACCCCGTCCTCATGCTCGACGAGATCGACAAGCTCGCCGGCGGCCTGCGCGGCGACCCGGCCGGCGCGCTGCTGGAGGTGCTCGACCCCGACCAGAACGACTCGTTCGTGGACAACTACGTCTCGGTGCCGTTCGACCTCTCGCGCATCATGTTCATCGGCACGGCGAACACGGTGCGCACCATCTCGCCGATCCTGCTGGACCGCCTGGAGGTGCTCGAGCTGCCCGGCTACACCACGGCCGAGAAGGTGGCCATCGCCTCCCGCTACCTTGTCCCGAAACAGGTCGAGGCGGCCGGGCTCGAGCCGCAGAGGATCGAGTTCGAGCCGGCGGCGCTGGAGCTGCTCGCCGAGCGCTACACGCGCGAGGCGGGCGTGCGGAACCTGGAGCGGCAGGTCGCCTCCATCTGCCGCAAGCTGGCGCGCGAGCACATGGGCGGCAAGTGCTGCTACCGGCACGTCGACGTTGCCCGCGTGGAGGACCTGCTCGGGCCGCCGCGCTACTTCGACCAGCGCAGCGAGAAGCTCGGGCGGGCGGGCGTCTGCCCGACGCTGGCGGTCTCCGCGGCCGGCGCGGGGCTGCTGCTGGTGGAGGTGCTGCGGGTGGCGGGCAAGGGCAAGCTGACCGTGACCGGGCGCGTCGGCGAAGTAATGGGCGAGAGCGCCTCGCTCGCCTTCAGCTTCTGGAAGGGCCGCGCGGCGGCGTTCGGGCTCGACGGCGACGCCTTCGCCGGCTCCGACTTCCACGTGCACTTCCCCGGCGGGGAGCGGCCGCGCGAGGGGACTATGGCGGGGCTGGCCATCGCGCTGGCCCTCGCCTCGGCGCTGGCGCAGAAAGCCCTGCCGGACCGGCTGGCGGCCCTCGGCGAGATCACGCTCCACGGGCGCGCGCTGCCGGTGGACCGCGTGGCCGAGCGCCTGGCCGCCGCCGAACGCACGGGCATCGACCACGTGATCCTGCCCGAGCGCAACCGCCCCGACGTGGAAGGCGCCGCCGACCTGGAGCTGCCGCCGTCGGTGAAGCTCAGCTACATCTCCAGCATCGCCGAGGCCGTCGCCATCGCCCTGCCGGGAATCCCGGCCCCGGCCCCGGCCGCCCCGTGAGGCGAGGCCCGCGCATGAAACTGCTGCTCGCCACCACCAACGCCGGCAAACGCCGGGAACTGGCCGCGCTGCTGGAAGACCTGCCCGTCGAGCTGCTCACCTTGCGTGACGCCCCCGACCTGCCGCCGGTCGCCGAGGACGCCGAGAGCCTCGAAGCGAATGCCGCGAAGAAGGCGTCCGAGACGGCGCGGGCGGCGGGGCTCCACGCGGCCGCCGACGACTCCGGGCTCTTCGTGGATGCGCTCGGCGGCCGCCCCGGCGTGCGCAGCGCCCGCTACGCGGGACCCGACCCGACTTCGGAGGACTTCTGCCGCAAGCTGCTCGGCGAGCTGGCGGGCGTGCCCCGGCACGAACGCACCGCGCATTTCCGCTGCTGCATGGCCGTCGCCGACCCCGACGGGCGGATCGTGCTGACCGCCGAGGGCCGCTGCGACGGCCTGATTGCGGGCGAGATGCGCGGCGAGGGCGGCTTCGGCTACGACCCGGTCTTCCTCTACGAGCCGGCCGGCCTGACCTTCGCCCAGATGCCCCCCGAGCGGAAGAACGCCGTCAGCCACCGCGGCCAGGCCCTGCGCGAGCTGCGGGAGAAGCTGCGGGTCTGGCTCGCCCGCCGGTAGCCGCTTCATGGCGGGGCGCTTTTGCTTGCCGCTCCGGCATGCCGGGGCTACAATGGGGAGCTTTCCGACACTCGCCCGGGAGAGGGCCGTGCGTTACGGCGTCTTCGGCGACATCCACGGCAACCTGGAGGCCCTGCTCTGCGTGCTGGCCGACGCAGAGGAGCAGGGCGCCGAGCGCCTGCTCTGCGTCGGGGACCTGGTCGGCTACGGGGCGGATCCCAGCGAGGTGATCGAGCGCATGCGCGAGCGGGACGCCCTCGTGGTGGCCGGCAACCACGACTGGGCCGCCGTCGACAAGATCAGCGTCGATTACTTCAACGCCGACGCGCGTGACTCCATCGAGTGGACCCGGCGCAACCTGAGCTCGGACGAGCTCGACTACATCCGGTCGCTGGAGCTGACGGCCGCCGTGGACGGGATCACCCTCGTGCACAGCAGCCCGTTCTCCCCCGAGTACTTCGACTACATCCAGACGCGCTACGACGTGCAGCTCGCCTTCGACCACCTGGACGGCGAGATCTGCTTCGTCGGCCACTCCCACGTGCCGGTCATGTTCGTCGACACCGATCCGGTGGACTACTTCCTCCAGCCCGAGCTGGACGTGCCGCCGCAGAACCGCGTCATCGTCAACGTGGGCAGCGTGGGACAGCCGCGCGACCTGGACCCCCGAGCCTGTTACGTGATCTACGACACGGACGAGCGGAGGGTCTACATGCGCCGGCTCGACTACGACCTGCACGCCGCCTCGGAGCGGATGGTCGCCGCCGGCCTGCCCGCCACCAACGCCGCCCGCATCGTCCTGGGCCGCTGAGGGCGGCTTGCGGGCCGCGCCCCGCTCCCGTAGAATGCCCCCCGAGCCAGGAGGTGGCGCCATGCCCTCGCACCGAGTCATCTTCGCCGACAGCCGCTCCATGGACGAACTCGATGACCGCAGCGTCCATCTGGTCGTCACCTCCCCGCCGTACTGGTGCATCAAGGACTACGCGCACCCCGGCCAGATCGGCTACGACCAGAGCTACCAGGACTACCTCGCCGACCTGGGCCGCGTGATGGCCGAATGCCACCGCGTGCTGCACCCCGGCTGCCGGGCCGCCGTCAACATCGGCGATCAGTACCTCAGGGCCGCCGAGCACGAGCGCTACCGCGTCCAGCCCATCCCCGCCGACCTGATCCGCGCCGCGCGCGACACCGGGTTCGACTTCATGGGCAACATCATCTGGCGCAAGACCTCCACCACCAACACCACCGGCGGCGGAAACTGGATGGGCTCGGTCTACCACCCCAAGGATGGGCATATCACCTATGAGCACGAGTACATCCTCCTGCTGCGCAAGCGCGGCGAGTGGCCCCGCCCGAGCCGCGAGCAGCGCGCCCGCAGCAAGCTCACCAGGCAGCAACGCAGCGCCTGGTTCCGCGGCATGTGGCATATCCCGCCGGTGCGGCAGGAGGGGCACGTGGCCCGGTTCCCGGTCGAGCTTCCGCGCCGCCTGATCAAGATGTACAGCTTCTGGGGCGAGACAGTGCTCGACCCCTTCCTCGGCAGCGGCACCACCACGCTGGCGGCGGCGCTCGAAGGGAGGCGCTCGATCGGCTACGAGATCAACCCGGAGTTCGAAGCCGTCATGCGGGAGACGCTGGACGCAGACAGCCTGTTCGCCGAACAAGCCGACGTGACCTTCGAGCGCCGCGCGGCCTCGGAACCGCCGGTTCCACGGCGGGGCGAGCGTGCCGGCCTGGCGGCGCGTTAGCAGCCCTCGGCGTTCGCCTCCAGGTGGGCGCGCACGGCGCGCTCCATCACCTCGCGCGGGGCGGCCGTGCCCGTCCAGAACGCGAACTGCGCCGCCGCCTGCGCAACGAACCACTCCAGCCCCGAGGCCCTCTGCGCCCCCGCCTCCTCCGCCTCCCGAAGCAGCCGCGTGCGCGCGGGGTTGTAGACCGCGTCGAAGACCACCACCCCCGGCCCGAGCATCGAGGCGGGCACGGGCGATGCGTCCACGCGCGGCCACATGCCGACCGATGTGCTGTTGACGATCACGTCCGGCCGCAGCGACTCCATCTCGTCCAGCCCGCACGCCTCGGCTCTGAGCTCGGCTGCCAGGCGCCGCCCGCGCTCGACGGTGCGGTTGGCGACGGTGAGGCGGGCCACGCGACCGCGCAGGCCGTAGGCGATCGCCCGCGCCGCCCCGCCCGCGCCGATCAGCAGGACGTGACGGCCCGCCAGCGGCCGGCCGCCGGCCCTCTCCACCGCCCGCTCGATGGCGCCGACCGCCGCCGCCACGTCGGTGTTGCACCCCACCCGCCGCCCCTCCCGCAGCGCCACGGTGTTGACGGCCCCGATCCGGGCGCTCAGCTCATCCACCTCGTCCATCAGACCGCACATCGCCTCCTTGTGCGGGATCGTCACGCTCAGCCCGCGCAGATCATACGGGGTGAAGGCGTCGAGGAACCCCGCCGGATCGGTGACCTTGAAGGGCAGGTAGACGGCGTCCATCCCCCGCTCGGCGAAGGACGCATTATGGATGGCCGGGCTCATGCTGTGGGCCACGGGGTCGGCGACGACGCCGTAGACCTCCGTGCCCGCCCCGATCTGCGGGAGGCGGTACATGCCGAGCATCTGCTCCAGGGGCACCTGGCCCGGCGCCGATTCCCTCCCCTCCCCCGCGCTGGCGAAGGTCAGGAACGCGCCGAGCTTCGCGCAGAGCACGCGGCTGACCAGCCCCTCTTCGCCCATGCTCAGCGCGATCAGCGGGCCCTCCGCCGCCCGGCGCCGGAGCAGGTCGAGCACCGGCGTCACGTCCGCGATGTCCCACGCCGTCGTCACGATCTTGGCCACGTCGGCGCCGGCGGCGCGGATGCGGTCGAGCAGCCCGTCCAGGTCCTCCGGCGTGCCCGCGCAGTCGTGATGCGAGACGATACGCCGCGTCCCGGCCGCAATCTCGCCCAGAGCGCCGGCGGCGTCGAGCTCGACGTCCACGTATTCGGCCCCCAGCTCCGCCGCGCGGCGCAGGGCGGCGAGCCGCTCCTGCTCCGGCCCCTCGCAGGCGCCCCCCTCGCGCACCGGCCGGTTGGTGACGATGACCGGCCTGTCCCGCCCGGCGAGGAGCCGCTCAAGGTCGAACGAGGCCATCAGGTCCAGTCGCAGCTCGACCAGCTCGGCCTCGGGCGGCAGCGAGCGCATCGCGGCGAGCGCGGCGCCGGTGTCGGTCTCGGTCAGTGGGACGCAGATCCGGCTCACGGGCTTCCCCAGCTCGGTGGTGGGCTTCGCCGCGATTATAGCGGCGCTGACCGGCCGTGTCACAGCCGACACCGGCCGAATTGACACGCCCCCCGCCGCCATGTATCCTACGCTGCAATGTGCGCGGGCCGTTGCCTGCGGCGCCGCGCTCCCTGCCTACGGGAGCATCCAGATGAGCCACTACGCAGCCTATGCCCTGATCGGGCTCGCCGCCGGCCTCGCCAGTGCCCTGCTCGGCATCGGTGGCGGCGTGATCATGGTGCCGGCCCTGATCGTCCTGATGGCGGTGCCCATCAAGTCCGCCACCGTCACGTCGCTCGTCTACATCGTGTCCGTCGCCCTCGCCGGCGCCCTGCTCGGGCTGCACAGGGGCTATCACGTAAGTTGGGTCATCCTCGCCGTGGCCGTGCCGGCCGGCCTGGTGGGGGCGCATCTCGGCACCGTCGTGAAGGTGCACATCAGCAGCGTCCATCTGAAGGTCATCTTCGGGCTGCTGATGCTGCTGATCGGCGCGCGGCTGGTCGCCGCGCCGTGGCTCAGCCCGAAGACCCCGCCGCCTCCAAAGGCGCCGGAGGCCGAGGCCCCGATCGACATGCCCTGACCCGACGATCGGCCGACGCGCGCCGGAGGTCTCCATGCCGGATCGTACGAGCCGCTTGCGCTCATGGCTGGTCGGCCTGCTGGGGGCGGGCGTCGTCCGCTGCGCCTACGCCACCTGGCGCGTCCGCGTCATCGACCCACGGAGGCTCGAGCCCGCGGTGCGCGCGGGCCGGACCTCGGCCGTCGTCGCCTTCTGGCACCGCCAGTTGCTCAGCATGCTGGCCCGATTCCGCGGAACGCCCGTCTGCGTCCCCGTCAGCGAGCACCAGGACGGGGAATACGTGGCCCGCGTGATGGGCCGGTTCGGCCTGCGCGCCGTGCGCGGCTCGACCACGCGCGGCAGCCTCAGGGTCCTGCGCGGCATGCTGGAGGAGGCCGAGCAGGGCCTGACGCTCGCCGTCACGCCCGACGGCCCGCGCGGCCCCCGCTTCAGCGTGCAGCCGGGCACCTACCTGCTGGCGCGCCGCACCGGGCTGCCGGTCTACCCCATCGGGGTGGCCGTCGACCGCGCCTGGACGGCCTCGAGCTGGGACGCGTTCGTCATCCCCAAGCCGTGGGCGCGGATCTGCATCGCCATCGGCGAACCGCTCGACGCGGCGCAGTTCGCCGACGCCGAAGCCTTCTGCCCGGCCTTGCGCGAGGCGATCTTCGCCGCCACCGAGGAGGCGCGGCGCAGGCTGAGGCCCGAGGGCAAGTAGGGGCACCGCGTGGGGATCAGGGCAGCCGCGGGGCGGACGGACAGCGGGCGGCCTCGGCGACGTCGATGCGGCGGCCGGCCGCGTCGCGCCGCACGTGGCCGAAGCTCGGCATCCGCGCCAGCTCCTCCGCGCTGAAGGTCGGCCCGTCCTTGCAGGCCAGCCGCCCGTCGCACTCGCACTGCCCGCAGACGCCGATCCCGCACTTCATGTACCGCTCGATCGATGCCTGGCAGGCGATCCCCTCCCTCAGGCACGTCCATGCCACGCCGGCCATCATCACCTCCGGCCCGCAGGTGTAGACCGCCTCCAGCGCGCCGGCCGCCGCCTGCTCCTCCAGCCACTCGGTGGGGAAGCCCTTCCGGCCGGCCGAGCCGTCGTCGGTGAAGATCACCTGGTCGGGCGCCTCGTCGGTGAAGAGTAGCGCGTCGCCGGTGCGCGCCCCCTGGACCACCACCGCGCGCGGCAGCGCCCGCCTCAGCGGGCCGAGGACGGCCATGCCGCAGCCCCCGCCGATCAGCGCCACGCGGTCGGAGCCGGCGTAGCGATCCAGGTCCCAGAAGCCCCGCCCGAACGGCCCCCGCAGGCCGAGCCGCGCCCCCGGCTCCAGCGCGCAGAGCGCCGTCGAGAACGGCCCCCGCGCCTGGGCCGTGATGCCGATGCGACGCTCGTCGAGGCAGCTCACCGCGTAAGGCTTCTCGCCGAGCCGGGGCAGCCAGAGCATGAAGAACCGCCCCGGCACGAACGCGGCGAGGTCGAGCCCGCGCTCCGCCGCGTCGGGCGCCTCGGGCACGCCGCAGTAGAGCGTGACCATCGCCGCGTTCTCGCGCCGCACCTGCTCGACGCTCAACGCGACCGGCAGCGACGCGCGCATGGCTTCCGTGGGCTCCGCCATCCTCACCCCTCCTTCAGCGCTGCGCCGCGCACGTCGGCCAGGCGCTCGATGCCGAGCCGCGCGCAGAGCGCCGAGAGCTCGTCCCGGATCCGGCCGAAGACCTCAACCCCGCGCCCGTAGACGGCCGTGCCGACGCCGACGGCGCTCGCCCCGGCCATGATCATCTCCAGGGCGTCGCGGCCCGAGGCGACGCCGCCGATGCCGATGATCGGCGCCTCGCGCCCGGCCCTCCTGAACGCAGAGGCTACGTCGTAGACGCAGCGCACGGCGACCGGCCGCAGCGCCGGGCCGCTCACCCCGCCGACCCCGAAGGCGAGCACCGGCGCCCGCATCTCCACGTCGATGACCATGCCCGGGCCCATCGAGTTGACCGCCGAGATGCCGTCCGCCCCGCCCTCAAGCGCCGCCAGCGCCAGCTCGCCGATGCCGGGCACGCTCGGGGAGAGCTTGACGAAGACGGGCCGGTCGGTCGCCTCCCTCACGGCGCGGGCGATCCGCTCGGTCGCCTCGGGGGTGCTGTGGCCGGCCAGCACGCCGTAGCCCGGCGTGTGGGGGCAGGAGAGCGGCACCTCCAGCGCGGCGAACCCGCAGGGCATCAGCCGCGCCGCCACCTCCGCGAACTCCTCCGCCTCGCGCCCGATCGCGCTGGCGAAGACGGGAATGGGCAGCTCGCCGACGCCGGCGAACTCCCGCGCGGCCTCCTCGACGCCGGGGTTGGAGTAGCCGACGGCGTTGAGCATGCCGGCCTCGTAGGCGATGACGGTCGGGTTCTTGTGACCCTCGCGGGCTTCGGGGCTCACCGACTTGATGGTGGCGGCGCCGGCTCCGGCCTCGGCGACGCGGGCGAGCAGGTCCCTGGCCATGCCGAGCACGCCCGAGGCGAGCACCGTGGGGTTGCGCAGCGCGATGCCGCAGAGCTCGGCGCTGATGTCGGGCGAGCCGTCGGCCATGCACGTGCCCCCGGGCGCAGGTGGCGGAGCCGGCATTATAGGCCGACCGCCGCGCCCGCGCAATCAGCGCGGGAGGACGCGCCGGAGCCGGAACCCGGGACTGTATCCCGCCGGGGCCGCAGGCCCCGCCGGGGACTGTCCCCGTTTTCGGCGGACACGCAGAGCAGACCGGACGCCACGCTCCTTCGCCCGAGGGCCACGAAGGGCAAGCCGGAACGCGTCCCGCGAGGCGCACGGCGCCCGCGGGTGCGCTGCGCGTCGCCCGGATTTCGGTTCGTTTCGTAACGGGGCCTCTGGGAGGCTTGCAGGGCCCTCACAGCCCCTGGCGCGTGCACCACATACTACGCGATGGCCGGCGCCGCGTGTCCCATTTGGGCGCATTTGGGCGGTCGGACAGCGGCGTCTTGGTCCTCGGGTCTGGAGCCCAAGGGGCGGCAGGCAGGGGCCGCTCAGGCCAGGCCGTAGAGCTCGCCGACGCGGCCGGGGTACTCGACCGCCTCGCCCGTCAGGCGCCCGAGGAGCTGGCGGCCCGTGGCCACCGCCTGGCCGCGGTAGTGGTTATTGGCGATGACGAACATCCGCTCCACCCGCTCGGAGATCTCGCGCACGGCCGACTCCAGCTCGTCCAGCTCCTCGCCCTGGTAGAGGTAGTCGTAGCGCTCGTCGCGGCCGGACTCCTCGTCGAACCACGCCGCGTAGTTGCGCCCGTGCAGGCGCAGGTAGCCGATCCGCCCGAACGCGTGCGTGGTCAGCGGGATGTTGTTCTTGTAGGCGGGCTGGTCGATGTTGCAGAAGCCGATCCCGAGCGACTCGACGAACCGCAGCGCCCGCTCCTCCGCCCAGCCCTTGTGGCGCACCTCGAGCACGAGCGGCAGGTGGCCGAACTCGTCGGCCAGCAGCGCCAGGTGGCGCTGGTTGGCCGCGTTGAAGCGGAACGACCAGGGGAACTGCATCAGCAGCGCGCCGAGGCGCCCGGCCTCGACGAGCGGCGCGATCGCGTCGAGGAAGACGGCGACCTCCCCCTCGCCCCACGGCTCGTCGCGCTCGTGGGTGAAGCGCCGATAGAGCTTGGCGGTGTAGAGGAAGTCGTCGCGCTCGGCGACGTCCTCGACCCAGCGGCGGCAGTAGTCGGGGCGCGGTGGGCGGTAGAAGGTGTTGTTCAGCTCGATGGCGTTGAAGTACTGCGCGAGGAAGGTGGGCGGGCGGAAGCCGCGCGGCCTCGGGTCCGGGTAGACGACGCCGCTCCAGTCGTCGTAGCACCAGCCGGCGGGGCCGACGTGGAGTTGGGCGCCGCGCAGTTCGGCCATCGGGTCACTCCTCGCCCCTGCCGGCGGCGAAGTCGAGCGTGAGGGCGATATCGTCGCCGCGCTCTTCGCCCGGCTCGGCGGCGGCCCGGTCGGGCCCGGCCGAGACGATCTCCGGCGGCTCGGCCTGCGCCCGGTAGATGAACCAGTCGTCCGTGTACGGGTCGCGTGGCACGGCGCGGAGGCCGACGTCCCGCGCGCCGGCCAGCGATTCGGGCAGCGCGCCGCGCTCCAGGTGGTAGAGGCGGAGCGCCAGGAACAGCTCCGTGAGGCGCAACTCGGTGACCCGCTCCCAGTAGCGCGCCACCATCTGGCTCGGCGCCGGCGCCCAGCCGACTACCAGCAGGTCGCCGGCCGGGTTCAGCGCGACGTGCACCGAGTCCATCAGCGGCGTCGGCACGCGGAAGCCGAGCGGCCCGCGCCGCCAGAGGGCTGCCGGATCGAAGTAGCCCCGCGTGATCGGCACCAGCTCCATGAGGAACTCGCCGGCGATGTTGTGCGTGCGGTTCGCCTTGGCCAGCGGCAGGAGGTCGCGCAGGCCGGGCAGGTCCCAGAGCGCCAGCGGTCCGTAGTCCTCGCCGGTCACCTGCCCGACGCCCTGCGCCTTGCATGCATCGACAAGGAGGTCGATCTCGTCGAGGCTGACCCCGAGCGCGCGGCGGCAGCCCTCGGCCAGGACGTCCTCGGCGGCGCCGATCTGCTCCATCAGCGCGCGCACGCGTTCCGGATCGTCCGTCGCCGCGCCCTCCAGGCGGGCCAGGCGCAGGCGGTGGGCGCAGACGTCGAGCCCGGTCAGGTAGCCGGGGCGCGTGGCGTGGTCCCGGCAGAGCGCGAGGCCGATCAGGGCGAGGGCATCGGCCGAGTCGCGCGCTGCCCGGATGCGCCCGGCGGCGAGGTCGGCCTCGGCCTGATCGGCAAGGGCGCCCGCGGCCGCGCGGAGCCAGGGCTGCCACGGCGCGGGCTGGTGGCCCGCGTAGTCCTCGGGCCGGGGCACGGCGAAGCGCCCGCCCGTGGGCATGGACCTCAGGCCTTCCATGGTCGCGAGGCGGTCGGGGGACCGCTCGCGCAGCTCCTGCACGCGGGCGTAGAGGTCGCGCTCGGGGACGGCCAGCACGCCGAGCGGCGCCAGGTCCTCGTGGGGCTCCCACTCGGCGTCCTCGTGCAGATACCAGATCCAGCCCGCGCCGAAAGCCAGAACGATCAACGCGGCCAGCAGGCCGAGGCCGCCCGCTGCCTGCGCCCTCGCGCCCCACCACGTGCGGAACTCGCGCCGCCCGATCCAGAGCAGCAGCAGAAGAATCAGCGACAGCGCGAGCAGCAGCCCGGCATCCAGCAGCCGCGTCGGGAGCGGGCCGCGCAGCAGCACGCAGACGCCGACGGCAGCGCCGGCCACCGCCACGACGCCCACGAGGAAGCGCGACGCGCGCGAACCAGCGAGCAGCCACCCCGCCACGATCCAGACCAGCACGCCCACGCCGGCGTAGTGCACCGCGGCGCTCGCCGTGGCGAGGGTGGCGTAGGAGAAGACGAACGCGCCGGCGAGCCCCACCAGCAGGGCCGCCACCCAGCGGGCCGCGCCGACGGTGAAGGCGATGAGGGATTCGTCCTGGGGCCTGAGGAACTGATCGGCGATGCTCAAGGTGCGCTGCTCCCTGGGTTTGCTCTTCAGGTACGGACCCTCCAGGCTATCACAGCCGGGGCCGCATTCCGAGCGCCCGCGGGGACGGCCACGGCCTAACACGAAGGACACGAAGGGCACGAAGAACGGCGAACGGCAAGGGAGGGGTAACAACGGCCGACGCCAACGGCCACTTTGTGTCTTTACCATCAGTCTTGATCGCCGTTTGTCGTTCGTCCTGGGCTCGTGCCGTGCTTCGTGGCCTTCGTGGTAAGCCGTGGCCGTTCGTTTTCCGGCCCACGTTGGCGGCGGCCGGCCGGGGCCGCTATACTGACCCGGCTATGCGAAAGAAGTGGTTACTGCCCGCCCCCGATCCGGTCGAGGTCGACGCGCTCGCCTCGCTGCTGCGCATCGCGCCGGTCACCGCCCAACTGCTGGTCAACCGCGGCCTGAGCGACCCCGACAGGGCCGAGCAGTTCCTCCAGCCGAGCCTGCACGAGCTGGCCGACCCCTGCGAGTTCCCCGTCGTGACCGACGCCGCCCGGTTCCTGATCGACGCCGTCCGGGCCGGCCGACGCATCGCCATCTACGGGGACTACGACGCGGACGGCATCTGCGCCGCCGCGCTGCTACTGCGCTGTCTGCGCTATCTCGGCACCGACGCCGAGCTCTACATCCCCCACCGCGTGGACGAGGGCTACGGGCTGAGCTGTGAGGCGCTGGACGAGCTGGCCGCCGCCGGCACGGAGTTGGTGGTGACGGTCGACTGCGGCATCTGCGCCGTCGCGGAGGTGGACTACGCCCGCCGGCTCGGCATCGAGGTGCTCGTCACCGACCACCACGAGCCCGGCGAGGAGCTGCCGGCCGCCGCGCACGTGCTCAACCCCAAGCTGCCCGAGGGCGGTGGGTTCGGCTACGACTACCTGGCCGGCGTCGGCGTCGCCTTCAAGCTCGTCTGGGCCGTGGGTCAGGAGCTCTCGCCGGGGCACAGGGTCAGCGACGAGTTTCGCGAGCTGCTCATGGAGGCGCTCTCGCTGGTGGCCATCGGCACCGTCGCTGACGTGGTGCCGCTGGTCGACGAGAACCGCGTGCTGACCCACTACGGGCTGCACAGCCTGGCCGAGCCCTCGCGGCCGGGGCTGCGCGCTCTGATCGCGGTGAGCCGCCTGCGCAACCTGCCGCCGACGGCCCAGGACGTGGCCTTCCGCCTGGCGCCCCGCCTGAACGCCGCCGGCCGCATGGGCGACGCGCGGGCCGCCGTCGAGATGCTCACCACCGCCGACGAGCGGCACGCCGGCGAGCTGGCCGAGCACCTGGAGCGCCAGAACCGGCTGCGCCGCTCCACCCAGCAGTCCACGCTCGGCGAGGCCGAGCAGAAGCTGGCGCGCGGCGAGGCGCTCGCCCACAAGCACTGCATCCTGCTGGCCGACCCCGCGTGGCACCAGGGCGTGGTCGGGCTCGTCGCCTCGCGGCTGGCCGAGAAGCACGGGCGGCCGGCGTTCGTCTTCGTGCGCGGCGCCGAGCTGGCCTGCGGCAGCGGGCGGAGCGTCACGGGCTTCGCCCTGCTGACGGCCGTGCGGGAGTGCGCCGATCTGCTGGAGCGCTTCGGCGGGCACAAGGGCGCCGCGGGGGTGACGCTGCCCGCGGAGAACCTGCCCGCCTTCGCCGAGCGGATGGACGAGCTGGCCGGCCGCTTCTTCGGCCAGGAGCCGCCGGCGCCCGTGCTGGAGCTGGACGGCGAGATCGAGCTGGCCTCGCTCAGCGCGCCGCTCGTGCGCGAGATGGAGCGCCTGGAGCCCTTCGGGCGCGGCAACCCCGCGCCCCTGCTCGCCACCTGCGGACTGCGCGTCGCCGGCAACCCGCGCATCGTCGGCCGCGCCGCCAGCCACCTCGCCTTCATGGTCAACCAGGGCGGCGCCACGCTGCGGGTGATCGCCATGGGCAAGGTGGACTGGCTGGAAGAGCTGCGCGCGCGCCGGGGCGAGACCTTCTCGCTCGCCTACGCCCCGCAGATCGACACCTACCGCGCCACGATGGCCGTCGAGCTACGGGCGGAGGACATGCAGTGGGACGCCGAGCGCGCCGCCGAGCGCCGTTGAACCCCCCGCCGCGCCCCGCGATAATCGCCGTCCGAGCGGAAATCCCCGCGACCCAAACCGCCGGTCCCGGCGTCTAACGGGACGGAGACGGAACCCGCGCAGGACAGGCCCATGGAACCGGACGCCGATCCAGCCCGCCGAGCCGGCGCGCTCTGCCTGAGCGACGAGCAGGCGATGCTCCGCGTGCAGCGCCGGGGCGACGCGCGGGCCTTTGCGCTGCTGGTGCGGCGCTGGGAGGGCCCGATCCAGCGGCTCTGCGCGCGTCTCACCGGGGACCTGCACCGCGCGCAGGACCTGGCCCAGGAGGCGTTCGCGCGGGCGTTCGCGCGGCGGGAGACGTTCCGGCACGAGGCGCGCTTCTCCACGTTCCTGTGGCGGATCGCGGTGAACCTCTGCCGGGACGAGGGCCGCCGGGCCGCCCGCCGGATCGCGACGCCGGCCGACCTTGCGCAGGCCGAGGCGAGCCTCGCGGCCGACGAGGCGACGCCCCACGAGGCGGCCGCCGCCCACGAGCGGGCCGAGCTGGTGAGGCGGGCGCTCGCCGACCTGCCCGAGCACTACCGGGCGGTCGTCGTGCTGCGCCACTACGAGGGGCTGAAGTTCCGCCAGATCGGCGAGGTGCTCGACATCCCCACCGGCACCGTGAAGTCCCGCATGGCCGAGGCCCTCAGCCGGCTCGCCGCCGCGCTGGGCCCCCTGGCCGCGACGCCCGACTGACCCGACGCACCGGAGGCCAAGACGATGGAACACCCGACCGACCAGCAGTGGATGGACCTCCTCTACGGCGAGCTGGCGCCCGAGGAGCGCCGCGCGCTCGAAGAGCACCTGACCGAGTGCCCCGCGTGCCGCGGGCGCATGGACGCCTGGCGCGGCGTGACGGCGGCGCTGGACTCCTGGCGGCTCCCGGCGCGGCTGCCCCGGCCCCGCAGGGCGGCGCGCCTGCTGCGATGGGCGGTCGCGGCCGCCCTGCTCGTCGGGCTCGGGTTCGCGTTCGCCCGGATCGGGATCGACCGGGACGCCCTGCGCGCCGAGCTGCGGGCCGAGTGGCGGCAGGAGCTGGCCGAGGCCCGCGCCGAGATCGAAGGCCGGCTCGAGAAGAAGCTCCGCACCGAGATCGACCAGGTCGCGCTGGAGACCTTCAACGCCTCCAGCGCGCTGACCAGTCGCCGCCTGGAGGAGCTGGCCGACTGGCTCCACTCGGCCCGGCGCAGCGACCTCTATACGCTGGCCAGCCTCACCGAGCAGGAGCTGCTGCGCGCGCGCCGCGACGTGGCCGTCGCGCTGGCCGCCCGTAGTGACCTGCGCACGTCCGTCTCCACCGTCTCGACGCAGGCACCCTCAGATGCCGAAGGGAGGTAGAGAGATGAACGCACCCGGAAGGTTCGTCGTGTCGATCGCCGTGCTTGGACTGATGGGCGGGATTGCGGCCGCGCAGCCGCCGCATCCGGAGCCGGAGCATCCCGCTCCGCACATGGGGCCGCCCGAGCATGAACTGGCGCAGATGGAGCGTCGGGCAGAGGAGATGACCGCCGAGGCCGAGCGGATCATGCACGAGGCGGAGCGCCTGGCCGCCTCCGGTCGCGCGCCCGAGCACCAGGTGGCCCAGATGCGCCGCCGCGCCGAGGAGATGCGCCGCCACGCGGAAGCGGTGCGCCGGGAACTGCGCTCTACCGGTGACCTCTACGCGCTGGCGGGTGACATGGGATCGGGCGAGCCGCCCGTGATCATCGTCGCACCCGAGATGCCCGAGCCGGAGCTTGAGGCCGTCGGCGAAGACATGCGCGTGATGGCGCGCATCCTCCACAAGGCGCTGCGCCACGAGCTGGGCGAGGCCGCGCTGCCCGGCGGGGAGGCGGTCTTCATGCCGGACGGCCGGGCGGATCGCCGCCAGAGCGCCTACCTGGCCGGCTACGGGGCGCTCTTCGTGGTGCAGGTCAGGTTCCCGTTGGCCGGACCGGCCGGGCCCGAGCCGCCCCGGCGCGAGCGGGAGCCGGGCTCGCTCTGGCAGGAGACCCGGCGCGAACTCAGGGAGCCGCGCCGGCCGATGCGCGAGTTCCCGATGCACGTGCCCGAGCACCGACGCCACGGCGGCGGCTATGACCCCGAGCGCGTCGAGCACCTGCGCGCCGTGCTGCTGGACGCGCTGCGCCACGCCGCCAACATCCGCGCGCTCGCGCCGGAGGACGCCGTCGTCGTGGCCGTGCTCGGCGCGCCGGCGCCGGGCCGGGCCGCCACCGTGCTGACCATGCGCGTCCAGAGGGCAGACGTGGACGCCCTCGCCGCCGAGGAGATCGCCATGGAGGAGTTCGCCGAGCGCGTGGCGGTCTCGATCCGCTGAAAGGCACGGGGCATCCGCTACGGCATGGCCTCCACGGCGGGCCAGATCGGCTCCAGGGCCATCGCCATGATCGGGGCGGCGTGGCTGCCGCCGTGGCCGGGGTTGCGCTCGCTGACCACGGCGAAGGCGACCTTGGGCTCCTCGAACGGAGCGAAGCCGGCGAACCAGGCGTGGTTCGGCTGGCCGCTGCCCAGCTCGGCGGTGCCGGTCTTGCCGGCCGCTCGGAAGGGCTCGAGCCCCGCACGGCGGGCCGTGCCGGTCTCGACGGCCCGGCGCATCCCCTCGCGCACCGTGCGCAGCATGGCGGCCGAGACGCCCGGTTCCCGCCACTGCGGCTCGTAGCTCTCGACCAGCTCGCCGTCGGCGCCCCGGGCGTGATCGAAGAAGTGCGGCGTGTAGAGCCGTGCGCCGTTCGCCACGGCGCCCATCGCGCAGGCCACCTGCAGGGGGGTGGCGAGCAGCTCGCCCTGCCCGATGGAGAGGTTCAGCACGCCGTACGTGTGGCGCGGCTCGGGCACCTGGCCGGCGCGCTCGTAGGGCAGGTCCACGCCCGTCGGCACGCCGAGCCCGAACGCCCTGCCCCAGCGGGCCAGCGCCTCGCCGCCGGCCGCCAGCCCCGTGTGGTAGAAGTAGATGTTGCACGACTTCTCGATGGCCGGCACGAGCGCGAGCGTGCCGTGGTGGCCGGTGCAGTGGAACGTCCTGGCGGCGCCCCCGGCGCGGAAGACCTCCCGGCGGGCGCAGGTGAAGGCCGTGGACGGCCTGATCGCGCCCTGCGCCAGGGCGGCCACGGCGGTGATGACCTTGTAGACCGATCCGGTCGGCAGGGCGCCCTGGTGGGGCCGGAACAGGAGCGGGCTGCGCGGGTCGGCGGCCAGCTCGGCGTAGCGCTCGCTGAAGGTCGCCCCGTCGTAGCTGGGGTAGGTGGCGGCGGCGAGGACGGCGCCGTCCCGCACGTCCACGATGACCAGTGCGCCGCTGGTGAAGGCGAGCCCTTCGTCGGCGGCGGCCCGCGCCAGGGCGTCGTTGGCGGCGCGCTGGAAGTCCTCCCGCAGCGTCAGGTAGACGTCGGCACCGGCCTGCGGGGGCGTCCGCTCCGAGACCGTGTCGTAGCCGAGCAGCCGGAAGCGTAGCCGCTTGCGCACGTAGCCGTGCTCGCCGCGCAGCAGGTGCTCGCGGGCCTTCTCGACGCCGAGCACGCCGACGCGGTCGTCCATCTTGTAGCGGCCACGGATGCGTTCGAACGGTTCGCCCATGCGCCAGGTGGCCTCCCTGGCGTCCAGCTCAGCCCATAGCTCGGCCGTCATCGGCGCGACGCGCCCGACCGCGTGCGGCGCCAGCGCGCCGTTGGGGTAGCGGCGATGGGTGCGCTCGATCACCTGGACGGCAGGGCGGGAGCCATCGTCCCCGGCGGGCGGCACCAGGTCCGGCCGGCTGCGCAGGAGCGCGGCAACCTCGGCGGGCACGTCCTCGATGACGCAGTGGTACTGGTAGCGTTCGGCCACGCGGATGTCGTCGCGTCCGAGCTTGCGGCGCACGTGGGCCTCGATGCGCTCGACGTTCTCGATGATCTCCCGGGCGCGGGCGGCCAGCTCATCGGGCGCGGCGCCGCAGAGCGCATGGAGGGCCCGGCGCCACTGGTCCGCGGGCAGTTCGCCGTAGTAGACGCCGAGGTCGAAGGTGGGTTCCTGGACGGCCAGCGGCGTGCCCCAACGGGTGTAGATCCCGCCCCGGACTGTCTCGACCAGGTGGCTGCCGCCGGCCCAGGAGTAGCGGGACAGGTCCACCCCCCGGCCGCAGAGGAGCTGGACCTGGGCGAGACGGGCGATGAGCACGCCGCCGGCCAGCAGCACGAGGAGCATCAGAGCGTTGACGCGGCGGCGCAGCAAGGGCGCACCTCAGCAGCGCGGGCGCAGGGAGCCGACGCCCGCCATGTTAGGGCCTGCCCTTGGACGAAGTAAAGCGGTGGGGCTCCTGGAAGGAGTGGAGGTCGTGCACGCCCCCCTCCAGGCGCGCCGAGGGGCTGCGCCTCTCGAAGCGGACCCGCCCTTCAGCGACGGCGGCGTGGAGCTGGCGGATCGAGTCGCACCCCATGTCTTGCAGCGCGTGCTTGATGCCCTGGAGCAGGTAAGGCACGTAATCGACGACCGAGCCTTTGTCGACGACGGTGCCGCTGACGCCCTGGGCGACCTTGATGGTCTGGTCGGCCTCGACGTAGCGCTTGGCGCCGCGGTCGGCCATCGCCTCCGGCGAGCCCATGCCGCGGTAGCGCTTGACCTTCACGCCGCCCTCGTAGAAGTACTCGCCGGGCGCCTCCTCGGTGCCGGCGAGCATCGAGCCCATCATCACCGTGCTGGCGCCGACGGCGAGCGCCTTGGCGATGTCGCCGATGCAGGTGACCCCGCCGTCGGCGCAGACGGGCACCCCGTGCTCCTCGGCCGCCCTGGCGCAGTGGTAGACGGCGGTGGCCTGCGAGCGGCCGACGGCGAGCGTGTCCTGGGTGATGCAGATCGAGCCGGAGCCCATGCCGATGCGCAGGCCGTCCGCGCCGGCCTCGATCAGCCCGACGCACTGGTCGGGGGTGACGGCGTTGCCGGCGATGACCTGAAGCTCGGCCCACCGGCCCTTGGCCCACCGGATCATCTCGACCTGGAAGACCGAGTAGCCCTGGGCGCTGTCGAGCACGACGGCGTCGACGCCGGCCTCGACCAGCGCCTCCAGGCGCTCGCGGTCGTCGGGCCGGGTGCCGACGGCGGCGCCGACCAGCAGTTGCTTGGCCTCGTCCTTGCTGGCCCGGGGGAAGTCCTGGTTCTTGCGCAGGTCGGTGCGGCTCATCAGGCAGACCAGGCGGCCCTCTTCGTCCACGATGGGCAGCTTGCCCTTCTTGCTCTCGCGCAGGATGCGGTTGCCCTCGGCCAGGGTGATGCCGACGGGCGCGGTGACCAGCTCGGTGCTCATCACCTCGCGCAGGGGGCGGGTGCGGTCGGGCTCGAAGTCGATGTCGCGCCCGCTCACGATGCCGACCAGCTTGCCCCCCACCTCGCCGGTGTCGGTGATGGGGATGCCGCTGAATCCGTAGCGCTCCTTGATCGCGTCGACCTCGCTGATGCGATCGTCCGGCGAGAGCACCACCGGATCGGTGATGAAGCCGTTCTCGAAGCGCTTGGTCTTGCGGACCTCCTCGGCCTGTTCTGCGACGGTGGTGTTGTAGTGGATAATGCCGATGCCGCCGAGCAGGGCCATGTAGATGGCCATGCGGCTCTCGGTGACGGTGTCCATCGGCGAGCTGACCACGGGCGCCTTCAGGCCGATGCCGCGCGTCAGTTGCGTCTCCAGGACGATCTCCGAGAGCGGCCCCTTGATGTAGCCGGGCAGCACGATGAAGTCGTCGTAGGTCAGCCCGTCCTCGGCGAAGAGCGTCGCCGCATCCATCCCGCTCCCTCGGTTCATGCACTGCCTCCCGAACGGAAAGACCGTGGAAGTCGGCAGGAAACAGGCCGGGCGCGCGGCCCGGGCCACCGAGGAACGCCCCCGGTTGTCCTATTGTAGGGACTGGCGGGCCGCCGCGCAAGGGCGTGGCGCGGATCGCAGCTCGTGGGCCTTCGGGGGTCTCGGGTTGGGAGTCTCGAGTCTTGGGTTCTGGGCCCACGCAGACCGGCCCGCGCGGCTGTGGAGGGACGCGGCCGGAGCCGAAACCCCGGACTTTCGGCGGGCAGAGCAGGGAAACGGCAAGCGCCGTCCTCCGCCCGTTCAGCCCGGATGGCCGACGGGCATGAGGTAAAGGGGCGCCAGGCCGCGGGGCAGGCCGAAGACGCGCGCGACCTGCTCGTCGCGGAACGCGCCGACCGCCACCGTGCCGAGCCCGAGCGCCTCGGCCTGGAGGTAGACGTTCTGGCCCACGTGGCCGGCCTCCATCTCCACGTAGCGGCCGGCTCGCTCGCCGTAGCGGGGGCGCGTGCGCTCGTAGTCGGCGGCGATCAGCAGCACGGCCGGCGCGGCGGCCACGAAGTCCTGCCCCAGCGCGGCGGTGGCCGCCTGCCTGCGCACGTCGCCTTCGACGACGGGCTCCAGCGCGTGCCGGGCCGGCAGGTAGTGGTAGACGCCCGCCGACAGGTCGCCCACAGTGCCCTCGCCGACGGCGACGAGCACCTCCATCGGATAGGTCGCCCCGGCCGAGGGTGCGGCCCGGCGGCCCGCCTCGCCCGTGACGCCCTGGGCGCTCCAGAGGAGCTGGGCGAGCTGCTCGATGCTCAGCGCCGCCGTGGTGAAGCGCCGGCGGCTGCGCCGGCTCGCGATCGCCTCTTCCACGGGGGTCCTTCCCTCGGTGTCCGGCTGCGGCAGTTCGATGCTGGCCATGCTGGTGCTCCCTTGCGCCTGACGTGGCGCCCGGCGCGCGTCGGCCGGCGCCAGGTGGCCCATGCACATACTACACGCTATGGCGGCCAGTGTCCCGGCGATCCATCGTCCGTTCATTGCGGCTCTCCTTCCCACTCGTCACTGCTCGTCGCCTTCGGCGCGCACCTCCTCCGCCGGGAAGAGCTCGCGCAGGCCCCGGCGCTCGGCCTCCTCGTAGGGGCCGACGACGACGAAGGCGACCCCGTGCTCGGCCGTCACGTCGCGCAAGACGGCCTGGAGCGCCTCGAGCGTCAGCGCCTCTTGGCGCGCGACGTACTGCTCGGGGGTGAGCACGCGCGCCGGCCCGAGCAGCAGCTCCTGTCGCCCGAACCAGTCGGCCAGGTGCGTGGCCCGGTCGCAGAGCATGTCCATCCCGCAGCGCGCGGTCTCCTTGTAGCGCTCCAGCTCCTCGGGCTCGAAGCCGTCCTCGGCCGCCTCGCGCAGCACGCCGAGCACGGCCTCGACGGCCGGCACCAGGTTCTCCACCCCGACGCTGAGCGCCACGTCGATCGTGCCCGCGTCGGTGTAGCCCTGCATGGCGGCGTGCACGTCGTAGACGAGGCCGAGCTCCTCGCGCACGCGGCTGAACAGACGCGAGCTGAGCCCGCCGCCGAGCAGGTAGCTGGCCGCGCGGGCGGCGTCGAAGCGGTGGTCGGCCAGCGCGTAGGCCGTGTGGGCCATGACGGCCTCGGCGACGGGCAGCGCCTCGGTGGAGCGGTAGAAGGCCCGGGCGCGCCCGCAGAGGCGCGGCGCGGGGGCGAGCGGCTCGCCGGGCGGCCCGTCCTCGGCCGGCAGCCGGGAGAACCCTTCGGCCACCTCGCCCAGGACTTCCTCGAACTCGAACCCCCCGGCGAGGCAGAGCACGGCGTTGCCCCCGGTGAAGTAGCGCTCGTAGTGGGCCTGCACGGCCTGGCGGTCGAACGCAGCCATCACCTCGGGGTCGCCGCGCGTGCCGGCCTCGCGCAGCTCGCCGTCGAAGATGAGGCAGTGCGCCAGCTCAGCCGCGCTGATGTTGCGCCCGCGGCGGTCGCGGTGCTGCAAGATTTCCTGGGTGACGATCTGCTTCTCCTGCTCGATCTCCTCTTCGTCGAACAGGGGGCGCATCAGCACGTCGGCGGCGATCTCCATCACGCGGCGCCAGTGCTTGCGGTGGGCGCCGAAGACGAAACTGACGTATTCCGGGTAGGTGCCGGCGTCCACGACGCCGCCCAGGTCCTCGATGCCGCGCATGATGGCGCGCGAGTCGGGGAAGTTCTCCGAGCCCTGCACGATCATGTGCTCGAGGAAGTGGCTCAGGCCCCGCTGGTGCGGCGGCTCGTAGCGCGGCCCGAGCCGCACGTAGACCGAGCAGACGAACGCGTGCAGCGCGCGGTGCTCCACGCCGAGCACGCGCAGGCCGTTGGGCAGCACGCGACGCCTGTACTCGCCGAGCATCTCAGCCCCCCATGGGCAGGTCGGCCGGGCTTTCCTTCAGAGCTCCAGCCCCATCACCCCGGCCATCGCGCCGAGCCGGTCCATCATCGCGGCGAAGTCCGCCGGGAAGAGCTGCTGCGCGGGGTCGCAGACGGCGCTGTCCGGCTCGGGGTGGACCTCCACCAGCAGCCCGTCCGCGCCGACCCCGAGCGCGCCCGTCGCCACGGCCGGCACGATGCTGCGCTTGCCGCTGGCGTGGGAGGGGTCCACGATGACGGGCAGGTGCGATAGCTCCTTGACCAGCGGCACGATGGCCAGGTCCTGGGTGAAGCGCAGCGCCGGCTCGAAGGTGCGCACGCCGCGCTCGCAGAGGATGATGTTCAGGTTGCCGACGCTGGCGACGTATTCGGCGGCCTTGAGCCACTCCTCGACGGTGGCGGCGAAGCCGCGCTTGAGCACCACGGGCATGCCGCTGCGGCCGGCTTCGGTCAGCAGGTCGTAGTTCTGCATGTTGCGCGCGCCGATCTGGATGGCGTCGGCGTGGCGGGCGACCGGCTCGACGTGGGCCGGGTGACGGGCCTCGGTCACCACGGGCAGGCCGGTCTCCTGGCGGGCGGCGGCGAGCAGCTTCAGTCCCTCCTCGCCGAGGCCCTGAAAGTCGTAGGGCGAGGTGCGCGGCTTGTAGGCCCCGCCCCGCAGCAGTCGGGCGCCGGCGGCCTTCACCGCCCGCGCGGCCGCCATCACCTGCTCCTCGCTCTCGACCGCACACGGGCCCGCCGCCACCGTGAAGCGGCCCGGCCCGACCGCCACCCCGCCGACCGTCACCGTGCTCGGCTCCGCCCGCCCCTCACGGCTGACCAGCTTGTAGGGCTTGAGCACTGCGACGACGCGGTCCACGAACGGCAGCCCGGCGAACATCTCCATCAGGTAGGGGCGCATCTGCGGCGAGGTGCCGACGGCGCCGACGACGGTGCGCTCCTCGCCGCGCGAGACGTGCGCCGCGAAGCCGGCCTTCTCGATGGCGGAGGTGACGCGCTCGACCTGCCGGTCGGTCGCGTCCCGCTTCAGGATGACGATCATCGCCGGCGTCCCTCCTTGCACGGCATGGGTGACGGCCCCCCCGCGATGGTATAGAATGGCTCCCCACCCGTCAAGCAGCCGGTGGAGAACGCCCCTTGCCCGCCCGCCACGCCCGCGCCAGCCTCATCACCCCGCCCGGCGAGGGCGGCATCGCCGTGATCGCCGTCGTCGGCCCCGATGCCGCCCGCGTGCTCGACGCGGCGTTCGTCGGCACCCGGCGGGCCGCCGCGGAGCTCCCGCCGGGCCGCATCGCGCACGGCACTATCCGGCGCGGCGAGGAGGCCGTCGACGAGGTGCTCGTCGCCCACGTGCCGGCCGGCGGGCCGGGACCGGAGCAGGCGCACTTCGAGGTCGGCTGCCACGGCGGCATCGTCGCCGCACGCGCCGTGCTGCGAAGGCTGGAGGAAGCCGGCGCCGAGCCGGTCGAGCCCTCCCGGCTCATCGGGGCGCCGCCGGCCGGGCTCTCGGCCGAGGCGATCCGCGCGCGGGCCCTCGCCCTGCTGCCCCGGGCCCCGACGCGGCTCGGGGCCTCGATGCTGCTGCGCCAGGCGGACGGCGCGCTGCGGCGCGAGCTGGACGAGATCGCCGCCCCGGCAGACGAGCCCACGGCCCGGGAGCGTCTCGACGCGCTGCTGGCCACGGCGCCGCTCGGCCGCGCACTGCTCGCGCCGCCGCAGGTCGCGCTGCTCGGCCCGCCGAACGTGGGCAAGTCCACGCTGCTCAACGCCTTGCTGGAGCGGGAGCGCGTCATCGTCCACCACGAGCCGGGCACCACGCGCGACGTGGTCCGCGAGACGGTCTCGATCCGGGGCATGCCGTTCGATCTGATGGACTCGGCGGGGATTCGCCAGGCCGAGGACGAGCTGGAGCGCCAGGCGGTGGAGCGGGCGAGCGGCCTGGCCGCCCGCTGCGACGTGGCGCTGCTGCTCTTCGACGTGCGGGAGGGCCCCGAGGACGCGGTGGCGCTGCTGCCGTCGATCCGCGAGGGGGCACGGGCCGTGCTGGTGGGCAACAAGCTGGACCTGGTCGGGGGCGAAGCTTCCGCCGAGCTGCCCGAGGCAGCGCGCGGGCTCTCGCTCGTGTGTATCTCCGCGCGCGAGCGGATCAACCTGCCCGCCCTGGAGGAGGCCCTGCTGGCGCCCTACGTCGGGGCGCTGGCGCGCTGCCGCGCCGGCGGCGCGATCCTCTTCGACGAGGCGTCGGCCGGCGCGCTCCGGCGGCTCAGAGCCCGAAGCCGGTCATGACCAGGTTCATCAGCCCGCCGACCGAGAAGGCCACCACCAGCATGATGGCCGATGCCCTCAGCAGGTCCTTCAGCCCCAGCTCCCGGAAAAGGACCACGAAGGTGGCCACGCAGGGGAAGTAGGCCGTCAGCACGACGCTCGCCACCAGGAGCTGCTTCAGTGTCAGGCCGAGCGGGGCGAGCATTCCCACGGCGACGTCCTTGCGCAGGAAGCCGACGACCAGCGCCCCGACCGCCTCCGGCGGCAGCCCGAGCACGTGCGTGATGAGCGGGGCGAAGATGCGCCCGAGAGAGTCGACCACGCCGAGCGTGTAGAGCAGGTTCACCACCACCACGCCGAGCAGCACGTAGGGGACGGCCTCGCGCAGGAAGCCCCGCATGCGCATCCACAGCTTCTTCAGCAGCGCGCGCCAGTAGGGCCAGCGGTAAGGCGGGATGTCCACCAGGATCTCCGGCGTCTCCCCGTGCACGAAACGCTTCATCAGCATCCCCAGCCCGACCCAGAGCAGGAAGAGCGTGCCCAGCACGGGGGCGAAGCCGAGCACGCCGTACCCTCCCAGCAGGCCGGCGATCATGGCGAGCTGCGCCATGCAGGGCACGCAGATGGCCAGCAGCGTGGCGCCGATGAAGCGCTCCTTGCGCGTCTCCATCACGCGCAGCGCCAGCGCGCCCGGCACGTTGCAGCCGAGCCCCATCAGCATCGGCACCGCCGAGAGCCCGTGCAGCCCGAGCCGGTGCATCACCGTGTCCACCAGCACCCCCAGGCGCGGCAGGTAGCCGCTGTCCTCCAGCACGCCGAGCGCCAGGTAGAAGGCGAACACGTACGGCAGCACGGCGGCCAGCGGGATGTAGAGCCCGGTGGTGAGCACGCCGAAGGACTCGCCGAACTCGACGGCGCCGTCCACGAGCTGGCCGATCAGCAGGTCGTGCACCAGCCCCCCGCCGCCGAGCAGGGCCGAAAGACGCATCATCACCGGCAGCCAGAACCGCTCGAACAGCGGCTCGGCCACGTAGCCGATCAGCCCCTCGCCGATGAACCGGACGACCTCGAAGGCGGCCGCCAGCACGGCCAGAGCGATGATCGGGCCGATGACGGGATGGACGGTGGCGTGGCTCAGCTCCTGGCCCAGCGTGGGATGGCGGTGCTCGACCTGCTGGACCTGCTCGACGATGTGGCCGATCAGGTGCCAGCGCTCCTCGTCCGCGTAGTCCAGCTCGCCGGGGCGGGCGCGCGCGAGGCTGCCCTGCAGGTCCTTTATCCCTTCGCCGCTGATGGCGCAGGTCGGCACGACGGGCACGCCGAGGCGCCGCTCCAGCTCGGAGGCGTCGATCTCGACGCCGTGCTCCAGGGCCTCGTCCCACATGTTCAGGGCCACGACCATCGGCACGCCGGTCTTCAGGAGCTGGAGCGTCAGGTTCAGATTCCGCTCCAGGTTGGTGGCGTCGACGACGTTGATCACCACGTCGCCATGGGCCATCATCTCGACGGCCACCTCCTCGGCGCGGCTCAGGGGCTCCAGCGTGTAGGTGCCGGGCACGTCGATGACCCGGCCCGTGGCGCCGTCCAGCTTGATGCGGCCCTCGGTGAAGCTGACGGTGGTGCCGGGGTAGTTCGAGGCGATCACGTGGGCGCCGGTCAGGCGGCAGAACACCACGCTCTTGCCCACGTTGGGGTTGCCCATCAGCAGGACGGTCGGCCCGTCGGCATTGAGGCGTCGCTCAGCGGAGTGGCAGGTGCTCATGGCCTCAGTCGGGGACCTCCACCTGGATGCGCCGGGCGATGCCCCGGCCCATGGCGACCTGGCGGCCCTCGACCAGCACGGTGACCGGCCCGCGCATGAACTGGGAGCCGAGCTTACGCACTCGCTTGCCCGCGCGCAGCCCCATCGCCTCCAGCCGGGCGCGCATGCCCCGCCCGCCGCGCAGCCGCACCACCACCCCGCTGGCGCCGGGGGCCATACGCTCCAGGTTCGTCACCATTCAGCTCTCCCTGTTGCGGGCGGCCCGGCACTCGCGGCACACGCCCCGGATCCCCATCCGGTGCTCCAGCGCCCGGAAGCCGTGACGGCGGCAGATGCGCTGCTGGAGCTCCTCGATCCGCTCGTCGCAGAACTCGATCACCTTGCCGCACTCCACGCAGAGCATGTGGTCGTGATGCTCGGCGCCGTGGACCGTCTCGTAGCTGGCCCTCCCCCGGCACTGGAGCGCCTCCTTGACCACGCCGCACTCGCGCAGATGGCCGAGCGTGCGGTAGACTGTGGCGCGCGAGACGTGCTCTCCCTCGCCGCGCAGGTCCTCGTAGAGCTGGTCGGCGTCATAGTGCCCGACGCGCCGCAGCACGGCCCGCAGCACGGCCCGGCGCTGGGCCGTCCGGCGCATGCCGCGCCGCGCCAGATAGTCGCGAAACGCACGGGCGGCCCCTCCATCGCTGGCGGCGCCGGCCGCCTTTTTGCTATTGACACGCATTCTCAACACAGAGTCTAACCGACGACCCGGCAGATGTCAATGGCCTGTATCGCCTGGCCGCCCGGCCGGACAGGACGCCCCGGCGCGGCCGACTTCACCACGCAGAGACGGCCACGACGGCACGGCGAGCGACTACTGGCCTGTGACTTTTGATTCTACCGGTGGCCGTCCTGGCCATGATGCACGGGCTGGCCTCCGGCCCAGAGGGGCCTCCGGCCCGGCGGGAAGCCCGTGCCACCGAACCGCGGCCCATAATCCCAAGTGTCAGGGACCACGCGAGGGTGGCTCGTTCCGTTCTGATCCCGACGCCGTCCTCCGTGGCTCCGTGGTGGGGTCTTCCCGCTCAGAAGAGGCCGACGATGTTGCCGTCGGCGTCGATGTCCACGCGCTCGCCCGCCGGGCGGCTCGGCAGGCCGGGGATGGTGCGCATGTCCCCGCAGAGCGGGTAGAGGAAGCCGGCGCCGACGCTGGGGCGGATGTCGCGCACGGGCAGCAGGTAGCCGCTGGGGCGGCCTTTGAGCTTCGGGTCGTGCGAGAGCGACAGGTGGGTCTTGGCCATGCAGACGGGCAGGCGGTCGTAGCCGAGCCGGGTGAACTGCTCGATCTTCTCGCGCGCCTCGCGGCTGTAGTAGACGCCCTCGGCGCCGTAGATGCGCGTGGCGATGGTCTCGATCTTCTCGCGGATCGGCATCTCGTCGGGGTAGAGGAAAGAGAACTCGGCCGGCTCGTCGCACGCCTCGATCACGGCCCGGGCCACCTCGGCCCCCCCTGCCCCGCCGCGGGCCCACATCTGGCTGACCACCACCCGCAGCGCGCCCCCGTCGAGCGCCTGCCGGCGGATGACCTCCAGCTCGGAGTCGTGGTCGGTGTCGAACCGGTTGATGCAGACCACGCAGGGCACGCCGAAGAGGCGGACGTTCTCCAGGTGCTTGCGCAGGTTCACGCAGCCGCGCTCGACGGCGTCGGGGTCTTCCTCGAACAGGTCCTTCGGCAGGCGCCGGCCGGGCACGATGCGGAACTCCCCGCTGTGCATCTTCAGCGCGCGCACGCTGGCGACCATCACCACGGCGTCGGGCACCAGGCCGGAGGTGCGGCACTTGATGTCCATGAACTTCTCCATGCCGATCTCGGCCCCGAAGCCGCTCTCGGTCACCACGTAGTCGCCGAGCTTCAGGGCGATGCGGTCGGCCAGTATGCTGCTGTTGCCGTGGGCGATGTTGCCGAAGGGGCCGGTGTGGACGAAGGCCGGGCCGCCCTCGAGCGTCTGCATCAGGTTCGGCTTGACGGCGTCGCGCAGCAGCACGGTCATGGCGCCGGCGCAGCCGAGGTCCTCGCAGGTGACCGGCTGGCGATCGTAGGTGTAGCCGACGATGCATCGCCCGACGCGCCGGCGCAGGTCCTGGAGCCCGTCGGCGAGGCCCACCACGGCCATCAGCTCGCTGGCGCCGGTGATGTCGAAGCCGCTGCGGCGCACGAAGCCGTCGCCCAGACCGATGACGATCTCCTCCAGCGCCCAGCGGTCGTTCAGGTCCACCACGCGGTTCCAGCAGATGCTGCGGGGGTCGATGTTGTGGCGGTTGCGGCGCCTGAGGGCGTTGTCGAGGAAGGCGGCCGCGAGGTTGTGGGCAATGCTGACGGCGTGGTTGTCGCCGGTCAGGTAGAGGTTGAAGTCCTCCATCGGCACCACCTGGCTGTAGCCGCCGCCGGCGGCGCCGCCTTTGATGCCGAAGACCGGCCCGAGCGAGGGCTGGCGGATGCAGGCGAATGCCTTCTTGCCGACGTGGCACAGAGCCTGGCCCAGCCCGATGGTGGTGACCGTCTTGCCTTCGCCGAGCGGCGTGGGGGTGACGGCGGTCACGTCCACGTACTTGCCGTCGGGCCGGTCGGCGAGGCGCTGGAGGATCTCCAGCTTGACCTTGGCCTTGTAGTCGCCGTAGGGCTCGAGCTCTTCGCGCAGGATGCCGGCCTCGGCGGCGACGTCCTCGATGCGGCGCAGCTCCGCTTGCTGGGCTATCTTCAGGTCGCTGAGCAATGCCTTTCTCCTTCGTCTGCGGGCTACCGGCCGGCCAGCACGCTGTGGACGGCCCGTGCGAGCTCCGCGTAGTCCTCCACGCCGTGCAGGTAGAGGTCGGCGGGCAGCCAGCCGGGCAGCTTTCCGCTCAGGTCCAGGCGCAGCTCGACCTCGGGGCTGGTGAAGACCACGCGCGGCACGGCGCCCGCCGAGCTGCTGCGCTGGAGCCAGCGGCACAGCTCGGCCGCGTCGGTGCCCGGCAGCATCAGGTGCATCAGGATCACGTCGTAGCCGGGGTCGCGCTCGACGCTGAGCATGGCGCGTTCGGCCGAACGGGTCTCGGAGACGTCGTATCCGCGGGCGGTCAGCTCGGCCACCACCTGCCCGGCCCGCTCGCCGTTCGCATCCACGTAGAGGACCCTCGCCATGGCTCAGCCCGCCCCCGTGCCGGCCTCGTCGGCGGCCGGCAGGCCGAGGGCGCCGAAGATCCCGTCCACGTCCAGGTAGTCCTCCACCAGGTGGTGGGCCAGCGCGATCTTCTCCTTGTCGCGGGCGGTGATCTTGGGCACAAGGCTGCGCACGTTGAAGGCGGCGGCGGCGGTGTCGGCCTCGCTCAGCAGCACGGGCACGTCCACCTCGCAGAGGATGTTGACCACGCTCAGGTGCGGCACGAAGCCACCGGTCAGCAGGAGCCCGGCGATCTGCGGCACGTCGCGCCTGAGCGTCATCAGGTGGGCGTTGACGGAGGCGAGGATGTTGTCGACGCGGTCGCCGGGCACCACCACCAGGCTGCCCTCGGTGATGTAGTCGATCATGTTCTGTGGCGTCATGGCGGCCACGATGATGTCGCGCACCTTGTTGCCCAGGTGCTCCTGGCCGCAGAGGACCTCCAGGTCGTGCTCCTGTTGGATCTGGAACATGGTGGGGAAGGTCAGCTCCGTGCGGTACGGGATAAGCCCGAGGCACTGCATGCCCGTGTTGCGCAGGCCCTGGCGCACGGCCTCGTCGATCTTGTCGTACTTCTCCTGGTAGACCTTGTTGATCACCGCCCCGACCACGGGCACGCTGAAGCGGTCGAAGACGCCGCTGTTGAGGAACAGCTCGTCGATGCACCGCCCGATGCCCCCGCCGCTGATGATGACGCAGCCGGCGCCGAGCAGCTGGGCGACCTGGGCGTTGGAGGAGTCGACCACGGCGCCGACGCCGGCGTGGCCCGTGCCCTCGACGATCGCCACGTCGTGCCCCTCCTCCAGGCGGCCGACCGCCTCCAGGATCGGCCGGTGGATCGCCTCGCGGTCACGGTGGAAGATGTACTCGCGTGTGAAGCCGCGTGGGATGGTGATCGGGCTCATGTCCTTCAGCGCCCCGCCGGCGTGGAGGGCGCGCTTGAAGAGCACCGCGTCCTCGTCGACCTGCTCGTCCTCCTCCACCACGTAGCGCTGGCCCACGGGCTTGACGAAGCAGACGCGGTGGCCCCGCTGCCTGGCGGCCTGGAACAGGCCGAGGCTGACGGTGGTCTTGCCCGCGTGCTGCTCGGTGGCGGCGACGTAGAGCTTCTTCATGGCCGTGCGGCCCTCTGGCGCTGTTAGGGAATGGTAACGGGCGGGCCCCTCGGCGGCAAGCGGCGCAGCCCCTCACCGCTCCCCCGGCGAACGGCTCAGCAGGTAGCCGACCAGGAAGCCGAAGATGAAGTCGCTGACCCCACGCTCGACCATCAGCGTTACCCGCACCCGCGTCTCGATCAGCTCCGTGGGGATCATCAGGGGCGCGATCCCCCCCAGCACGCAGAGCAGCAGCCCCGTGCACCAGGCCGCCTCGTAGCGCCCGCCGCGCAGCATCTTGAGGACCGGAAGGACGAACGAGATCACAAAGAGCGGCCTGGCCACCTGGAGGACGACGGCCTGCCACGGCGGCAGCGCCATGTGCTCGGCGGAGAACTCCTGCATGAACCCGAGCGGGCGCTCCAGCAGCTGCGCCGCCACGTAGAGGCCCACGTGCACGGCCGCGCAGAGCGCCACCTTCCAGAGCCACTCCCCCACGGGCAGGTGCAGCCGGGCGCTCTCGGTGCCGACCGGCTCGCCCCGCATCCGGCCCATCACCAGCACCAGCAGCAGCGAGAAGGCCATCGCCACCAGGAAGCCGTGCGCCATGAACAGCACCGCCAGCGGCAGCGTGATCACCTCCGGGATCGTGATCGCCGCCAGCCCGACGGAGACGAACGTGCCCACGCCGAAGTAGACCACGAAGAGCGTCACCGCGAGCTGAATGCCCGACCAGCGCGAGCGGACCGTCGGGTAAGCGAGCACAGCCGCCACCAGCACTCCCCTCAGCACCAGGATGGCGAGCATCTCGCCAACGGGCACCTCGGGCGTCGGCACGTCGCCGAACCGGTTCAAGAACTGGAAGGCCGGGATCGAGACGAGCGCCAGCAGCACGCCCGCCAGGACCACCCGCCAGAGATAGTTAGCGATCTGCTTCATGGCTCACCCGCCCGCGATCGCACAAGTGGCAGGACCCATCCGGCAACGCCCGCTCTACGGCGGACAGGATAACCCCGGCCCCGCCACAAAGCAAGGGCCACGCGCCTGCTGAGGCCCTCGTGGGCCCCGGGGCGCCTCAGCTCGACAGGCCGTAGAGCACGATCGTGACGGCCAGGCGGCTGGCCGAGGGCTCCAGCACGGCGGGGCAGCTATAGCAGGGGTGACCTTCGATGGCGCTGCTCAGGTCGTACCTGCTGTAGATGAGCACCGCCCGCCCGTCCCGCTCGATGAACTCGAGCTGGGGGCGCATCAGCTCGGGCGAGGCGCGCCGCACGGCCGGGCTGTACTTCACCTCGCCCAGCTCCTCGCCGAGATGGAACAGCGGATGGCCCAGCGGCAGCGGGCGCAGCTCCTCCTGCGGGAACATGGTCCTGAGCAGCCGGCGGAAGTCCTCGTCGAACTCCTTGCTGCCGCAGGCGGCCTCGGCGAAGATGAAGCCGCCGCGCTCCAGGTAGAGCTTCAGCGCGCGGCGCGTCTCGGCGTTCAGCTCGATCCCCTCCACGCCGGTCACGTAGATCATCTGCGCCTGGAAGGGGCTTTCCACGTCGGCGCGGATCGCCAGCGGCTCGCTGTAGACCTCCAGGCCGGCCCGCTCGTTGACCAGCTCCAGCACCCGGCGCCAGGCCAGCTTGTGGGGGCGCCAGTGCGTGCCGTGCACGAGCTGCCCGAGGGTGAAGGCCCCCCGCCGCGGCGCGGCCTCCCGCTCGCCGGGCAGGTAGTACTGCGGCTCGGTGAGCTTGCCCTCGAGCTTCTCCATCCCCGTGACGTAGGCGATGATGTTCGCGCCCATCTTGAAGTGGGCGTGATCGAACGCGGCCACGTCCCACTCGCAGGCCAGCCCGTCGGGCGCGTAGAGCAGCGATATCCAGCACGGGCCCTGGACCGCCTCCAGGCGCGGGCGCCGGTTGCGCGGTATCTCGAAGTGCGCCGAGTAGATCGGGTGCTCGGCCGGCAGCGGCTCAAGCGCCTGATCGGGGAACTGCTCGCGCAGCAGCTCCCGCAGCGAGGCGTCGAAGTCCGGCTCGCCCCGCGCGCAGTCGACCAGCACGAACCCCCCGGCGTCCACGTACTGGCGCAGCCGGCGGCGCTGCTCGGGCGTCCACGTCAGCGCCCCGTCGCCGCTGACGTAGAGCACGGGCGAGGCCATGAGCTGCGCGAGCTCGGCCTCCAGGGGCACGATCTGCCAGTCCAACTGCCGCTCGAACACGCGGGCGAGGTAGTGCGTCAGAAAGCGGGCGTCGTAGCGGTAATGCTCCCAGTTGCCGGGCCACTGGGCCTTGAACATCACCACGGGGGCGTTCCCCTTGGCCAGGAACAGCAGCGAAAGGCAGTCCCGCAGGTAGCCCCACTCGTACTGGGACGGCGCGATCACGATGGGCGGAGGGTCGCCGACCAGGTGCTCGACGCCCTCACGGTACCAGTCGTGGCGCCCGAAGTAGCGCCGGGCCAGGGTCACGCCGGCCCGCTCCAGGCCGTAGAGGTAGTAGAACTTCCACATCTCGTGGCCGGGGTTCTTCGTGACGCTGAAGTTCCGCCCGAGCCAGTTCAGGCCGGCGCGCACGCGGCGCTCGTCGGGGTAGACGCCGCAGCGGCCGCCGGCGGCGTGGGTCCACATGTCGCACATGTAGAGGCTCGCCAGCCCGGCGGCCGTCATGCTGCCGTAGGAGGGGCCGGAGCGGGCCCTGTAGGCCCAGCCGCCGTCGGCGTTCTGAGCGGCGGCGAAGTAGCTGCGCGCGCTCTGCCAGACCTCGCGGGGCACCTCGACGCCGGCGAGGGCGGCCGAGTTCAGGCCGAGCACGGCGAACTGCGAGTTGGAGTTGTCCGTCTGGCCCCGCGTGCGATACGACCATCCCCCCGAGCCCTGCTGGGCGCGCATGAGGTATTCGGCCCCCTCGGCGATCTCGTCGCGGTAGGCCGCCGCATCCACGCTCTCCAGCGCCATCACGCGCAGGGCCACCTGGTAGGTGCCGAGCGCCGCCTCGTCGTCGTTCGCCAGCAGGAACTCCGCGCCGCCGCGCACGACGCCGTCGCGCGTCGAGCGGCCGGCCGCCCGCAGCGCCAGCACGCCGAGGGCCGTCTCGCCCACGGCCCACTGGCGGGCCCGCCCCCCCATGGAGCCGTCCTTCCGCTGGGTCTTGCCGATGGCGGCGGCCAGCTCCTCGATGCGCTGCTCCAGCATCCACGCGTTCACCCCGGCGCGCCCGCCGACCGGCGCGCAGAGGGCCGTCAGGAGCAGCGCCAGCGCGCATAGTGCTCTGCACACCCCTGGCCGCAAGGACGTCATGACGCGCGTTCACCTGCCGGTGCGGGACCGCCGAACGGACATCCCCGAATATAGCAGGCGCGCGAGCCCGGCGAAAGCGGCCGGACCAGCGGCTCTCATCCCGAGCGGCTCGGCTGTCAGCCGCGAGGGATCTCTCTGCGCCGACGTACCTGTCAGGTGCCCTCCGGGGCCGCTGCGCCGGCCTCCCCCGCGAGGACCTCGGTCCGGCATGGCCAGGCCCTGGTCGGAGATCCTTCGCCCTCCGGGCTCAGGATGACAGGGGGTGTAGCGGGGCTCGGGATGACAGGGCAGGACGTTGCTCGTTGCTCGTCGTTCGTTGCTCGCGAGACGCTCCCTCTCGCTCACGCTCGCCATTGCTGTTGCCGTTGCCGTCCATTCCGCAATCCGCAATGCCGTTGCTCGCGAGACGCCGCCGCGCCGCCCCCCCGAACCCGAAACCCGAGACCCGAGACCCAAGACCCGAGACCCCCCGGTAAAGCAGAACGGGCCGGCCCCCCTTTCGGGAGCCGGCCCGCAGGCCGTCAGTCTGGTGGAGGATACGGGGATCGAACCCGTGACCTCGACAATGCCATTGTCGCGCTCTCCCAGCTGAGCTAATCCCCCGGCGTTTCCAGGAGTATAGCCGAATCGCGCCGCCCCTTCAACCGCGCCCGCTCCGCCCCGCGGACGCGGCTCAGTTCCACTGGAACAGGCGCAGGATGTCGTTGCGCGTCACGTAGATCACCAGCAGCACCAGCGCCACAAACCCGATCGTCTGCGCCACGGTCAGCACGCGCTCGCTGAGCCGCTTGCCGCGCACCTTCTCGATGGCGGTGAACAGCAGGTGCCCGCCGTCCAGCACGGGGATGGGCAGGATGTTGAGGAAGGCGATGGCCGCGCTGATGATCGCCGTGAAATACAGCAGCTTGCCGATGCCCTCCCCGGCGGCGTGGTAGGAGACGTAGGCGATGGTCAGGATGCCGCCCATGTGGCGCGGGCTGACCTGGCGGGTGGCGAAGCCCCGCAGGGTCAGGAATATCTCCGCGAAGGTCCCGAGCGTCTGCTTCAGGCCCTCCCGCACCGCCGCCAGCGCCCCGTAGCGGCGGGGCTCGGACTTCTGCTTGTCCAGAATCACCCCCAGGTGGCCGCCGCTGAGGCTGGTGTCGGCCGCCGGCTCTACCCGGGCGGTGAGCAACCGGGCGCCGCGTCGCCACTTGATCTCGTGAGGATCTTCGCCCGCGCGCGACCGGCCGCGCATCACGTCGCGCCAGCTCTCCACCTCTTGCCCGGCAACGCTGACCACCACGTCCCCGGGCCGCATCCCCACGCTCCAGGCCGGGCCGCCCTCTTCCACCCACCTCAGCGTCGCGCCCGAATGGAACTGGATGCTGTGCTCGAAGAGCGCCAGCGCCTTCCTGTCCGGCAGCTCCACAAGGATCTCCACGGCCCGCTCGCCGCGTTGCACGGTGAAGGCGACCTGCCCCAGCTCCTCGCGCAGCACTTCTTCCAGCTCCATGCCGTTGGCGACCTCCCGGCCGTTGACGGCCGCCACCTCGTCGCCGGCCTCGAAGCCGAGCCGCTCGGCCATGCCGTCGCCTTCCAGCGCCTTGACCCTGGTGCTCAGGCCGGAGATGCCGATCACGTAGACGGGCACGGGGCGGGCGTGCACGCGGAAGCTGAGCAGCTCGCCGTCCCGCGCCACGTCCACCTCGACCTCGTCGTCGGGGTAGTTCTGAAGCTCCAGCCCGAGCTCGCGCAGCGTGCTGACCGGCGCGTCGTTGATGGCCAGTATGCGATCGCCGATCTGGATGCCGGCCTCGCGGGCCGGGCTCTGGCCGTCGTCGCGCCCGATCGCGGCGAGCCCGCGCACCATCGTCTCGATCGGCGGGCGGATGCCGATCACGCGCAGCCCCACGTCCTCCCGGTAATGGGGCTCCACGACGAAGGTGCGTGGCTCCCCGTGGCGCCGCACCTCCAGCGTCAGCGCCTGGCGGCCGCCCAGGGCGATCGTGCGGGTCAGCTCCACGAAGGTCGGGTCCTGCTGCCCGTCGACGGCCGTGATCACGTCGCCCGGCTTCAGCCCGACCTCCCAGGCCGGCTCGCCGGGCATGGTCGCGCCGACCTCGGCGACGGCGAACGGCACGCCGATGGCGAAGGCAACCATGAACAGCACGATCGCCAGCAGCAGGTTCATCGTCACCCCGCCGGCGATGAAAAGCGCCCGCTGCCCCGGCGACTTGGACCAGAACTCGTGCGGCCTGCCCTTGCCCTCCTCGGGCGATTCGCCGCTGACCTTCACGTAGCCGCCCAGCGGCACCAGCGAGAGGCGGTACTCCGTCTCGCCGAGCCGGAAGCCGACCAGCTTCTTCCAGAACCCGATGGAGAAGACCTCCACGCGCATGCCGACCGCCTTGGCCGCGATGAAGTGGCCCACCTCGTGGACCAGGATCAGCAGGCTGACCGCGACCACGGCCAGCAGAACGTTGATGACACGGGCAATGATCAGGCCAGACAACTCTGCGCCTCCTCGCGCGCCCAGCGATCGGCGGCCATGACCGCCTCGACGCTCGCCTCCGCGCGCACCTCGTGCCTGTCCAGCACCTCGCTGAGGACCTCGACGATCCGGTTGAAGCCGATCCGCCCGTCCAGGAACGCGGCGACGGCGGCCTCGTTGGCGGCGCTCAGCACGGCGCCGCTGGTGCCGCCCTGCCGCGCCACCCGATGGCCGAGCGCAAGGGCGGGGAACGCCTCGCCGTCCGGCTCGGCGAACTCCAGCCGCCCGAGCTGCGCCAGATCCAGCCGCTGCGAGAGCCGGGGCAGCCGCTCGGGATAGCCGAGCGCATACTGGATCGGCACCCGCATGTCGGGCACGCCCATCTGCGCCAGCACCGAACCGTCCACCAGCTCCACCAGGCAGTGCACCACCGACTGCGGGTGGATGACCACGCGGATCGCCTCGGGCTCGAGGCCGAAGAGCCACCTCGCCTCGATCACCTCCAGGGCCTTGTTCATCAGCGTGGCGCTGTCGATGGTGATCTTGCGGCCCATGCTCCAGGTCGGGTGATCGAGCGCCTGCGCGGGCGTCACGCGGGCCAGCTCCTCGCGGCTCATGCCGCGGAACGGCCCGCCGCTCGCCGTCAGCGTCACCCGCTCGAGCTCGCCGGGCTCGACGCCGCGCAAAAGCTGGAACAGGGCGCTGTGCTCGCTGTCCACGGGCAGGATCGTCCCGCCCGCCTGCCGCGCCAGGCGCACCAGCAGCGGCCCGCCCATCACGACCGCTTCCTTGTTGGCCAGCGCCAGCGCCTTGCCGCCCTCCAGCGCGGCCACCGCCGCCGGCAGGCCCGCCGCGCCGCTGACGGCGCTGAGCACCACGTGCGCCGCGTCCCAGGCCGCCAGCCGCCGCAGGCCCTCCTCGCCCGAGAGCACCTGCACGGGCCGTCCGTTCAGCGCGGCGCTGAGCGGGCCGACGTGCGCTTGCGCGCCGATCGCCACGGCCTCGGGGGCGAACTCCCGCGCCTGCTCGGCCAGCAGCTCCCAACGCGAGTGGCCGGAGAGGCCGACCACCCGGAAGCTCTCCGGCATGGCCCGCACCACCTCCAGGGCCTGCGTGCCGACCGAGCCGGTGCTGCCGAGCACGACCACGTTTCGCCTTGCGCCGTCCCTCATCTGGCTCCTCATTCCCTGCCCCGGGCGCCGGCCGCCCGGATCTGCTCGACCTCGGCCATCAGGGCCTGCGCCAGCTCCCCGGCCGGCACCTTGCGCAGCTTGCGGCCGGCGCGGAACAGGTATCCGAACTCCCGCCCGCCGGCCACGCCGACGTCGGCCTGGGCGGCCTCGCCCGGCCCGTTCACGATGCAGCCCATCACGGCCACGGTGATCGCCTCCGGCACGTCCCTGAGCCGCTCGCAGACCTCCTCCACCAGCCGCGGCAGGTCGATCTCGCAGCGGGCGCAGGTCGGGCAGGAGACCACGCGCGGCCCCGTCGGCTCGCGCAGCCCCAGCGCCTCCAGGATCGCCAGCGCCGCCCGCACCTCCTCGTGCGGCGGCCCCGTCATGGAGACCCGCACCGTATCCCCTATCCCCTCAGCAAGCAGCGTGCCGATCCCGATCGAGCTCTTCACGATGCTGTCGTGTGGGGGCCCGGCGGCCGTCACACCCAGGTGGAAGGGGTAGTCGCAGAGCCCCGCCGCGCGCCGGTAGGCGGCCAGCGTGGTCGGCACGTCGCTCGCCTTCAGGCTCAGCACGATGCTCGTGAGGCCCTCGGCCTCGGCGTCGCGGCAGTAGTCCAGCGCCGTCCTCACCATCAGCTCGGCCAGGTCCTCGCCGGCCTCCGTCACCTCCAGGCCCCGGCGCTGGCGGATCGAGCCGGAGTTGACGCCGATGCGCACCTTCGCCCCGGCCTCGGCCGCCGCCCGGTAGAACCGGGCCAGTCCCGCCCGGTCGCGCATGTTGCCCGGGTTGATGCGCACCCCGTCCGCTCCGGCCTCCAGCGCCCGCAGGGCCAGGCGGTCTTCAAAGTGCACGTCGGCGATGACCGGCAGCGGCGAGCCCTCGACGATACGCCCCAGCGCCCGGGCGGCCTTCGCCGTCGGCACCCCGCAACGGATGATCTGGCAGCCGAGCGCGGCCAGCTCGCCGATCTGCGCCAGCGTCGCCTCCACCTCCAGCGTGTCGGTCTTCGTCATGGACTGGACGCTGACCGGCGCGCCGCCGCCGATGGTGACCTCGCCGACGCGGACGGCGCGGCTCGGGCGGCGCTCTGTGAGGGACTCGGCCATGGGCGCGGGCGAGGCACTCCGCTCGGCAAAAAGCCTGGGCAGAACTGCCGCCGGCAGGACGACAGGACACAGCAAGCGGTCACCGGCGATTATACCCCGCCGGGGCGCGGAATCCAAAGGGGGCCAGGCGAGTTGTCGGTTGCTGAGTTGTGGGGGAACGGCTCTCGGCCCTCCGCTGGCGCTCCGCCTCTTGATGCGGGGGCGGCGGCGGGGTAGAATCGCCGGTGCCATGAGCGAGAAGACGATGGACGAGAGGCAGGTGCGCGGCGAGGTGCACGAACTGGAGCACCAGGTGATCGCGCTGGCGAACCTGGTGGAGTCGCTCTTCGCCGAGGCGGTCATGGCCGTCATCGAGAACAACCGCCACGCCGCGTGCGAGCTGCGCGAGGAGGACTACCGCGTCCACGAGCGCTGGATCGAGATCGACCGGCTCTGCACCGAGCTGCTCACCAACGGAGACCTGGATGAGGAGCAGATCACGTTCCTGTGGCAGGCGATGAAGATCGCCACGCACCTGAAGAGGGCCGCCGACGAGTCCATGCGCATCGGGCAGGCATTGCGCGACGGCGAGCCGGACGGCCTCGGCGCCGTCCCCCGCATGGCCCAGATCGCCCAGAGCACGCTCGGCGACGCCCTGAGCGCGCTCGCCAGCCGCGATCCCGACGAGGCGGCCGGCGTGCACCTGACCCACCGGGAGCTGACCTCGCTCGCCTCCCAGGCGGCCGACGAGCTGGTCGCCGAGATGGAGTCCGGCCAGCTTGCCCCCGCCGCCGGGCTCGCCCTGGCGGACATGGCGAACCGCCTGAGCCACGTCGCCGACGAGGCCCTCGGCATCGCCAACCACGTCGCCCACCTCTACCGCGCCGCGTAGAGTGCCCCCACCAGGACGTCAGCCGACGGCGGCGAGGCGCTCGCGGGCGAACTCGACCGCCCGGCGGAAGATGCGCAGCCCCTCCCCTTCGTCTTTCAGCCCCTCGCGCGGCCAGCGGGGGTCGTGCAGCGGCAGGCAGTGACGCTCCGGGTGCGGCATCATGCCGAGCACCCGCCCGGTGGGATCGCAGACGGCGGCGATGTCGTCCACCGAACCGTTCGGGTTCCACGGATAGCCGGCGGGGTTCCCTGCGGGGTCGGTGTAGTGGTAGACGATCTGTCGGCCCTCGCGGATCCGCTCCAGCACTTCGGCGCTGGCGGGCACGAACTTGCCCTCGGCGTGCGCCACGGGCAGGTAGATCCGCTCGCCCTCCTCGGCCAGCACGCTGCGGCTCGGGGCGGCGGCCAGGTACGTCCAGCGGTCTTCGAACTTGTGGGAGTCGTTGAAGGTGAGCGTCGCCTCCTGGCGCCAGCGCTCCAGCCCCGGCAGCAGCCCGAGCTTGACCAGCACCTGGAAGCCGTTGCAGATGCCGATGACCAGCTTGCCCTCGTCCAGGAAGCGGTCCAGCGGCTCGCGCAGCCGCGCCCGCAGCTCATTGGCCAGCAGCTTCCCCGCGCCGAGGTCGTCCCCGTAGCTGAAGCCCCCGGGGATGGCGAGCACGTGGAACTCATGCAGACGCTGCGGCGCCGCACGGAGGGCGTTGACGTGGAGCTTCGTCGTCTCGGCCCCGGCGAGCCGGAAGGCGAAGTCGGTCTCGCGGTCGCAGTTGGTGCCGGCGGTGCGCAGGACGAGGACGTTGACGGCCATGGCGTCTCCCGGGCGATCGGCGCTCAGGGGGCATTGTAGGCGCGGCGCCGGCGGATTCAAGGGCCGGCCGGCTGCACCCGCCCGTCGCCGTCCGCGTCGAGCCAGAACGGGTTGGTGACGGCGAACGGCGTCGGCGTGCGGGAGCCCGCGCCGTAGGCGACCGTCATGGGCCGCTCGCCCTCGACGACGACGACGAACCAGCCGTCGGCCGAGGCGTCGACCTCGAAGACGCGGTCGCAGCGCAGGGGCCGCTCGCCGCGCGGCACGTCGAGGGAAGCGACGATCTCGCCGTTGCGGTAGAGCGTGAGCTTCGTCACGTCCACCCACATCGGCGCGCGCACGCGGACGGCGAGCCGCGCCTTTGCCCCGCGAACGGAGTGCGTGCTGCCGATCGGGCGCCCGTCGAGCGACGCCTCGATGAACGGCCCGTTGCTGACGAACGCGTTCGGCTCCCCCTTCAGGGCGAGGATCGCGGCGCGCACCTCATCCGCCGTCGCCACCGAGCCCCGGCGCGGGCAGTGCACGAACGTGCGGGCCAGCCCGGCCACCTCCCCGGCGACCGCGCGCGAGCCCGAGCCCCCGGTCACCAGGACGCGCCGTCCCCCGTTGAGCAGCTCGAACCACGTCGGCAGCAGGCGCCGCGCCGATTCGACGTCCCCTCCGCTGAGCAGCTCCAGCGCGTCGAAGTCCGTCGAGATGCCCTCCCCGCTGAGGGCGAAGTAGCCCGCCTGCGGCTCGAGCGGCGCGTCGACCTGGATCAGCGCGTCGGGCAGCGCCTCCCGCAGCGCGGCGGTCAGCCCGGCCCCCGTCACGCCGGGGCGCACGGCGGCGTCGACCAGGCCGGGCAGCTCGCCCTCGCTACCCAGCGGATAGGCGCTGAAGCGGCCGAGCCCGTCGAGCTCGATCCTCAGGCCGGGCAGCAGCGCGCAGCCCGCGTCGCCCGCCACGGGCAGGTTCGGGCGCCAGGCCGGGTCGGAGACGACGGCGGCGTCGAGCCCTTCGCAGGCGTCGGCCAGCGCGCGCTCGGCGAGGGTGAGGGCGCAGTCGGGGCTGGCGGCGCTGTGCTGGCGGAAGTCCACCGACACGTAGTCGCCCGGCTCGACCACACGTCGCAGCCGCAGCGCCACCTCGGGCCGCTCGCCCGGCTCGGCCTCGACCGGCGAGACGGCGCACTCGTAGAGGGGCCCCTTCGAGGCGACCAGCAGGCACCGGGCCGGCAGGGAGGAGCTGATCGGCGTCAAGGGCATCGGCGCAGCGGCCGTCCCGTCCAGAAGCGCCACGCCCGAGTCGCCGGGCCACGGGAACGGCGGCGCGGGCGGATAGGGCGTCATGGACCGGCCGACCAGGTAGCAGCCGACGCGCGCGCTGACCGGCACGACGTAACCGCCGACCTCGGCATGGGTCCGCACGAGCGCCTCGGAGCGGGGCGACAGGCTCAGGCCGGCCTGGAGGCCCTGTCCCGGCGCGCAGTCGATCTGGAGGGGATCCATGGGCGGCCGGCCGGCGGCATGGACGCGCGCCTCGTGCCTGCCCGCGTGGGTGAGGGCCTCGGCCCGGCCGTCCCGGTCGGTCAGCAGGAGCAGCGCGGAGGCCGGGTCGGGCGGCTCGCCGGGAGCAAGTGTCAGGGGCACGTAGGGCACGGGCTCGCCCGAGACGCGGTCGCGCAGCTCGATGCCGACCCGGCAGCGCACCGGCCCCGGCACGGGCATCAGCGCCTCGTAGAGGCCGCCGGGCCCGCCGGCAGCCGCGACGAGCCGCCGGCTGTACGAGCGGCTCTCCCCCGCCGGGATGTCGACCGTGCAGTGGAGCACCTCGGAGAAGCCGGCCCGGTGGCGCGCCTCCATGCGGGCGTTCGCGGCGGCCGAGAGGCCGAAGCAGGAGTCCTCGTGCAGGCAGGCCACGTGCCGCGTGGCGCCCTCCGCGCCGAGCGGCATCAGCCCCATGCCCTGCGCGAAGCGGAGCGTGCGGCCGTGGTAGAGCCGGTCCCCGAGGCCGAAGAGCGCCAGCATGTCCTGCGTGCCGTTGACGACCTCCGTCTCGATCTCCAGCGCCTGCGTGCCGGGGCGCAGCGTGTAGGTGGTCTTGACCGTGACGGCCGGCTCGGCCCAGTGCCGGCCTTCGGCGACGACGACGGCCGGCACGTCGAGGCCGCCGGGCTGCTCCACGCGGACCAGCGCGTAGAGGGGCCGCGTGGGCGGATCGGCGCCGAGCAGCGGCGTCAGCATGCGCAGCCGGTCTTCGGAGCCCTGGAAGGCGGCGTCGATCACGTTGCCCGCCAGGCGCATCAGCCCGGCGCGGTGAGAGCCGGCCACCACGAAGCGGACCAGCTCGTTCTCCAGCAGCAGGTCGCCGGGCCCGCCTTCGGCGCCCGGCCCCGGCGGCAGGCGGCCCGGCCCGCTCACCCGCACGGCCCGGCTCTGCCCGGCCAGCTCGAGCACGGGCCGGGCCGGCGCGCGCCACGGCCAGGACGCCCCGCCTCGCCCCGCGCAGGCGAACGCCAGGCCCGCCAGGAGCACCGCGAGCCAGACTGCTGTGACCGTCCGCCTCATCGCTCGATGGCCGCCTTGCGCCGCAGGATGGGGGCGATCTCGCCGGGCGGGAACTTCGCCCGCCGATCGTAGGTGAGCAGGCCGTTGATCTCCTGCTCGATGTCGGTCAGTTGCGTGTAGCAGAAGCCGGCCACGCCGGGGTTGTCCAGCAGGGCATCCACCAGCCCCCGGAGACGTCGCAGGAACTCCTCGCGCGTGGCGGGCCGCCGGCCGTAGCCCCAGGCGCCCTCGCCGGCCCGCTCGTCGGACCAGGCGATGCCGCCGAACTCGCTGACGAAATAGGGCCGCTCGCCGCGATACGGGAGCTGGCGGTCGGTGTTGGTGAAGACGGCCTCGCAGTCCCCGCGCGCCAGCGGCTCGAAGGCGGCGGCGAAAGCCTCGACGTCCTGCTCGTAGTTATGGCAGTCCCACACGTCGGTCGCGAAGTGGAAGTAGCCGGAAGCGTCGAGCGCCGGGCGGGTCGGGTCGAGCAGCTTCGTCAGGCGGTAGAGCCGCCGCGTGGTCCACTCGCCGTGGCGGGCCGATCCGGCGGCCATCGTCTCGTTCAGCGGGCACCAGCCGATCAGCGCCGGATGGCTCAGGTCGCGCGTGACGGCCTCGGTCCACTGGCTCAGTATGCGCTGCGTGAAGAGCGGATCGTTGAAGTCCGAGCCCCAGTCGGGGAACTCGCCGAAGACCAGGTAGCCCTTCCGATCGCAGAGGTGCAGGAACGCCGGCTCGAAGACCTTCTCGTGCAGGCGCGCGCCGTTGAAGCCGAACGCCATGGAGGCGTCGACGTCGGCCTCCAGGGCGTCCAGCGAGGGCGCGGTGTAGATGCCGTCGGGGTAGAAGCCCTGGTCGAGCACGGTGCGCAGGAAGATCGGCTCGCCGTTGAGCACGAAGCGGTTGCCCCGCGCCCCGAAGCTGCGCAGGCCGCCGTAGGTGGTCAGCCGGTCGGCCTCTCGCCCCTCCCCTTGCAGCTCGACGACCAGCTCGTAGAGGAACGGGTCAGCGGGCGACCATTCGCGCGGCTCATTCAGAACGACCTCGACATGGGCGGCGCCGGCGGCGGCGCCGGCGAACTCGGCGCGCCCGGCCGGCTCGCCCCCGGCCAGGGCCGTGACACGCCCGCCGAAACGCCCCGGCGCCTCGACCTGGAGCCGAACGGTGAAGGCGCCCCGCTCGCGGTCGGGCCAGACGTGGACCCCCGCGACGCGCGCCTCCGGCACGGCCTCGAGCCAGACCGTCTGCCAGATGCCCGTGGTGCGCGTGTAGAGGCAGCCGAAGGACTCGTAGCGCGGCGACTGCTTGCCGCGCGGGATGCCGGGCCGGCGCGAGTCGTCCTCGGCGCGCAGCACCAGCTCGTCCCGGCCGTCGCCGCGCAGGGCGTCGGTCAGCTCGCAGGTGAACGGCGTGTAGCCGCCCTCGTGGCGGCCGACCTCGCGCCCGTTGAGCCAGACGGTGGCCAGGTAGTCGCAGGCGCCGACGTGCAGGAGCACGCGGCGGCCCTGCCATGCGTCCGGCACGTCGATGAAGCGTCGGTACCAGACGGCGTTGAGGAAGTCCCGGTCCTCGACGCCGGAGAGGCGGCTCTCCGGGCAGAAGGGGACGGTGATCTCGCCCGCAAGCCGGTGGCCGGAGGCGTAGCCGCGCGCCTGGCCCGATCCGGCGCGGTCGATCTCGAACTCATAGCGGCCGTTCAGGTTCAGCCACCACTGGTCGGCCCGGCGCAGGTCGGCACGTGGGTGCTCGGGGCGGGGGATCTCGCTCACGTTCGGCTCCGTCGTGGGGGGAAGGGCGGCGGCGCGCCGGACGCGCCCTACCATAAGCCAGCGCCGGGAGGGTGTCAATCAGCGCGGCCCATCTCATCGCGCCGCTCTGCCATCGTGCTTGCGCGGAGCGGGGCGGTCTGATAGCTTGGCGGGGCGAGACGGGCGGCGAGCCGCCGGGGGAGACGCGCGGGCGCGCCGCCACGATCGCCAACCGGAGGAGACCATGGCCCTCAGCGAACGGCTAAGCGGCATCGAGAAGGTCATCAAGCGGGACGACATCCGCGGCGTCTACGGCGAGACCGTCACCGAGAAACTGGCCTACGACCTGGGGCTCGCCCTGGCCGAGGTCTTCGCCGCGACCACGGCCGTGGGGCCCGTCAACGTGGTGGTGGGCCATGACATGCGCCTGAGCGGGCCCGTGCTGGCCGCCTCGCTCTGCGGGGGGCTGGGGGACGGCGGCTGCCGGCCCATCGCGATGGGCCGGGCCGGCACGGAGCTGGTCGGCTTCCTGGCGGCGAAGTACTGCGAGGTAATCGACGGCGGCATCATCATCACCGCCTCGCACAACCCGAAGGACAACAACGGTTTCAAGTTCTTCGGGCGCCGGGGCGCGCCGCTGGACCGCGCGGTCGGGATGGAGCCGCCCTGCCCCGAGACGCAGCTCGCCCGCATCGGCCTGGGCCTGAAGAAGCGCGCCGTCCCCGACCGCCTGGACTGGGACGAGTTCGCCCCCGACTACATCCGCACCATCATCGAGAAGGGCGGCTGCGACTTCGAGGCCGCCGCCTCCGGCGCCGAGGAGCCCCTGCGCGTCGCCGTCGAGGCGGGCAACGGCATGGGGGGGCGCATCCTGGGCGAGTTCGCCGGGATCACGCCGCAGTTCGAGTGGACCTTCTCCAACGAGGTGCCGGACGGCAACTTCCCCGTCATCATCCCCAACCCCCTCCAGTCGGCCTACCAGGAGATGGTCAGCGAGCTGGTCCGGCGCAGCGGCGCGCACGTGGGCCTGTGCTTCGACGGCGACGCCGACCGCGCGGCGGCGGCCGACGAGCAGGGCCGCATGATCCCGCCGCCCTACGTGACCGCCCTGATCGGGCAGCGGCTGCGCGAGCGGCTCGGGCCCGCCACGAAGGTCGCCTTCAACCTGGCCACGAGCTGGGTGGTGCCCGACACGCTCGGCGACCGCCACGATGTGCTCGGCGAGGGGACGGCGGTGATGACGCCGGTCGGCTACGCCAAGATCAAGGCGATCATGTACGACGACCCCGAGATCGGCTTCGGCGCCGAGCACAGCGCCCACTACATGTTCCGCGAGTTCTGGTGCTCCGACAGCGGCATGCTGGCCGCGCTGCTGCTGCTGGAGATCACGGCCGAGCTCCACGCCGTGGGCAAGCCGCTCTCCTCGGCGCTGGAGGAGCCGCGCGCCCGCTACCACGAATCCGGCGAGATCAACTTCCAGCTCCCGCCCGAGCGGCCCGGCGACGAGGTGATCGAGCAGGCCGTCCAGAAGATGCGCGACCGGATCGAGCGCCTCTACGTGGTCGTCGACGACCGCGTGCGCATGGTGGACACCTATCCCCCGCCGGAGCTGGAGCTGAGCGTGGCCGACGTGCGGGCCGAGGCCGCCGACTGGTGGTTCTGCATGCGCAAGAGCGGCACCGAGGCCGGCGCCGGCGACCTGCTGCGGCTCTACGTGGAGGCCGACGGCGAGCGGGCGAAGATGGAACAGGTCCGCGACGAGCTGGTCGAGATGGTCGGGCCCGACCTGCGGGTCTGACCGGCGTTGCCGGCCGGTGCGTCGCGTGGGGAGGCGGGCTATGGCACGATCCGTTCGGCTCCTGGCGGCGACGGCCCTCCTGCTGGGCCTCGCGCTGCAGCCGGCCGCCGGACAGGTTCCGGCCGACACGCCGACGGCGGAGGCGGCCGCGCCCGCCGAGCGGCTCGCCCCCGCCGACGTGCAGGGCCGCATCGAGGCCGTCGAGCCCGCCGACCTCGACGAGGAGACCAGGGCGCGGCTCCTGGAGACCTACCGCGAGGCCCTGAGCCTGGTCCAACAGGCGGAGGCGCAGCGGGCCGAGGCGGCAGGCCACAGGGCCGAGGCGGAGGCGGCCCCCGACCTGCTGAGCGAGATTCGCGCCCGGATCGACCGCCCGGCCGATGAACCGGCGCCCCAGCCGCCGTCCGGCGCGAAGCTCGGCGAGCTGGAGCAAGAGCTGGCCAGGGCCGAGGCCCGCCTGGCCGCCGCCCAGGAGACGCATACCAGGCTCGAAGCCGAACCCAAGCGCCGAACCGACCGCCGCATCGAGGCGCCGAAGCTCCTCTCGGAGGCCCGGCAAGAGCTGGAACGCGCGGAGGCCGAACTCGCCGCCCAACCCCCCGAGGCCCCCTCCGAAGCCGAGCGCGCCCGCCGAATGCTGCTGCGGGCCCGGGCGCAGGAGCTGCGCGCACGCATCGCCGCGCTGGAAGCCGAACTGGCCAGCTACGACGCGCGGCGCGACCTGCTGACAGCGCGCCGCGAGCTGGCCGCGCGGGAGCTGGTGCAGGCCCAGAAGGCCGTCGAGGCGTGGCGGGCGCTGGTCACCGACAGGCGCCAGCAGGAGGGGCAGCAGGCCGTCGAGGAGGCCCGCCGCGCCAGCCGGCAGGTGCACCCCGCGCTCAGGGAGCTGGCCGAGGAGAACCAGCGCCTGGCCGAGATGCGCACCGGCTCCGAGGGGCTGACCGCCGGGCTGACTCGCGCCTCTTCCGAACTGCAGAGGGCCAGCGAGAAGCTCGCCGCCCTCCAGCTCGACCTGACCCGCACGAGGGACCGCGTCGAGACGGTCGGCCTGACCCGCACCATGGGCGTGCTGCTGCGCAAGAAACGCGCCGAACTGCCCGACGTCCACGACTACGAGCGGAGCATCCAGGTCCGCGAGGAGCGCATCGGCGAGGTGCGCAACGCCTGGCTCGACCTCCAGGACCGCTGGGCCGACCTGGCGGACACAGATGCACGCGCCGAAGAGGCCGTCGCCGCCGTGCGCGGCCGGATCGCCCCCGAGGAGCGGGACGACGTCCGCCAGAGCGCGCGCGAACTGCTCGCCGCCCGTCGCGAGCTGCTCGACAGGCTCGTGCGCGACTACGAGAGCTACTTCATCACGCTGGTGAATCTGAACACGACGGAGGGCCAGACCGTCTCCGTGGCGCGCCAGTACGCCCGCTACATCGACGAGAAGGTCCTCTGGTTCCGCTCGACCGCGCCGCTGCACTGGCGGGACGCACCGGCCCTGTGGCGGGCCTTGCGATGGCTGCTCGCCCCCGATGCGTGGTACAGCGTGCTGGAAGCGCTGCTGGCCGACGCACGCGGGCAACTGCTGCTCTACGGGGCGGCCGTGCTTGCCCTGGCCCTGCTGCTGCGGGCGAAGGCGAAGCTCCGCGCCAGGGTCCGCCAGGTGGGCGAGCTGACGCGCAGCGCCTCGACCGACTCCTTCGCCCTGACGCTGAGCGCGCTGGCGCTGACGCTGCTGACCGCCGGGATCGCCCCGCTGCTGATGTGGTTCGTCGGCTGGCGCGTGGCGAGCCCGCTCGAGGCCGGCGACTTCGCCAGGGCCGTCGGCGGGGCCCTGGTCGGCACGGCGCCGGTCTACCTGACGCTGGAGCTGCTGCGCCAGATGTGCCGCGAGGACGGCCTGGCCGACGCCCACTTCCGCTGGCCCGAGCGCAGCCGACGCACGCTGCGGCTCGCCTCATCCGGGCTGATCGCCGTCGGCCTGCCTCTGCTGTTCGTGGTGCTGCTGGCCGGCTGGGACTTCAACCAGCCGCACAACGACTCGCTCGGCCGCCTCGCCTTCATCGCGCTGATGGTCGTCGTGGCCGTCTTCGTCTGGCGTGTGCTCAGCCCGCACAGGGGCATCGTGCAGCCAGCCATCGAGAGGCATCCCGGCGGCTGGCTGGACCGGCTGAGCTTCCTCTGGTTCGGCCTCTCGGTCGGCGCGCCCGTCGCATGGGCGGTGGCGGCCGCAGCCGGTTTCCTCTACACGGCGCGGGAGCTGGCCACGCGGCTGCTCTGGTCGCTCTGGCTGGCGGTGCTGCTGCTGGTGCTCTACGAGCTGATGATGCGCTGGCTCTTCGTAGCCCGCCGGCGGCTGGCCCTGGAGCGGGCGCGCAAACGACGGGAGGCCCAGCAGGCCGAGGAGGCCGAGCCTGAGGCGGCACCTCCCCCTGAGGAGCCCGAGGTCTCGCTGCGCGACATGGGCGCCCAGACGCGCCAGCTCTCCCTCAGCCTGGTGCTGGTCGCGCTGGCGGCGGGGCTCTACCTGGTCTGGAGCGGCGTCCTGCCGGCCCTCGGCGTGCTGGACGAGGTGCTGATATGGGGCGGCGTGAGCCTGGCCGACGTGGGACGCGCCGTGCTGATCATCGTGGTGACGGTCGTCGCCGCGCGCAACATCCCCGGCCTGCTCGAGATCACCGTGCTCCAGCGCCTGCCCCTGGAGCCGGGCGTGCGCTTCGCCATCACAACGATCGGCCGCTACGTGCTGATCTTCGTCGGCGTCGTGCTCACGGCCGGCGCGGTGAACGTCGGCTGGGAGAAGGTGCAGTGGCTGGCGGCGGCCCTGACGGTCGGGCTCGGCTTCGGGCTCCAGGAGATATTCGCCAACTTCGTCTCCGGCATCATCATCCTGGTCGAGCGGCCGATGCGCGTGGGCGACGTGGTGACCGTCGGCGACGTGACCGGCACGGTGGCACGCATCCGCATGCGCGCCACCACCATCACCGACTGGGACCGCAAGGAGCTGGTCGTGCCCAACCGCGAGTTCATCACCGGGCGGCTGATCAACTGGACCCTCTCCGACCGCGTGCTGCGCCTGGTGGTGCCGGTCGGCATCGCCTACGGATCGGACACCGAGAAGGCCCGCGACGTGCTGCTGCGCGTCGCGCGCAAGCATCCCGACGTGCTGGACGAACCGGAGCCGCAGGCGCTGTTCCTGGGCTTCGGCAACAGCTCGCTGAACTTCGAGCTGCGCGCTTTCATACCCAGCGTCGACGTGCGCCTGCGCGTGCAGAGCGAGCTGCACATGCAGATCGATCGGGCCTTCCGCGAGGCCGGCATCACCATCGCCTTCCCGCAGCTCGACCTGCACGTCGAGTCGATCGAGGCGCCGCTGCGGGTTGCCCGCCAGCGGGGCAGCGAACCGGAGGGCAGCGAGCAGACCTGAACGCCGATGGGCGTCACTGAGCATGCTTGAGTGGATGGCAAAGCTCGCGGGGCGGTTCCGCTGCCTGCTGCGCCGCGACTGCCCCGCCTCGGCCACCTCGCGCCTCGGCGCCCGAGGCGAGCGTGAGGCGGCCCGCCACCTCAAAGCGCGGGGCTACGAGATACTGGAACGCAACTACCGCACGCGTCTGGGCGAGATCGACCTGGTCGCCTTCCGGGACGGCGTGCTCGCCTTCGTCGAGGTGCGCAGCCAGACGGCGCCGCCCATGATCGACCCCCTCCAGACCATCACCCGCGCCAAGCAGCGGCGCATCGTCCAGGCCGCCCAGACCTACGCCGCCCTCAACCGCGTCGCCGAGCACGACGTGGCGATGCGCTTCGACGTGGTGGCGGTGCTCTTCGACGGGGACGGCCGCGCGCGGGAGGTCCGCCACCTGGAGGGCGCCTTCCACGCGTCCCCCCGCGGCTTCACGTGAGCCCTCCCGCTCGTGCTCTTGCTCGGCCGTTGCCGTCGGCGCATCGCTTGACAGCCCGGCCGCCCGTGTGGCATATTCGGCACCTCCCCGCACGCTCCTTTTGGACCGCGATCCATGGCCAGAAAGCAGGACCTGCCCGACTTCTACGAGAAGCGCAAACTGCTCTTCTCCGAGAAGGCCAGGGCCAAGGAGCTGCGCGAGACCGGCCGCCAGTTCATGGAGGCCGGGCGCTACGACGACGCGCTGGAGTTCTTCCAGCGCTGCGAGGCGGACGAGCTGGCCCGCCAGATCGCCGAGCGCGCCATGCGAGAGGGCGACACGCCCCTCTACATGCGCGCCAAGAAGGTGCTGGGGGAGGAGATCAACGAGGAGCAGTGGCTCGCCCTGGCAGAGCGCGCCGAGCAGGCCGGCCGCCCCAGCATGGCCAGCGTGGCCTACCGGAAGGCCGGCGACGAAGAGGAGGCGGCCCGGCTGCGGGAGCTGATCACCGCCGCGGCAGAGGACGAGGAGGAGCCCCCGGCCAAGGACGCCGGCCAGTGAACCTGCGTCGGGCCGTCGGCACATAAGGAGCTATTGCAGAACCATGTCCGTAGCGAGGCCGAGCGAGAAGTCGCAGGGCAAGGAGGCTGGCACAGAACGCCCGCAGGCGTGGCCAGAGGCCACGCCTGAGGACGTTCTGGGTCAACGACGCGGCCATCCGGCTTCGCAGCCGGCCGCAGTA
>CAYSWA010000013.1:0-62565 GCA_964434535.1 uncultured candidatus Brocadiaceae bacterium | reverse complement strand
CGAAGATGCCCATCCGCCCGTAGTAGCCGATGTTGTTGCAGCGGTCGCAGCCCCGGCCGCGGTAGAACTTCTTGCCTTCGACTTCCTCGGGGCGGAGGCCGACGCCGAGGATCGCCTCGGGGCTCGGCTCGTACTCCTCGCGGCAGTTCGGGCAGATGCGACGCACCAGGCGCTGGGCGACGACGCCCTCCAGGGTGGCGTTGATCAGGTAGGGCTCCAGGCCGAGGTCGATCAGGCGGGTGATGGCTGTGGGGGCGTCGTTGGTGTGGACGGTGCTGAAGACGACGTGGCCGGTCAGCGATGCCTCGATGGCGATCTTGCCGGTCTCCTTGTCGCGGATCTCGCCGACGAGGATGATGTCGGGGTCCTGGCGCAGGAAGTAGCGCATGGCGGTGCCGAACTCCACGCCGGCCTCCGGCCTGATCTGCATCTGCATGACGCCTTCGATGTCGTACTCGACGGGGTCCTCGGCGGTGAGGATCTTCACGCCGATGTCGTTGCGCTCGCGCAGGGCGGCATACAGGGTGGTGGTCTTGCCGCAACCGGTGGGGCCGGTGCAGAGGATGATGCCGTTGGGGCGGTACATCAGCTCCATCACCTGGTCCATGTCGTCGCGGCGCAGGCCGAGCTCGTTGATGTCGAGGGCGACCAGGCGCCGGTCGAGGACGCGGAGCACGACGCTCTCGCCAAACATGGTCGGCAGGGTCGAGACGCGCAGGTCGACGGGGTTGCCGCTGATGTCCAGCTCGATGCGGCCGTCCTGGGGCAAGCGGCGCTCGGCGATGTTGATGTTGGCCATGACCTTCAGGCGGCTGGAGATGGCCAGGTGCAGGTGCTTGGGCGGGGGGACCATCTCGTAGAGGACGCCGTCGACGCGGTAGCGGACCTTGTATTCCTCCTCGAAGGGCTCGAAGTGGATGTCGCTGGCGCGGTCCTGGATGGCCTGGAGCAGGATCAGATTGAGCAGCTTGCGCACGGGGGCGATGTTGGCCATCTCCTCCATGCTCGCCAGGTCGATCGACTGGCTGGTGTCGGGCGCCAGGTCGGCGATCTCCTCCTCCTCCGGCGTCAGCTCGGCGAGCACGTCGGTGACGGTCTCGCCCGCGCCGTAGTAGTTCTGGATCGCCTCTTCGACCGCTTCCTTGGTGCCGACCGCCCCCTCCACCTCGACATCGAGCAGGAACCGCAGGTCGTCCAGCGTCTTCAGGTGCGAGGGGTCGGCCAGGGCAACGGTGAGCACGCCGTTGCGCAACCGCACCGGCACCACCTGGTAGGCCTGGGCCACGGAGGCGCTGACGCGGCCGAGCACTTCCTCGGGGATCTCCAAGTCCTCCAGTTGCACCACCTCCATGCCGGCCTGGCTGGCCAGGGCGAGCGTCAGGTCGTCGCGCGTGATGTAGTTGCGCCCGACCAGGATCTCGCCGATGGCGCCGCCGCGCTCCTTCTGGATGGCGAGCGCCTCCTGGATCTGGCCCTCGGTGACCAGGCCCATCTCCTTCAGGATGCGGCCCAGCAGCTTCTTGCGTGTCTCGGTGTCCTGTGCCATTGCCTCTTTCGCGGGGGCTTGAGGGCGCTACGTCTCCATGGCCATCAGGGCCTTGGAGACCTCGTCGGGGTAGCGGCAGCGGGTCAGCACCTCGGTCCGCTCGATGATGCCCTGCTCGTAGAGCTGCAGCATGTGGTCGTCGAGCAGTTGCATGCCGCGCTCCCGGCTGGTCTGGATCGTGGAGTCGATGCGGAACGTTTTGTTGTCGCGGATCAGGTGCCGCACGGCCGGCGTGACCAGCAGTATCTCGAAGGCCGCCACCAGCCCCCCGCCGATGCGGGGGATCAGCGTCTGGGCCAGCACGGCCAGCAAGGTGCCGGCGAGCTGGCTGCGGATCTGGGACTGCTGGTTGCCCGGGAACTCGTCGATGATGCGCTCGACGGTGGCCTGGGCGCTCTGGGTGTGCACGGTGGAGAGGACCAGGTGGCCGGTCTCGGAGGCCGTGATGGCAAGCCTCGTGCTCTCCAGGTCGCGCATCTCGCCGACCAGGATCACGTCGGGCGCCTCGCGGAAGGCCCGCCGCAGGGCCTCGCCGAAGGTCGGCACGTCCACCCCCACCTCGCGCTGGCTGATCAGCGCCTTCTGGTGCTCGTGGCGATACTCGATCGGGTCTTCGATGGTGAGGATGTGGATGCGCTGCGTGCGGTTGATGTGGTCGATCATGGTGGTCAGCGTGGTCGACTTGCCGCTGCCGGTCGGGCCGGTCACCAGGATCAGCCCCCGCGGGCGGAACAGCAGCTCCTGCACCGTGGAGCCGAGGTCGAGCTCCTTGAAGCTGCGCACCTCGGAGGGTATGAGCCGCAGCACGCAGCAGATCAGGCCCTGCTGGCGGAAGACGCCGACGCGGAAGGTGGCCTCGTCGCGGAAGGTGAACCCGAAGTCGGCCGAGCCCATCTCCTGCAGCTCTTGCTGGTAGCGCTCCGGGGTGATGCCCTTCATCAGCTGGACGGTGTCCTCGGCCTCCAGCACCTGGGTGGGCAGGGGGCGCAGCTGGCCGTCCACGCGCAGCATCGGCGGGCGGCCGACCGTCAGCACGATGTCCTCGGCGTGCTTGCTGATGGCGGCGGCGAGGAGCTTGTCGATCTGGATCATAGGCGCTCTTTGCGGGGCGCAGCGGCGAGGCCGCGCCAGAGGGTAACCTGCCCTGCGTCCGGCCGCCGGCCTGCCCGCCGGCTCATTCGCCTTCCTGGACGCCGCCGGCCACGCGGAGCACTTCCTCCACCGTGGTCGAGCCCTGGATGACCTTGCGCAGGCCGTCCTCCATCAGCGTGAGCATGCCGTAGGAGCGGGCCTTCTCCCTGATCTCGCCGGTGGGGGCCTTGGCGAAGGTCAGGTTGCGCAGGTCCGCGTTCATCTCCATCACCTCGAAGATGCCCATCCGGCCGCGGTATCCGGTCCCGTGGCAGCGGTTGCAGCCGGCGCCCTGGTAGAGCTGGATGCCCTCCACGTCCTGGGGGCTCAGGCCGACGGAGCGCAGTTGCTTCTCGGGCACATCGAAGGGCGTCTTGCAGTTGGGGCAGATGGTGCGCACCAGGCGCTGGGCCATCACGGCCTGCACCGAGGAGGCCACCATGTAGGGCTTGACCCCCATGTCGATCAGGCGCGGGATGGCGCTCGGGGCGTCATTGGTGTGCAGGGTGCTGAAGACGAGGTGGCCGGTCAGGGCGGCGCGGATGGCGATCTCGGCCGTCTCCTCGTCGCGGATCTCGCCCACCAGGATGATCTCGGGCGCCTGGCGCAGCATCGCTCGCAGGATGACCGGGAAGGTGCGATTGATATCGGTCATGACCTGCGACTGGTTGATGCCGGGGAAGGTGTACTCGATCGGGTCCTCGGCGGTGATGATCTTCGTGTCGGGCCGGTTCAGCTCGTTCAGCGCCGAGTACAGCGTCGTGGTCTTGCCGCTTCCGGTCGGGCCGGTGACCAGGAAGATGCCGCTGGGCCGCCGGATGATCCGGTGGAAGTGGTCCAGGTCGCTGGGGTGGAAGCCGAGCTCCACCAGGCTGACCCGCGCCGACTCCTTGTCCAGGATACGCATCACGATGCTCTCGCCGTCGGTGGTGGGGATGTCGCTGACGCGCAGGTCCAGCCCGCGCCCGTTCACCACCATGGGGATACGCCCGTCCTGGGGGCGGCGCTTCTCGGCCAGGTCCATCCCCGCCATCAGCTTCAGGCGGGCGATGATCGAGTTCTGAAGCCGCTTCGGGGGCGACTCGACCTCCTCGCAGACGCCGTCGATGCGGTAGCGGATGCGCAGGCGGTTCGTCATCGGCTCGATGTGGATGTCGCTGGCGCGGGCCTGGACGGCGTCGCTGACGATCAGCGAGACCAGCCGCACCAGCGGGGCCTCCTCGCCCTCTTGCTCGTCCTCGGCGGCTCCCTCGCCGACCTGCGCGACGAGCTCGCCCTCGGTGAACTCCCGCAGCATGTTGTCCACCGTCGACTCCTCGCCCCCGTAGTAGCGCTCGATCGCCTCGGTGATCGACTCCTCGGTGGCGAGCACGGGCTTGATGTCGATGCCCAGGATGAACTTCAGGTTGTCGATGGCGCAGAGGTCCAGGTCGTCGAGAGCCACCACCAGGGAGTTGTTGGCCCTCTTCAGCGGCAGGATGTTGTGCATCACGGCGGTGTTGCGCGGCACCGCGTCGACCGCCTCGACCTCGGGGCGGATCTTCTCCAGGTCCACCACCGGCACGTCGAACTGCTCACCGATGCACTTCAGGACGTCTTCGGGCGAGACGTAGCCGAACTTGACCAGGATCTCTCCCAGGCGCAGCTTCTCCCCCGACCTCTGCTGGTATTCGAGGGCGCGCTGGATCTGCTCCTTCTCCACCAGACCCTTCTCCAGCAGAAGCTGCCCGATGGGTTTACGCGCAGGCATGCGCCGCCCTCCGATCCTCTCAGTTCTTTGCCTCAAATCGATTATAGTTACGCACCCATCCGTTTGCAAGCAAAGCGTACGCCGCGCAGGGCCGCTGCTCGCGCGAGAACGGCCAACAGGGCCGTTCTCGGCGCCCTCGGCCCCCCTGAGCGATGCGGCCGCAACGGCCCGGCGCGCCGCAGACCGCGCCGAGAAGACACACCACCCCCCCCTGACGAGTAAAGCGCCTTGCCGCCCGGTCCATCCCTGCCATGCCGCGCCGTCCCCGGCGGCCATGCGCTCAAGCGCCGGAGCGTGCGCGGCTTGAATGCGCCGGCGCCTTCCCCTACAATGGCGACCGCTGCCGCCCTTCCCTTCTCATGCCACAGGTTCGCATGACGCCCCTGTTCCAGGCCGGCGATCTGGTCAAGCGCTATGGCGGGCGCGCCGTGGTCGACCACGTCAGCTTCGACGTCAACAACGGAGAGGCCGTCGGCATGCTCGGGCCCAACGGGGCGGGCAAGACGACGGCGTTCCGCATGTGCGTCGGCTTGATCCGCCCCGACGGCGGCTCGGTGCACTTCGACGGACACGACATCAGCCGCCTGCCCATGCATCAGCGCTGCCGCCTGGGGATGAGCTATCTGGCCCAGGAGCCGAGCCTCTTCCAGAGCATGACGGTGGAGGACAACCTGCTGGCCATCATGGAGATGCAGGGAGTCGGCAAGGAGGACCGGCTCAAGAAGGCCTCGCAGATGCTCGATGAGTTCGGGCTGACGGGCCTGGCCCAGCAGCCGGCCTACACCCTGAGCGGCGGCGAGCGGCGCCGGCTCGAGATCGCCCGCGCCCTCTGCGGCAACCCCAAGATCATCCTGCTGGACGAGCCCTTCACCGGCATCGATCCCATCGCCGTCGGCGAGGTGCAGGACCTGGTCATCGGTCTCAAGTACCGGGGCATCGGCGTCCTGATCACCGATCACAACGTGCTGGAGGCGCTGCGCATCACCGACCGGGCCTACATCCTGAGCGAGGGCCAGATCATCACCCGGGGCAGCGCCGACGAGATCCTGCGCGACCCCATCGCGCGCGAGAGCTACCTGGGCGACCGCATCTCCGCCGACCACCTCGGCGTGGGCAAGCCGGCCGAGCGGGCCGCGTCCGGCACTTCGCAGGCCGAGGGAGCGTGAACTCGCCCGCCGGCCCGGCACTCCCCACCCCGTCCCTACAGGCTGGCAGATGGCCGCATCCGGATCGGCGCTGAGCGCGTTCCTGAAAAGGGTGCTGACGGCCGGGCTGATCGCCCTCTGCCTCTTCCTGGTCGCCTCCGCGCTGTGGCGCCTCGGATCGCGGCGAACCTACCGGCGCAGCTACGTGCTGGGCCCTGCCGAGGCCGGGGCCGTCGCCCCCGACGAGCTGGCGCGGACGGTAGAGGTGCTCCGCGCGCGCATCGACGCGCTGCGCGGCACCTTCAACATCGCCCGCGCCGAGCTGCGGCCCCTGCCGCCGGACCGCCTCGCCGTGGAGCTGCGCCTCGCCGCAGAGCCGGTCCGAGCCTTCAGCTGGCTCACCATGCAGGGGCGGGCCGAGTTCCGGCTGCTCCATCCCGACGACGGGCTGCCGGACGGCGAAGGCCCCGACGCGCTTCCGCCCGGCTACGCGGTGAAGGTCTACCGCGAGCGACGCTACGTGCTGACGCGCCTGAACGAGCTGAAGACGGTCGAGCACGCCTACGCCGTCCAGCGCGAGCCGGTGCTGGCCGTGCCGCAGTTCGAGCGCGTCGAGCTGGAGACCGCCGGGCGCCAGAAGCGGGTCATCCTCACCTTCGAGCTCCCCCCGCCGCAGGCCGCCCGGCTGGAGGAGCTGACCGCCCTGCATGCGGGGCGGCGGATGGCGATGCTGATAGACGGCGAGATGTTCTTCCCGCCGAAGCGGATCGGCTCGGCAGTCTCCGGCGGCCGCATCCGGGCCGAGGGCTTCTTCCACACCCCGCCGCTGCGGATCCTGGTCCGGATCCTGAACTGCGGCAGCCTGCCCCGCCCGCTGATCGAGCAGGAGGCGGCAGGGGGCGTCGCGGCGCGCTGAGCGGGGCGCCGTCCCTACCAGAGCTTCGTGCGCAGCAGCTTCAGCACGATGCTCTTGTCGGTGAAGTCCAGGAAGCTGGGCAGCTTGCGCCCCTCGCGCTGGAGGTCCTGCATCATCTTGCCCATCTGGGCGACGGGGTAGACGGCGACGACCTGGTCGAAGGGGATCGCCGCCAGGGGGATGCTCTTGCCGTAGAAGTCCGTGCGCGGCGCCTCGGGCTCCTGCTCGGGCAGGTAGTTCTTCAGCACGATCTCTTCGACGAACTGGTTGAAGTCCGAGATGCCGGGCCGGGCCGAGTCCTCGCTGCCCTCCAGCGACATCAGCCGCACGTTGATCAGCACGAAGCTCTCGTCCAGCGGCTTGTTGATCTGCGAGTTGAAGTAGCCGGCGAAGCCGTAGCCGCCCGACAGGATTCCGGCCACGGGGGTGTAGTCCTCGCCCTCGTCCACTCCGATCACGCGCAGGAAGTCCGCCTGGTTCATGGCGCCTCCGGGGGCTGGTGCCTGTGGGAGGCTGAATGCTACCAGAAGGGGGCGCCAGGCGCAAGCGCTGTGCGGCTCGCTCAGGCGTCGGGCTGCGGCGGGGGCTCCTGCGCGGCGAGGCGGCCCAGTATCGGCGCCGATGCCCGCGCCGAGCAAAGCGGCCGCGGCGACCCGCAGGGCCATGCATCCACCTTCTGGTTGCGCGCTTCGGGATGGTGCGGCGAACGGCGGCGCTCAGCCGACCACGAGGTAGACCAGCACGCCGACGCCGGCCAGGATCGGCACGGCGGCCACGGCGAACCAGAGCAGGCCGCGCGTCTTCGCCGCCGCCGCGTGCCCGTTGTGGCTGCTGCCGTTGCGGCTGATCAGGCTCTCGTCGGCGAACTGGGAGGCGAGGACAGGCTCTCCGGCGAGCAGGGCGCGCAGGTCGGCGATCAGCTCGTCGTAGCTCTGATAGCGGTCTTCAGGGTCGCGCGCCATCATCTTGCGCATCACGTCGCAGACGGCGCGGGGCAGGTCGGGCACGTACTTCAGCGGGGAGGGCAGCGGGGCGGAGACGTGCTTGACCATCACCTCGTAGGCGCTGTGGCCCGTGTAAGGCGCCTTGCCGCAGATCATGTGGAACAGCGTCGCCCCGAGGCTGTAGATGTCGCTGCGCAAGTCGACCGTCTCGGAGTTGTTCACCTGCTCGGGGCTCATGTAGTCGGGGGTGCCCAGGCTGGTGTCGCTGGGCAGGGGCTCGATGACGCCCATCTCCTTGGCCAGCCCCAGGTCGGCGATGCGCACGCCCCCCTCGCTGTCCAGCAGCAGGTTCTCCGGCTTGACGTCGCGGTGGATGATGCCCTGGTCGGCGGCGGCCTTCAGGCCCTCGGCCACCTGGATGGTCGTCTGGACGGCTTCGCGCCAGGGCAGGGAGCCCTCGGTGGCGGTCTTCGCCCGCAGGCTCCGCCCCTCCAGGTACTCCATCGCCAGGTAGTAGTGGCCCCGCTCGCGGCCGTAGGCGTAGACCTTGACGATGTGGGGGTGGTCGAGCTGGGTGGCGATGCGGGCCTCGGTCAGGAAGCGCCGGATGTACTCGGTGTTGGTGGCCAGGCTCGCCGGCAGCACCTTCACGGCGGCCGGCTCGCCGCTCACCTCATCCTCGGCCAGGTAAACGGCCCCCATGTCCCCATGGCCGAGGAGGCGCTTCAGAACGTAATGGCCGAACCTGCGAGCCTCCTCGGGCATCAACGCCTTCCCCGCGGCCGCAACGTGCACGACCGCCCCTTAGGGGTTCTCAACCGGCCCGTGCGGCCGTCAGACGGCAGGTAGCTCCAAAGCACCCGCGACGCAGAATCCAACACGCACGGTCTCGGAGCAACTGACGTGCCGTCCGCCCTCGGGGGAAGGTACTGGGAGGGAGGAACGCGGGAAGCAGGTATAATGAGAAGATAGCGATTATGGCTGCCTTATGACGCGCTTCCCGTTGCCCTATCTCCCTTTCTTTCCCTGGTCGGGCGCGGCCCACCGGCCGCTTCTCTACACCCCTATTATACCACAGGTCCCGCGCCCCGCAAAGCAGAAAAAGCGCCGGCCCGACCTGTTGCCGTTGCTCTATTCGGGCCGAGGCTCCAGCAGCACGCCGCCCGCCCGCTCGCCGGCCACATGGCAGGATGACAATCTGCGGGCGGGCCGCGCCGGCACTCGCCGGTTGCGCAGGCCCGCCGGGGGTGGCTACATTGGGTGGCGGTCGGCCCCTTTGCCCCGAGGCGCCCGTGCGGAAGCGACACCGCAAGCCCCTGCTGGTCCTGATCGGCCTGCTGGTCAGCGCGGGGGCGGCGCTGCTCTTCCTGCGGGAGATGCGCGGGCAGTGGGGCGCCATGGTCGAGGCGCTCGGCCGGGCCGACTACGCCTGGCTGCTGCCGGCGCTCGGCTTCACCGCGCTCGTCTACGTCCTGCGCGTCGTGCGCTGGCGCGTCTTCCTGGCGCCGATCCGGGCGGTGCCCTACGGCGAGATCCTGAGCGCCACCATGATCGGGTTCATGGCCAACGCCCTGCTGCCGCTGCGCCCGGGGGAGGTAGTGCGCCCCTACGTGCTGCACCGCAAGAGCGGGCTGAGCTTCGGCCACGCGGCGGGGACGGCGATGGGCCTGGAACGGGTCTTCGACCTGGTAGGGGCCTGCTTCCTGGTGGCGCTGGCGCTCGGCGCCCTCTTTGGGGGGGGCGAGGCGGCGGCGCTCGGCCCCGAGGTTCTGCGCCGGGCCTGGGGCTTCGCGGCGCTGGCCGGGCTGGCTCTGATCGTGCTGACGGTGGCGGCCTTCGTGCCGCACGTCGTGGTGCGGGGGGCGCAGTTCGTCTTGGGGGCGCTGCCGGCGGGGCCGCGCGAGGGGCTGCTGGGCCTGGTGCGCTCGATCACAGACGCGCTCGGCTTCGTCCGGCGGCCGTGGCGCGTGGCGGCGGCGCTGGCGCTGACGTTGGCCATCTGGGCCTGTTTCCCGCTGGGCACCTGGTGCGTAGCGGCGGCGTTCCGGCTGGCTCTGCCGCCGGCGGGGGTGCTGACCGTGCAGGTGCTGATCACGCTGGCGGTGGTGCCGCCGCAGGCGTCGGGCTTCATCGGGCTCTTCCAGTACGCGGCGGTGAAGGGCGCGGGCCTGTTCGGCGTGGCGGCGGGCGAGGCGGGGGCATTCGCCATGGTGCTGTGGGCTCTGAACATCATCCCGGTGGCGCTGGTGGGGCTCGGGTTCCTCTGGGCGGAGGGGTTGAACCTGCGCCGCCTGGCGCACGCCAGCGAAGAGGCGGCGGAGGAACCGCAGATGAACGCGGATGAACGCGGATGACGGCGAACTGGGGCTGACGGCAACGGCTGTTTCGACACGGATAACGGCGGATGCGGCCACGACCGGCTGGGGCTGGCGGCTGCGACGGGCGGCGACCAGCAATGGCCGTCTCCGCTCCCGCCGTCGCCCTACTCGGCCGCCATGGCCTCTTCGACGGAGTCGAAGATGCCGATCAGGGTATGCAGCTTGGTGAAGCGGAAGACCTCCTCGACCAGGGGCTGTGGGTTGACGATGCGCACGTAGCCCCCGTTGCTGGTGGCGGCGCGGAAGGCGCGCATGAGCTGGCCGAGGCCGACGGAGCTGATGAAGGTGATCTCGCTCAGGTCGAAGATCAGCTTGTAGTGCTCCTGTTCCAGGAGTCCGTCGAGCTCCTCGCGCAGGGCATCGGCGCCCATCTCACGCATCTGCCCGGTCATGTGCAGGATCACCACGTCGTCCTGCACTTCCTGTTCGATAATGGCGCCGCTGCCGTTGTCATTACGCATTGTGTCGTTGCTCGCAGTCCGCTCAGGTGTGCTTGACGGCCGCCCAGGGGGCGTACTTGATCATGGTCACTTCGTTGCCGCTCTCGTTGTAGCGCACCTCGTCCATGTAGGCGTTGATCAGGGCGATGCCGCGCCCGGAGGTCGCCATGAGGTATTCCTCGTCGGTCGGGTTGGGCACGGCCCCGGGGTCGAAGCCCGGTCCCTCGTCGGCGACGCTGATGACGGCCTTGTTGTCGTCGATGGAGAAGCTGATGATCACCTTCTTCGTATCGTCGAGCTCGTTGCCGTGCTTGATGGCGTTGATGGCGGCCTCTTCGAGGGCGAGCTTGACGCCGAAGATGGCGCGCTCGCCGTAGCCGAGGTTCTCCAGGACGGGCAGGATGGCGTTCTCGGCATGGGCCAGCTCGCGCGGCAGGCTCGGGATGGTGATCTGCTTGCGCTGGGCTTTCTCCAGCAGCAGCTCCACCCCCATGATGGCCACGTCGTCGCCGGGCTCGCTGAGGCGCTGGCTGAGCTGGCTGACCAGCTCGCGGATGCTCAGGGAGCTGTTGTGCGCCAGGTGGTCGCGCAGCTTCTTCTGCTGGTCGTGCCGGTCTTCGCCTGCGAAGCCGCCCAGCAGCCCGTCGGTGTAGAAGAAGAGCCGGTCGTGCTTCTCCAGCTGCATGCCCTTCTGGTCGTACTGGGGGTCCTCGAACATGCCGACGAAGAGCCCCTCGGTATCGAGCGGGGTCACCTCGCCGTCGCGGATCAGGAAGGGCGGGCAGTGCGAGGCGTTCACGTACTGGAGGGTGAGCAGCTCGGTGTCGAGCACGGCGAGGAAGGCGGTCAGGTAGTGGCCGGCCAGGGTGCTGCGCAGCAGGGCGCGGTTGACGTTGTCCATGATGACGCGCGGGCTCAGCTCGTTGGCCGCGTAGGTGCGGAAGGCGAGCCGGCCGGTGGCCATGATCACGGCGGCGGGCAGCCCGTAGCCGGAGACGTCGGCGATCAGGAAGGCGAGGAAGTTGTCCGAGAGGTTGATGATGTCGTAGAAGTCGCCCCCGACCCGCTGGCCGGGCTGGGTCTCGATGGCGAAGTCCACGCCCTCCGAGCCGCCCTCCATGACGGGCTGGAGGCTGCGCTGGAGCTCGCGGGCCACCTGCTCGTCGCGCTCCAGCAGCATGGCCTGGCGCTCGAGCTGCTCGGCCAGCACCCTCAGCTCGCGCTCGTCGCGGCCGGGGGCGGCGGGGGTGACGCTGGATTTGTGCAGTTGCGCCTCCAGCGCTTCCACGCGTGCCTCGGCGCGCCGCAGCCGCATGGACAGCTCGCGCGCGGTGCGCTTCAGTTCCTCGACGTCCTCGGGCAAGTAGTCCCCTCCCGAACGGGACTCATCGGGTGGTTTTGCCGCGCTGCTCATCGATCAGGATGCTCGGCTGTCAAGCAGGCCCTGCTGCCCTTGCGGCGGCTTGCCGGCCCGCCAGGGCAGGGCTCCGCATTATCGCCCATAGGCCCCCCCCGCCGCAAGTGCATCCCGGCGGCCGGGCTCCGGCCGGGCCGGCGGGGCTCCTCGCCGGGCCGGCAGCGGGGCCCGGTCAGCACGGCTCGGCCCCTCCTCCCGCGGCCTCCACGGCCTGGCGGAGTTTCCGGCTGATGCTCTGCCAGTGGGTGCCCCGCCAGAACACCTTGCCGCAGCCGGCGCAGCGGAAGAACTCCTCGTATGCCTCCCGCGCCCCGGCCGGCACCTCGCCGGCCACCTCCGCCAGCGGCGTCGGGCGGAGCCGCCCCCCGCAGGACATGCACCGCGACGGCCGCAGCGGCAGCTCCAGCCGGCCCATCACGCGCGCGAGCTGCTCCAGCGGGCTCAGCCCCAGCGCCACGAAGAGGGCCCGCACCAGCCCCTCGCTCACCGCGTAGCGCTCCATGATGCCGGAGTCGCTCGTCAGCAGCACGGCGCCCTCCTGAAGCGCCCGCCGCACCAGCTCGCCGTCGCGCACGTGCACGTCGAAGCGCGCCTCGTAGCCCGCCGCCCGCAGCCAGCGGGCCAGCCCGCCGAGCATGGCGTCGCAGTGGAACGTGATCGGCTCGGACATGGCCCCTTCCGCTTGCGTGGCTTCCTCGCGGGGCTCCACCCCATCAGTCTACGGCATCGGCGCGCGCCCCGTCGAGCGGCGCCTTGCCGGGCGCGGCCTTTGCCCTTGACACTCACGATGGCAGTGGTTACAGTTCTTGAGATTCGGCAGGTCCCGTTGCAACTGCCTCGGAGGCCCTGAGATGAGCATTTCCCTACGCAGGTGGGCGGCGCTCGCTGCCGTCGTTCCGGCCCTCGTCCTGAGTTCCTGCAAGGCCCCGGCCCGGACCAGGCAGATGGGCCCGCCGGCCGCCGAGGCGGCGCCGATCTCCTCGAAGCTCTCGCCGGCCAATGCCACCTTCGATCTGGAGGCCCAGGGACTCAAGCTGCTCTGGCAGCAGGAGCTGGGGCAGTTGACGGCCAACAACCGGCTGCGCGATATCTACTGCGCGGGCGGCACCGTCGTCGTGGAGGCCCGGGGCGGCGAGGTGCACTGCCTGGACTCGTCCACCGGGATCTGGAAGGCGACCACGGTGCTGAGGGACGCGCTGCGCCACGGCCCGGTCGAGATGGACACCACGCTCTACTTCGTCGTCAACAACCTGGTCTACAGCCTCGACCTGGCGACGGGCGAGCTGGACGAGAGGGGCAAGGATCACGGCTTCTCGCTATTCGCGCCGCCCCTGCCCTACGAGGGCGAGCTGATCCTGGCGGGCGGCAACGGATGGCTGGCCCGCACGGCGCCGGGGCGCGACGAGAAATGGTTCGCCTCCCTTTCCGCCCCGATCCTGGAGCGGCCCGTCGTGGCCGACGGGCTGCTCTACGCCTCGGCCCATGGGGGCGAAGTGCTGGCCTGGGACCTGAAGAACGGTCGGGAGCTGTGGCGTTGGCGACCGGAGCGGCCCTCGGTGGTCTCCTCGGGCGTGGCCGTCGCCGACGGGAAGCTCTTCGTGGGCGACAACCGCGGCTTCGCCTACGCGCTCAAAAGCGACTACGGTGAGCAGGCATGGCGACAGCTCCTGGCGGCGCCCGCCTCCGGCAAGCCCCAGGCGGTCGGCTCGAAAGTGCTGATCTTCACCGAGCCGCCCGCCGTGGTCTGCGTCGGCGCCGAGGAGGGGCCGCAGGTGCTCTGGAGCTACGGGGGCGCGGTGCAGTTCCTGGCCGCCGGCGCAAAGGCCGTCTACCTGCTGACCGACGACCGCGCGGTCGCCGCCGTTGCCCTGGAGGACGGCGAGGAGCTCTGGCGCGAGCCCCTGCCGGCCGGCTGCCAGGTGGTCGGCGACCCCCGCAGGCCGGTGCTGTATCTGGCCAACGCCGAGGGCTCCATCATCGCCCTGGCCGAACTGGACTGGTATCCGCCGCAGTAGGGACCTGCCCGGCAGCGAGCCGCAGCGCCCCCCCAAAGAATCGCCCCGCGCCGAGACGGCACGGGGCGTTCCCTTCTACTCTGGCCCTCATGCGTCGTCCCCGCCGCGCAGCCCCGCCCCCGCCGGCCCGGGAGCGATTCTGCCCTCTGTCACAGCTTACCTGGTGGGGACGCTCGCGGGGTGGCTTACACGTCGCGGCCCTGAACGGTCTTGCGTCCGTTGGCCTTGGCTCTCTCGGCAGCCTTGTCCAGCAGCGCGTAGACGGCCTTGTTCAGATCATCCAGGACATCCGAGGAACTCATCAGACCCTTGGTCTTGATGTAGTTCTTCACCTTCGAGCCGACGATCAGCATCTCCTTGCCCTGCATGGACGCGACCTCCTGAGAGTGAAAGTAACTACAGGCAAAAGCTGGGGCTTCCCGAGTACTGCCCCCCGACGGTGAACAATGATAGTAACAGGGGCGGGGGCGCTGTCAAGGACAAATCCGGGCTTCTGGGCCGAGATCTGTCATCCTGAGCCCTTTCGGGGCCCGGGCCGCGCTCAGCCGAAGTTGACCATCGTCTTCAGCGCCACGTCCCGGTTGCCCGCCGCGAACTCCATCGCCTCGGCCACGGCGGGGAACTCGAACCGGTGCGTGATGATCGGCTCGGTCTCCAGCTTGCCCGCCGCCAGCAGCGCGATCGCCGCCGGGTAGACGTTCGCGTAGCGGAACACGCCGGTGATGAGCAGCTCCTTCGCCTGCGCCTTCACCAGCGGCACCTGCGCGCTGGAGGTGCCCATCCCGATCCAGGCCACCCGCCCGCCGGGCCGGGCCGTGGCACCGGTATCTCCTTCAGCGCGAACTGCCCCGGCTCCTCCAGGTAGAGCGCCTTCATGGTCGCCTCGGCCGGCATGGCTTCCCCCTTGCTTTCGGTCGGCAGAGCGGATTGTAGTGCGCCCCATCGCGGGCCGTCAAGCCGAGCGGCGGCTTGCCCGGCCGGCGGGGGCGGCGGTATGATGGCGTCCGGTTGAGGGCGCAGCCGTCCCGGGCGCCCCTGTCCCCGCGGCGGAGAGGCAGACCGTGCGAGCATCCCCGAACCTGCGCGCCTTGATCGGCCGGCTGGCGGGCGCGGCCTGCCTGGCGCTGGTCCCGGTGTGCGCGCGAAGCGCATACGCCCAGGCGCCGCAACGCGAGATGTGGGCGCGGTGGACCGACGGCCGTCTGGCCGTCCGGAGCGCCGGCTATGAGGTGAGCATCTGGCCGGAGCGGGGCGGCAAGATCGCCTCCCTGAGTTTCGGCGGCGCGGAGGCGACCGCCGTCGACGAAGACGGCCGGGGCGGACTGCTGGAGGAGGTCCATTCCGCCGACCTGCCCTACGCGCTCGTCGAGCGGCGCAGCACGCCCGAGGCAGTCGCGGTGACGCTGGTCGGCGACGCCGGCGACCTGCGCGTCGTGCGGCGCTACTCCTTCCCCGCGGACCGTCCCTGGTTCCTGCTGGAGTTGACCTTCGAGAACCGCTCCCCCTACCGCCTGGCCGGCGCGTCGGCCCCGGCGCTGCGCAGCCTGGTGGTGCCCCGGCGGCCCGAGGACGCCGCCCGCCAGCTCTACTGCCTGGAGCGCGGCCGCGGGGCGGAGGCGCTCCCGCCCGCCCGCTTCCTGGAGCAGGTCGGCAGCGGCGAGCCGGGCCACGTGCGCTGGATGGCCGCCGCCGACCCGGCGGCGCGGCGCGTCGTGGGCCTGGCCCCCCTCCAGGGGCATTGCCGACCGCTGGCACCGCGCCGGGCTGCGGGCGGAGGGATGTCTGTGGGCTGGGCCTACGGGCCGATACCCCCCGGCCACAAGCTCACGGCCAGTGTGCTGGTGGTGGCCATCGAGGGACTGCCGGCCGTCAGCGAGATCAACCGGCATTTCGTCGCGGACAGCCTGCCCTCCGGCGCCACCGCGCCGCTGACCGCGCGCATCGAGTTGATGGCCCTGGAGGAGAGCCTGCGCGAGGTCTCGCTCATCACCCGGGCCTACGGGCCGCAGGGGGAGGAGCTGGGGCCGTGCGACCCCGTGCTGTTCGGCGCACTGGCGCCCCTGCAGGTCCAGGCCGGCCGCACGCTCTGGTCGGGCGGCGGCGAGCCGGCCCTGCTGCTGCACGAGCTCTACAGCGCCGGCCGGATGCTGGGCCGCTTCGCCGTGCCCGTGGGCCAGCCGCCCGACGGGCCGGTCGCGGCCCTCGAGCTGCCGCCGGCCGCGCCGCGCGAGCCGGTGCCGGGCTACGCGCCGCCTGCCCCCGGCAGCGCCATTGCCCCGACGCCGGCCGGACGGGAGAAGGGCTTCCTGCTCTGGCAGGAGGACGGCGCGCCGGCCGAGGACGAACTGCGCCGGCTCGACCTGGTGCTGGCGCGTGACGAGGCCCGCACCGCCTTCCTGGGGCTGCGGGCGCTGCGCCCGATCCGGCGGCTCCGCTTCGCCATCGGGGCCGGCTCGCAGGAGGCAGAAGGCCAGACCATGCCGCCCGCCGCCCTCTACCTGTGGCAGGTGGGCCGGCCGCCCGATGAGCCGGGGCTGATGAGGCCCCTCACCGACCTGAGCCTGGAAGAGGGCGAGGTCGCCTACCTGGCCCTCACCGCCGATGCCCGCCATCTCTCGCCGGGTCGCTACGCCGCCCTGCTGGTGGCGGACGCCGACGGCGCGGTCAGCCACGTGCCGCTGAGCGCGGACGTGCTGCGGGCCGGTCCGGCGCCGGCCGAAGACTTCGCCCTCTGGCACCTGCCGGAAGCGGCCGGGCTCGACCTATCCGGCCCGCAAGGGGAGAAGCTCCAGCGATACGGCGTCAGCGCCGTCGACCTGCCGGCGAGCCTGCTCCACGCGCCCGCCGCAGCCAGGGACGCCGGGGCCGAGGCGGCCGCCCGAAGGCTGACGTTCCTCTCCTTAAGCGGCGGAGGCGCCATGCCCCCGCCGGCCGCCTTCCCCGGACGGCCGATCCTCCCGCTGCCGGATCCCGTCTACCTGCTCCGCGCGGGGGCGACGACGCCCGAGGTGGTCGCGCTCGCCCGCTCGCTCGGCTACGTCCCGGCGCTGCGGTGCGACGCCCTCAGCGAAGCCGGCGACGCGCCATGGCTGCTGGTGGAGGACGGCGTCGAGCCGGGCCTGGCGCCCCGCATGGTCAGGGAGGGGGCGCTGACGGGCGCGGAGACGGTCTGGCTCCACCTGGACCTGCGGGAGGCGGACTGGCGCCGCGCCGCCATCGAGGTGCGCAGCGCCTTCTGGGCCGCCGCCTACCAGGGCCTGGCCGGGGCGGCCGTGCTCTGCCCCACCCCGCCCCGCGAAGCCGACCGGCAGATGGCACTCTGGCACGTGCTGCGCGACGCCCGCAGCGACGTGGCCATCTGGCGCGCGGCGCGCCGGATGCCGGCCTCCGAGGCGGACGCCGCCGGGCTGCGCCGCCTCGCCGCCGTCGAGACCCTGGTCGGACCGGATCCTAACTGCCTGCTGACCCTCCAGCCCCTCCGGCGCACCTCCCGCCGGCTCTACCGCGTCGCCCCGGCCGACGGTGAGCGCCGGCTCCGGCTGGGCCAGTTCGAGACGGCGCGCCGGCGCCTGCTGGCCATGGCGCCCGAGGCGCCGCCCGCGCCGCAGCCGGCCGGGCAGCTCTACTGGCGGGGCGTCCCGCTGCTCGAGGACGGACGGCTCCAGTGGGCGATCGTCGCCGCCGACGGCGAGGCGGCCTGGAAGCAGGCAATGGCCCTCCAGAAGGCGATCCGGGCCGAGGCCGGCGTGGACGTCCCGGTCAGGCGCGCCTTCCCCGCGGGCGGCGAGCTGCCGGCGCTGGTCTGGCTCATCGGCGGGGAGGCCGATCTGGCCGGCTGGCCGGATGCAGTCCGCGACGCCGTCCGCCGGCAGGTGGGGGCGCCGCTGGTGGTGGTGGAGCTGGACGGCACCTGCGTGGCGGCGCTGCGCGGCGAGTTCGACCAGGGGGCGCTGGCCCGGACCCTACGTCGCCGGGCCCGTCTCTACCCCCCGGCCCGCCGGATGCGTTAGGCGCGACGCCTTGCGCACCCCGGCGCGCGATGGTAACGTACCCCCCGCGTCGTTTCGACAGGCGAGAGCCGACCGCAACGAAGGAGGTGAGCGATGGCGAGACCGGTGACGCTGTTCACGGGCCAGTGGGCCGACCTGAGCCTGCGCGACCTGGCCCCGATGGCGAGCGAGTGGGGATACGACGGCCTGGAACTGGCCTGCTGGGGCGACCACTTCGACCCCGCGAAGGGGGCCGAAGGCGCCGACTACTGCAACGAGCGCAAGGCGCTGCTGGAGGAGTTCGGGCTCCAGTGCTGGGCGATCAGCACGCACCTGGCCGGCCAGCTCGTGCTCGACGTGCTGGACGAGCGCCACGACGGATTCGTGCCGGGCGAGATAGCCGGCGACCACGAAGCGATGCGCGCCTGGGCGATCGAGAACGTGAAGAACTGCGCCCGCGCGGCCAGCAACATGGGCATCGACGTGGTCTGCGGCTTCACCGGCAGCCCGATCTGGCACCTGATCTATTCCTTCCCGCCGGTCGAGGCGCCGATGATCGAGGACGGCTTCAAGCTGCTGGCCGAGCGGTGGAACCCGATCCTGGACGTCTACGCCGAGTGCGGCGTGCGTTTCGCGCTGGAGGTCCACCCGACCGAGATCGCCTTCGACATCGTCTCGGCCGAGCGGACGCTGGAGGCGCTGGGCCACCGGCCGGAGTTCGGCTTCAACTTCGACCCCAGCCACCTGCTCTGGCAGGGGATCGACCCGGCCGTCTTCATCCGCACCTTCCCCGAGCGCATCTACCACGTGCACATGAAGGACTGCGCGGTGACGCTCAACGGGCGGGAGGGGATCCTCTCCTCCTACCTGAACTTCGGGGAGGCCGACCGGGGCTGGGACTTCCGCAGCCCGGGGCGCGGCGACGTGGAGTTCGAGCAGATCGTGCGCGAGCTGAACCGCATCGGCTACGACGGCCCGCTCTCGGTCGAGTGGGAGGACAGCGGCATGGACCGCGAGCACGGCGCGGCGGAGGCGTGCGAGTTCGTGCGCGCCCTCGACTTCCCACCCTCCGAGGTCGCCTTCGACGCCCAGTTCGACAGGTAGGCAACGCCAGCCTGAACTTGACGGTTGGGCCCTATTGAAGGGGCGACACAGTGCCTGAGAGCAAAGGACCGAAAGGGCGGCTGTGCCGTGTGGTCATCCACAACTACAAGAGTCTGGCGAATGTCTCGCTGGAACTGAGCCCCCTTACCGTGCTGGTGGGGCGCAACGGGGTGGGCAAAAGCAACATCGTCGACGCCCTCAGCATCTCGGATGGGACACTGCGCGCCTTGGGCGTTCTGCTGGCCGCCTACCAGCCACGCACGCCGACCGTGCTGGGCATCGAAGAACCCGAAGCAACGGTGCACCCGGCCATCGCCGAGAGCCTTTACACCCCCGGCGAACTGCTGCGCATCGACGAACTGGAGCCCCAGCAGGAGGTGGAGGGACCTGGAAGCGAACCGCATGTCGAGACCAGAAAGGGGCGGCAGTGACCAGGCCCGCCATAGCCTCCATAGTCGAGGGCCACTCTGAGGTGCAGTCGCTGCCGATTCTGCTGCGCCGCCTGCTTGCTGAGCTTGACGAGGCGCGCTTCGAAGTCGTCCCCCCCTGGCGACTCAAGCGAAACCGGGTAGTAAAGCCCAACGAACTGGAGAAGGCCGTCAAGCAAGTTGTGCGGCAGCGAGACAACGTCGCGGCCATCCTCGTCCTGCTCGACGCAGACGATGATTGCCCGGCTAAGCTTGGCACCAGCCTGCGGGACCGGGCGCGGGCAGTGGCGGACGTCCCCGTCGAGGTCGTCTTCGCAATGCGCGAGTTCGAAGCGTGGTTCCTCGCCGCCAAGGAGTCGTTCAGGGGATACCGAGGGATTCGTGGGGATGCCGTCTCGCCATCAGACCCTGAGAGCATCCGGGGCGCAAAAGAGGCGCTCAGCCGCAACATGGTCAGCGGGCGTCGATACCTTGGGACGGATGATCAGCCCGGCTTCACGGCCTGCCTGGACGTAGAGGCCGCGCGACGGTCAAGTGCATCGTTTGCCTACCTGCTCACGGCTTTGCAGCGTCTGACGCAACTCGCAGGCGAGTGAGCCCGCGCAGGACGTTGATGCCCGCACGGGGAGGACGGCATGCGGAGGGCCCGGCTCAGGTGCACCGAGTGCGCCAGCTCGATCCCCGTCTACGAGGACGAGGTGGGCGTGCGCGGGAGCTGCCCGGCCTGCGGCGCCGGCATCGAGGTGCCCGCAAGCCTCTTCGCTCCGCCCGCAGCGGAGGCCCCGCAGGCCGCCTTCGACGAGTGGCCCGACGAGCTGGAGCTGGACACCGGCGAGCCGGCGGCCCCGCCCCCCGCAGCACAGGCCCCCGAGGCCCCCTCCGAGCTTCCCGAAGGGTTGGAGCTGGTCGAAGAGGAACCGCAGCGAAGCCAACCGGCCCGAGACGGAGCGGGTGAGCCGGACGAGTGGCCAGCCGATCTGGAACTCAACTCCCCGGGCAGGACGGCCGCGCCGTCGCGCGACCCGTCGCGCCCCAGGCCGCCGCCGCCCTCGGCGGCGCCCCGCTTCCGCGGCGCAGTCGGCGGCCGCCTCGGCCCGCCCGGTCCGCCGTGGGCGGAGGGCTTCCTGGGCGCGTTCGCCTACGCCTACGCCGCCGTGCTGGCGGGCGACGCGTGGAAGGCGTGGCTGAAGTACGCCGCCATCGGGGCGGTCGTGCCGCTCGTCCTGGCCGGGGTCTCGACGGTGCCGGGCTTCCACTGGGCGGTGCCGGCCGGGCTCTTCCTGCTGCTGCTGGTCACGGTAGAGCTCAAGCACCTGATCCCCGTGGCGTTCATCTTCCTGCCGCTCGGGCTGCTGATCGGGTTCGGACCGCTCGTGGTGGCGATGGTGGCGATCGGCGCCCCGGCGGGAGCGCTCTACTTCTACATGATCCAGGCATCGGCCGTCGGCGCCCGGCCCATCGAGGAGGCGCAGGTGAGCCTGAGTGAGGACATCATGACCCCGGGCGTGCTGGTGCTGCTGGCGGGGTTCGGGCTCGGGCTCATCCCGCTGGCGGCGGCGGGGTATGCGGGTATGGCCGTCGGGGGCAGGAGCCTGACGGACCTGCCCCGGACCGTCATGCTGGGCGAGGGCGTAGGGGCGCTGCTCGGCGAGCCGGCGGCGCAGGCCCAGCTCCTCATCCTGGGGGCGGGGGCGCTGTTCGCCCTGTTCTGCTTCCCGATGGTGGCGATGGTGCTCGGCTCTTCGCAGGAGGTGCTCAGGGCGCTGAACCCGGTCAACGTGGCGCGGGGCATCTTGAAGGCCCCGCTGGAGTACGCGGCGGTCTGGGCGTTCTGCACGGCGAACATAGTGGCGGCCAGCGTCTGCTACGGCATCGCGGGCGTGGCGCTGGCGGCGACGGCCCCGCCGCTGGTGGCAGCGGGGGCGGGGTTCGTCTGCTTCATGCTGATCTTCTGCTACGGCGCCTCGGCGTGCGGGTGGCGGATGGGGATCTTCCTGCGCCGCCATCCGGCGCTGGAGGACGTGGTGGGGTAAGGGTGCCCGTACGTAAAGAGGGCGCCGGCGCGTCCCTCCGCGCTCCGGCGCCCTCGGCTCTTCACTGCGTGGCGCTTAGAGCTTCACCACGTTGGCGGCTCGCAGGCCCTTAGGGCCCTGCTCGACCTCGTATTCGACTTCCTGGCCTTCGGCCAGCGTACGGAAGCCGTCGCCCTGGATGGCGCTGTGATGGACGAAGACGTCCTTGCTGCCATCGTCAGGGGTGATGAAGCCGTAGCCCTTCGAGTCGCTGAACCACTTTACCTTGCCCTTAGGCATTGCTGCACCTCATGAACTGCTACTGCACTGGAGCCGGCGCGCCACTTGCGCGCCTTATAGCTCGAAAGGTCGAAGGCGCTCCGTAGGACGCTCACACTTGGGGCCGGTACAGAGCGTCAGTCGGAACTACGGAGGATGGCAGGCAAGGCACCGGTTACGCCGCCGCGGGTGAGGGTGCCCGAGGGGTGTCACATGCCTCAGCACGTGCCGCACCGAAAGGCGGGCCCCGCACAAGCGGCGCAGCCAGACGGGCTCACGCAGTTACGAAAGATCACTCGGACCGCTCCGCACAGCTGAAGCGCCGTGCCGCCCGATCGCGGGCGAAGGAGCCGTCTTTGACACCCTCCAATATAACCGAGACCGCCCGCAATGGCAACCGCCATTTGCCCGGGCTCATTCAGCTGTCCTCTGGCGAGCGAGCTGTATCTCGTTCTCGGCGGGCGGTGGAGGAAAGCGCCGGTCCCTGCGGGCGCGGGCCGGGCGCGGTAGAATGGCGGGCCTCGCCCGCACGAGGAGGCCCGCTCTGAACGTCGACTACTCGATCGTGATCCCCGCCTACAACGAGGAGGCGCTGCTGCCCCGCACGCTCCGCTGCGTCGAGGCGGCCATGGCCCGCCTCGCCGGCCGCGAGGGCGAGGTGATCGTGGTCGACAACGCCTCGAGCGACCGCACGCCCGAGATCGCCGCGGCGCGCGGCGCGCGTCTCGTGCGCGAGCCGCACCGCCAGATAGCGCGCGCCCGCAACGCCGGCGCCCGGGCCGCGCGGGGGCGGCACCTGGTCTTCCTCGACGCCGACACGCTCATCCCTCCCCTCCTGCTGCGGCGCTCGCTGGAGGCGCTGGAGACGGGCCGCTTCGTCGGCGGCGGCACGACCATCGACGCCGACCGGCCCCTCGCCCTGCCCGACCGGCTCTTCTTCAGCGGCGTGGTCCTGCTGATGAAGCTGGCCCGGCTGGCGGCCGGCTCGTACCTGTTCTGCCTGGGGGGGGCGTTCGAGGGCACCGGCGGCTTCGACGAGCGCTACTACGCCTCGGAGGAGATCCACTTCTCGCAGGCGCTGAAGCGCTGGGGGCGCCGGCGGGGACTGCGGTTCGTCGTGCTGCGCGAGAAGGCGCTGACCAGCGCGCGCAAGCTGGACTGGCTCGGCTTCCGGGGGATCATCGGCGGCTTCCTGCGCGTGGCGCGGGACCCGAAGGCGCTGGAGAGCCGCGAGGGCTGCCCGATGTGGTACGAACGGCCGGACGTCCCATAGTCACGCCCGGGTGAGCTTCACCGCCGAGTCCTCCTGCGAGCGCTCCGCGCCGCGGGCGGGGGGAGGGGCGACGGGGCACTTGACGCTTCGGCGCGGCGCAACTATGTTAGTCCCTCATGCGCAACTCCCTGTGGCAAACGAGGATACCGGAGCGATGACGCGGATGGGCAGCGACGGGCGGCGGCGGTGGCTTGCGGTGGCGCTCGCCCTCGCGGTGGCGGCCCTGGCGGGCTGCCCGGCGAGCGACGAGCCGAGCTACTACATCGAGCGGCTCAGGAAGGACAACGAGGAGGTGCGCCGGCGCGCCGTCGAGGAGCTGGTCCGCATGCACAAGAAGGCCATGCCGGAGGTGCGCGAGGCGCTCAGCAGCGAGAACCCGAACGTGCGCATCGGGGCCGGCGATTTCCTGGGCAAGGTGCGGCGCATGGAGTCGCTCAGCGCGCTGGGGGAGCTGATCGAGGACCCGAACAAGCAGGTCCGCCTGAAGAGCATCGAGAGCGTGGCCGGCCTCTCGCAGGTCTGGAAGCCGAAGGCGGTGGAGCTGCTCGCGCGGGCCTTCGACGGCAGCGACCCCGATTGCGTCAAGAAGGCGGGCGAGGGGCTGCGCGACATGAGATACGAGGAGGCCACCGAGGTCCTGGAGCAGCGCTTCGGGGCCGGCCGGGGCATCCAGGCCGTCTACGCGGCGAGGCTGCTCTACGAGATCGAGCCGACCTCCGCCCGGAGCCGCTTCCTGCTGGAGGCGCTGCTCTCGGACAACGCCGCGATCCGCCAGGGCGCCGAGGCGAACGTCAAGGAGCTGAAAGACAGGATCGTGCCGGCGCTGGTCGAGTTCATCGAGACCGAGCAGGGCACCGCCCGCGCCGAGCGCGTGCTCAACGAGGTGCGCCAGGCCCTCATCGACGAGCTGGCCGTAACGCTCGACACCAAGCGCGCCGCCGAGATCCTGATGGCCCTCGGCACCGTCGCCGACGAGCCGAGCATCGAGAAGCTCAACAGCGACCTGCGCGACACCAAGTGGGAGAGCGCCTGGCGCGTGGCGGCCGCCCGCGGGCTCGCCCTCGCCGCCCTCTCGCCGCGCACCACGCCGGCCGAGCGGGAGCAGATCGAGCGGAACCTCACCGAGGTCATGGACGACAGGGGCCAGGACAAGCGCATCCGCATCGGCGCGGCCATCGCCCTCTGCCGCCTGAACCAGGACCAGGCCGTCGAGTACCTGCTCAACGAGCTGGACCGCTTCCAGGAGGCCGTCAAGGAGCAGAACATCAGCCAGGAGCGCCTGGACGACCTGACCGAGCTGCGCATCGGGGCCCAGGAGGCGCTGGTCACGGCGGGCGAGTTCGTCGTGCCCTTCCTGATGGGGAAGGTCCGGGGCCAGGAGCCCGGCCCCTTCATCATCTGGGCCGCCGCCAAGACCTTCGGCGAACTCCGGGTCCAGGAAGCCGTCCCCCTCCTGGGCGACTACCTCACCGAACGCAGGGAGCCCAAGATCGCCGTCGGCGAGGACGGCTCCCTCACCGGGGAGGGCGCCGACGCCGACTGGCAGGGCCTCTCCGCCGAGCAGATCGAAGAGACGGCGCGGAAGCTCGAGGTCTTCCGCCAGCCGGACTTCGTGCGCTGGACCGCTGCGGTGGCCCTGGCCAGGATCGGCGGCGAGCGCACCGTCTCGCCGCTGCGCGAGGCGGCCCGCCAGGAAGCCGCGTTCCTCCGGCGCCTCCGCGCCGTGAGGGGCAGCGAGGAGTACTACCGGCGCGAACCCGTGGTCGAGGCCCTGATCGGCAGCCACGAAGACGTGCTCTTCTACGTGCGCCAGGCGCTGGAGGGCCTCGGCGAGGACGTTTGAGGGCGCCCTACTCGATCGGATCGTGGCCGCCGGGGAAGAGCGGGTTGCAGCGCAGGATCCGCAGCAGGCCCTTCAGCGCGCCCACCACCACCCCCTTCTTGCGCACCGCGTCGATCATGTACTGGCTGCACGAGGGCGTGTAGCGGCAGCTCGGCGGGACCAGCGGCGAGACGACCCGCTGGTAGATGCGCACCAGGCCGATCACCAGCGCGCCGAGCCCACGGTTGATGGCCCTGAGCACGGTCACGGTCCACCCTCCTGCGGCGCGCCCTCGGCGTTGAGCCGCGCGATCAGCTCGCGGAAGCTCGCCTCGACGCGCGCCACGTCCTCGGGGCCGGCCTCCCACTCGACCGAGACCACGATGTCGTGCGGCCGGCGCAGCAGGTGCCGGTTGAGCCGGAACGCCTCGCGGATGGCCCGCTTCCAGCGGTTGCGCACGACGGGCTTGCCGACCTTGCGGCTGATGGAGAGGCCGAGGCGGCTGCCGCCCTCGCCGCGGGAGAGCGCGCAGAAGCGGAGCGGCCCGATCCGGTGGCGCCGTCCGCGGCGGTAGGCGCGCTCGAAGTCGCGGCGCCGCACCAGCCGGGCCTGCCGGGGGAATCCGAAGCGCGCCATCACGCCCAGTCCTCCATCAGCCTGCGCAGCGCCACCAGCCACTCGTCGACGTCGAACTCCGTCTCCGGCTCCCCGCGGGCGGCCGGCCAGCCGTAGCGATAGGTCCGCCCCGCCGTCTGGATCATCAGGCACGGCAGGTCCCACCATTCGCCCCGGTAGACACGGCCGACCTCCTCCAGCGGGATCACGTGCGAGCCCGGGTTCAGCGCCCCCTCGCCCTCTTCGGTCATGATCACCCACTCGGGCTCGTAGATGACCTGGCGGTCGGAGAGCATCAGCGTGCCGGAAGATATCTCGAACCACTGGCACTCCGGATGGGGGAAGTAGCGCACCTTGCTGTAGAGGACCTCGCGTTCGAGCTCCGCCTCCCCTTCCTCGGCCAGCTCGCCGACGGAGACGGCGAACTTCTCGGGGTCGACCTCGAGCTCGGCCTCGACCGCGAGGCGCGCTTCCTCCACCAGCAGCTCCTCGGCCTCCCGGATCATGTCGGCGGCGGCGGCCCCCTCGGCGCGGATGACCACCACGCCGGCCTCGAAGCCGACCTCCACCGCCTCGGCCAGGCCCTCGCGGCGGCGCCGGAGGAACTCCTCCACGGCGCGGGCGGCGGCGCGCGGGCTCGTGCCCTCCGGGTCGCGCCGCAGCACCCGGAAGCTGATCTGCGCCGGCGCCAGCCTCAGCTCGGCCCCGCCCCTCATCGGCCTTCCTCCAGGTATCGTGCGAAGCCCCGCGAGAGGTGGCGGCGCACCTCGGCGCCGTCGCTCCGCGCCGTCATCATGCACTCGACGCCGGCGAGCGAGTCTACCAGCGCCACGCCGTCGGCCGGCCCGAGCACGCTCAGGCCGGTGGCGAGGGCGTCGGCCGTGATCGCGTCGGGCGCCACGACGGTGACGCTCGGCACGTCGGCCACGGGCCGCCCGGTGCGGGGGTCGATGATGTGGGAAAAGCGCTCGCCGGCCACGCTGAAGCGGCGGGCGTAGTCGCCGCTGGTCGCCACGGCGCAGCCCGGCACGGCGAGCACGACGCGCTCCTCGACGCCGGCCGGCGCGTTGACCTCCACCTTCCATCGCCCGCCCGGCTCGGGAAGGCCGAACAGGCGCAGGTCGCCGCCCACGTCCACGATGCCCGCCGAGGCGCCGGCGGCCCTGAGCGCGCCGGCCGCCGCGTCGATGGCATATCCTTTGGCGATGCCGCCCAGGTCGACGGCCATGCCGGGCGCGCCGAAGCGGGCCCCCTCCGGTCCGAGCAGCAGCTTCTCGTGGCCCACGGCGGCGAGCGCCGCCTCCAGCGCCCGTTCGGAAGGGAGCCGGTCTGCCTGCTGGGCTTCCAGCCAAAGGCCACGCAGGGGCGCGTAGGTCACGTCGAAGGCCCCGCCCGTCAGCCCGGAGAACTCCAGCGAGCGCTCCAGCACGTGCCGGGTCTCCGCACCGACGGCGACCGGCCCTTGCCCGCCCAGGCGGTTGAGCCGGCTCACGTCGCTGTCCTCCAGGTAGGTGCTCATGGCCCGCTCGATCTGCCGCAGGCGGGCCAGGGCCGGCTCGCACATGCGGCGCGCCGCCGGGGCGTGCGGCGCGCGCACGTCAAAGCGCCCGTCGGTGCCCATCACGCTGAAGCGCATCTCGAAGCGTCCCGGCCGGTCGGGCCGCTCGCGCACGGCCGGCCCGGGTCGCTCGGGCGCGCCGCGCGCCGGCCGCGGCGCGCGGTGACGGAGGAGCGCGGCGGCGGCAAAGGCCGCAACCAATGCGGCCACGGCTATGGCGGCGCTGCGTCTGGTCATGGCCCGTCCGGGTGAGCAGTTCACACACCAGCCTAACAAAGGCCACGGAGCCGGCCAAGTCCCCCCCGGGCCGACGCCTTGCCCCGGGGGTCCCGCCATCGCGGAGACTTACCGCCAGCCTGCCGGGCCAGGTGACCCCTTGCGCGCGAGGCAGAACCCGTGCCGCTGACCATCATCGCCGCCCTCGCCGTCGCCCTGCTGGCGCTGGCGGGGCTCGCCATCGTGGTCGTTTACTACCCGGCGGCCTGGATGGCGGTCGGAGTCGACCCGCAGCGTGGGCTCGTCATCCCGCTCTACGAGCCGCCGCCGGGCCTCTCGCCGGCGGCCGCGCGCTACCTGATGGAGATGGGCTACGACAACCGGTGCCTCAGCGCCGCCCTGGTCAGCATGGCCGTCAAGGGCCACCTGACCGTCAGCGAGAGCGACGGCGCGTACACGTTGACGTGGCATGGCCCTCCGGGCCAGATCATCCTCTCGGCGGCGACGCTGCTCTGCGCGGGGCTGCTGATGCCGCACGGGCGGGAGCCGTTCTTCGCCTACCTGTTTATGCTGGCCTGGCTGACGGGTTGGACCATCGGCGCGGCGGCCGCCGCCTGATGGATCAGGTCGAGGGGTTCCGCATGTACCTGGGCGCAGCCGAGCAGGACCGGCTCGACTACCTGGACGGCCCGCGCAGGACGCCGGAGCTCTTCGAGCGCTACCTGCCCTACGCGCTCGCCCTGGAGGTGGAGAACCGCTGGGCCGAGCAGTTCAGCGACGTGCTCGACGAGGCGCCCTTGAGCGGCGAGCGGGGCTCGCCGTCCTGCTACAGCGGCAGCTCATGGCAGCGGGCCGGGGGCGGCGCCTTCGGAGACCTCCTCGACCTCGCCGCCGAGGCTGCTGATGATGCCCGTGTACTGCGGGCGGATCCGCACGCGCAGCTCCATCGTCGCGTCGTGGCAGTGCTGCTCGAGCACCTGCCCGTTGGCGTGCAGGAAGCTGAAGAGCCGCCCGTTCTCCACGCCCGCGCGCACCAGCAGGTGGGTGCGGCGCTCGTCGAGCCGCTCGCAGACGCGCCGGGTCACCTCCTCCAGCCCCTCGCCGCTGACCACGCTGGTGCAGATCACCTCGCCGACCAGCTTGCGCAGCAGGGCCACGTCCGAGGCGTCCTCGACCATGTCCCACTTGTTCAGCAGGTAGGTCGTCGGCACGTCGAGGCAGCCGATCTCCTCCAGCACGGCGTTGACCGCCTCGATCTCCTGCTCGCTCTCGTGCTTGGAGGCGTCGACCACGTGGAGCATCAGGTCGGCCTCGCACGCCTCCTCCAGCGTGGCGTGGAACGCCTCGGCCAGGTGGTGGGGGAACTTGCGCACGAACCCGACCGTGTCGCTCAGCAGCGCGTCGCGCCCCCCGGGCAGCTCCCAGCGCCGCGTGCAGGTGTCCAACGTCTCGAAGAGCCGGTCGCGCACGGCCACGTGCGCGTCGGTCAGCGCGTTCATAATGCTGGATTTGCCGGCGTTGGTATAGCCGACCAGGGCCACGGTGAAGAAGCGCTTCTGGCGCGCCTCGGCGGTGGTGTGGCGGCGCCGCTCGATCACCGCCAGCTCGGCCTTCAGGTCGTGGATGCGGCGCTGCACCAGGCGGCGGTCCACCTCGAGCTGCTTCTCGCCAGGGCCCCGCACGCCGATCCCGCCCCCGACCGGGCCGCCGAGCGTGCCGCCGGCCGTGCGGTCCAGGTGCGTCCACATCCGCCGCAGGCGGGGGAACTCGTACTCGAGCTGCGCCAGCTCGACCTGGAGCTTCGCCTGCTTGGTGCGCGCGTGGGTGGCGAAGATGTCGAGGATGATCTCGCTGCGGTCGACGACCTTGACGTCAAGCGCCCCCTCCAGGGCCTTCACCTGCGAGGGGCTCAGCTCGTCGTCGCAGATCACCACGTCCGGCTCGAGCCGCTCGCAGAGCTCGCCCAGCTCGGCCAGCTTGCCCTTGCCCAGGTAGGTGCGCGGGTCGGGGCGGCTGCGGAACTGCCTCACCTCCCCCCGGATCGCCGCCCCGGCGGTCTGCGAGAGGTTCGCCAGCTCGCAGAACGTCTCGTCGGCCTCGTCCCGGTCCCAGTGCGGGGCGACCTGGACGAGGACCGCCCTCTCGGCCCTCAGGCCGAGGCCCGTCCGTCTCATCTGCGCCATGCAGTTCCCTTCGTTCTCAACTGCCCGCCCTCTACATTATAGAGCGATCCCGCCAGTTGCGCCAGCCGCGGGGTCAAGGGTTCTCGTTGCTCGTTGCTCGTTGCTCGTTGCTCGTTGCTCGTGAGGCAACGGCCACCACGCAGGCACGGAGAACGGCCGCAGTAGGTCACGGTCCGCTGGAGCGCCGAGCGCGGGTGGGCCTTCCTGCGCGCGGCATGAGGGCGCCGCTGTCGGTCTCTTTGACAAGCGCCGCCCCGTGGCGTAGTGTCTGGGGCTTGCCCGTTCAACCGTGCCGAAGGACCAGGGAGACCGACCGATGGCAGAGCCGATCAGAGTGGGCGTCGTGGGCACCGGCGGCATCGCGCAGTTCCAGGCGAAGTCGCTGCTGAAGCTGGAGGGCGTCGAGATCGTCGCCGGCTGCGACGTGCGCGAGGAAGCGCTGAAGGACTTCGCCGAGAAGTTCGAGGTGCCCCACACCTACACCGACTTCAATGAGATGATGGACCTGGCGCACATGGAGGCGGTAACGGTCTGCACGCCGAACTTCATGCACAGGGACCCGACCGTGGCGGCGCTGAAGGCCGGCAAGCACGTGCTGGTCGAGAAGCCGATGGCCATGAACGCCGAGGAGGCGCGCCAGATGGTCCAGGCCGCCCGGCAGAGCGAGGGCACGCTGACCATGGGCTTCCAGTGGCGGCTCGGGCCCGGCCCGCAGACGCTGAAGCGGTTCATCGAGGCCGGCCAGATCGGCCGGCCGCTCTTCGCGCGCGTGCAGGCGCTGCGGCGCCGGGGCATCCCGAGCTGGGGCGTCTTCGGCCGCAAGGAGCTCCAGGGCGGCGGCCCCCTGATCGACATCGGCGTGCACCTGATCGAGGCCGCCCACTTCCTGATGGGCGAGCCCAAGCCCGTCGCCGCCAGCGCCCAGATGTTCACCTACCTCGGCGACAAGCCCCCCGAGACCGACTCCAAGTGGGGCCCCTGGGACTGGGAGACCTACACCGTCGAGGACCTCGCCATCGGCCTGGTCCGCTTCGAGAACGGCGCCGTCATGTCCGTCGAGTCGAGCTTCGCCGCCCACATCCAGGAGGACACCTACGGCATCCAGATCATGGGCGAGAAGGGCGGCTGCACGGTGAGCCCGCCGAGGCTCTTCAAGGACGAGGCCGGCACCATGGTCAACGTCGAGCCCGTCGTGGTCGGCAAGTGGAACACGATGGAGAAGAAGATCGAGGAGTGGATCGGCTTCCTGCGCGGCGAGTGCGAGACGCAGTGCCCGGCCGAGGCGGGCCTGATGGTGCAGGAGATCCTGGACGGCCTCTACGCCAGCGCCGAGGCGGGCCGGGAGGTCAGCCTCGCCTGAGACGAGGCGAATGCAGGGTGCAGAATGAACGGCGAGTGAGCCTGCTCCTGCCTCAACCTTGCCGTTCGTCGTGTCGTCGTGGTAGGGGCCGTGCCGTCAGCGCAGGACGTAGACCGGCGCCACGCCGGCGTCGGGCTCGGCGAAGCTGACCTTCTCCCCCCGGAAGACCCGCGCGCAGACCGGCCCCAGGTTCACGTCGCCCGCGTGCGCGGCGGCGAGCACCCGCAGGTCGAAACGCAGGTCGACCTCCTGAGACCACCGCCCCGCCGGGAAGTAGCCCTGCACCACGCTGCCGCCCGCCAGCGCGCGGCGCCGCAGCATGTGGCCGGCCTGCTGGGAGGATGAGTCCGGCCGCAGCACCGTCACGCCCCGCCCGCCGCCGCCGAGGGCGTCCTTGACCACCACGCTGAGCCCCCGCTCCAGCATGTAGTAGGCCGCCGGCTCGATCCGCGCGTCGAGCGGGCTCGACCAGAGCAGGTTCTCGCGCAGCACCCGCGCCTCGGCCTCGTCCGGCTCCAGCAGCTCCTGCACCTCCGGCTCGGCGAGCAGGGCCAGGAAGCCCTTGCCGGTCAGCAGGAACATGTCCAGCGGTGGGAACGTCTTCACCCGCCCCTCGCGCACGGCCGCGTGCAGCGGCGAACCCTCGGCCACGCCGGCCCACGTGGAGAGGTTCTCCTCGACGTAGAGCAGGTCGACGCGGCGCCCGTCCGGCAGGCGCAGACCGCCCTCGGCGGGCTCCAGGTCGCCCTCGTGGCAGAGCGGCACCTCGGCGCCGGCCAGCCGGCCCACGCGCGCGGCGAGCCGCTCCAGCTCGTCCACGTTGAACATGTCCCGCCCGCCGAAGCCGCGCAGGAAGGCGAGGGCCCCCGCGTCCGGCTCGAGCAGCGGCTTAAGCCCGTGCTGGTAGAGGAAGGCGGCGAACTCGGCGTCGGTCGGCCGCTCGAGGCCGTCGAGCCGCTCGCTCAGCAGGGGCAGGAGCGCCTCGTCGGCGAGCCGGGCGTAGTGGGCGTAGCCGACGGCGCAGTTCAGCTCGATGACCTTCAGCCCGGCCTGTGAGAGGTGCAGGTCGGCCGCGTAGAAGAGCCGCTGGGAACCCGTCCGCGCCGGCAGCAGCGGGCGGAGCCCCTCGGGGATGAACGAGGCGAGCCGATCGTAGAACGCATCGTCCCGCCCGGCCGTGGCGCGCGCCTTGCGCAGCAGCTTCGTCAGCGCCGTCACCACGTCGAGCAGCCGTGACGCCTCGGAGGGGTTCAGGAAGACCGGGTAGGGCGAGGCGGCGTCGAGGCCCTCCAGCGCCTCCCGCGCCTCCTCCAGCAGCTCGCCGGCGTAGCGCCGCCGCGCCGCGTCGCGGCGGTCCTGCTTCGCCAGGCGGGCCGCCAGGGACCTGGCCTCCCCGACGAGCACCTGCTCGGCCTGGGGGAAGGACTCCTCCAGCTCGGCCCGCTCGCCTTCCTCGAAGGGGGAGAGCAGGAACTCGGCGACCGAATCGCAGCCGCCCTTGCGCGCGGAGCCGACCCCGAGCTTGAGGCGGAAGAAGGGCACGTCGGGCGCCTCACCCAGCACGGAGCGCACGCCGTTGTGCCCGCCGTGGCCGCCCCTGGCCCGGCCCTTGGCGGAGCCGAGCGGCACGTCCAGGTCGTCGTGGGCCAGCGCGTAGAGCCGCCCCTCGGCGCCGAAGCGCTCGACCAGGGTCGCCGCGACGCGGCCGGCGTCGTTCATGGCCACGCCGGGCTTGGCGATGAGCGCCGGCAGGCCGGCCAGCTCGCCGCGGGCGGCCGTCGCCTCGACCCCTTCGAGCGGCTCGAAGGGGGCAAACTCGTGCCGCTGGCGCAGGCAATCGCCGAAGAGCCAGCCGGCGTTGTGGCGCGTGGCGGCGTATTCGGCGCCGGGGTTGCCCAGGCAGATAAGGATCAGACGCGGCTCGGCTGAGGCGGGCACTTCGCGCATTTGGGCACCGGGTTCGGTTCGCGCCAGATCTTGCCGGAGTATGTCTCGAGCACGACTTCGTCGCCCTCGCGGCCGCGCAAGTACTGGTGGCTCAGCGGCACCTTGCCGTAGGGGGTGTCGAGCACGTACTGCGGGATGGCGAAGCCGCTGGTGCGCCCGCGCAGCCCGCGCACGAGCCGGATGCCCCGCTCCAGCGGCACGCGGAAGTGCGCCGTGCCCATCAGCGTCTGGCACTGGTAGAGGTAGTAGGGCCGCACGCGCGCCGCCACCAGCCGCTCGCCGAGCTCCTTCAGCACCGACGTGTCGTCGTTGACGCCCCTCAGCAGCACGCTCTGGTTGCCCATCGGGATGCCGGCGTCGACGATGCGCCCGCAGGCGGCGACGGCCTCGGGGGTCAGCTCTTTCGGGTGGTTGAAGTGCGTGTTGATCCAGAAGGGCTGGTACTTCGCCAGGCGGCGGCAGAGCTGCGGCGTGATGCGCGAGGGCAGCGTGCACGGGGTGCGGCTGCCGATGCGCACCAGCTCGACGTGCGGGATCTCGTGGATGCGGGCGACGATCTCCTCGACCTGCTCGTCCTCCATCAGCAGCGGGTCGCCGCCGGTCAGCAGCACGTCGCGGATGGCCGGCGTGCGGCGCAGGTAGTCGATCCCCTCATCCAGGTTCTCGCGCCCGATGGCGCAGCCCCGGGTCTCGACCATGCGCTTGCGCAGGCAGAAGCGGCAGAACGTGGCGCAGACCGAGCTGACGCAGAAAGCCACGCGGTCGGGGTAGACGTGGATCAGGTTCTCGACCGGGGAGTGGTCCTCCTCCTTCAGCGGATCGAGGACGCCGAGGGGGTCGTGCAGCTCCTCGATGCGGGGCACCACCTGGCGACGCACGGGGCAGTCGGGCTCCTCGGGGTCCATCAGGGAGGCGTAGTAGGGGCTGATGCCCCAGTTGAAGGTGCCCTCGATCGCCTCCAGGCCCCGCCGCTCGGCGGGGGTCAGGTTGATCAGCTCTTCGAGCTGCTCGACGGTGGTGATGCTCCGGCGCAGCTCATCTTGCCATGGGCTCATGCGTCATGCTCCTCGTGTATCTCGGTCGCGCCAGGGCCAGCTCCATGATGCGGCCTATCAGCGCGGTGTGCTCGTAGCCGGCGGCCTCGGCCAGCACCGGGTAGATGCCGTAGTAGGGGCTGAGGCCCGGCAGGGGGTTGATCTCCAGGAAGTGGGCGCGGCCCTCGTCGTCGACCATGTAGTCGGCGCGGGCGAAGTCGCGGCAGCCGATCAGCTCGTAGATCGTGCGCGACCACTCGGCGAGCTGTTCCTTCAGCCCGGCCGGCAGCCGGCAGGGGCAGACGATCTCGCGCTCGTGGGTCTGCTTCACTGCGGCCGAGTAGAGCCCGCCGGCGGCGATGATGTAGCCGGGCGGGAAGGTCTCCACCTCGCCGTTGCCCAGCAGGCCGACCGTCACGTCCACGCCCCGCACGAAGCCCTCGATCAGGCAGGGCTGGCGGTAGCGGGCCAGCTCCTCGGCGACCACGCCGGCCAGCTCGCCCGGGTCCTCGATGATGCTCTCGGGGCTGATCCCCACGCTCGATCCGCCGTAGTTGGGCTTGACCAGCACGGGGAAGTCCATCTCCCCGGCCGCCCGCGCGGCGTCCTCCGCGCAGCCGGCGAGCCGGAACGCCGGCGTGCGGATGCCCGCCCCCTCGGCCAGGTGCTTGGTGAGGGCCTTGTTGAGCGAGATGCCGAGCGTCACGCCGTCCGAACCCGTATACGGGATCCCCATGTGGTCCAGGACGGCCGGCACGATCGACTCCCGGCAGGGCCCCTCCAGCCCCTCGGCGATATTGAAGGCGAGGTCCGGCCCCTCGCGCTCCAGCTCGGCCACCAGCGACGGGCCGAACGGGACGGGCACGGCCCGCCCGCAGTGGGCTTCCATGGCCGCAAGGAGCGCCTCGATCGTCTCGGGCGTCTCGTACTCGGCCTCGACCCAGGGGCCCACACCCCCGGCGCTCTTCTCGTCGTAGATCAGCGCTGCCTTCATGTTCGCTCCGTCAACTGGCGCTGGAAGGCGCTCAGCCTCGCCAGCACCTCCGCCTGGTCCACGTGGTAGAAGACGGTGCACCCGTCCTTCTCGAAGTCGACCAGGCCGGCCGTCTTCAGGATGTTCAGGTGGTGCGAGAGGCACGGCTGGGAGATGCCGAGCTTCTCGGCCAGGTCGCAGACGCAGAACGTGCGCTTCTCCTCGCCGCTGGGCAGCATGCGCAGCAGCCGCAGCCGCAGCGGGTCCGAGAGTGCCTTGAACACGGTGGCGTACTCGTCCAGTTCGGGCATCGGTTCCCTTCTTCCCGCCAGATGCAGCCGGGCCGCCTCTGCGGCCCTGTGGTCACTGCCCCCCGTGCGGCGCCGGCGGCCCCCAGCGGCATTCATCCAAGCATTTGGATATTTCGATATACTACCCGGCGCGGGCCGACCTGTCAACCCCGACGGCGAGGCGATGCTGTCAATAGTTCGGTGTAAAAAGCGGCAGCGGTCTCTGGCGCTCGACGCGCCCCGTGCGCCCGCGCCGCTCGGTAGCGCCGGCTTCCAGCCGGCAGCGGGCAGCCCCTATCCACCCTCGCCGGGCGCGGCCGCGCCCCGGCGCAGGCCCTCCAGGTGCTCGTCGAAGACGCCGGGCGCCACGGCCCGCTTCATCTGGTCCACCCCGCTCAGCTCATCCTGCGACATGGCCTCCAGCAGGTCCGCCTCGGCCGCCACGTGGGGGGTGAGGAAGATCAGCAGTTCGGTCTTCTGCTTCTCGTCTTCGGTGCGGCGGAACAGCGCGCCGAGCAGCGGCAGGTCGCCCAGGATCGGCACCTTGGAGACCCTCTCGGTCTTGCGGTCCTCGATGAGCCCGCCGATCACGATGGTCTGGTTGTCGCGCACGGCGATGCGCGTGAAGGCCGAGCGCTTGGCGAAGACCGGGGCGTCGACGGTCTCGGAGATTGGCACCGTCTCGGCCGTGGTAGCCGAGATCTCGGGGGCCACCTCCATGATCACCAGCCCCTCGGGGTTGATGTGCGGGGTGACCTCCAGGATGATGCCGACGTCCTCGTACTCGATGGTGTTGATCGTCTGGCCGGTCTCGGTGGTGCGGGTGTTGCGGATGAAGGGCACCTCCTGGCCGACGGTGATGGTGGCGGTCTGGTTGTCGCTGGTCAGGATGTGGGGGCGGGAGAGGATGTCGAGCTTGCCCACCTGCCTGAGCGCGCGCAGCACGGCCGTCACGTCGCCGCTGATCTGGCGGTAGATCAGGCCCCCGGTCTCGGCGGCGAGGCCGAAGTCGGTCGAGAGCGAGAACTCGTCGCCGTCCAGCTCGGTATCGAGGATGGAGAACTCGACCCCCAGGTCCAGCTTGTCGCTCCACGTCACCTCGGCCAGCAGCACCTTGATGACGACCTGCGGGATCGGGCGGTCCAGGTCGTCGATGATGGCGCGCAGCCGCTCGAAGTTGCTCGGCGCGGTCAGCGCCAGCAGCGTGTTGGTGTCCTCGTCGGCCACGCAGTAGACCTGCCCGCTGAGGGCGCCGGCGCTGGCGGCCCCCTGCTGGGCCGTCTGCGGCATCAGCGCGCCGAAGGGGCCGCGGGGTTGATCGCCCTCAGCGGTGCGCAGCGCGCCGCTTGCCTCCTCGGCCTTCCCGAACAGGTCGTTGAGCAACCCCGTCAGGTTGGTCGCGCTGGCGTTTTTGAGCCGGTAGACGAGCACCGACTCGTCCTCGACCGGATTCGCGTCGAGCTCGCGCACCACTTCGGCCACCACCGCCAGCGTGTCGGTGGGTCCGCTGACGACGATGGTGTTGGTGCGCTCGTCGGCGGCGGCGATGACGTTGGGCGCGCGGCTCACCGCTTGCTGGTCCTGCTCCTCGTCGCCCCGGCCCCGGAAGAACCGCCCGAAGAACCGCGCCCGTCCCTCCTGCCCTTGCTCGGCCGCCCGCTGCTCGAAGACCTCGTTGATCAGCCTGGCCGCGTCGGCCGCCTCCGCGTAGCGCAGCGCGAAGACGCGCACCTCGGCCACCGTGGCCATGTGCGTGTCCAGGGCGCGCACGATCTCGGCGATCCGCCGCACGTTCGCCCCCGTGTCGGTCAGGATCAGCGCGTTGCTGCTGGCGTTCGCGGTCATCTGCGCGTAGCTCGGCACCAGCGGCGCCAGGTCCTTGGCCACCTGCTCGGCGTCGGCGAACTTCAGCGGGATGACCTGCGTGATGACCTCGTCGGTCGGCTCGATCGCCTCGGGGTCGCTCCCGGCGCGCACCGGCACGTTCATCTGCTTCGCCCCGGAGAGCGTCACGATCTTCAGCGTGCGGCCCGTGCGCACCGCCGCGTAGCCCCGCTCGGCGAGCACGGTGTTCAGAAGCGCCACGGCCTCCGGCACGCTGAGCGGCTGGCGGCCGATCACCGTCACCCGGCCCTCGAGCACGGCCTCCTCGACGATGACCAGCCCGCCGGCCTCCGACAGGTGCTCCAGCACGGCCACCAGCGGCGCGTCGCGGAAGTCGAGCACGATCCCGCCGGGGGCCGCCGCAGCCGGCGGCTCCGGCGGCGCCTCCGGGGCGCCGGCCCGGCAGACGCCCGCCGCCAGCGCGGCCAGGGCCGCGATGCAGGCGAACGCCCGGGCAGGGCCCGGCGGCCGAATCAGGCGCTGACTGCGGCGTTGCTTCGTGCGTTCGGTCATTGTCCAAGCTCCCTCAATCGTCTCTGTCTCAGCATCTCCAGCACGTCGCCTCCCTGCCCGGCCGGCGGCTCGGCGGCGGGCGCGCCCCCCTCGGTGGTCTCGGCCGGCGGAGGCGCCTTGCTCCGGGCCAGGTTCTCGCCGATGGCGACCATCGCCGTCTGCGCCTCGCGCACGTAGCTCATCCCGTCCAGCGTCACTTCCCCCACCTCGCCGTCCAACAGCCGCTCGCCCGCCCGCGCGCGCGTCAGCCGGCCGGAGCGCATGTCCTCGACCACGGCCACGCAGTCCCCGTCCGTGCGGACGATCCCCCGCAGGTAGAGGTACTGCTCGGGGCGGGGCGCGCTTCGCTCGGCGGGCTGCTCGCCCTGGCGCCGCGCCGGGCCGCGGGAGCGGGAGAAGATGTTCCGCTCGATCAGCACCCCGTAGTCCTCCCACGGCCGCTCGGCGGCCGCCCCGGCGTGCACTGCGACGGCCAGAAGCAGCCCGCCCAGCGCGATCGTCCGTTGGGCATTCATCGGGCGCCGCCCCCCGCCGCCTCGCCGGCGGCGTAGATGGTCGAGAGCTCGAGCTGGAGCGAGAGGTCGTCGGCCCCCTCGGTGCGGGCGCCGAGCTGAAGCTCCTGGATCCGTAGCGGCAGATCGGTCGTCTCAGCCAGCCACAGGAAGCGCGCCACCGACCGCATCGTGCCGGTGCCCGACGCCTGCACGACGATCTCGCCCACGGCGGCGCCCTTGCCCGGCGCCCGGCGATCGGGCTGCACCGAGGAGAGCGCCAGCCCGGCCTGCTCGGCCCAGTCGCCAACGGCGTGCAGCAGTCGGCCCTCGGCCGCCGACGGGTCGGATGAGAGTCCCCCGGCCGTCATCTCCTGCCATCGGCGCGCCAGCAGGCGCCGCCGCTGGAAGAGGCGCCCGGCCTCCTCCAGCTCGCGCACGACGAGGCCCTTCTCGGCCTCCAGCGCCGCCCCGCTCTCCATCAACGGGGTGATCACGTAGCGGTCGGCCAGTAGCAGGGCCACGGCCAGCACGGCGACTACGGCGATCGACGCCTCGCGCCTGGAAAGCCTCATGGCTCTTGCCCCTCCGGCGCGTAGGTGAACGCGGCCGCGAAGGCAGTCCCGCCTTCCGCGCCCCGGCTCTCGCGGATGTAGAGGAGCTTCACCTCGGCGAACTCGCCCGAGCCCTTCATCGCGTCCAGCACGCCGAGCACCGACCGCTCGTCGGCCGCCCTGCCCGAGAGCACGCCGCGCATCTCCTCGGTCAGCGCCAGGCTCGTCGCCCAGACCCGTCCCTCCTCCGGGAAGGCGAGCGTCAGCGCGCGCAGGCAGTCCAGCAAGGGCGGCCGCCGGTCATACCATCCCCGCGCCAGGCTCACCGTCTCCACCACCTCCCCCGCGGCGACGGCGGAGGGGGCCATCTCGCGCAGCCGGGCCCGCAGCTCGGCGATCTCGGCCCGCCGGCGGGCGCGGTCCAACGCAAAGGCCACCACGGCCACCACGGCGACGGCCAGCAGCAGCGCCGCCCACGCCGCCCAGCGCCGCCACGGCCGCCTCGTCCGCTCGGCCAGGCGCGAGGCCGCCAGGTCGAACGGCAGCGCCCGCCCGTCCAGGTAGCCCAGCGCGAGCGCGGCCGCCGGCGCCGGCCCGGGCCGGACGTTCAGGCCGAGCCGCCCGGCGACCGCGTCGACCATCTGCGCCGCGTCGTCGTGCCGGCGCACGTGCTCGACCGGTCCGCCGCCGGCGCCCAACGCCGATTGCAGGACCAGTTCGGCCGCTTCCGTCGCAGCGGAGGTCGCGCCGAGAGGCACGTGGCGCACGGCCCGCAGGCGCCCCCCGCGCACCAGCGCCGCCTCCACGTCGGCCGGCCCGACGAGGACCGTCACGCCGTCGGGCGCCTCGCCGGCGAGCGCCATGGCGCCGATGGTCGACGTGACCGCCCGGAGCTTCAGCCCCGCCGCGCGCGCCACCTCCGCGCACGCCTCCACGCGGTCGCGCCGCGCGGCCACCAGCAGCGCGGTGCCGCCCTCGCCCTCCGGCGGGGCCGAGGCGTAGTCGCAGACCAGCTCCCCCGCCGGGATCGAGAACGCGCGCTCCGCCGCCAGCCGCAGCACGCCGCGCAGGGCCTCCCGGTCGGCGGGCGGCACGCCCTTGCCCGCCGTCAGCAGCCATCGCGCGGGCAGGCCGATCACGGCGGAGCGCCCGTAGCCCTGCTCGCGCAGCCAGGCGCCGAGCCGCTCCCCCAGCGCGCGGGGCTCATCCCAGGAGACGCCGTCCGGGAACGCGAACTGCCCGCTCTGCACGGAGGTCGGCTCGCCCCCGGCCCGGACCGTCTCGGCCGCCAGGATGCGGCGCTCTTCGGCGGCGAGTCCCACTATCTGGCGCTTGCCCATCATCGCTCGCTCACGATCCGGCCGTTGGCGGACATGGCCTCGCCCCGCCTCAACGCGGCGGGCAGGGCGGGCTCGAGCGGCCAGCCCAGGTGCGTCAGGTCCTGCCAGCGCAGCACGCGCGGCGGGCTCCGGGTCGCGTCGACGACCGCGCGGCAGCGGCGGTAGGCCCGTCCGTCGCCGCTGAGGGCCACGATGTCGGCGCCGAACTGGTAGGAGCGCGTCGTGATCTGCCCGCCGATCGCCTCGGCCTTCCCGCGGGGCAGCGCCTCGGCGACCCAGGCGATGCTGTCCAGGTCGGCGCCGGTCTCCGCTCGCCGGGTCACCAGGGCGTCGACGTCGCTCTCGTCGAGCCCGGGCAGGCAGAGCAGGACCTGGGGCGGGGCCGTGTTCACGTTGACCAGCCCCGCCAGCTCCTCTTCATCGCTCGTGGTGAGGCGGTCGGCGACCTGCGCGAACTCCTCCAGGGTGAGCCCGCTGCGGAAGTAGTAGGCGAGCACGTTCGCGAACGGGCGCCCGCGGCGGGTGTTCTGGAGGATGGTGAAGATGCGGTCGCCGGCGACGACCTCGCGGAGCAGCTCGGAGAGGGCGTCGGCGTCGAGCTCGTTGACGTTGACCCGTTCGCCGCCGTCGCCCGAGCGGTTCGGCTCGACGCTGTGCACGGTGACGTAGTCGAGGAAGCCCCGGTCGAGCGAGCCGTTGCGGTTGTCGTCGGGCGGGGTCTCGGCGCCGTCGTCCTCGTTGTAGTCGAGCACGCCGTTGCGGTTCGTGTCCTCGCCGTAGAGCAGCTCGGGCGAGGCGCCCCGCAGCAGCAGGACCTCCTCGACCGCCTCCAGCGGGGCGTCCTTGCAGAGGTAGGGCTCGTGGAGCAGCAGGTAATACTCGCTCTCGGCGCCGCTGGGGGAGACGTCGGCGTCCCCGTCGCGCCAGTCCACGATGGCGTCGGCCAGCTCGGCGCTCATGCCCGGCAGCTTCAGCAGCATATCCGAGGAGGCGGCATTAAGGTTGATGCGCGAGGATTCGGCGGCGAGGCCGAAGTAGTGCTGCCCGTCGTCCTCCAGGCCCGGCCCGAGCAGCCAGAAGAGGCCGTCCCCGACCCGGCGCGCCTCCCAGTCGACCTGGTCCAGTGCGTCCGCGCCGCCGCCGGTGCCGTCCACCAGGGCCACCACGTACTGCAGGGCGCCGGCGGCGACGGCGTCGGCCTCCATCGCCGCCGCCCGGTTGGCCGAGGCGACGGCGTCCACCCGGGCCGCCTGCGCGAAGACGAGCACGAGCCCGGCCAGCACGAGCACGATCCACATCGTCACGATCAGGACCGTGCCCCGGTCGGCCCGCCACGGGGCGGCGCGCTCTGGGCGGTGACGGCGCATCAGAACCCTCCCTCCAGGAAGCCCGCCGCGCCGACGCCCTGGCCCGGCGCCCGCCCGCACGGAAGCGCGAAGACGCGCCCCAGCGCGTAGCCCTCCTCCTGACCCTCCACCCGGACCGCGATCGAGACCCGCACCGCCACGGGCAGCACGTCGCCGACGGCCGTGGAGTCCCACGAGTCGAGCCAGGCCGTCCCGTCGTAGAACGCCAGATCCAGCGAGCGCACGCGGCGGGCGAGCACCTCGACCGACGGCTCCGGCTCCTGCGGCGCGAGCAGGTTCACCGTCGTGCGGCGCACCAGCACCGTCTCGCCGGTCTCCTCATCGGCGGCGATGCCGAACTTGACGCGGCGCACGGGCGAGGCCGGCCGGGCCCCCCGCTGGTCGGGCGCCAGGGCGTGGAAGCGCAGCTCGTCCGCCGGCTCGCCGTCCTCGCCGCGGGCGTCTTGTGCCGTGAACTCGCCGGCCAGCAGCCCCGTGGGCGGCGTCGCGCTCAGCAGGTCCGCCCCGAGCATGGCCATCGCCGCGTCGGCCCGGCGCGCCGGGTCCAGGGCCTCCTCGGCGGCGCGGCGGCCCCGGAAGCCGGCGCTCAGGCTCGCGTAGAGCGCGCCGGCGAGCATCGCCATCAGCCCCATCGCCAGCAGCATTTCCAGCAGCGTGAAGCCCGCCCTTTGGCGTCGCGTGCGCATCTCACTCGCTCCCCGGGTAGGCGATGGTCGCCAGAGTCAGCTCCCGCTCCCGCCCGCGCGTCGTCCACCGGACCGTCAAGGTGACCTGGCGGACCTCCGGCTCCTCCCAGTCGCCCGTCTCCATCTCCCACGAGTAGGCGGCCCACTGCTCGGCGAAGTCGCCGCGCGTGCCGGCCGTCTGCCACTGGCCGGTCGCCGTCAGCTCGGCCAGCTTGCCGCGGGCGAGCGTGGCCGCCTCGGTGCGCTGCCGTGCCGTCTCGCCGAGGCCCATCGCCAGCGTCACCCCGGCCATGGCCGCCGGCACGATGACGGCGACCAGCGCCAGGCTGGCCAGCACCTCGACCAGCGTGAAGCCCGCGCGCGCGTGGCGTTGTCGGCTCATCGCACCTCCTGCGGCGAGGTCACGACGAAAGGCTCGGTCGGCGCGGCGCATCTCACCTCTATCACGCCGCCCTGGATGTCGGTCAGGCGCACGGTGGCCGGCTCGGCGCGCCCGTCGGGGGTGAACTCCACGTAGTCGCGCCCGCCGGCCGCGCCGGGCACCTCCAGCCCGAGGCTCACCTCGTCGGGGAGCCGGAAGGCCCGCCCCGGGCCGCCGCGCGGCCGCGTGAAGCCGCCCCGGCGCTGCGCCGCCAGGTAGAAGGCGCCCTCCCCCGCGTCGAAGACCAGGCGGTAGGGCCGCCCCTCGCTGACCGCCGCCGAGCGGGCCAGCCGCGCCAGCGAAAGGATCCGGACCGCCACGTCGTCGGTCTTGCGCGAGACGAAGAACCCCCGCAGCGAGGCCGAGGCCGCCCCGAGCACGGTGCAGATGATGACCATCACCAGCACCAGCTCCAGCAGCGTGAAGCCGCTCTTATTGCGTGGACCAGTTGTCAATGTCGTCTCCGCCCCCGCTCTGACCGTCGGGGCCGTAGCAATGGAGGTCGTAGCTGGCACTGTTGTGGTCGCCGGGCTGCTTGTAGAGGTAGGGGTTCCCCCAGGGATCGCCGGGCGCGCCGCGCTTGATGTAGGGCCCGCGCCAGTCGCGGACGCCCGAGGGCTCCTCCACCAGCGCCTCCAGCCCCTCCTGCGTGGTGGGGTAGCGGCCCGTGTCGATCTCGAAGGCGTCGAGCGCCACCTCCAGGTTCGCAATGTCCGTGCGGGCGGCGGTGATGCGCGCCTGCTCGGAGCGGCGCGTGAACTTCGGCACCACCACGGCGGCCAGCACGCTGAGGATGACCAGCACCAGCAGCAGCTCGATCAGCGTGAAGCCGCCGCGCCGTCTGCGTCGATTCTCCTGTCTCATCTTCTCTCTCCGTTTGCGCGTCCTCGGCTCATCGGATCAGCTCCTGAAGGGTGAAGACCGGCAGTAGCATGCCGATGACCACGGTGCCGATCAGCGCCGCCATCACGAACAGCAGGGCCGGCTCGGCCAGGGCCACCAGCATGCGCAGGCGCCGGTCGAGCTCGCTCTCGTAGCTGCGCGCCAGGCGGACCAGCTCCTTGTCCAGCCGGCCCGACTCCTCGCCCACGGCGACCATCTCCAGCACGGCCGGCGTGAAGAGCCGGGGGCAGCGGGCCAGGCTCCGCGCCAGGGGCGCGCCGCGCTGGACCTCGTCCACGGCCCGCTCCACGGCGTCGCAGAGCGTCTGGTTGCCGATCGCCTCCCGTGCCGCCCCGAGCGCGGCCACCAGCGGCACGCCCGCCCCCAGCAGCGTGCCGAGCATGCGGCAGAACCGGACCAGCGCGAACCGCGCGACCACGCGCCCCAGCGCAGGGGTCCCGAGCACGGCCCGCTCCAGCAGGCGCCGCCCCGACTCGCTGGCCAGGGCCCGCCGCACCAGCACGGCCCCGAGCGCGACGACGAGCAGGACCGTCAGGCCGTGGGCGACGAAGAACTCGCTCGTTCGCACGATCGCCCGCGTCAGCCACGGCAGCGCCCCGCCGAACTCGGCGAAGATGCCCGCGAAGCGCGGGATGAAGTAGGTGAGCAGGAACGCCATCACGGCCACCGCCAGCGACGCCAGCACGGCCGGGTAGACCAGCGCGGCCGTGACCTTGCCCTTCAGGTCGCGCTCGCGCTGGCGGAACTCCGCGATCTGCGCCAGCACCTTGTCCAGAAACCCGCCCGTCTCCCCCGCCCGCACCATCGCCACGTAGACCGGCGGGAACGCGCGCGGCCACCGGGCCATCGCTTCGGCCAGGGACATGCCGCCGACCACGTCCTGGTGGAGCTGCTCGTAGCAGCGCCGGGCGGCGGGCCGGGCCGCCTCGCGGCTGAGCAGCCTGAGCGCCCGGTTCAGCGCCACGCCGGCCTCCAGCAGGTTGGCCAGCTCGCGGGTGAAGGCGTCGACGCTCCCGGCGCAGACGCGGCCCGGCGGCCCCGGTGAGAGGCCGGCCCCGAGCGGGGCGGCTTCCTCGACCGAGACCGGATGCAGGGCCCGGCCCGCCACCCGGTCCATCGCGGCGGCGCGCGAGTCGGCCACGAGCGCGCCGCTGACCCGGCGGCCCTCCGCGTCCATGGCCGTGTACTCGAACTTCGGCATCAGGCTCCCCCCGCCTCGCCGGCCGGCACGTCGTCGGCCGCCAGGCGCTCGTCCTTGGTCACGCGCAGGACCTCCTCGACGGTAGTGCGCCCGCGCAGCACGTGGCGCCACCCGTCGCGGCGCAGGCTCAGCATCCCCTCGGCCAGGGCCTGGCGGCGGATCTCCCGCGCCGATGCCTGCTGCACGATCAGGCTGCGCACCGCCTCGCCGGCCGGCATCAGCTCGAAGACCCCGGTGCGGCCCCGGTAGCCCGTGCCCTGGCATTCCCGGCAGCCGGCGCCGCGCGTCAGATGCTCGGGCACGGGCGGCCCGAAGCTCTCCAGCAGCACCTCTGGCTCGGCCGGGCGGTAGGTCTCGGCGCAGCTCGGGCAGGCCAGGCGCACCAGCCGCTGGGCGAGCACGGCCTCCAGGGACGAGGCGACCAGGTAGGGCTCCACGCCCATGTCCACCAGGCGGGTGACGGCGCCGGGGGCGTCGTTGGTGTGCAGGGTGGAGAAGACCAGGTGGCCGGTCAGCGATGCCTGCACGGCGATCTCGGCCGTCTCCAGGTCGCGGATCTCGCCGACCAGGATCACGTCGGGATCGTGGCGCAGCACGGAGCGCAGTCCCCGCCCGAAGGTCAGCCCGGCCTTGGTGGCGACCTGGATCTGGTTGAGGCCGCGCAGGTGATACTCGATCGGGTCTTCGATGGTGATGATCTTGCGGCGCACGTCGTTGATGCGCGAGAGGGCGGCGTAGAGCGTCGTCGTCTTGCCGCTGCCGGTCGGGCCGGTGACCAGCACGATCCCGTGGGGCAGCTCGCAGAGGCGGGCGAGCGCCCCGGCGTCGGCGGGCGACATGCCGAGCCCGTCCAGCCCCAGCAGCGCCGCGCTCCGGTCCAGCAGCCGCAGCACCACGGCCTCGCCGTGGAGCATGGGGATGACGGAGACGCGCACGTCGATCTCGCGCCCGCCGATCATCAGCTTGATCCGCCCGTCCTGGGGCACCCGCTTCTCGGCGATGTCCAGGCGGCTCAGGATCTTCAGCCGGGAGACGATGGCCGCCTGGAACTGGCGCACCTCGGCCGGCACCGTCGCCTCCTGGAGCACGCCGTCGACCCGGTAGCGCACGCGCAGCTCGTCCTCGAACGGCTCGAAGTGCACGTCGGTGGCGCGCAGCCCGATCGCCTCGGCCAGCACCTGGTTGACGAACCGGATGATCGAGGCGTCCTCGGCCCCCTCGGTCAGGTCCACGGCCTCGTCCGCCTCGTCCAGCACGCGGATGCCGGCCTCGGCGGCGTCGCTGACCAGCGACTGCACCGTGTCGGCCCCCACGCCGAGGTGGGCGCGGATGCAGCGGGCGATCTCGGCGGCGGGCGCCAGCGCCGGGCGCAGCTCCCGGCCCGTCGCCACGCGCAGCTCGTCCAGGCCCGCCCCGTCGAAGAGGCGGCTGGTCGCCACCAGCACGGCGCCGTCCTCCCGGCGCAGCGGCATCAGCCCGTGCCTGAGCAGCAGCCGGGCCGGGAACTTCCGCAGCAGCGCCGCGTCGATCTGCGCCGCCTCCGGCGCCACGAAGGGCACGCCGAAGGCGCCCGCCAGGTAGCGCAGAGCGGCATCCTCGGGCACGCCGGCCGCGACGAGCGCCTCGTCCAGCGGCATCCCCTCCCCCTGGAGGGCGCGCACGCGGGCGGCCCTCGCCCCGTCGAGCAGGCCGTCCGCCTGCATCGTGTCCACCATGTCCTTCATCGGTTCACCGCCATGGCAAGGGGGGGCGCCGCCGGCGGCGCCCCCGATCAACCGAAGGGCTACTGGAGCATCCCGAACAGGACGAGCTGGGCCTCCTGCTTGACCGTCAGGACCTCCTTCAGCTCCTGCTGGGCCTTGGCCAGCTCCTGGTGGGCCTCCTCGCGAGCCGCGCGATAGGCGCTGAGGGCCTGCTTGATGCGGGCCGCCTCGGCTGCCTCGCCCTCGAGGACGCTCTGGAGCTGCTCGGCCGCCTTCTCGACGGCGCTCTGCTCCTGCTCGGGCCCGCCCTCGTCCGGACGGGTCGGCCCGCCCCGGCGGCCACCGCCGAACAGCGCGCCCATGGCCCGTCCGCCGCGCGTCCGGCGCGAGAGGGTCATGACCTTCTCCAGGCGCGGGCCGATCACCTGCCACTCCTCGTCGGCGGCGCCGAGCGACTCCTGCATGCGCTCCATCATCATCTGGCGCATCCGCTCGGGGTCCCACCGGCCGCCGCGCTCCTGAGCCATCGAGATGCCGGTCCAGATCAACGCCGCAGCCGCCAGAACTCCGACAAACGTCAGGACTCTCCATCGGGACATTGTCCGCCCCCTTCGCAACGGGTGGCCCCGCTCGCTCGCGGCGACCGCCGCCCGGCGGGCGCGGAGCCGTCGATTCCACTCCCATAGTTCCCGCGCGGGCCGGTTTTCTTCCACAGCTTCGCCCGGCGAGGGCATCACCGGGCGTACGGGCGGCGGGGGAATGGGGATCGGTCGCCAGGCCGGGGCGGCCCTCAGTCCTGCGCCGGCCCGGAGGTGGCAGTGGCGTCGGGGCCGCGTTCGCCCCGGTGGGAACGGCCGCGCCAGCCGTCGTCCCGCTCGTCGCGGCTGCGCATGCGCTCCAGCATCTCTTCGTACTTCGCGCGCTGGACGGGCGTGAGCATCTGCTTGGTGCGGGCGACGGCCTCGCGGAACGCCGCCTCGCGCTCCTCCCGGAGCGCCTGGAGGCCGCGCTCGTATTCGTCCATGATCTGCTGGTACTGGTTCACCTGCTCCTCGCTGAGGAGCCGCTCCACGGCCCGGTCGCGCTCGGCCGCCAGCTCGCGCCGCCGCTCGCCGCGGTCCCGATGGAGCCGACCCATCACCTCCGACCAGATCGCGCGCATCTGCTCGCGCTGCTCCCCCGTCAGGTCCAGCTCGCGCCCCAGCCACGAGTCGCGGCCCCCGCGCCGCTGCGCGCGCGCGCTGAGCCGACCCACGGCGAAGCCGGCCGCGAGCACGAGCACGAACGAGAGCAGCAGCGCCACGCGTGTCCTGGTCACCGCCCGTCCTCCCGCGAGAGGTCCTGCACCAGCCAGAGGGCAGCCACGTCCCCGTCGCCCTGGCGGGCGAGCTCGGCGTCGAGGGTCACCGCCGCCACCTCCCACGCCGCCGGCTCAGCGGCGCCGGCCGCGGCCTCGCCGGGGCTCAGCGCCCAGACGCCGCACGCCGCCAGCAGCGCCGCCGCCGCCAGCGAGATCGCCCGGCAGAGGCGGATCAGACCGGCGTCGCCGGCGCGGGCGACCGCCCGGTGCAGCCGCGCCGTCATGCCCCGCGGCATGGACGGGACCTCGGCCCCGGCCAGCGCCTCGGAGAGCGCGCGGAGCCCCTCCAGCGCAGCCGCGCACCGGGGGCATCCCGACAGGTGCGCCTCCACCTCCCGGCGGCGCCCCTCCGCCAGCTCGCCGTCGTGGTAACGCATCAGCCACTCGGCGTATTCGCACTCGGCCATCGGCGTCCTCCTCCGCGCGGCCCGCCTCAGGGCAGGTAGTCGCGCAGCAGTTCCCTCAGCTCCCGGCGCGCCCGGTGCAGCCGGCTCTCGACCGTGCCCCGGGGCACGTCGAGCGCCTCGGCCATCTCAGCATAGGACATCCCGCCGAACTCCCGCAAGACCACCACCTCCCGGTGCAGCGGCGAGAGCCGCTCCAGCGCCGCCTGCACGTCGAGCCGGCGGGCCGCCTCGGGCGGGGCCGGCCCCCGGCTCCCGGCCGTCCCGCGGGCGGCCTCCAGGGGCCTCTCCGGCCGACGGCCCCGCCGGCGATGGTGCCGCGCGGCCTGGCGCAGCAGGATGCGGGTCAGCCACGTCTTCACCGTCGAGCGGCTCTCGAACCGGCCCATGCTCCGAAAGGCTCCCACGAGCGTCTCCTGCACCACGTCCTCGGCGTCGGCGGCGTTGCCCACCAGCGAGAACGCCAGCCGGTAGAGCCGCACCGCGTGCGCGTCCACCAGCTCGTGGAACGCGTCGTCGTCGCCGGCTCGGGCGGCGGCGAGCAGGCGCTCGTCCCTCGCTGCGGGGCTCTGCTCGCCTTCGGCTCCGGGCATCTCTTCCCTACCATAGTTCCATCGGCGGCCGGTTTTCTTCCCTCGCAAGCTTGGCGAATGGGCCGCAGGCGGTCAAGCGCCGCCGCCCACAGAGCGGCCGGAGAGCGGCTGTGGTTGTAGAGAAGTGGTACGCCCGGCAGGATTCGAACCTGCGGCCTGCGGTTTAGGAAACCGCCGCTCTATCCTCTGAGCTACGGGCGCACCCTCGCGCCATCAGGCCAATCTATGCCACGGCCCCCGCACGGTCAAGCTGCGGCCGCCCCCGGCTCAGGCCCGGCAGCAGTAGTCGAAGAAGCCGACGGCCTCCAGCCCCGCCCGCAGCTCGTCCTCCTCGCCGGGGCTCAGGCGCCCCAGCGGCAGGCGCGGCTCCCCGCAGTCGAGCCCGATCATGCGCATCACGGGCTTGACCGCCGCCAGCCCGCCGCAGCGGTAGAGGACGGCGACCATCTCCTGCGCCCGCGCCTGCTCGCGCCGGGCGGCCTCCAGGTCGCCGGCCTCGAAGGCGTCGATGACGCGCCGGTAGAGCGGTGCGGCGAAGTTGTAGGTGGTGCCGACCGCCCCCCGCGCGCCGAGGGCGAGGGCACAGAGCAGGATCTCGTCGCGCCCGAACAGCATGTCGAACCGCCCGCCTTCAAGACGGAGGCAGCGCCCGTAGTCGAGCAGGTCCTCGTAGGTGAACTTGGCCCCGGCGAGGGTGGGGATTCGGCCGGAGGCCGCCGCCAGGAACTCGGCCACCGGGACGGCGACGTTCGTCATCGAGGGCATGTGGTAGTAGTAGAAGGGCAGCTCGGGTGCCGCCGCCGCGACCCGGGCGCAGAAGGCGACCAGCTCCTCGACGCCCGCCGGCCGGAAGAACGACGGCGCCATGGCGGCCACGGCGCAGGCGCCGGCCTCCTGCGCGTGGCGGGCCAGCCCGCGCGCCTCGGGCAGGCTGTCGTGCCCGACGTGGACGATGACGGCGAAGTCGTCCTCGGCGAGTGCCGTCCAGCGCTCGGCGACCTGGCGTCGCTCGGCGATGCTCAGCGACATGCTCTCGCCGGTGGTGCCGCAGACGAACGCGCCGCGCGCGCCGCTGCCCCTGAGCATGCGATAGAGCGGCGCGACCCGGTCGGGGTTGAGGGCGCCGTCGGGCCGCATGGGCGTGGGCGGCGCGGCGACCAGGCCGCTCAGGTGCTCCATGGGACGCTCTCCTTCGGGGCAGGGAGATTATAGGGGCGGGGCGCGCTCGGCGCGAGGGGCTTGACCTCGGCTCTCGACATTGTGCCGTGCACTCGGTGCTCGCCCAGCGCATCGCCCCCCCTTCAGGCCCAGACGCCGGGGATGGGGGCGCCGCAGTGGGCGCAGTTGCCGTCCTTCAGGTGCACCTTGCCGACGTAGAAGCCGTAGCGGCCGACGACGAGCTCGCCGCACTCGGGGCAGAACGTGCTCTGGTGCTTGCTGCCCGGCAGGTTGCCCGTGTAGGCGTAGCGCACGCCCTCGGCGGCGGCGATCTGGCGCGCCCGCTCCACCGTCTGCGCCGGCGTGCGCGCCAGGTTCGTCATCTTGTAGTCGGGGTGGAACCGCGTGAAGTGCAGCGGCACGTCCGGCCCCAGGTTCCGCACCACCCAGCGGCTCAGCTCGCGGAGCTCCTCCTCGCCGTCGTTCAGCCCGGGGATCAGCAGCGTGACGATCTCCAGGTGCACGCCCTGCCGGCGCACCAGCTCCAGCGTGGCGAGCACCGGCGCCAGCTCCCCGTGCACGTAGCGGCGGTAGAACTCCTCGGTGAAGCCCTTCAGGTCGACCTTCACCGCCGAGAGCACCTCGCAGAGCCGCTTCATCGGCTCGGCCTGGATGTAGCCGTTGGTGATGCTCACGCAGCGCACGCCGGCCTCGCGGGCGGCGCGGGCGGTGTCGAGGCAGTACTCGTAGAAGACGGTCGGCTCGGAGTAGGTGAAGGCGATGGTGGGGGACTCATGAGCGCGGGCGACTTCGACGGCCTTATCGGGCGGCAGGTGCTCGGTGCGGATGTCCTCCGGGCGGACCTGGCTGATCTGCCAGTTCTGGCACCACTGGCACTCGACGTTGCAGCCGGGCGCGGCGAGCGAGAACGCCGCCGTGCCGGGCAGGAAGTGAAAGAGCGGCTTCTTCTCGATCGGGTCGACGTGGGCCGAGCAGATGCGGCCGTAGACGAGCGTGTGGTAGGTGCCGGCGCGGTTCTGGCGCACCTGGCAGTAGCCGCGCCGCCCGTCGGGCACCACGCAGCCGCGCGGGCAGAGGCGGCAGCGCACCAGGGCGCCGTCCATCTTCTCGTAGGCGAGCGCCTCGCGCTCGCCCGGCTCGGCCGCCTCGGCGGGCCCTGCGCCGCAGCCGGCGGCGAGCGGCCAGAGCGCGGCGGCGGCGCCCCAGCGGATGAAGTCCCTGCGGGTCACGTGCGGATGGGCCATCGGATCTCCCGGTTCGGATAGCGCGTCGTCTGCCGGCATGTCATTGTAGCCTGGCGGGCGTCAGATTCCGAACAGATGCGGGCGGGCCAGCGCGAGCCACCCGGTGGCGAGGACGGCGAGGCCGATCAGGGCCGCCAGGGCGACGGCGAGCCGGCGTTGGAACCGCCGCTCAACGGCCCTATCGCCCCACGCCTCGCGCAGGAACCGCACCCGCCGGGCGACGCTGAAGTGGCGCCACGTGTCGGCGTTGACCGGCGCCCGGCTCAGCGCCGCAAGCTGCCCGAGCGCCCGGATGAATGCCTCGGGGCGCTCGGCGCTGTGCAGGGCGAACAGGTCGGCCTGCTGCTCCAGCCGCCGCGAGATCCAGCCGAAGCCGAGCCCCCAGTAGGCCGCCGCGCAGACGAGCATGACCGTCGCCTGCCGGGCGGTGATCTCGAAGGCGAGGATGCCGTCGAGCGGCTCCACGAGCCCGGCCATGGCCAGAAGCTCGATCAGCGCCGCGTAGAAGGCCACGAACGCCGCCCCCAGCAGCAGGTAGAAGGGCAGGTGCCGGTGGCGCACGTGCCCTACCTCGTGGGCGAAGATCGCCTCGACCTCCTCGCCGGTGCAGCGCTCCAGCAGCGCGTCGGTCAGCATCACGTAGCGCAGCAGCGGCGTGGGGCCGACCACGCCGGCGTTGGCCATGTGCCGCTCGGTGTGCCAGATGAGGATGTCGTGGCAACGGAACTCGTGCGCCGCGCAGAACGCTTCCAGCCGCTCCCTCAGCGGGCCGTCGGGCAGGCGGGAAGTGCGCCAGATGGCGCGCAGCATCGCCGGGCCGAGCACCACGATGCCGCCGAGCACGGCGAGCGAGCCGACCGTGTCGGCCGCCTGCGCGTGGGGTGACCCGCGGAACAGCAGCGTCAGCGTGCCCGTCACCGCCACCAGGGCGAGCCAGGGGACCAGGAGGATGGCCAGCTCCGTGCGGAACCGCAGCCATAGGTAGCGGTCCAGGGGCAGGGCCACCCGACCGCGCCGGCGATCATAGCGGTGCTGGAAGGCGGCGACCGTCAGCACCATGACCACGGCCGGCAGCAGCAGCAGGGGATCGTAGGCATAGACCGACCACCAGCGCTCACCGACGATCCGGCCGACCAGCACCGGCCATTTCAGCGCGAGCACGTCGGCGAGGACGAGGCCGACGACCATGCCGTTCAGCATTGTGAACACGCGCCCCGCCAGACGCGAGCCGCGCGCGCCCATGGCCCTCTGCATGCGGATGGCCAGGCCGCTCGCCGCCCAGGCGGCCAGGGCGTTGAGCGCCGCCAGCGCCGCCACTCCGCCGGCGAGCAGCGGCCAGGGGGCCGGCGTCCCCCCCAGCGGCGGGGGCAGGTAGAGGATGAGGAGGCAGAGCAGGAAGGGCAGCAGCATGGCGTGGCCTTCGGGGCAGGTGGCAACTCGCGGCGACGCCTCCATTCTACGGGGGGCAATGCGCGCCCGCAAGACGTGGCCGGGGGTCCTGAACGCGGAGGGCGCGGGGCGAACGGCAGGGCCGGGCCCCTTCAGCGCACGAGCAGGACGGGGCAGGGGATCTCGTCGATGATGAGCTGCTTCTCGCGGGCCATCAGGTCGCGTCGAGCGGTGCTGGCCCGGTAGGCGCCCATCACCAGCAGGTCGGCGCCGCGCTCTTTCTGCTCGCGCAGGATGGCGCTGTGGCAGGCGCCGCGCAGCAGGCTGGAGCGGTGAGGGACGGCGGCCTTCTGGGCGAGCCCGGCCACGTAGTTGATCTGCTTGCGGCAGGACGCCTCCAGCTCCTGCTCGTATTCCTCCATCTCCTCCTGCACGAAGATGCGGGAGCTGACGAGCTGGCGCAGCGTGCTGGTGTCGACCACGCTGGCGATGATGAGGTAGGCGTCTTCGTCGGCGGCGAGGGAGACCGCTTCGCGGGCGGCGTGCATGCCCTCGTCGCTGCCCTCGGCGAAGAGCAGGATGGTGGAGTAGGCATGCCTGGCCATCTCTCAGCGTGCCTCCTCCAGGGGGGAGGTGGGCCGGCCCCGGAGCCTGCGCTCGGCGGCGAGGCGCCGCTTGCGCTTGACCTTGCGCAGCACGATGAACTCCTCACGCTGCCGCTCGGCCAGCGCCTCCTCGATGCGCTTCAATGCACCTTTGTACTGCGGGATGTAGACCTTTTCAAGCGCGTTGACCCGGCGCTGGGTGCGGCGCACCTCGCGGGCGAGCCGGAAGACGGCGTTCTCGACCTCCGCCAGCTCCGCCACCAGCTCCAGCGCATCCAGGAAGCGGCGCATCACCTGGTCGGTCTGGCTCCGCCCGTCGCTCAGCCCGAACTGGAGGGCGAAGGGCGCCGCCGAGCAGGAAATGTCCGGCACGCGCACGCCCATCACCGAGCGCGTGCGCACCCGCAGGCGGTGCTCCATCTCGATGCCGCAGCTCTGCCGGGCCAGGCCGGTCAGGCCCGTGCGCACGGCCGCCCGCCGCAGCGCCTCGTAGGCGGCGGCCATGGTCTGGTCGATCTCGTCCTTGATCCGCCGGGCGGCCTCCACCTCGTCCATCAGCTCCATGATGAGGATCTGCCGCTTCTGCTCCAGCAGCTCGTGGCCCTGCTCGACGCGCTGGAGGCTGCGCTGGATCTCCAGGTAGTTGCGCCGCGTCGGCGTCTGGTCCAGCGCCGGCATCTCAGCCCCCTGTTGCGCGGGATCGGCTGGCGCTCACTGCTGCTTCTCCTTTTCCCCGGCCTCTTCGCCCTCGCCGGTCTCCTGGCGGCGGTAGTGCCGGTCGAGCATCTCGCCGCCGAGGCGCGAGAGCTCGCCGCGCGGCAGGATGCCGGCCACCTCCCAGGCCAGCTCCAGCGTCTGCTCGATGGAGCGGTTCTCCTGCTCCCCCTGCTGCAGGTACTGCTTCTGGAACGCGTCGCCGAACTGGAGCACCTGGCGGTCCATCGGCGAGAGCTCTTCCTGGCCGATGACCGAGGCGAGCCCGCGCACCGATTCAACCCGGCTGTAGGCCGCGTAGAGCTGGTTGGAGATCGGTATGTGGTCCTCGCGGGTGCTCTCGGGCCCGACGCCGTCCTTCATCAGGCGCGAGAGGCTGCGCAGGGCGTCCACGGGCGGGTAGATGCCCTGGCGGAACAGGTCGCGGTCGAAGACGATCTGCCCCTCGGTGATGTAGCCGGTCAGGTCGGGCACGGGGTGCGAGATGTCGTCCGACGGCATGGTCAGCACGGGCATCAGCGTGATGGAGCCCTCGCGGCCTCTCAGGCGGCCGGCGCGCTCGTAGAGGGCGGCCAGGTCGCTGTAGAGGTGGCCGGGGTAGCCCTTGCGGGCGGGGACCTCGTCGCGGGCGCTGCTGATCTCGCGCAGGGCGTCGCAGTAGTTGGTCATGTCGGTGAGGATCACCAGCAGGTGCATGCCCAGCTCGAAGGCGAGGTACTCGGCGAGGGTCAGCGCGAGGCGCGGCGTCTCGACGCGCTCGACGCTCGGGGCGTCGGCGGGGCTGAGGAACATGGCCACCTTCGCAAGCACGCCGGCGTCCTCGAAGTTGCGCCGCAAGAAGTCGGCCTCGTCGTTCTTGATGCCCATGCCGGCGAGCACCACGGCGAACTGCTCATCGCGGCCGGGCAGCGCGGCCTGGCGCACGATCTGCGCCACCAGCTTGTTGTGGGGCATGCCGCTGCCGCTGAAGACGGGCAGCTTCTGGCCGCGCACCAGGCTGTTGGAGCCGTCGATGATGCTCAGCCCGGTCTGGATGAAGTCGGTGGGATAGGCGCGGGCGGCGGGGTTGATCGGCGCGCCGCCGACGTCGCGCTCCTCGCCCCCGAAGGGGGCCGGGCCGCCGTCGACGGGCCGGCCCAGCCCGTCGAAGGCCCGCCCGAGCATCTCCTCGCTGACCCGCAGGTGCAGCGGCCGGCCGGTGAAGCGCACGCGGGTGCTGGCGTTGGCCAGCCCGCTGGTGCCGCCGAGCACCTGCACCACGGCGCTGTGGCGGCTCACCTCCAGCACGGTGCCGGGGCGGCGCTCGCCCTGCTCGTCGACGATCTCCACCGTCTCGTCGTAGCCGACTCCGTGGATGCCGGAGACGACCACCAGCGGATCGTCCAGGCGGTCGACGCCGACGTATTGGACCGGGTTGTCGCGGATCATGCGTACTCCCGCTCCAGCTCGGCGAGCTGGTCGTCGAGGCGGCTGGTCAGGGCCAGCAGGCCCTCCTGGTCGTCATTGGGGATCTCGGACCTGGCGCGCTGGAGCTCGCCGACGATCGGCAGCTCGCGCACGCGGGCCACCGGCGCGCCGGCCTCGATCACGTCCCTTGCCCGGCGGTAGAACATGACGAACGCCCGCAACAGCAGCACTTGCTTGCGGGGCGAGCAGTAGGTGTCCACCTCGTCGGTGGCGTTCTGCTGCAGGAAGCCGGTCTTGAACATCTCGGCCACCAGCAGCACCAGCCGCTGGGCGTCGGGCAGCACGTCCTGGCCGACCAGGCGCACGATCTGCTGCAGCTCGTCCTCCTCGCCGAGCAGGTTCATCATCTCCTCGCGCTGGGCGTGCCAGTCGGGGTTGTGCTGATCCCACCAGCCCGCCACGTCGTCCACGTACTGGCTGTAGCTCTCCAGCCAGCCTATGGCGGGATAGTGGCGGGAGTGGGCCAGCTCGGCATCCAGCGCCCAGAAGCAGCGCGTGAAGCGGGTGGTGTGCTGGGTGACCGGCTCGCTGAAATCGCCCCCGGGGGGGCTGACCGCGCCGACCACGGTGACGCTCCCGTCGCGCCCGCCGAGGGTCTCGACGCAGCCGGCGCGCTCGTAGAAGCGGGCCAGGCGGGCGGCCAGGTAGGCGGGGAAGCCCTCCTCGGCCGGCATCTCCTCCAGTCGGCTGCTCGCCTCGCGCAGCGCCTCGGCCCAGCGGCTCGTCGAGTCGGCCATCAGGCCCACGTTGTAGCCCATGTCGCGGTAGTACTCGGCGATGGTGATGCCGGTGTAGATGCTCACCTCGCGGGCGGCCACGGGCATGTTCGAGGTGTTGGCGATCAGCACCGTGCGCTCCATCAGCGAGCGGCCCGTGTGGGGGTCGCGCAGCTCGGGGAAGCTGCGCAGGATGTCGGTCATCTCGTTGCCCCGCTCCCCGCAGCCGACGTAGACGATGATGTCGGCGTCGCTCCACTTGGCGAGCTGCTGCTGGAGGATCGTCTTGCCCGTGCCGAAGTCGCCCGGCACGGCCGCCGCCCCGCCCCGCGCCACGGGGAAGAAGGTGTCGATGACCCGCTGGCCCGTCACCAGCACCTGGGAGCTGGACTTGCGCCGCGCGAACGGGCGCGCCCGGCGCACCGGCCAGTAGTGCGCCATGGTCAGATCGGCCCGGCGGGGGCCGTCCTCCAGGACGCAGAGCGCCTCGCCGAGGCCGCACTCGCCCTCCTCGGCGATGCGGGCCACCCTGCCCCTCTCCCCGGGGGGGACCGGCAGGCGATGCTCGATGCTCTGGGTCTCCTGCACGACGCCGAAGACCTGCCCGGCGGCGAGCTCCTCCCCCTCGCTCACGCGCGGCGCGAAGGCCCAGCGGCGCCCCTCGCCGAGCGGCTCCGCCGAGGCCCCCGGCTCAAGGAAAGGGCCGAGCCGTTCGGCGATGGCGCCGAGCGGGCGCTGGAGGCCGTCGAAGATGCTGCCCAGCAGCCCCGGCCCGAGCGCGACCGAGAGGGGCCTGCCGGTGCGCTCGACAACGTCGCCGGGCCGCAGCCCGACCGTGTTCTCGTAGACCTGGATCGTCGCCAGGTCGCCGGCCAGCTTGATGACCTCGCCGATCAGGCCCCGCTCGCCGACGCGGACCACCTCGTATGCCTGGGCGCGGGCCATGCCCTCGGCCTCGACGATGGGGCCGCTGATGCGGGTCAGTGCGCCGGCCTCGGTGATGGCGCTCATTGGCCCGGTCCGTTCATGTCGGGGAGCATGGCGGCGAGGCGGCGGCGGATCTCGTCCCAGAGCCGCTCCAGCCGTGCCTCGTAGGTCTGGTCGGCCATCTCGTGGCCGTCCGCGCTCTCGACGGTCAGGCCGCCGATGGCCTCCAGTTCGCGCTCGGTGGGCTCGGCGGCGATGGCGCGGCCCAGCTCGCGGCGCGCGGCCTCGCACACGTCGGCCGCCAGGGCCTCGCCCCCGTTGTTGCGGTCGGCGGCCCGCAGCGCCAGCCGGAAGCGGCCCCCCCCCATGGCGGCGACGGCGAACACGGCGAGCCGCACCAGCGAGTCGCGGTGCGCGGCACCGTCGGCCAGCCCGGCGAGGCGGCGCTCGGCCTCGTCGCGCACGCGCTGAAGCATCTGCTGGCGCAGGCGCAGGCGCAGGCGGGCGATCTGCTGGGCGGTGCGGGCCTCGTTCAGCTCGCGCTCGTGCTCGATGCGGCGTTCGGCGTCGGCCAGGGCGCGCTTGCGCTCGGCCTCGGCGTTGCGCTCGGCCTCGGCGATCAGCTCCTCGGCCTCGCGCTCGGCGCGTCGGCGCGCGCGCTCGGCGCGCTTGCGCGCGTCGGCGACGATCTCCCTGGCCAGCGCGTCCTCTTCGTTGCCCATCTCACCTCACCGGTAACGGCCTCTTACCGCAGAGAGCGCAGAGATCGCTGAGGGTAACGGCGCTCAAGCACGTCCCTTCCTTGGGGAATCGGGCGCCCGGTTCGCCACGCCGTCCGGGAAGCGGTCGACGACGCGGTGCACTCCGTCCTTCATCAGACGCACGTTGAAGTTGAGCGGCAACCCCACGCGGCATCCGGACATCTTCAGATACGAGAGCACCTGGGCGGTGTGGATGGGCGAAATGGCTTCCACGGCTTTGACCTCCACCACCACGTTTCCTTCCACGAGCAAGTCCACCCGGTAACCGCAGTCCAGTTCGACGCCCCGGTAGACGACGGGCAGGCCCTTCTGCCGCTCTACACGCCGCCCCTTGTCCCTCAACTCGTACTCCAGCGCCGCCTCATAGGCCGCCTCCAGCAGGCCGGGTCCCAGCGCGCGATGCACATCGATCGCCGCGCCCACTACGGCCTCGGTGGTCCGGTTGAGGTCGTCGGCCGTTCCCATCTCCGCTTCCTCTGCGTTCTCTGCGCTCAGAGCCGTATGCCGTGGCGTATCAGATACGCATGGCGGGGCCGTCCATCACCCCGGCCGTTTGGCTGAGCTTCTGCGCCGTTCCCATCTCCGCTTCCTCTGCGTTCTCTGCGGTTAGAGCCGTATGCCGTCTCAGAAGCGGATGCCGATCGCCTCGCGGATCATCTTCAGCAGCGAGGGGCTCTGCTCGCTCGGCCCCTCGGGGCCGGGTATCTCCACGATCAGCGGCAGCTCCTCGCTGAACCGGATGCGGCTGACCACCTCCCGCATCGCGTTGGCGATCTGCTCGGTGGTGATTACGATCAGCTCCGCCTGCTCGGAGGCGAGCCGCTCCAGCTCCTCGCCGGCCTCCTCGGGCGAGGCCACGGCCCGGCCCTCGATGCCGGCGTAGCGGAAGCCCTGCACCGTGTCGGCGTCGGCCACGACGTAGAACTGCATCGTCCGGCCTCAGAACTGGAGCCACAGCAGCAGCGCCACCAGGAAGCCGAAGACCGCCAGCCCCTCGCCGAGCGCCACGAAGACGAGGCTCCGGGTCAGCAGCTCCGGCCTCTCGCTGGCCGCGCCGAGCGCGGCGGCCCCGACTTTGGCCACGGCGTAGGCCGCCGCCAGGCACGAGAGCCCGATCGCGGCGGCCATGCCCACGGCCAGGTCCCAGCGCACCGCAGCGGCGGCCTCGCCGCCACCGGTGCCGGCGAAGGCGGGGGCGGCCCCCGCCGCCAGCGCGACCCAGCCGGCCGCCAGCAGCAGCGCCAGCGCCCGGCCCGGACCCCTTCTCCTTGTCCTTGTCAGTCTCACGGGTTCTCCTCGCCTATCGGTGCCAGTGGATCGTCGCCCGTCTCAGCCAGCCTACTGCAGGCGGAAGGGCTCGTAGCGGACGCCCTCGCCGCGAAAGAACTTGGTGAAGAACTCGTAGTACTCGAGCCGCACGACCTGGATGCCCACGATCAGGCCCTCCATACCGATTACGAACGCCGTGCCCGCCACGAAGACGATCGCCGCCCAGGCCGCTCCCCCCGGCAGGTCGTCCACCACGTCCAGCAAGACGAATATGGTATAGGACAGCGCGCAGTGGCTCAACGCGAAGGCCGCCACGCGCAAAAACGAGAACGTGTTCGCCGCGTAGGTGATGACCGTCTCGAGCGCCTCGATCAGCCCGCCCATCAGGCCCATCAGGGCGCCCTCCTCCCAGGCGACTCGTCCCCGGCCCAGCAGGTTGTAGAGCGGCTCGCGCAGCGCCACCAGCGCCAGCGGCGCCACCACCAGGCCGCCGGCCAGGTAGGCGTCCGTCGGGCCGCGCCCGACCAGGGCCAGCTTCAGCCCCACGGCCATCGCGCCCCAGTAGGAGACCAGCCCGGCCCCGCCGAACCTGCCCAGCAGCCCTTCCTCCAGGTCGCCCCGGCGCAGGCAGTTCAGCACGTTCAGAATGCTGCCGAGGCTGATCAGCACGGCGCCAAGGGCGAGCGAAAGCGCGATGTAACGGATCACGGCGTGGGTGGCAGCGCTCGCCCCGGCTTCGAACGTCAGGGGCTCCAGCCCCAGCGTCAAGGGGAAGCCGAGCTCGGAGAGCGACTTGCCGAAAAACGAGCCCTGGAAAAACGTGCCGAACAGCGCGCTCGCCCCGCCCGCCACGGCCACCACGTGGCCCAGGTCGCGCAGCAATCCGCCCCGCGCCTTGCGCTTCAGCGCCAGCCCGATCCCCAGCAGCAGGAGCCCGTGGCCGAGGTCGCCGAAGATCAGCCCGACCATCAGCAGGAAGGTGGCCGCGAAGAGCGCCGTCGGCTCCAGCTCCGTGTAGGAGGCGACGCCGTAGCCGTTGACCAGCCGCTCGAACGGGGCGAGAAAGGGGCGGTTGACCACGTAGCTGGGGACGCGGCCGGCCTCCAGGTCCTCTCTATCGGGGCGCTCGACCTCGATGACGGCCTGGCCGCCGGTGACTTTCTCCACCGCGGCGCGCAGCTCGTCCACCTTCTTGGTCGGAACCCAGCCGCTGATCACGGCGGTCGCCCACGTGGTGGCGAACTGCTGCTGGGCGGAGAGGATCTTCCGATGCATGTCCAGCGCCGCGCCCGCCTGCTGGAGCTGCGGGGCGTGCGGGCGGCCCCTGGCCCGCAGCTCGCGCCGCAGCGCCGCCACGCGCCCCTCCAGCTCCTGCCGGCGGGCCAGCACCTCGCGGTAGACCTCGGCGGGGGTCCGCCCGCTCAAGGGAGGGAGCTCCTTCTGCTCGAACCCGTGCTCCGCGAGCGCCGTCTCCATGGCAAAGCGCCGGCGCCGCGCCCCGACCGCCAGCACGAATGCCCTCTCCCCCCCGGCTCGGGCGCCTTCCAGCGGGACGATCAGCGCACCCTGCGGCATGGCCGCGCGGAGCGGGCCCAGCTCCCCGCGCGCCACTGTGCCGGCACGTGCCTCCACCAGGTCCGAGTCCATCAGCGGGCGCAGCGAGCCGCCGGCGTCCTTCAGCGGCGCCAGCTCCTCGAGCGTCTCCTCCGTGTCGCGCAGGGCTTCGCGGGCGGACTGCAAGGCCGACCTGTCCCGCTCGACGGCCGAGGAGAGCGTGTCCACCAGCGCCTGGATATGCTCGACGGGGGGCAGGGACTCGGGCTCGGGGCCCCGGGCCCGCCCGGCCGGGATGTCGAGCGCGGCCAGCAGCTCCTCTACGCGCTCGGAGAGCCGGCGGCAGCGGTCGATCCGGTCCCCGAGCCGCTCGGGTTCCAGCAGGCCCTCGCTCCCTTCGACGCTGCTGCGCAGGTGCACGATGCCGAGCCGCCCGAGCCGCCGGGTCACCTCGTCCAGGTCGCGCTCGAGCACGAAGATGCGCAGCTTGCGCATGGCCGCCGGACTCAGCATGCTCAGAGCTCCAGGTATTCGCTGAACTCGCGCTCGCCCTTGCCGTAGCGCACCATCTGCGTGATGCCGAGCAGGTGGCGCAGCTCCTCGCGCTTCAGGTAGTAGTAGCTGACCAGCACGGCCGGCCCGCTCATCCGGCGGTAATACTGCCTGTCGGCCGCGCGGGCCACCTCGTGCCAGAGCGCCTCCTCCAGGCGCCACAGGTCGGCCGGCTCGCCCGGCGGCACGTGGCGGCGCAGCGCCGCGTCCACCCACGGGAGCCGCTCCCGCGCGAACTCCACCGTCGGCCGGGCGTGCACCTGGCGCAGCGCCGCCGTCGGGGCGCGCTCCCCGCCCGGCGGGAGCAGGTCCACCCACTCCTCCCAAGCCATATCGTAGGTGCCGGCGGCGCGCAGCGTGCCGAGCAGGCGCATCGCCTCGGCCTCCCGGCGCACCGGCTCGACGCAGCGGGCGGCCCGGCGGGCGGGCAGCGCCTCCACCGCATCCCATACCCCCCGCCAGTAGCCCCTGTCCAAGGCCATCTCCAGGCGGGCCCGCTGCCCCGTCTCGCGGTAGGCGGCCAGCGCGGCAAGGGCCGATTGCTTCACCGCCGCCAGGGGGATGCGCTCCACGAACTCCCGCGCGCTCTCCGCTTCGCTCAGGGCGCCCGCCGGCAGCGCCAGGGCGGGCGGCAGCTCGATCAGGTACAGCTCAGGGTCCACCTCCGTCGTCCTGCCCAGCAGGCGCAGCAGCACTTTGAGGTTCTCGACGCGCCAGAAGTCCAGCAGGGCGGCGTGAAGGGCGCGGTAGGCCCCCTCCAGGTAGGGCAGCAGCGAGGCGAGCTCCGCCGCGCATTCGGCGCTGAGGCGGCGCTCCAGCTCCTCGGCGCTGCGCACGTCGTGGCGGCGGTAGAGCCGGTCGGCCAGCTCGGCGGGGCTGTCGGCGCTGGTGAGCTGGCGCAGGCGCTCGCCGGCGTAGATGAGCGCGCGGCGGCCCCGCAGCTTGGCGTTGAGGAACTCGAAGGGGGTGCCGAGCGCTGCCGGCCCCCGGGCTGGCGAGGCTCTGTTCATCGCTCCACCGCTGCGGGCGTTGCGCAGGCATGCAGGCCCGCCCGGCGTGCGCCGGCTCAGGCCTCCTCGTCCCCGTAGGCGATCACGCGGACGGCGAGCCGCGCGGCCTCGTCCAGCTTCTCGGGGGCGAGGTCTTCGGGCGAGGGCAGGCGCTCCTGCTCTTCGCGCACGCGGCGGCGGCGCTGCCGGCGGAGCTCCTCGGCGTTCCGGTCGATCATCTCCTGGGCGCGCTGGCGGGCATCCTCCCGCCCCTCGCTGCGGATGCGCCGGGCCTGCTCGCGGGCCTCGGCCACGATGCGGTCGGCGTCCTCCTCGGCCTCCTCGATGATGCGCCGGGCCTGCTGCTCGATCTCCAGCAGCCTCTGGATCGTCTCGCTCATTGCTCGACCTGTGCCTCGTCGATGATGCGGATCAGGGCCGCCGCGTCGGGCGCCTCGACCATGTCCTTGTAGACGCCGGGCACCTGCATCAGGTTGCCGATCTCCGCCAGCGTCTCCACGTTCGGCCCCGGGTTGTGCGCCTCGGCCATGACCAGGAAGACCACGTGGACCGGCTCGTCGTCGACGGCGTCGAACTCGATCCCGTCGCGGCTCACGCCGACGGCCAGGGCCACGCCGTCCATCTCCTCGCACTTGGCGTGCGGGATGGCGACGCCGCCGCCGATGCCGGTGCTGCCCTTCTCCTCGCGCTGGTAGAGGGCCTGGAGCGCCTGCTCGCGCTCGGCCACGCTGCCGCTGCGCACCAGCAGCTCAAGGAGTTCGGCGATCGCCTCCTCCTTGTCGTAGGCCTCCATCGGAACCTTGACGGCCTCGGTGCTCAGCAGCGTTGTCAGGTCCATGGACGGGGTCCGTCCCGGGGAAGCACGGTCGCGGAACAGCGGAGGAACGCAATAGGGACACTATACGCAGAGCCCCGGCCCATGTCAACCTTCGCGTAGACCAAGGCATTTGCGCTGTGGGGGTAGTCGGGGCCGAAGGGGGCGCCGATGCGCCC
>CAYSWA010000012.1:0-63863 GCA_964434535.1 uncultured candidatus Brocadiaceae bacterium | reverse complement strand
ATCCGGCTTCGCAGCCGGCCGCAGTAGGTCACGGTTCTGCAATAGCTCCTAAGGGACGGGGCGCGGCCCCGCGCCCGCGCAGACCCGAGACCACAGCGTAGAGGCGCCGCACGTGCTGGTTGAGGCCCAGGAACTGACGCGATACTACGGCGGGTTCCTCGCCGTCGACCACGTCAGCTTCGGCATCGACCGGGGCGAGATCGTGGGGCTGCTCGGCCCGAACGGAGCGGGCAAGACCACCACGATCCGGATGCTGACCGGCTTCCTGCCGGCCAGCGACGGCGCGGCCCGCCTGGGCGGGTGCGACGTGCGCGAGGACCCCGTCCAGGCCCGCCGCCACGTCGGCTACATGCCCGAGAACAACCCCCTCTACCCCGAGATGCGGGTGCGGGAGTACCTGGCCTTCCGCGCCGACCTGAAGGGCGTAGCCCGCCGCAGGCGCCGCGCGCGCATCGCCGAGTGCGTCGGCATGTGCGCCCTGGACGACGTGGCCGACCAGGTGATCGCCACCCTCTCGAAGGGCTACCGCCAGCGCGTGGGCCTCGCCGACGCCCTCGTGGCCGAGCCCGACGTGCTGCTCCTGGACGAGCCGACCATCGGCCTCGACCCGAACCAGGTGCGCGAGACCCGCCACCTGATCCAGGGCCTGAGCCGGCGGCACACCGTGCTGATCTCGACCCACATCCTGGCCGAGGCCGAGGCCATCTGCCGCCGCGTGCTCATCATCGACCGCGGCCGCATCATCGCCGACGACACCGTCGCGGCGCTCTCCGGGCGGGCGCCGGCGGCGGCGCTCGCCGTCGAGCTGCGCGCCGACCCGGACGAGGCGCTCGCCGCCCTGGCCGCCCTGGACGGCGTCGAAGGCGTCGAGGACCTCGGCGGCGAACAGTGGCGCAGGTTCAGCGTCCGGACCGGCGCCGAGGCCGACGTGCGCGAGGCCGTCTTCCGCCTCGCCGTCGAGCGCGGCTGGACGCTGAGGGAGCTGGCCCGCAGCCGCGCCTCGCTGGAGGAGGTCTTTCACCGGCTCACGCTGCCAGGGAAGGAGAGCGGATGAGCCAACAGATCGCCCCGCCCGCGCCGCCCGAACCGCTCGAACCCCTGCCCTGGGAGGACCTGGGCAGCCGGCCGGCCGGGCGCGCCCTGCGCCGCAGCCTCGCCGAGCTGCTCGCCCACCCCGCCCGCTTCTACCGGCGGATGGCGACCACCGGCGGGCTGCACGAGCCGATGACGTTCTTCGCCGCGTTGCTGGTGGCGGCGGTGCTGCTCGCCTTCCCGGCGACGCTCAGCTTCCACGCCGTCGCGGCGCCGGCGCCCGAGGAGGTGGCGGCGGAGGTCTCGGCGGCCTACGCCTTCCCGGCGCGGGTCAGCGGGCTGCTGCTGGTGCTGCTGCCCCTGACGGCCGTCGGCGGCTGCGTGGCGGCGACGCTGCTCGGCGGGCTCTTCCACGCGGGGGCGAAGCTGTTCGGCGCGCGCAACTATGAGGGGTCGCTCAGCGTCTGGTTCTACGCGCTCAGCGCCGCTCTGGCCCTCCTGGCGCTGGCGCTGGCCGTCCTGCTCGCCGTCTCGCTCGGCGGCTACCTGCTCGCCATGCCGTGGCCGGCGCTGGGGGAGGCCGCCGCCCCCTTCGCGCGGTGGACGGCGCTGGTGCTCGGCTCGGCGGCCCTGCTGGCGGGGGCGGCGCTGCTGGTGGTGCACTGCGTGGTCGGCTGCACGCAGGCGTTCGGGCTGGACGCGATGCTCGGCGCGGCAGCGGCCGTGGCCGGGCTCCTGGCGGCCGGCGGCGCGGCGGGGCTCTGCGCCTGGAGCCTGCGCGCCCGCGGGCTGGCGGCGGGGCTCGCCGTGACGGCGCTGGTGCTTCTGCTGTGCGTCGCCGTCTCCGTCGGCGGCCTGATCGCCTCTCACCGCTGCGAGGGAGGTGCCTGAGCCGTGGTGAACGTGCCCGTCATCACAAAGCGCGAGCTGAACACCTACTTCCTCTCGCCGATCGCCTACGTGGTGCTGACCGGTTTCGCGCTGGCGCACGGCATCCTGTTCGCCGTGGCGCTGCGCCGTCCGTTCGAGCCCGGCAGCGTCGCCCAGTGGGCCTTCTACGTGCCGGTCTTCCTGCTGGTGCCGGCGATGCCGCTGATCACGATGCGCCTGCTGAGCGAGGAGGTGAACCGCGGCACGATCGAGACGCTGATGACCGCGCCCGTCACCGAGGTGGAGGTGGTGCTGGGCAAGTTCGTCGGCGCGCTCATCTTCTCGGTAGTCATGATGCTGCCCGTGCTGGCGGAGGTCGCCTTCCTGCGCTCGATCGGGGAGCTGGACAGCGGGCCGATCCTGTCCGGCTTCCTGGGCCTGACGCTGCTGGCCGCGCAGTTCATCTCCGTGGGGCTGCTCTGCTCGGCGCTGACGCGGATCCAGATCGCCTCGGCCATCATCAGTTTCGTTGTCCTGCTCGGGCTGTATTTCCTGTGGTTCCTCACCGGCGGGGCGGGCGGCGTCGCCTTCGAGGTCCTGCGCTACATATCGCCGCCGTCGCACTACCTGAACTTCCTCAAGGGCGTGCTCGACACGCGCGATCTGGCCTACTTCGCCGTCACAACGGCGGCGTTCCTGTTCCTCACCGTCAAGGCCCTCGAACTGCGCAAGTGGAGGTGAGCGCCGTGCCAGGCGAGCGGCTGCCGCGCTACAAGGTCGTCACCCGCGCCGGCATCCTGCTGGGGCTGGCGATGGTGGTCGGCGGCTTCGTCGTGCGCGACGTCAGCGCGCGGATGCTGATGCGCGCCGACTGGGCGGCGCTGGCGCTCTGGGCGGGCGGGCTCGCGCTCGTGGCGGTCGGGGTCGTGGTCAACTTCCGCATGATCGCCGGTTTCTTCACCGGCCGGGGCGCGCTGGAGCGGCTCAACTTCGGCGCCGCCGTGGTGCTCGCCCTCGCCCTGGCGGCGATGCTCTGCTACATCAGCACGCGCCGCTACGCCCGCATCGACTGGACGGCCCTGGATGAGCAGACCGGCCTGCGCAGGCACGAGCTGCACTCGAAGTCGGTCAACGTGCTGCGCTCGCTCGACCGCAAGGTGGAGGCCACCGTCCTGTTCGCGCGGACCGACAGCCCGCTGGAGAACCGGGCGCTGAACCGGACGATCGAGATGCTGGAGGAGTTCGCCGCGCAATCGGGGCGCTTCAGCCTCGAGCAGATCGATTGGAGCCTGCCGGAGGGCCGGGCCCGCTACGAGGAACTGCGCCAGCGCCTCGACGAGGACCCGCCCGGCTTCTGCGTCGTCTTCACCGCCGCCGAGGCCCACGAGGTCGTCCCCCTGACGAAGCTGATCTCGCCTTCCCCGGGCGGGATGATGTTCACGGGCGAGGAGGCGTTCGCCGGGGCGCTGGTCAAGCTCATCGAGCCGGAGCAGGCGACCGTCTACTTCCTGACCGGCCACGGCGAGCGCCCCGTCGAGGCCGGCTCAGCGGCGCCGGGCGGCGAGGCGACCCGTATCCTCGACACGCCCGCCTACTCGTTGAGCCGCGTGGCGGCGGCCCTGCGCCGCGACCACTACGAGGTGAAGACGCTGAACCTGGCCCTCCAGGGCGCCGTGCCCGAGGACTGCGCGGCGCTGATCGTCGCCGGCCCCCGCGCGCCGCTCGCCGAGGCCGAGATGAAGGCGCTCCGGGCCTACCTGGATCGCCGGGACGCCGCCGCCCTGATCATGCTCGACCCCCGGGCCGTCTCCGGCCGCCCCACCAACCTGCCGGAGCTCCTCGCCGAATACGGCGTGCGCGTGCGCACCGACGCGCTCGGCATCACCGCGCTTTCCACCACGCTGGGGCTGCTGCATTCGGCCGACATCCCCGTCGGCGCCGAGGGGATGGCCGACCACGACATCACGGCCGACCTGAAGAGCTACACCATCAGCCTCCAGCAGGCGTGCCCGATGGAGGTGGAGCAGGCGGCGGGGCCCGGGCTGAGCGCCGAGCCGCTGCTGCGCGGCACGATGAGCTGGGGCGAGACCGACTACCGGCCCCGCGACGAGGAGCCGGCGCAGTTCAACCCTGACCGGGACCTGGCCCCCCCCATCACCGTCGCCGCCGCCGTCGGGCCGCGCAAGCCGCCCCCCGGCCTGCCGCCGGGGATGGAGGAGGCCGCCGACGGGCCGAGGCTCGTGGTGTTCGGAAGCTCCCTCTCGTTCGTCAACGACGCGCTGGCCGTCCAGCCGGCAAACCTCTACCTGCTCCAGAACGCCGTCCACTGGGCGGCGCGCAAGGAGCGGCTCGGCGTACCGGGGCGGACCATCGAGACCATGCCGGCGCAGGTCACCGAAGGTCAGCTACTCGCGGGGCGGTACGCGTTCATCATCGGCGTGCCGGCGCTGATCGTCGCGCTCGGCATCGCCGTCTGGTTCGTGCGCCGGCGCTGAGAGCCGCTGGATCGAAGGCCCATGAAGCACAAAAGCACACTCATCCTGCTGGCGGCGGCCATTGTGGCGGGCGTCGTCGCCTACTCCCTCTCAAGGAAGCCGACCTCGCAGGAGCTGAGCGAACTGCGCCGACGCATCCTGCCGGACCTCCGTCCCGAGGAGGTCGACGCCCTGACGGTCCAGGAGGGAAAGGAGCGCATCGTCTGCGAGCGGGACCAGAAGGGCGAGTGGCGCATCGTCGAGCCGATCCGCGCCCCTGCCGACCGCTGGGCCGTCGAGGCCATCCTGGACAGGCTCGAGACCGCCGAGCGGGTCTCTTACGTGCGCCCCGAGCGGGGACGCACGCTCCAGCTCGCGCCCTACGGACTGGACGAGCCGCTGCGCACCGTCACCCTCCGCGCCGGTCCGCCGCAGGAGCGGGAATGGAAGGTCATCTTCGGCAAGGAGGCAGGCGTCGCCGAGGCGCTCTTCGCCCAGGTCGAGGGCCAGCCCGGCGTGGTGGCCGTCCCGCGCGAGGTGGCCGAGAAGACCGCTGTAACCGTGGCCGAGCTGCGCAGCAAGAAGCTGGCGCCCCGCATCAGCACGCTCGACCTGCAGAGGGTCGAGGTGTCCGCCGAACAGGCTGGCGACGAGCCGGCCTTCGAGGTCGCGTGCGTGAAGGCGGACGGCCAGTGGGAGCTACGGCGGCCCTTCCACGACCTGGCCGACGGGCGCGAGGTCGAGCGACTTGCCGACACGCTCTACTCCCACCGGATCGGCGCCGACGAGTTCGTGGCCGACGATCCCGACAGGGCGCCCGAGCACGGGCTGGACGAGCCGTCGCTGACCGTCGTGCTGGGGGGCGAGGAGGAGTCCCACAAGCTGCTCTTCGCCCGGCGGGACGAGCGGGAGGAGGCCGCGTGGTTCGCCATGCTCGCAGGCGCGCCGACCATCGCCCGCGTGCCCGCCTCGCTGGTCGAGGCGCTGCGGCGGGGGCCGAACGAGCTGCGCGAGCGCGTCCTGGCCGACTTCCGGCCGGACGACGTGGCCCGGATCGCCCTCGACGGCCCGGCGGGCGAGCTGAGCCTGGAGAAAGGGGACGACGGCTGGCGGATCGCCGGCGAGGAGCCCGCCGCCGCCGACGGGCAGGTCGTCGACGACCTGCTGAGCGGCCTGCGCGAGGCGGAGATCAGCGAGTTCGTGGCCGACGATCCGGATGACCTGGCCCCCTACGGCCTCGGCGAGGAACGGCGCACCTCGCTCGCCCTCTACGACGAGGAAGGCGAGGAACTGGCCACGGTCTATCTCGGCGGCCCGGCCGGGGACGGCGAGGACGAGGCGCTCTACGGGATGCGCCCGCCCTACCCCGCCGCCTTCACGCTGGCGCGGGAGGATTACGCGGAGATCGCCCTCGGCGGACGGCTCGCCCTGCTCGACCGGCTGGTGCTGGAGGAGGCGGCCGGCGAGGCGGCGCGCGTGGAGGTCGAGGGCGAGCGGGCATTCACCTGCGTCTATGACGCCAAGGAGTCGCGCTGGGAGCTGGCCCGGCCGGTCAGGGGGCGCGCCGACACGTGGGCCGTGCAGGCGCTCGTGGGCGAGCTGAGCCGCCTGCGCGTCGCGCGCTTCGCCGCCGAGGAGGCAGCCGACCTCGCACCCTACGGGCTGGCCGAGCCGGAGCTCACCGCCCGCGTCGCTTACGGGCGGGACGAGGGCGCCGCGCAGCGCGTGCGCACGCTGCGCGTCGGCGCCCCGGCCGACGGCGGTCGCTACGCGCAGCTCGAAGGCGACCCGCGCGTCTTCGTGATCTCCGACTACGTGGCGGACCACCTGGCGGCCGAGCTGGCCTCGAAGCAGATCGCCCGGGCGAGCGAGCTGAGGGGCATGACCTTCCACCGAGGCGAGCTGACGGCCCGGTTCGCCTTCGACAAGGACGCCCTCAAGTGGACCGACGCCGAAGGCGGCGATCTACCCGAGGGCCTGGCGCAGAAGGTGGCCGAGGCGGCGCGCCTGCTGCGCGACTTCCGCGCCACCAGCGTCGCCGACTACGTCGCCGACTACGTCGAGCGCGGCCCGGCCCGTTACGGTTTCAACCGGCCTTACCTGACCGTCGTCATGGAAGAAGAGCTCGTGAGCGGCAAGACCGTGGTCATCGGCGACGAGGCCGAGGGCGGCGGCCGCTACGCGAAGGGCCCGGTGACCGACTACGTGTACGTGGCAGCGACCGAGGACGTGGCCACGCTCGCGGCGCCGCTGGAGGAGGCGGGGGCGGAATGAGCGAGTTCGTCGCAGCCCGGGCCGGCGGCTTCCACCTGCGCCTCGCCGCCGACCACGCGAACCTGCTCGACTGCCCGTCTTTCATGGATCTGCTCGGCGAGGCGCGCGCCTACTCGATCGGCGGCCGGCGGCAGGGCCTCTTCCGCGAGGTGCGCCAGCTCACCGAGGAGCTGCGCGTGCTGGTCAAGGCGTGGCAGCCCCGGCGGGAGCTGCATCGCCTCAGGACACTCTGGCAGGCGAGCCGGCCCGAGCGCGAAGGCCGACATCACGCCCGCTTCGCGCGCGCCGGCCTGCCCGTTCCGGAGCTTGTCTGCTGGGGCGTGCGGCGGTTTCCTTCTCGGCGTTTCGGGCTCTACCTGGCCGGGCTCGTCGTCATGCGATGGGTCGAGGGGCTGAGGGACCTTTCCGAGCTTCGCCGCTGCGGCGAGCGGCCCTGGGCGCCGGGCGGCCCGGGGCCCGCGCGGGCGGTGCTGGCGGAGCTGGCCGGGCTGCTGGCGCGGGTGCACGGCTGCGGGCTGATCCACGGCGACTACATGCTGAAGAACGTCGGCTACACGCCGGACGGCAGGCTCTGGATACTGGACCTCGGATCGGGCTGGCCCTTGCCGGCGGGCGACCCGGAGGGCGGGCGGGGCCGCCACCGTGACTTGCTGCGCGCCGTGCTCTCGCTGGCGCGCAACGGGATGGGGCGCGAGGACGTGCTCGCCTTCCTGGAGTGCTACCTGCGGGAGCGCGAGGGCGAGGCCGACGCCGCCGGCGAGGCCCGGCGGTGCCTGGAGCGCTGCCTTGCCCTGCCCGACCGTCGCGCCGAGGAGGCCGCCGCCCTGCTGGGCCGGACCTGACGGGCGCCCCGACCTTTGACCTCCGCCCGGCGCGCTGGTATAAGGCGCGGACTCACCACAGAGAGGAGGCCGGATGATGGCCGACATACCGATCGCATTGCAGCTCTACTCGGTCCGGAACGACTGCGCGGAGGACCTGCCCGGCACGCTGGAGGCCGTGGCACAGATGGGCTACGAGGGCGTCGAGTTCGCCGGCTACTACGAGCGCACGGCCGGGGAACTGCGCCGGATGCTCGACGACCTCGGCCTCGCCGTCGTCGGCACCCACACGGGTTGGAACACCATCCAGCCCGACCGGCTCGACGAGACCATCGAGTTCAACCAGGCGCTCGGCAACGACCGGCTGATCGTGCCGGCGATCCGCTGCGAGACGAAGGGCGAGCTGCTGGCGGCCGCCCACCGCTTCAACGAGGTGGCGGCCGGGCTGGAGCCGCTCGGCATGAAGACCGGCTACCACAACCACGGGCACGACTTCCAGCCCATCGAGGGCGAGACGCCCTGGGATATCCTGTTCAGCAACATGCGCCCGGACGTCATCATGCAGCTCGACACGGGCAACGCCTTCCACGGCGGCGCCGACCCCGTGCCCTTCATCGAGCGCTATCCCGGCCGCGCCGAGACGGTGCACCTGAAGGAGTATGCCGAGAGCGGCGAGAAGGTGATCATCGGCGAGGGCGACGTGCCGTGGGACCGCGTCTTCGAGCTCTGCGAGACCGTCGGCGGCACCGAGGTCTACATCGTCGAGCAGGAGAGCTACGCCTACGAGCCGCTCGAGTGCGTCAGGAAGTGCCTGGAGAACCTGCGCGCCATGGGCAAGTAACGCGTCCATCACCGGAGCCGAAACCCGGGACTGTATCCCGAGGCGAGGGGGCCGTCCCGGACTTTCGGCGGGCAGAGCTCCGTAGCGCCGCCGGCAGGGATGCCGGCGCTACCCCTGCGCGCCCTCCTGTGTAACGCCGCCCTCCTCCGCGCCTCCGTGTTGAGCCTTCCCGGTTCCCAGCGGTTGCCCGGGCTGCTATAATGGACCGTTTGGCGGGGGCCGCGCGGGCCCTTCCGGTGCCGTCTCTCCCCGTGGGCTGACCAATGGAAATCCCCTCGGTCGTCATCGTCGGCCGGCCGAACGTCGGCAAGTCCTCGCTGTTCAACGCGCTCTACGGGAGCCGTGTGGCGATCGTCGAGCCGACGCCGGGGGTGACCCGCGACCGCATCAGCCGCATCATCGAGCGCGACGGCGCCCTCTTCGAGCTGGTCGACACCGGCGGGATGGGCCTGCACGACGTGGAGGAGCTTGCCGACGAGATCCAACGCCAGATCCAGATCGCCATCGTCCGGGCCGACCTGGTGCTCCTGGTCGTCGACGCGAGGGACGGGCTCCACCCGATGGACGCCGAGATCGCCCGCCGGCTCCGCCAGGCCGGCAAGCGCACCATGGTGGTGGTCAACAAGTGCGACCGCCCGCAGGAGGAGATGGCGGCTGCGGACTTCTACGAGCTCGGTTTCCCGCGGCTGCACCGCACGGCCGCCGCGCACAGGAAGGGCGTGCGCGACCTGCTCGGCGCCGTCCTGGAGGAGCTGCCGCAGCCCGAGGCGGCCGGCGAGGAAGCCGCCGGGGAGACGCCCGCCGCCGCCGAACCGATGAAGATCGCCCTGGTCGGGCGCCGCAACGTGGGCAAGAGCACGCTGATCAACTTCCTGGCCCAGGAGCCGCGCGTCGTCGTCAGCGAGCGCCCCGGCACCACACGTGACTCGGTCGACGTGCGCTTCCAGATGGGCGATCTGCGCTTCATCGCCATCGACACCGCCGGCCTGCGGCGCCGCAAGCAGGTCAAGGACGCCGTCGACTACTACAGCATGGCGCGCTCCCGGGGGGCGATACGCCGCGCCGACGTCGTCGTCCACATGACGGAGGCCCCGATGGAGGTGGGCCGGCTCGACAAGCAACTGGCCGACGAGGTGACCTCCGCCCACAAGCCCTGCGTGCTCGCGGTCAACAAGATGGACCTGACCGTGCAGGCCACGCCCGAGCAGTTCGTGCAGTACATGCGCGACCGGCTGCCGGGGGTGGCGTTCGCGCCCGTGGTCTGCATCAGCGCGCTGACCGGCGAGGGGGTCGAGCGACTGCTGCTGACGGCGGCGGCACTGCACGAGCAGGGCTTGGTGCGCGTCACGCCGAACGAGCTGAACAAGGTGGTGCGCGAGGCGGTCAGGCGCGTGCGCCCGCCCTCCGCGAAGAGCCGGTTCACGAAGGTCTACTACGCCACGCAGGTCGGCGTGCAGCCGCCCACCATCGCCCTGTTCACCAACGAGCCGGAGATGATCAAGCCCCCCTATCAGCGCTACCTGGCGGGGCGGCTGCGCGAGGAGTTCGGCTTCAGCGACATCCCGATACGGTTCGTCATGCGGGGCGGACCTCCCCCCGAGGACGAGGAGTGAGCGGGCAGATGTCCACGCGGACCGACGAGGGCCGGACGGGCGCGGCGCTCGCCGCGCTGGAGCTCTCTGCGGAGGGCGACGGGCACGTGCGCGTGCTGCACGCCCGCACGCACAACCTGAAGGGCATCGACCTGGCGCTGCCGAGGGAGGCGCTGGTGGTGGTCACGGGCGTGAGCGGCAGCGGCAAGTCCTCGCTCGCCTTCGACACGCTCTACGCCGAGGGGCAGCGCCGCTACATCGAGAGCCTATCCTCCTACGCCCGGCAGTTCCTGGAGCAGATGCCGCGGCCCGACTGCGACCTGATCCTCGGCCTGCCGCCCACCATCGCCATCCAGCAGGAGATGACCGGCGCCTCGCCCCGCTCGACGGTGGCGACCACGACGGAGATCTACGACTTCCTGCGCCTGCTCTACGCCCGCGCCGGCACGCCCCACTGCCCGGACTGCGGCAGCGCCATCCACCACCAGAGCCTGGAGCAGATCGTCGGCGCCATCAGCGACCTGCCCACCGGGACGCGCATCACGCTGCTCGCCCCCGTGGTGCGCGGGCGGCGGGGGCATTATCGCGACCTGTTCGAACGCCTCCGCGCCGAAGGCTACGTGCGCGCCCGCATCGACGGCGAAGTGCGCGACCTGGACGAGCTGGACCGCGTCGAGCGCTACAAGGTGCACGACATCGCGGCCGTCGTCGACCGCCTCGCCGTGAAAGGAGCGGGCGACACGCGGCTGACCGACAGCGTCCGCGCCGCCCTGGGCGCCGGCGGCGAGACCTGCATCGTGCTGCGCGAAGACGGCGAGGAGATGCTCTTCAGCCGCCAGTTCGCCTGCCGCCAATGCGGGCGCAGCTTCGAGGAGCCCGACCCGAACACCTTCTCCTTCAACAGCCGCTACGGCCAGTGTGCGACCTGCAAGGGACTCGGCACAGTCGATTCCTTCGACGAAGGGCTGATCGTGCCCGACAGGTCGCTGAGCATCGCCGAGGGGGCCCTCACCGCGTGGTCGCAGACCGGCGGGCGGGCGGGCCGGCGCTTCGAACGCATGCTGGAACGCCTGAGCGAGGCGCTGGACATCGATCCCGACCGCCCCTACCGCCGCATCCCCGCCCGCAAGAGGCGGGCGCTGATCTTCGGCGAGGGCCTGGAGGAGATGACCGGCATCCCGACCGACCAGGCCGTCGTCCCCTCACTGGAGGCGCTGCTTGAGGAAGGACCGTCCTCGGCCGGCTGGCGGCTCCGCAAGTACATCAGCCAGGACACCTGCCCCGCCTGCGGCGGCGCGCGGCTGCGGGCGGAGGCGCTCGCCTTCACCGTCGGCGGCCTGAGCATCCGCGAGCTGACCGCCCTGAGCGTGCGGGACGCGCTGGCGTTCTTTGAAGAACTCTCCTTCGAGGGCGCGCGGGCGAAGATCGCGGCCCCCATCGCCAAGGAAGTCGTCGGCCGCCTCGGCTTCATGCTCGACGTGGGCCTGCACTACCTGACGCTGGAGCGGCGGGCCAACACGCTGAGCCGGGGCGAGTTCCAGCGCATCCGGCTCGCCACCCAGATCGGCAGCGGCCTGACCGGCGTGCTCTACGTGCTGGACGAGCCGTCCATCGGCCTCCACCACCGCGACAACGCGCGGCTGCTCGACTCGCTGGAAGACCTGCGCGACGCGGGCAACACGGTGCTGGTGGTCGAGCACGACGAGGCGACGATCCGGCGGGCCGACTGGGTGCTCGACCTCGGCCCCGGCGCGGGGCGGGCCGGCGGGCGCGTCGTCTTCAACGGCCCGCTGCAGGAGATGGTCGCCTCGAGCGAGGGGCTGACCGCCGACTACCTGCGCGGGCGCAAGGCCGTGCCCCTGCCGCAGGAGCGCCGGCCGGTGCGCAGGACCCGCTCCCTGCGGCTGCGGGGGGCCGCCGAACACAACCTGAAGGACATCGACGTCATCTTCCCCCTCGGCGTGCTCTGCTGCGTGACGGGGGTGAGCGGCAGCGGCAAGAGCACGCTGGTCAATGACATCCTCTACCGCGCGCTGGCCCGGCGGCTGCACGCCGCGCGCGAGCGGCCCGGCGCCCACCGCTCCCTGCGAGGAGTGAAGCAGGTGGACCGCGTCCTCCAGATCGACCAGAGCCCGATCGGGCGCACGCCCCGCTCCTGCCCGGCCACCTACTCAGGGGTGCTGGACGGGGTGCGCCGCGCCTTCGCCGCCACCCGCCAGGCCAGGGTGAGGGGCTACGGGATCGGGCGCTTCTCGTTCAACAACAAGGAGGGCCGCTGCCCCGCCTGCCAGGGCCTGGGCCAGAAGCAGATCGAGATGAGCTTCCTGCCCGACGTGCGCGTGAGCTGCGAGGAATGCCACGGGCGCCGCTACAACGAGCAGACCCTCCAGGTGACCTTGAACGGCAAGAACATCGCCGACGTTCTCGCGATGACGGTGGAGGAGGCGCTCGATTCCTTCCGCAACTACCCCTCGGTCGAGCGCCGGCTGCGCACCATGCGCGACGTGGGGCTCGGCTACCTGACCCTCGGCCAGCCGAGCCCGACCCTGAGCGGCGGCGAGGCCCAGCGCATCAAGCTCACCCGCGAGCTGGGGAAGGTCTCGACCGGCCAGACGGTCTACATCCTGGACGAGCCGACCACGGGCCTCCACTTCGACGACGTGACGAAGCTCCTGCGCACGCTGCACGGCCTGGCCGACATGGGCAACACGCTCGTGATCATCGAGCATAATCTTGAAGTCATCAAGAACGCCGATTACATTATCGACCTCGGCCCGGAGGGCGGCGAGGAGGGCGGCCGCGTGGTCGTCGCCGGCACGCCCGAGGAAGTGGCCGCCGCCGAGGACTCCTACACCGCACGGGCCCTCAAGCCCCTGCTCAGCACTTCAGCGTAAGGACCGTGATGACCGGGAACGTTCCCGCCACCGGGGCCGATGCGGCTCGCGTCCTGATCGAGGAGACCGCCGGCTTCATCTTCGACCTGGACGGCACGCTCTACGTCGGCGAGGAGCGGATACCCGGGGCCGCTGAGGCCGTGGGCGCACTGCGCGAACTGGGCAGGAAGGTCGCCTTCGTCAGCAACAAGCCGATCGGCACGCGCGAGCAGTACGCCGAGAAGCTGAACCGCCTCGGCATCCCCTGCGAGGTGGACGAGGTGATCAACTCCGCGCTCGTCCTGGCCCGTTACCTGAGCCGGGAGAAGCCCGCCGCCCGGTGCTTCCCCGTGGCCGAGCAGCCGGTCGTCAAGGAGCTGCTCGACCACGGCCTGCGCATCAGCGAGGACCCCGAGCAGATCGACGTCGTCGTGGTCGCCTTCGACCGCACCTTTGATTACCGCAAGCTGAACATCGCCTACCGCGCCTCGCTGCACGGGGCCGACCTGATCGCCACCAACCCGGACCGCACCTGCCCCATGCCCGGCTACGACCTGCCCGACGCCGCCTGCATGATCGCCGCCATCGAGGCGTGCACGCGCCGCAAGGTCGAGCCGATCGTCGGCAAGCCGTCGCAGATCATGCTGCGGGAGGCGCTCGACATCATCGGCCTGGAGGCCGCCGAGTGCGCCATGGTCGGCGACCGGCCCGAGACCGACGTGCTGATGGCGCGGCGGGCCGGGCTGAAGGCCGTCCTCGTCCTCAGCGGCGTCACCGCGGCCGACGAGCTCGGCGCGCTCGAGGTGCAGCCCGACTACGTGCTCGACTCCGTCGCCCGCATCGCCGAGGGGTGCCAGCGGGCCGCGTCCGCACAACGGGAGGGATGAAAGTGCCGCAGAGACCGGACACCGAGGCGCTGCGTGAGTGGATGGCGCAGTGCATGGCCGGCGTCGAGGCGGGCGACGCGCCGGCCCTGGCCGCCGCGCTCGGCGAGCTGCGCCGCCGCCTGCTCGAAGCGGCCGAGGCGGGCTTCGGCCGCGATGAGTGCGGAGTGCCGTGCAGCCGCTTCCTCTGTGCGGCCTGCGACGACGTGGTCGCCCGGGCCATCGAGGGGCTCGGCGCCGATCCCGCCCGCCCGGGCACGGCCTGGGTGGCGACCGGCGGATACGGGCGCGGCCAGATGTGCCCGGGCAGCACCGTCCGGCTTCTGCTGCTGCACGAGGGCCGGGACCCCGCGCCGCCAGCCGCGCTCGCGGCCGAGGTGGCCGAAGTGCTCCGCCGGGCCGGCTGGCGGGCGGCGGCCGTCGCCCGCACCGTGGGCGAGGCCGTAGATCTGATGGCCGAAGACAGCGTCGCCGCGCTCTCGATGCTCCAGACGCGCCTGGTAGCCGGCGAGCGCGCCCTCTACGCGCAGTTCGCTGAGGCGGTGCAGCAGCGCTTTCTGGCCGAGTGCTGGGGCAGCTTCGGGGAGGAGGTCCTCACCGAGGCGCTCTCGCGCCGGGACCCGCTGACCAGCTCGCCCTACTGCACCGAGCCGAACCTGCGCGACGGCGCCGGATGCCTGCGCGACATCGGCACCGCCCGCATGGTCGACGCCGCCGTGGCCGCCGCGCCGGACGGGCCGGGCGAGGGCCTGCTCAGCGCCGAGGAGCTCGAGGCGTTCGGTGAGGCAACCGACTTCGTCCTGCGGGCCCGCAATCGGCTCCACTTCGCGCTCGGCGACGGCTCGGACGTGCTCCAGCGGGCCGCCCAGCCGCTCGTGGCCCGGCACCTTGGCTTCGGCGGCGCAGAGGAGGGGCGCGCGGCGGCGGAGCTGATGAAAGCCCTCTTCGCCCACACCGTCCCGGTGGCGCGGCTGCTCAGGGCGCTGCGCGAGCGGTTCGTGCACGTGCACCGCGTGGCCTGGCGGCGCAGCGCCGCCCCGGGCCGGCGCGAGCTCGGCGAGGGCTTCGTCGAGGTGGACGGGCTGATCTACAGCGGCTCCGAGCCCGCCTTCGCGCCCGGCGAGGACGCCGCCCGGCTCATGAGCCTGTTCCGGCTCAGCCAGCGTCGCCACCTGCCGGTCAGCCAGGAGCTGCTCGGCCAGGTCGCCGATCACCTGGAGCTGGTCGACGAGGAGTTCGGCGGCGACCCGCAGGTCGGGCGCGAGTTCATGGACCTGCTGGCCGGCAGCGTCGGCGTGGCCGAGCGGATCGGGTGGATGCGCGACTGCGGACTGCTCCAGTCCTACCTGCCGGAGCTGGCCGCGCTGGTCCACGCCATCGACCCCGAGCGGGCGCGGGATCACACGCTCGACGAGCACGCCGTCGAGGCCCTCCGCGTCGTCGACGAGCTCGGCCACACGGCAGAGCGCTCCGAGCTGGCACAGCGCCACGCGCTGGAGCAGGTCGGCCGGCCGGAACTGCTGCGCCTGGCGCTGCTGCTACACGACGTGGAGGCCCCCGGCCCGGCCGGGCTGGCGGCCGAGGTGGGCGAACGCATCGGACTGGACCGGGCCGGCCGCGACGAGCTCGCCTTCCTGCTGGAGAACGCCGAGACGCTGTGGAACGCCGCCCGGCAGGACGCCCCCGACGCCCCGGACGCGCTGTGCCGGCGCATCGGCGGCGCGGGGCGGCTGCGCACGCTCTACCTGCTGAGCTACGCGCACGCCCGCGCGGCGGGGCCCCTGGGCTGGTTCGGCTGGCGCGACGCCGGCCTCTTCGAGCTCTACCAGACGCTGATGGCCCGGCTGCTGCCGCACTACGCGCCCGTGGCGACGGCGGCATACTTCGAACGCGAGTTCGCCGAGCTGGCACAGCAGGCCGGCCGCGAGGAGGAAGCGCAGGAGTTCCTGCGCCGTCTGCCGGACCTCTACAAGAACGAGGTCGCGCCGGCCGATGCCCTGGAGCACCTGGAGCTGCTGGAGCGGACGCGCACCGAGCCGGCGGCGATGGCCTGGGACGTGGGAGAGCACGACGCCGCCGTCTGGGTCTGCACCTCCGACGTGCCCGCGCGCTTCTCGCAGATCGCCGCCGTCTTCACCTACAACGACCTGGACATCGAGAGCGCGACGGCCTTCACGCTGGCCGACGGCACGGTGCTGGACCGATTCACCGTCCGGGCCGGCGCCGGGCCGATCAACCCGGATCCGGCCTGCTGGCAGGGGGTCGAGCGGGACCTGATCGAGTCCCTGCGCGGGGGGCTCGACGTGACCGGCGCCGTCCGCGAGCGCACCGAAGCGGCCCGGGGGGAGGCCGGCTTCTCCTCGCGCCGGACGCTGACCGGCATCCATTACGAGCGCGAGCCCGGCGGACGCTTCACCGTGCTGAACGTGGTCGCGCGCGACCGGCCGGGGCTGCTCTTCGACCTCGCCGCCACGCTCGGCGCACTCGGGATGAACATCGAGCTGGCGCGCGTGCGCACCCGCGGCAACCTCGCCCAGGACGTCTTCTTCCTGAGCGACGCCGAGACCGGCGGCCCCGTCACCGACTCCGCGCGGCTCGAAGCGGCCCGTGAGCGCCTTACGGAGGCGGCGGGCGGGGGCCGCTGAGGAGCCCGATACGGCGTTTTCGGTCTTGACAGGACCCGCCCTTGAGCCTATATTGCTCACGTCATCACCGCCCCCGCCGGCTCCGGCGAACGGGCTCGGGCTCTATCTGGAGGTGCCGCTGAAGTGTGTCCGGAAGGTACAGTGAAGTGGTTTGACAACAAGAAGGGCTTCGGGTTCATCGAGCAGGACGACGGCGCCGAGGACGTGTTCGTCCACTACAGCGCCGTGATGATGGACGGCTTCAAGACGCTCGAAGAGGGCGACAAGGTCACCTTCGAGATCACCACGGGCGAGAAGGGCCCGCGGGCCGTCAACGTCCAGCGCGCCTGAGGGTGACCGGTTCGGGGGCACGGCCGGGAAGTCGGCGCATTCGCCGTGCGCTGCACCGCACAGGCACGACGGGGCAGGGGAATCCCTCGCGGCTCCGACCGGGCCGCTCGGGATGCATGCCTGTTAGTCCGTGCCGTTCTCCGCGGCCTCTGCGTTTGGTTCGTGCCGGAGCGCTGATTGACTCCCCCTCGCCGTTTGCCCTATCATTCAGGCTCTCCCCTGTGCAGGAGATGGCCGGTGGCGGCCTCCGAGGGCAACGGCGTGAAGGTGGTGATCGTCGGCGCGGGCGCCGCCCAGGAGCCGGGCGAGTCGCGCCCGGACCTGATCCACCGCAACAGCCGCATCTGCCGCTCCATCATGGGCCAGGTGCTGGAGCGCATCGTCGGCGGCGTCGAGCGGCAACTGCTGGCCGAGCTGCCCGAGGACGAGCGCGAGGCGCTACGCGCCAGCGCCCGCACGCTGATCGACGTGCAGGAATCCATCGCCGACTGAACCCGAGCCCCAACGGCCCGCATGGACGAACGCCTGGACCAGTTCCTGCAGAGCGCCGGCCGGCCGAAGGTCGCCGTGGTCGGCGACATGATGCTGGACATCTACGTCTGGGGCGGCGTCTCGCGCATCTCCCAGGAAGGCCCGATCCCCGTGCTGCGGGTCGAGCGGCGGGAGCAGCGCACCGGCGGCGCGGGGAACGTGGCGGCGATGCTCGCCGCGCTCGGGGCGCGCGTCACGCCGGTCGGGCTGATCGGCGAGGACGCGGCCGGCCGGGCGCTGCGCGACCACGTGGCCGCCGCCGGCATGGAGACCGACGCCCTGGTCGCCTCCCGCGGGCGGCCCACCGCCACCAAGACGCGCTACCTCGGCTACGTGCACTCCGCCGGGCGGGCGCTCCAGCAGATCGTGCGCGTCGACGAGGAGGTGACCGACCATCTGGACGAGGAGGAGGCCGAAGCCGTGCTCGGCGCCGCGCGCTCGGCGATGGAAGGGGCCGAGCTGCTCGTGGTACAGGACATGGGCAAGGGCCTGCTCGCCGGCGCCACGGTCCGCCAGATCCTTCAGGAGGCCCGCGAGCGCGGGCTGCCCGCCATCGTCGACCCCGAGCTGACCGAGGACTACACCCCCTACCGCGGCGCCGCCTGTGTGGTGCCGAACCGCTACGAAGCCGAGACGGCCACCGGCCTGACGCTGGCGTGCGAGGCCGACTACCGCCGCGCCTCCCGCGCCCTGCTGGAGAGGCTCGATCTGGAGGCCGCCGTCGTCAAGCTGGACCGCGACGGCATGTACTTCGCCACCGCCGACGGCGAGGAAGGGCACGTGGGCACGCGAGCGCGCGAGGTGGCCGACATCACCGGCGCCGGCGACATGGTGACCGCCGCGCTGGCCTTCGCGCGGGCCTGCGGGGCCGACTACCCGACGGCCGTGCGGCTGGCCAACTTCGCGGCGGGGCTTGAGGTCGGCCTGCACGGGGTGGCGCCGATACCGCGCGCCGAGATCGTGGCCGCCATGCGCGCCGAGGCCGAGCCGGGCCTGCGCAAGATCGTGCCCCGCGAGCAGATCGAGTCGCTCGCCGAGCGCCTCCGCGCCGAAGGGCGCAGGATCGCCTTCACCAACGGCTGCTTCGACCTGCTGCACCTCGGCCACGCGCGGCTGCTCAGCTACGCCCGCGCCCAGGGCGACGTGCTGATCGTGGGGCTGAACAGCGACGCCTCCGCCCGCGCGCTCAAGGGGCCCGCCCGGCCGGTCAACTGCGAGGAGGTGCGCGGCCGGATCCTGGCGGCCCTCGCCGACGTGGACTACGTGGTGCTCTTCGACGAGCAGAGCGTGCTGCCCCTGATCGAACAGGTGCGCCCGGACGTGCTGGTCAAGGGCGGGGACTACACGGTCGAGGGCGTGGTCGGCCACGAGCTGGTCCAGTCCTACGGCGGCGAGGTGAAGCTGGCGCCCGAGGTTGAGGGCTTCTCCACCACGGACCTGATCGAGAGGATCGCGCGCGGCCATGAAGGATCGGATTGAGGCGGCCATCCGCGAGACGATCTCCCTGCACGAGGGGCTGATCGAGCAGGCGGCGCTGATCGAGCAGATCGGCCGGCGCCTGGCCGAGGCGCTGGAGGCCGGCGGCACGCTCTACGCCCTCGGCAACGGAGGGAGCGCGGCCGACGCCCAGCACATGGCCGGCGAGATGGTCGGGCGCTTCCTGATAGAGGGGCGCCGGCCCCTCGCCTGCGTGGCGCTGAGCACCGACACCAGCGTGCTGACGGCCGTGGGCAACGACTTCGGCATGGAAGAGGTCTTCGTGCGCCAGGTGCAGGCGCTGGTCGGCCGGGGCGACGCCGTGCTCGGCATCTCGACCAGCGGCAACTCCGCCAACGTGAACCGCGCCATGGAGGAGGCCGCCCGGCGCGGGGCGCTGACCGTCGGGCTGATCGGGCGCGACGGCGGGGCCATGGCCGCCTGCTGCGAGCTGGCCCTCGTGGTGCCGGGCCAGAGCAGCCCGCGCGTCCAGGAGGCGCACGCCACCGTCATCCACCTGCTCTGCGACCTGATCGAACGGCAACTCACGCCCCGGGCCGACTGAGGCCCCCGGGAAGCGCGACCGTCCGCTGCGGTGAACCATGATCGGCATACCGAGCATAGAAGAGATCGTGCTGCGCCTGCTCATCATCCTGCCGGCGCTGACCTGGCACGAGTTCGCCCACGCCTACAGCGCCGACCTGATGGGCGACCCGACGCCGCGCAGCCACGGCCGGGTCACGCTCAACCCGCTGGCGCACATCGACCCGATCGGCACCATCATCGTGCCCATCTTCCTGCGCTTCGGCTGGGCCAAGCCCGTGCCGATCAACCCGAACAACTTCCGGGACCCGGCCCGCGGCTCGCTCATCACCAGCGCGGCCGGCCCGGCGGCGAACCTCTCGCAGGCCGTCGTCGTCGGCGTGGGCCTGCGGCTCATGGTCGCCCTGCTGCCGGTCAGCCTGCTTCAGGAGAGCATGGCCGTTGAGTTCCTCTTCTGGCTGACGGCGGTCAACGTGATGCTCGCCATCTTCAACCTGATCCCCCTCGGGCCGCTGGACGGCCACCACATCGTGGAGGCCCTCCTGCCCTACGAGGCGCTGGTGAAGTACCGCTCCTTCAACCGCTACGGGATGTTCATCCTGCTGGCCGTGATCTTCCTCATGCCGGGGGTCATCGGGATGGTGGTCTTCGTGCCCTCGATCACGGTGGCGCGTCTCCTCACGGGCATAGGCTGAGAACGGAGCACGCATGCACGCTGAGCCTGAGCACCGCACGGGCGACCCGCCGGTCACCCTTGAGCAGTTCCGCGCGGAGCTGGAGGTCTTCAGCGGGCCGCTCGACCTGCTGCTCCACCTGATCAAGCAGGAAGAGGTGGACATCTTCCAGGTCGCCGTCTCCCGCATCACCGAGCGTTACCTGGCCGCCATCCGCGCCATGGAGCTGTTCGACGTGAACGTGGCCGCCGAGTTTCTGGTCGTGGCCGCCACGCTGACCGAGATGAAGAGCAAGACGCTGCTGCCCCCGGCCGAGCGGGACGAAGACGAGCAGGAGGAAGACCCCGGCGCCGAGCTCGTGCGCCGGCTGATCGAGTACAAAGAGTTCAAGGAGGCCGCCGACCACCTGGAGGGCCGCGCCCGGGAGCGCCGCGTGCGGTTCGCCCGCCCGCCGGCGAGGGGCGACGCCGAGGAGGAGCCCGACCCCGAGGCGCTGCTGGAGGACCTGGCCGTCTGGGACCTGATCGCCGCGTTCGCCGAGGTCGTCGAGCAGACGCGGCTGAGCCGGCCGGCGGAGATCGTCCACAGCGACGTGCCGGTCAGCGTCTACGTGGAGGAGGTGCTCGCCGCGCTGCGCGAGGCCGGGGGGCCCGTGGCGTTCCTGGACTTCTTTCGCACCGCCCGCGATCGGGCGCGGATCATCGGCGTGTTCCTGGCGATCCTGGAGCTGTTCCGGCGCGGCGCGGTCCACGTGGAGGACGGGCGCGGGGGCGCGGCGCAGATCCGCCTCTCCCTGCGCGAGGCGGCCTGAGGCAGGCCCCGAAGGCCGTCTTGCCGGCCTCCGCAGGGCCGCCTGGCGGGCCTGCGCGGGCGCGTGGGCTCGGTTGAAGCCGGCCGGCGATTCTGTTAGGATGCCTCGCTCCTGATATGGCGCACGAGAACGCACAGGAAGAGCCGTCCGAATCGGGCGTGGACGAGGGCCTGCTCGAACTCCTGGTCTGCCCGTCATGCCACGAATCCGTCCAGGAACGGGGCGACCTGCTGGTCTGCACCCGCTGCGCGGTGGGCTACCCCGTGCGGGACGGCATTCCCGTGATGCTGGTGGCTGAGGCCGTGCCGGTCGAGGGCGACGAGCCGTCCGGCTCCGAAGGCCCTTAGCGGCGGGCAGAAGGGTGCGCGCGCGTGAAAGCGATCATCTCCGACATCCACGCCAACCTGGAGGCCTTCCAGGCGGTCCTGGCCGACATGGAGAGCCAGGGCGCCGACGAGGTGGTCTGCCTCGGCGACTTCGTGGGCTACGGGCCGAACCCCAAGGAATGCATCGACCTGGCGGTCGGCTTCAGCTTCGCCCTGCGCGGCAACCACGAGCACGCCCTGCTGACCGAGTTCGAGGGCGCCAACTTCAACGCCCGCGCCCGCGGCTCCATCGACTGGACGCGCGAGCAGCTCAGCCCCCTCAACGACGAGCGAGAGCAGAACCTGGCCCGCTGGGACTTCCTGGACAGCCTGGAGATGACCCACCAGGAGGACGACGTCCTCTACGTGCACGGCACGCCCCGCGACCCCGTCGCCGAGTACCTCTACCCGAGGGACATCTACCGGCCCGACAAGCTGCGCTCCATCCTCGAGATGATCGACTGGCTCTGCTTCTGCGGCCACACCCACGTGCCCGGCATATGGACCCAGGACATGATCTACCTCACCCCCCAGGAGGTCAACTACCGCTATCACCTGGTCAGCAAGAAGACCATCGTCAACGTAGGCAGCGTGGGCCAGCCGCGCGACGGGGACAAGCGGGCCTCTTACGTGCTGTTCGACGGCAGCCGCGTCGTCTTCCGCAAGGTGGACTACCGCGTGGAGACCACGGCGCGCAAGGTGAGGGCCATCCCCCAGCTCGACCCCTACCTGGCCGAGCGGCTGCTCGAGGGACGGTAGGCGGTTCCGCGCGGGCGCAGGGGGGCGTATCGCCGCACACCAATCGCGGGCAATCAACTACGGAGGCCACGAAGGCCGGGAGCTGCGCAGGCACCTCCGGCCGCCACTCGTGGTGAGATAGCGCTTGGACAAGAAGACGTTCGCCCAGTTCCTGGTCTTCGCAGCCGTCGTGCTGATCGGCTGGTGGGCGGCCAGCTATTTCCTGTTCCGACCGGCGCCTGGCGCCCGCCGGCCGGCCAGGCCGGCGCCCCGCCGGGAGGAGCCGGCCGCCGAGGCGCCGCCTGATCAGGCCCCGCCGGCCCCCCTGCCGCCCGCCGAGGCGCCGCCCGCACCGTCCCCCGAAGGGCCCGCCCCGCCGGCGGCCGAGCCCCAGCCCGAGCCGCAACGGGCCGAGGCCGCCAACGAGCTGATCCGCACGATCTGGAGCACACGGGGCGCCTCCCTGGTGCGGCTGGAGTACCTGACCGACCGCTACCGGGCGCCCTACAAGCTGAAGGGCGCCCGCCCCCGCCTGGCCCTGCTCCAGGAGTTCCAGGAAGGGCTCTACAGCGACACGCTGGAGCGGGTCACTTTCCTCGACGCCGACCAGGCCGGCAAGCTGCGCGAGCTGGACGTGGTCGCCGATTCGCTCGTCTATGAGCTTATCGAGGCGGGCGAGCGAGAGCTCGCCTTCGAAGGGACGATACGCAGCGGCAGGGGACACGCGTTGCGCGTGCGCAAGCTCGTCGTCATGGACCCGGACAGCTACAGCTACTCGGCGCAGCTGGAGCTGACCAACGCGGGTGAGGTGCCCTGCCAGTTCACCGGTGCCCTGAGGGGCCCGGCGGGCATCGAGCGCGAGTCGTCCGACCCCCGCTACCTGGGCACGCGCGTCGGCATATACGAGGGGCCCGGCCGCTACGACGTCGCCAAGGTCAACCCCCGCGACATCCTCAAAAAGGGGCCCCAGGTCAACGAGTCGGCCGAGATCGCATGGGCCGGGCTCGTCAACCACTACTTCGTGGCGATCACCGAGCCGGAGGACCGCTCGTGGGTGGAGACCGTCACCTCGCGCGCGGTCACCGACTCGGACATCCTGGCCGCCGAGGGCCGCTGGGGCGCGGAGACGCTCAACCCGAAGGTGAACCGCAGGGAGCTGGCGCGCCAGAACGCGACCGTGGCGCTGAACGTGGCCCGGCAGGACCTGGAGCCCGGCGGCAGCGTCACGCTGCGCTACCGGATGATCGGCGCCCCGAAGGATGACGAGGTGCTCGCCGCCTACGACGCCGGGCTGCCCGGCCTGGTCGAGTACGGCCTGCTGCCGACGATCAGCCGCATGGCCCTGGCGGTGCTGAGCGGCGTGCACGCCGTCGTGCCCAACTACGGGATCGCCATCCTGGTGCTGACGGTGTTCGTGCGCACGCTTCTGCACCCGCTGACGCGCAAGAGCCAGCTCAGCATGGTCAAGATGCAGAAGCTCCAGCCTCAGTTGGCCGAGTTGCAGCGCAAATACGCCGACGACAAGGAGAAGCTCACCCAGGAGCAGTTCGCCCTGTGGAAGAAGTACGGCGCCAACCCCCTGGGCGGCTGCTGGCCGATGCTGCTGCAGATGCCGATCCTGATCTCGCTGTTCGGCGCGCTGCGGGCGGCGATCGAGCTGCGCCACGCCGGCTTCCTCTACATCTCGGACCTGAGCCGGCCCGACGTCCTGTTCCGCCTGCCCCTCTACCTGCCGTTTTTGGAGAACGAGTTCAACCTGCTGCCGATCCTGATGGGCGTGGTCATGTACCTGAACCAGAAGTTCATGAGCCAGCCCTCCGGCTCCGCCCAGCAGCAACAGCAGCAGATGATGCTCAAGTTCATGCCGATCTTCCTCACGGTCGTGCTCTACCGGATGCCGAGCGGGCTGGTGCTCTACTTCACCACCAGCACGGCCATCGGCGCGCTGGAGCGGTGGCTGATCGAGCGCAAGTCCGCCGAGATCGAGCTGACGCCGGTCGACAAGGCCGCCAAGAAGGCCCGGCGCGCCTCCCGCCCCGCCACGGGGCCCAAGCAGAAGGGCTGGCTGGCGCAGAAGATGGAGAAGCTCCAGCGCAAGCTGGAGCAGCAGGACCGCGAGAGCCGACGCGCCGACCGCGGCAAGCGCGAGCGCTGAGCCGCTCCCGTCAGTGAACCCCGGGGCGCGCCGCGCCGGCAGCTTCCGCAGCGCCGCCCTCAGGCCGGCGCGCGGGCGTGGATGAGACTGTCCAGCCCGATCCGGCCCAGGGCTTCCTTCCAGCGGGCGCGCAGTTCCTCCCGGCACTGCCGCGGGCCGAGGAACCGCACGAACGAGCGCAGCACGCGCGCGTCGAACTGCTCGGCCATGCCGCCGAGCATCAGCTCCAGGGCCTTGTAGGGCTGGCGGGCGCGCGCGTAGGGGCGCTCGGTGGTGAGCGCATCGTATACGTCGATGACCGTGGCCAGGCGGCTGATCCGGTCGATCCCCTCGCCGGCCAGCCCGTGGGGGTAGCCGGAGCCGTCGAAGTGTTCGTGATGGCTGCGGATGATCTGGAGGGAGGCTCGGGGCATCTTGCGGTCGTGCCTCACGATGGCCACGCCGAGCGTCGGGTGCTTTTTGACCGTCTCGAACTCCTCGCAGGTCAGCTTGCCCGGCTTGTTCAGTATGGCGTCGGGGATCTGGGCCTTGCCGATGTCGTGGAAGATGGCGCCGAGCCCGATCTGCTGGAGCGGCTCGCGGTCGGTGATGCCGAGCACGTCGCGCGCGGCGCTCACAAGGAAGGCGCAGACGTGCACGCAGTGCGTGTAGGTGTAGTAGTCGTGCGTGGCGATCTGGGCCATGTGCCAGAGCGCCTCGGGGTCCTTCAGGATCGAGCGGACGGTCACGTCGACCATCCGGTGGGCGCGCTGCATGTTGCGACCGGAGCGGGGCTCCTCGAACGTCTCGGCCATCACCCGCGAGGAGCTTTCGTAGACCAGCTCGGACGCCTTGTCGGGGGGCAGCAGGTCGTCGCGGACGATCGCCTGGATGTTCTCCTCGACGTATTCGTGATAGGCCTTCTGGTCCTTCTTGCTCAGGTAGAGCTCGCGCACGCCGTGCTCAACCAGGCGCTCGCGGTTCTCCTCGGGCAGGGGCGAACGGGCCTTCTTGTAGAGGATGACCTGCGGGGGGTCGTGGAAGCGGATGTAGAGGTCCACCGGCGCGAGCGTCCCCGGCTGCATAACGGCCAGCGGGACCGGGAAGAGCTCGTCCTCGGTCGGCGCCGCCTCGCCCTGCGGGGCCGGCGTCTCAACGTCCATCGGCGTGGCCATCCTGACGTGGCATAGGCACAGCGGCGCCCCGCCCTACCTCGCGGCCCCTCCACCCGCACGGACGGTCACGGCGCCGTCTTCACGCACCTGCATCGTTGCGATACAGCGAGGGGAAGAGGTGCAACCGGCGTGCCAATCAGGACGCCGGCCTCCCGCGCGCAAGGAACGCGGGCCCTGCGCCGCGCCGGGGCGGCGCCAGGGCCCGGCCAGGTCCCGCGCGGCAGCTTCCGCGCGTGCTACTCCATGCCGATCGAGCTGCGGTCGCCGGTCAGGAGGCCGCCCTCCCGCCAGAGCCACCACTTCTCGTTCGCCTCCATGTACTCCAGCGTGTTGTTGAGCATCTCGTAGTGCTGGTTCTCCTCCAGCGCGAGGCGCTCCATCAGCTTGCGCGTGGTCTGGTCGGAGGCGCGCGCGGCGGCGTCCTTGTAGAGCTCGTAGCTCTCGGTCTCCATGCCCAGGGCCACCCGGACGGCGTCCCTCTCGTCGGCCGTGCTCTCGACGTAATCGTCCATCTTCTCGGCGGCCTCCGAGAAGATCGTGCGTATCGACTCGCGCGGCGTCGGCTGGCCGGAGACATCGACCCCGAGCCCCTCGGCCACGTCGCTGACGATCTTCAGGTGGCGCCGCTCGTCAGCGGCGAAGGACTCAAACATCCGCGTGCCCGATGCGGCGCTGCACTCCCGGCCAGCCCGGGTGTAGAACTCGATGCCGTCCATCTCCAGCTTGCGCGCCTTCTGGAGCGCTTCGTTCAACTCGGGATTCACCTCTGCCTCCTTCTTCGTGGTAGATACCCCTGCAAGCGAGCGTACCGGAGCACCGGGGGCGTGTCAAAGGCGGGGGCGCCGCGGGGGAAGGTGGTGGGCGGTACTGGACTCGAACCAGTGGCCTCCAGCGTGTCGAGCTGGCGCTCTAGCCAACTGAGCTAACCGCCCCGGTCCATCGGCGATTCTACGTCCCCGCAACGGCCCTGTCAAGCCGAGGAGCTCCGCCCCTCGTCGTCATAGACGGTGCCGCGGATGACCCGCCAGACTTCGGCCGAGGAGGTGATGCCCTGGGCCACCTTGCGGGCGCCTTCCTCCCGCAGCGAGATCATGCCGTGGCTCAGTGCCGCCTTACGCACAGCCCAGGCGTCGGACTTCTCCATGATCAGCTCGCGGATCGCGTCGTCTACCATCAGCAGTTCGAACAGGCCGATGCGGCCGTAATAGCCGGTGCTGAGGCAGCGCACGCAGCCGCGGCCGCGGCGGAACTGCATGCCCGGCTTGAAGGCCAAGCCGAGCCGCTCCACCTCTTCCTGGCCCGGCTCGTACTGCTCGCCGCAGTCGGGGCAGACGCGCCGCACCAGGCGCTGGGCGAGCACGCCGGTCAGCGTCGAGGCGAGCAGGAACGGCTCGATCTCCAGGTCCAGCAGGCGGGTGACCGCGCCGGCCGAATCGTTGGTGTGCAGCGTGCTCAGCACCAGGTGGCCGGTCTGGGCGGCACGGATGACCATGTCGGCCGTCTCGGTGTCCCGCACCTCGCCGACCATGATCACGTCGGGGTCCTGCCGCAGCATCGAGCGCAGGCCCGAGGCGAAGGTCATCCCCTTCTTCTTGCCCACGGGGAGCTGGCTAATGCCGGGCAGCTGGTACTCGACCGGGTCCTCGACGGTCAGCACGTTGCGCTCGCCGGCGTTCACGCGCAGCAGGGCGGCGTAGAGGGTGGTGGTCTTGCCCGAGCCGGTCGGCCCCGTGCAGAAGAACACGCCGTGCGGGCTCTCGATGATCGCGTCCATCTTGGGCAGCAGGTCGGGGCCCATCCCGAGCCCCTCCAGCCCGTAGATGCTGGTGGCGGGGTCGAGCAGGCGGATCACGGCGCGCTCCCCGTAGTTGGACGGCACGGTGGAGATGCGCAGGTCCACGCCCTTGTTGCCCACGGCGAGGGTCGCCCCGCCGTCCTGGGGCAGCCGGCGTTCGGCGATGTCCATCCGGCCCATCACCTTCACGCGCGATACGATCCGATCCTGCATCGTGGTCGGGTAGGTGATGATGGGATGCAGGACGCCATCTATGCGGTAGCGGACGGAGACGCCGTCGGAGCCGGGCTCGAAGTGCACGTCGCTGGCGCGGGCCTTCAGCGCCTCCTTCAGCAGCCTGTCCACCAGGTCGATCACGTCGATCGCCTCGGGCTTGCCGGTCCCCCAGAGCCGCCCGAACCGCCAGAGGTAGACCAGCGGCGCCGCCAGCAGCAGCACGGCGCCGGCCAGGAAGACCCCTTCCATCACCCGCGTGTCGAACCCCCCCTCCGCCCCGGGGGGATGGAGGGCCGGCACGTTGATCAGCCCGGCGTAGAGCAGGTGCACCAGCAGGTAGCCGATGATCGTGATCATCAGCCAGTTGCGCCCCATCTCGCTGAGCCGCAGCGCCGCGATCCCGCTGATCAGGATGCCGAGACAGGCCAACGCCGAGAGGGCGCCGAGGACCATGCTCAGCGTAACGAACGTCTGCGCAGCCCCGGCCTGCGCCGCCGTTGGCCCGTAGCGCAGGTCGTAGAGGAAGTAGCCACGTATGGCGAGGGCGACCAGCACCACCAGCATGGCGAGCCCGACCATCGCGCGGGGGAGCCAGCCGGCCTTCGCTTGCGGCTCGCCCTCCAGGGTCGGCACGTCGAGCCCGGCCGCGGCGACGGTGTCCACCACGGCCTGGCCGGTCGTGTCCTCCGACGGCGGCGGCTCAGTCGGGCGCGGCCCCGGCCGGGGCGTCGACTCCATGTAGACCGTGGTATCGGAGGGCGTGGGGCTCTGCTCCTCCTCGGTGAACGCCTCGACCTGTGGGTGGGCGGCGGCGGGACGGGGCGTGTGGTCGGCCTGCTGCTCGGCCGAGTCGGCCGGCACGTCGACCGCCCCCCTGCACTTGGGGCACCGGCCGTGCTTGCCCGCCAGGGAATCGGGCACGCCCAGCTTCTGGCGGCAGTGGGGGCAGCGGAATCGGATCGTCATCCTGTCCTTCCCTGTCGCGCAGTGCGGCGTGGTGGACGGCGGGCCCTGAGCGAGGCCGCGGGCAACACCCAAACGGCCCGATCACAATGCCCATTGATACCACCAGGCCGCGCGCAAATCAAGCCTGCGGCACTGCACGCCCCCGTGCGGCGGTAAGGCGCCTACTCGATCACCAGCTCGTACCAGAGCGTTTGCCACCGCGGGCCGGCCTCGAAGAGCCGGCGTCCCCCCTCCAGCCTGGCGGCCACCTCCCGGCGCCGCGTGCCGTCCGGCCCGAGGGCGTAGAGCCTGGCGGCGCGTGCGCCCTCGAGGGCGAGGGTGAGCGGCACGCCCTCGCAGAGCGTCGGCGCGTGGCCCCACTGCCGGCCGACGGAGCGGCCGTCCGGCTTCCAGACCATACCCTCGTTGGCGCAGCGGGCCGTGGCGGTGACCAGGTAGCGGCCCGGCTCGCCGAGGGCCTGCCCCTCGACGCTGTTGAGCATGACGGCCGAGAAGCCGTCCAGCGAGGTCGCGCCCGGCACGAGCGTGATGCCCCCGCCGCCGACCGTCTCGCCGGCGGCGAAGCCGATCAGCCCGGCGCAGCCCTCGCCCACGTAACGGAGCAGACCGCGCCCGTCCTCGAGCGCCCAGCTCATCTGCCCGGCGGGCTCGGGCGGGGGCTCCGGGCGGCCTTCGCCGACGCTGACGCCGAGGAGCGCCTTCTGCCAGATCAGCGGATCGGCGGCGCCCTGGAGCGCGTTGATGCCCCGGAAGTCGACCGAGATCATGGCCAGCCGCTGCTCCAGCGGCAGGCGCACGGCGGCCAGTCGCGGCGGCGGGGGCACCCGGCGGTTCAGGAACAGGTCGGCGCAGGCCGGGAACTGCGCCAGCTTCAGCATGTGGCCGGCCACGTCGAAGAACCCGTGGAAGTGGTCGGTCTCCCAGTTCGAACCGTGGCTGTAGGCGAACTCGAAGATCCCGTCCCAAGCCTGGAACGATCCGTAGACGGCGATCAGGGGAAAGCCCTCCGCCTCGTAGCGGTTCGGCGCGGCGTGATTGTATTCCGTCACCGTATAGGGCAGCCCGAAGACGCGGCGCGCCGCCAGCGAGGAGATGGTGGAGCGCCGGGGCTCGTTGACCATCGCCCGCTGCCCCACTACCCAGTTCTCCGCGTCCCACGGCCGGCCGGGGAACCCGGGGTGCTGCCAGTAGGCGTGGGAGTCGACGAAGTCCGCCGTCTCCGCGGCGATCTGCGGCGTGGTGAAGCCGACGGCCGTGCCGGTGACGGGCATCCGCACGCCGAGCTCCTCCTGTAGGTAGCGGCGCATCTCGGACCAGTAGCCCACCTCGGTCTCGCGCAGGAAGAGCACCACGTCGCGCTGGACCGCCGCGGTCCGGCCGGCCAGCTCCTGGCGCGACGCCCAGCTCACGCTGCCGTGCCCGAGCGACTGCCCCTCGGGCAGCCCGACGACGGAGGCCGTGACCAGCTCGATGCCCGTCAGCCAGAGCGTCAGGTCCTCCTGCGAGAGCCCGCTAACGTCCACGCGGGCATTGGCGTCGGTCTCGGTCGCTACGAAGCTGAACTCGTAGTCCCGCCACTGCGGGCCGACCTCGACGCCCTGCGAGAGGCCGAGGCTGCCCCACGGCCCGTAGGCCATGCGGCAGGCCACGCTGACCTGCGCCTCCCGGCTGGCGCGCATGCGCATGCGCAGGGTGTAAGCGACGTCCTTTTCGAGGCGGACCGGCTGCCAGATGTGCTGCACGTGCCAGCCCTCGGCGCCGGGCCTGTGGACGATGATCTTGAGTATCTCCTCGCCGGCCGCGCCTTCGATGCGCTCGGACGTGGCCGACGCCTCGCCGGTAACCTGGAGGAAGTCGGTCACCTCGGGGCGCGAGAGCAGGTCGTGCTCGTCGCCCTCGACGGCGCCCTCCGACCAGGCCCGGCGCAGCCCCTCGGTCGAGCCGTAGCGCTCGGCGAGCCACTCGTTCCACTGCCGCGCCAGCTCGCGCCGGTAGGGCTCGGGCAGGCGGTCCAGGCCGCCGCCGCGCCACTCGTGCAGGAGCCCGTCCTCGTTGCTGATCTCGACCATGGCCACGGCGGGCTCTTCGGCGTAGGCGTTGCCCGTGTAGGGGTTCACGTGGCGCAGCAGCATGCGGGCGTAGCGCTTCTGCTCCTCGATGCACTTCGGGTAGAAGTGATCGACCCCCTTGCCGTAGCTCGGGACGCTCTCGCCCTCGCCCACTTCCGGGAAGCCGTCGGCCGCTCCGTAGGTGCGGGAGACGTGCAGGTTCAGGTTCGCGTAGATCCCCTGCTCCTTCAGTTGGGCGATCAGGTAGTCGAGCCGGTCGAGCGCCTCGGGGTCGAGCTCCTCGTGGGGGAAGTCGCCCCAGCCGTTCCCCCGCCAGATGCCGCGGGGATAGGTGGAGGCGTCCATGTGGTGGAAGCGCACGCAGTTGATCCCGAGCGTCGCCATGCGTCGGGCCATCCGCTCGGCCACCTCGTGGGGCGGGAAGCAGCCGCCGAAGCAGAGGTTCGTGGCCCAGAAGCGGACGGGTCGGCCGCTCTCGGCGAGGACGAACCGGTCGCCCCGCACGGCCACGAATCCCTCCGCCCCGGCGGGCGCCGCCGGCCGGGCCAGGGCCTCGGGAGCCGTCCCCTCGACCAGGCCCTCGGGCGGGATGCGGAAAGGGAATCCTTCGAACCCGGGCGGCGCTCCGGCCGCGCCCACGGCCAGCCCGCCGACACAGGCAACCGTCACAAACACGCAAAAGAAGCTCCTCACGGCCCACCTCCTGCACGGCCCACGACGTCCCCCCCGTCACTTACGGGGCCATTATAGCGCGTACCGCCGGCATTGAAAGCGCACGATGCGCCGTTATACTCGGGGCGTCGGCGTGCGAGGCGCCTTTCTGGAGGGCGCGCGATGGGCCAGGTCCTGCTCGGCATCGACGTGGGCACCTCCGGCGTGAAGGCCGGGCTCTTCGAGGCGGAGGGCCGGCTGCTCGGGCTCGGACGCGCGGTGCACCAGAACCAGGCGCCGCAGCCGGGCTGGGTCGAGGGCGATCCGCGGCAGTGGTGGCGCGGCATCCTCGGCGCGCTTGGCGAAGCGTGCGATCAGGCGCGCCTGTCCCCCGCCGAGGTGGCGGCCGTCGGGGTCGGGGTCCTCTTCCCCACCGTGGTGCCCCTCGACGGGAAGGCCCGCGCCCTCCATCCCGCCATCCTCTACTGCGACCGCCGCAGCCTGAGGCAGGTGCGGGCCATCGAACAGAGCGTCGGCCGCGAGCAGTTCGAGCGCATCACCGGCAACGCGCTCATGCCCGGCACGCCCGCCGCCTCCAGCGTGCTCTACCTGCGGGACGAGCGGCCTGAGCTCTACCGGCGCGCCCGCGCCGTCGGCTTCGCCAACACGTTCGTGACGGCGCGCTTGACCGGCGAGTTTGTCACCGACCCGACCACGGTCGGCCTCTCCGGCCTCGGCGACATCGGCGATCCCTGGCGGTGGTCGGAGCCGCTCTGCGAGGCGCTCGGCGTCGACCCGGCGAAGCTCCCCGCCGTGGTCGGATCGGGCGAGGCGGTGGGGCGCCTCTCGCGCGCAGCGGCCGCTGAGACGGGCCTCGCCGCCGGCACGCCGGTCGCCTGCGGCGCCGGCGACGTGGCGACCAGCGCGATGGGCGCCGGAGCGCTGCCCGGCGCGACCTGCGTCTACATCGCCGGCTCGACCGACTCGGTCGCCCTGCCCGTGCGTGAGCCGCCGACCGGACGGCGGTGGGCGTGCACGGCCTATGTGCCGCGCGGGACCTGGATGGGGATCGGGGCGAACACCTCGGCCGGCGTCGCCGTCGAGTGGTGCGCGCGCGACCTGCTCGGCCTCCGCGGCGCGGACGCTCTGGAGCGCCTCAGCGAGCTGGCCTCGCGCGCCAAGCCGGGCTGCGGGGGGCTGATCTTCCTGCCCTACCTCCAGGGCGAGCGCGTGCCCCTCTGGGACGCCCGAGCGCGGGGGGCCTTCTTCGGGCTGACCCGCGCCACGGGCCGCGCCGAGCTGGCGCGGGCAACGCTGGAAGGGACGGCCCTCTCCCTGCGTGACATGCTGGAGCGGGTGGACGACCTGGTAGAGGGCGTCGAGCTCCGCGCCGTCGGCGGGGGCACGAGCAACGCTCTGTGGAACCGGATCAAGGCCGACGCCCTGCAGCGGACGCTCCACGTGCTGGAGTTCCAGCAGACCGGCACGCTCGGGGCGGCGCTGCTCGGCGGGATGGCGGCGGGGATATACGGCTCGTTCGCGGAAGCGGTCGGGGTGGCGAGGCGCGTCGGTCGGATGCGCACCGTCGAACCCGACCCCGATCGTGCCGGGCTCTACGACGCGCTCTACGCGGCCTACCGCCGTCTCTACCCCGCCACGCGGGAGATCGCCCACGCCCTGGGCGACATCACCGACTGAACCGTGCTTGCCGAACAGCGGGCAACGCTTTGTGGCATGGTCTGCTGACTTGAAGGCCCCGGACCGTTCTGGTATCCTACGCGGCCTTCTGCCGAGAGGGCCGGTGCGCACGCCCCGCCGGAAAGGGGTCAGAGGCCGGCGTGGCCCCAGCGCGGCACCGCGCCCCGACGCCCCCTGTTGGCATGATCGCCCGTCCGCTTTCACAGTAGCCGACGCCGACCGTCTGAAAGGAGCGCCTCGCATGAGCGACGACCGGACCAAGCGCATCTACTTCTTCAAGCAGGGCGACGCCGAAGGCCGCACCGAGATGAAGCAGCTCCTCGGCGGCAAGGGCGCCAACCTGGCCGAGATGTCGAACGTCGGCCTGCCCGTGCCCCCCGGGTTCACGCTCACCACCCAGACCTGCCACGACTACGTCGAGCTCGGCGAGAGATGGCCCGAGGGACTGGAGGCCGAGCTGGACGAGAACATCGCCAGGCTCCAGGAGGCGACCGGCCGCAAGCTCGGCGAGCGCGACAACCCCCTGCTGGTCAGCGTGCGCAGCGGCGCCGCCGTCAGCATGCCCGGCATGATGGACACGATCCTGAACCTGGGGCTCAACGACGAGAGCGTCGAGGGCCTGGCCAGGCAGAGCGGCGACAAGCGGTTCGCCTGGGACTGCTACCGTCGGTTCATCCAGATGTTCGGCAACGTGGCCATGTACGTTCCCCATCGCCTCTTCGACCAGGTGCTCCACGATGAGCGCGAGAAGGCGAGCGTACAGTTCGACAGCCAGCTCAGCGCCGAGCAGCTCGCCGAGGTCGTCGAGGAGTTCAAGCGCATCTACCGCGACAACACCGACCAGGAGTTCCCCGCCGATCCGAAGGAGCAGCTCGCCCGCGCCATCGACGCCGTCTTCGGCTCGTGGAACAACCCGCAGGCGATCCGCTACCGCGAAATCCACGAGATCAAGGGCCTGCTCGGCACGGCGGTGAACGTGCAGACCATGGTCTTCGGCAACATGGGCCACACCAGCTTCACCGGCGTCGGCTTCACCCGCAACCCCGCCACCGGCGAGGACAAGCTCTACGGCGAGTACCTGGTCAACGCCCAGGGCGAGGACGTGGTGGCCGGCATCCGCACGCCGAAGAGCGTCGACGAGATGCCCGAGGAGAACCTCTGCGACTTCCCCGAGACCGAAGTATCCGCCGAGGAGGCCCGCGAGCTCTACGGGCGCATGTACGAGCAGCTCGTCGAGATCAAGCACACGCTCGAAGAGCACTACAAAGACATGCAGGACTTCGAGTTCACCGGCCAGCAGGGCCACCTCTACATGCTCCAGACGCGCACCGGCAAGCGGACCGCCATGGCCGCCGTGCGCATCGCCGTCGAGATGACCGAGCAGGACCTGATCGACCGCAAGAGGGCCGTCATGCGCGTCGAGCCGAACCAGATCGAACAGCTCCTGCACAAGCAGTTCGACCCCGACGCCAAGGCCGAGGCGCAGAGCGACGGGCGCCACCTCGCCACCGGCCTGCCCGCCTCGCCCGGCGCCGCCGTCGGCAAGATCGCGCTGACCGCCGACGGCGCCGAAAAGATGGCCGCCCGCCAGGCCGAGAGCGAAGAGCCGATGGGCATCATCCTGGTGCGCGAGGAGACCAGCCCCGAGGACATCGGCGGCATGGACGCCTCGGTCGGCATCCTGACCGCCCGCGGCGGCATGACCAGCCACGCCGCCGTCGTCGCCCGCGGCATGGGCAAGTGCTGCGTGGCCGGCTGCGGCGCGGTCCGTCCCGACGAAGCGGGCCGCAAGGTGACGATCGCCGGCAAGGAGTTCGCCGAGGGCGACGTCATCTCGCTGGACGGCACCACGGGCCAGGTCTTCGACGGGGCCATCGCGCAGGTCACCCCCGAGCTGACCGGCGCCTTCGGCACGCTGATGGACTGGGCCGAAAAGTACCGCAAGATGGGCGTATGGGCCAACGCCGACACCCCGGCCGACGCCGAGCAGGCGCTCGAGTTCGGCGCCGAAGGGATCGGCCTCTGCCGCACCGAGCACATGTTCTTCGAGGAGGGACGCATCTCCTACGTGCGCCAGATGATGCTGAGCGCCCCGGAGGTGCGGCGCGCCTCGCGGCTGCTCAACGACGCGCTGGTGGCCGCCACGCAGGCCGCCGGCGCCGAGAAGCAGCGCCTCCGGCAGCGCGCCGAGGAGCTGGAGGCCGAGCTGGCCGAGAAGCGCCGGACATTCGACGCCGCCCTGGAGAAGCTGCTGCCCGAGCAGCGGAAGGACTTCGAGGGCATCTTCCGCGTCATGGACGGGCTGCCCGTCGTGGTCAGGCTGCTGGACCCGCCGCTGCACGAGTTCCTGCCCCAGGTGCCGGAAGTGCAGACCCGCCTGGCCGAGCAGATGGGCATCCCGCCCGCCGAGGTCGCCGAGCGCGTCAACGAGCTGCGGGAGCTGAACCCGATGCTCGGCCATCGCGGCTGCCGGCTCGGCCTGATCTACCCCGACGTCTACAATATGCAGGTGCGGGCCATCATGGAGGCCGCCGTCAACGTCAAGAAGGACGGCGTCGACGTGCATCCCGAGATCATGATCCCGCTGGTCGGGACGGCCGAGGAGCTGGCGGTCAGCCGCAAGGCGGCCGAGGAGGTCTGCCAGGACGTGCTGAAGGACGCCGGCATCGAGGTCGACTACAAGATCGGCACGATGATCGAGGTGCCGCGCGCGGCGCTCACCGCCGAGCTGGTGGCCGAGCACGCGGACTTCTTCAGCTTCGGCACGAACGACCTGACGCAGATGACCTACGGGTTCAGCCGCGACGACGTGGGCGTCTTCGTGCCTGAATACGTCGAGCGCGAGATCCTGGAGAACGATCCCTTCCAGGTGCTCGACCAGTCCGGCGTCGGCCAGCTCGTCCAGATGGGCGTCGAGAAGGGGCGCAGCACGAAGCCGGACCTGAAGATCGGCATCTGCGGCGAGCACGGCGGCGAGCCGCGCTCGGTCAAGTTCTGCTACCGGATCGGGCTCAACTACGTCTCATGCTCGCCGTTCCGCGTGCCGGTGGCGCGGCTGGCGGCGGCGCAGGCGACCATCGAGTCCGAGTAGCGGCCGACCCACGGGCCCGGGCGTTCATCGGCCGGGCCCTTGCCTTTCCGCCTCCCGGTCCTCGCGCACGATGGCGTACTGCTCGGTGTCCTCGTAACGGCCCCACTTCTTGACGTGCTGGCGGCAGGTGGCCTCCCGGCGCATGCCGATCTTGCGCATGACGCGACCCGACGCGGGGTTGCGCGCGAAGTGCATGGCCTCGATCCGGTTCAGGCGCAGCTCCCGGAAGCCGTAGTCCACCACGGCGCGCACGGCCTCCGTCGCATAGCCCTGCCCCCAGTGCTTGCGCCCGATCCAGTATCCCAGCTCCGCGCGGTCGTGCCGACGGGCGACTACCAGCCCGATCGCCCCGATCAGCTCGCCCCCGTCCCGCAGCGTGACGGCGAAGACGACCTCCTGCCCGGCGGCGAAGCGGTCAGCGTGCGTGGTTATCCACCGCCGCGCGTCCCCCTCGCCGTAGGGATGCGGGATGTTCAGCGTGGTGGAGGCGATGGCCCGGTCGCCGGCCAGCGCGCGCACGGCCGGCGCGTCGTCGAGCGCAAAGGGCCTCAGCACCAGCCTCTCGGTCAGCAGCGTCGGCATCTCGCCCATCGGCATCGGTCACCTTCCCTCGGGCCGGCGGCCGGCCATCATGCCCGCCGGGCGGGCGCCCCGCAAGCGAATCGGCGCCGCCCTCCCTTGAGGCCCAGGGCCGGATGTGATAGGTATACTGGAGAGGCGGCCGCGACGCCGCCCCTTCCCCAAACCGCCCGCGCGAAGGGCATCCGATGATCTACCGTAAGCAGGAGTACGTGCAGGACGAGCCGGAGGACCGCGAGTTCCCCATCAAGCAGGTGGACATGCTGGAGTCGCTGGACGGCAGCGCCAAGCGGTTCCTCGGGCGCGCCGCGCTGAACATCCAGACCCCGGCCGGCGTCCAGCAACTGCCCGTCTCCTTCGAGATAGAAGCCGACTCGGTCGAAGAGGCGTTCGAGAAGTACGTCGAGACGGCCCGGCCGCAGCTCGAAGAGGTCAAGGACCACATCCGCCAGCGCATGGAGCAGTTGCGCCAGGCCGAGCAGAGCCGCATCGTCACACCCGGCGAAGCGGGGGCCAGCGGCATCATCGACCTCGACCAGTTCCAGGGCAGCGAGTGAGCGGCGGGCGGCCGCCCTGCCCCGTCGTTGCGCGGCATCAACCCGATGGGTATGCCTGAGCCCCGCGGAATCCGTCCGTAATTCTTGACTTGGCGTTCGTCCCCAAGGTAAGATCATCGCATTCGCTGGCGTGGCTCTTTGACGTGCCGCGGCAAACGCATTCGCGATTAGGTCCCGATTGTGGAGGATCCCTTCGCCGAGCGGTGAGCTGTCGGACGGCGCGAGGCCCCTTGCGTCTGACGGACGGGGTGGCGCCCATCGCGATCGCGGGCCGTCCCTGACGGCCCGCGCGGTCCGCCGTGCCGGCGGCCGATCGCCTTGTCCGCGCGTGCCCAAGCAGCTAAAGAGACGAGGGACCCATGGCCAAGAAGGCTGCGAAGAAGACCGCCAAGAAGGCGGCGCCGAAGAAGGCTACGAAGGCGGCGCCGAAGAAGTCGAGCAAGAAGAAGAAGTAGCTCGCGACGCGTTCCGCCGCCGTCCACGCCGTGGAGGCGGCCGCGAGTTGGCCACCGCCCGGCTTGTCCGCGGACAGGTCGGGCGGTTCTCCTTACCCACCTGGCGCAACCCGGCCGACGCGCCGAGCCGTCATGTTCCGCAGACTCCACGATGCCGTCCGCCGCAACCGCGACGCCTACCAGAGCGGCGCGCGCCTGGTCTACCCGTGGGAGCTTCCGAGCATCATGCGGAAGCACATCTACACGGGCGCCATGGGGATGGTCTACTTCCACCTGCTCTCCGGCATCTTCCTGGTCACGTTCGGCGGGTCGATCGGGCTGACGCACTGGCACTGGGCCGCCCTGTCGGGCATCTCCTCGTTCGTGCTCGGGCTGCAACTGCTCTCGGCCTACGTGGTGCGGCGGCTGGCGATGCGCAAGCGGCTCTGGTTCGTGGCCGCCGTGGGCGAACGCGTCTGCCGCGCAGTGGCCCTCGCCGCAGCGTTCTACCTGTTCCGCTACGCGCCCGGTCCGGCCCGGTTCGCGCTGCTGGGCCTGCTGGTGCTTGCCAACGCCATCGGGGCCATCGCCGCGCCGCCCTGGATGTCATGGCTGGCCGACCTGATCCCCAGCGAGGAGCACGGGCACTTCATCGGACGCCGCAGCGCCTGGATATCGCTGACCAACGTGCTTGTGATCGTGCCGCTGGGGTTGCTGATCGACCGCGTCCCGGAAGCCACGCGGCCCGCCACGCTGATGGGAGTCTTCGGCGTGGGGTTCGCCGTCGGCCTGGTGGACCTGCTGATCCACCGCACCATCCCCGAGCCGCCGATGGAGGCGCCCCCGCCCCGCCGCCTCTGGCACGAGATGGTGGCTCCCCTGCGCGACGCCCACTTCCGCCCGTGGCTGCTGTTCAACGCCGCCTGGACGTTCAGCATGACCCTCGGCGGCGCGCTGGCGGCCGTCTACTTCGTGGAGAGCCTCGGCATCCGGCGCAACCTCTTCGGCGGCAGCATCGTGCTCATCGTGCTGCCCATGCTCGCCAACGTGGTGATGGCCCGGCGCCTGGGGCGGCTGGTCGACCGCCACGGAGTCAAGCGGATGCTGCTCGTCGGCCACCTCTTCTGGGCGACGCTGCCCGCGTTCTGGATATTCGCCACGCCCGAGACCGCCCTGATCTGGCTGGGGGGCGCCTCGCTGCTCGGGGGGCTGGCCAGCTCGACGGCCATGACCGCGGCCAGCAAGCTGATCACCCGCCTTCCCCCCGCCGGCCACGTGCCCATGTACGTCGCCGTCTCCACCTGCGTCGGCTCGCTGGCCGGCGGCCTGGGGCCGCTGGTCGGGGGCATGGTGCTGCACGTCTTCCGCGACCTGGCCTGCCCGTGGGGGCCGGTCACCGTCGTCGCTTTCCACCTGCTCTTCGCCGCCTCGGTCGCGCTCAGGGCATCCTCCACGCTGCTGATCCGGCGCATCGGCGAGACCGACGAGACGGCGCCCCTTGCGCCTGACGCTTGTGCCGCCGACTGAGGGCGGTATAATCCGCGCCCGCATTGCCAGCCCTAATGCCGCGGAGCGCGACGATGGCCGATGCAGTCTGGACCGTGACCGACTCGCAGTACCTGGACGCCCCCGGCGTCTCGATCCTCTCCTTCCACAACTCCTATCCCCAGGGCAAACAGGGGGGAGTCGAGATCATCCATCACGGCGAACGCGTCGCGTCCTGCGGGATGCTCCGAGTCCGCCCCACATCAGGCAGCCGCGCGCTGGCGAACCTCGCCGGCGACAGGGAGGTCGACGCCGGCGGGCCGGCCCTCCGCACGCCCGTCGACTTCGGCGACTTCGGCATCGGGCACACGGTCACGCTACGCGCCGAGGGCGAGGCGGTACGCCTGACGCTGGAGCTGGCTGAGCCGCTCGACGGCGAGGCACTCAGCGACGCGCAGTTCGCCCTCGAGCTCTACCCGCCCGCCTACTGGGGCAGGACCTTCCACGTCGGCGGCGCAGCGGGCGTCTTCCCGCGCGACGCCGACGGGCGCGCCTCCCTGGCCAAGGGCCGGCGCCTCGTCCTGGCCTCCGAGGAGCCCGAGCGGCGAATGACGATCGAGGGCGTCGGCTGCGAGCTGGAGCTGGTCGACGGCCGCCGCTTCCACGAAGAGACCTGGTTCCTGGTGCGCACGCCGGTCGAGCCGGGCGCCTGCGGCAAGGTCGTCGAATGGCTCATCACGCCGCATCGGGTGCCCGGCTGGCGACGGCGGCCGGTGCTCTGCCTCTCCCAGGTCGGCTACCACCCCGACCAGGCCAAGCGGCTGGTGATCGAGCTGGACCCGCGCTGGGACGAGGACGGCGAGGCCCGGCTGCTGCGCGTGGAGCCGGGCGCCGACCCGGTCGAGGTCGCCTCGGCCCGGCCCGAGCCGTGGGGGCGGTTCCTGCGCTACGACTACGCCGTCTTCGATTTCACACAAGTGCGCCAGCCGGGCGCCTACGTGGTGGAGTACGCCGGCGAGTCGGCCGGACCGTTCCGCATCGACCCGGCCGTCTACCGGGAGGGGGTGTGGCAACCGACCCTTGCGACCTTCTTCCCCGTGCAGATGTGCCACATGTCCGTCTGGGACCACGGTCACCTCTGGCATGCCGCCTGCCACGTGGACGACGCCCTCCAGGCCCCGGCCCCGACCGAGCACTTCGACGGCTACCGCCAGGGCGAGACGACCGACACCGAGTTCGCCCCCTATGAGCACATCCCTCACCTGGACGTCGGCGGCTGGCACGACGCGGGCGACACGGACCTGGCCGCCGGCTCGCAGGCGTCCACGGTCTACATGCTCGCCCTCGCGCACCAGGAGTTCGGCCTCGACCTGGACGAGACCACGGTGCGCTTCGACGAGCGCCTGGCACTGCTGCACGAGCCGGACGGCGTGCCGGACGTCCTCCACCAGGTCGCCCACGGCGCAGAGTGCCTGCTCGGCGGCTATCGGGCCTCGGGGCACAGCTACTGCGGCATCATCGCCGGCGACGTGCGCCGCTACCACCAGCGCGGCGAACTCTCGACCATGACCGACAACCTGGTCTACGATCCGGCCCTCGCCGAGGACGAACGCACCGGCACCACGTCCGGCCTGCGCGACGACCGCTGGGCCTTCACCAACCGCGACACCTCGCTGCAGTACGCCGTGGCGGCGGCGCTGGCGGCCGCCTCGACGGTGCTGCGCGGCCACGACGAGGAGCTCGCCGACGAGTGCCTCCGGACAGCCATCCGCGCATGGGAACACGAGCAGGCCCACGAGCCCGTGCGGCACCGCATGGGCTACGTGCCCGGCCACCCCGAAGGGCGCGAGCTGGTCGCGACGGCCGAGCTGCTGATGACGACCGGCGAGGAGCGCTTCCGCAAGCGGCTCGTCGAGCTGACGCCGGTGCTGGAAGAGGCCGGCGTGCGCGTGGCGTGGGCCGCCGCCCGCGCGCTGCCGAAGGTCGAGGACGAGGGATTCGCCGGGGCGACGCGCGACGCCGCCGAGCGGGCCGCCGAGCACCTGGCCGAGGAGCTGGCGAAGAACCCCTTCCGCGTCCCCTGGCACCCGCACATCTGGGGCATCGGCTGGAACATCCAGTACTACGCCTTCGCCCAGTACTTCCTGGCGCGCGCCTACCCGGACCTTTTCGACCGCGAGAACGTGCTCGCCGTGGTCGACTACGTCCTCGGCTGCCATCCGGGCAGCAACGTCTCGCTCGTCTCCGGGGTAGGGGTGCGTTCGCTGACGGTCGCCTTCGGCATCAACCGCGCCGACTGGCACTACATCTCCGGCGGCATGGCGAGCGGCACGGCGCTGATCCGGCCCGACTTCCCCGAGCTGAAGGAGGGCTTCCCCTTCCTCTGGCAGCAGTCGGAGTACGTGATGCCCGGCGCCGGCTCCTACATCTTCTGCGTGCTCGCCGCCGACGCCCTGCTCAACGCGCCCGAGCGGTAGAGGCGGGCCAGCCGCGCGGGGGAGACGCCGAGGCGGTAGGCCGCGACGACGGCCTTGTTCAGGATCGTGGTGCGCACTGCGCCCAGCTCGCGCCACCGCCGGCACGATGTGACGACCGGCGCCGGCACGACGGCCACGCGCCCCCGCCGCCGCAGCCGCCGCACCAGCTCGTAGTCCTCCATCAGCGGCATCTCGGGGAAGCCGCCGAGCGAGGCGAACGTCTCCGCCCTGAGGAAGAGCGCCTGGTCGCCGTAGGGCATCTGCCGGCTCCGCGCCCGCCACGTCACCGTGCGCTCGACGAAGCGCAGGGCGGCGCCCTCCCCCTCGATGTTGAGCGCGAAGGCCCCTGCCGCGATCCCCGGCCGCGCCAGCGTCCGGCGCACCGCCTCGTCGTAGCCCCACGGCAGGTGCGTGTCGCCGTGCAGGAAGAGCAGCAGTTCTCCCCCGGCCTCGCCCGCGCCGGCGTTCATCTGGCGCGCCCTGCCCCGCTCGCACTCGATGACCCGCGCGCCGGCTCCGGCGGCGGCCTGCGCGGTGCCGTCGTCGCTGCCGCCGTCCGCAACGATCGCCTCGACGTTACGTCCGCGCAGCGCGCTGCGGATCGCGCCCGGCACGCGGTCGGCCTCGTTGAGCGCGGGGATGACGACGGAGATGAGGGGGCGAGGCTCGGGGCCCCGCTCCGCCGCGCGCCAGACGGGCAGCTCCTGCGCGCGATCCACGTCGGCGAGCGTCGGCAGCCGGTCAACGGCCAGAGCGCAAGAGCGGGCGCGCGCGATGGTGGCCTCGAACACGGTCCCGGTCCCCCAGCGGATGCCGTCGAACAGGGCCGGCGCGGGCCGGCGCAGTCCGACCAGGTAGTAGCCGCCGTCGGCGGCCGGCCCGAGGACGAGGTCCTGCGCGCTGAGCGAGCGGAAGGCCCTTTCGAGCAGGCCGGCCCCGAGCCCCGGACAGTCGGAGCCGATGATGAGGGTCCGCTCGTCGCCGGTCGCGAACGCCTCGCGGAACGCGCGGGCCATTCGTTCGCCGAGGTCGCCCCCGCCCTGGGGGCGGTAGGTGAGGCCCGGCCCGAGCCACTCGCGCATCTTGCCCGGGTCGCCGCCGGCGTAGCGCACTTCGAGCAGCCCCCCGCGCCGGCAGCGCAGCGCGCCGGCCGACCGCATCACGTGCTCGGTCATGCGGCGCTGGAGCTCGGCGGCGCCCTCGGGGCCGAGCGCGGGGATGAGCCGGGTCTTCGTCCGGCCGGCCACGGGATAGCGGGTGAAGACGATGAGCCGCTCCCGCCGCGCCCGCACCAGCCGCCGATAGGGCGCGAGCAGCACGGCGCTGAGCGCGCGTGACAGAGGCGTCGCCATGGGGCGTTCCGCGCTTGAGTGGACGGGCGGAAGTATACGCAGGCCGCGCGTGGGCGGCAACGCCGACGCCCTCAGCGGCGCCAGTCCATCAGCCGTTCGCTGAGCTTCTTCAGCAGCGGCGTCAGGCGCCGGCGGTTGTAGGCGTCGGCCACGTGCTTGATCGCCTCGGCCTGGGTCGGGTACGGGTGGATCACGTCGCCGATGGTCCCCAGCCCGACCTCCCCCACCATGGCGAGCGTGATCTCGCTGATCATCTCGCCGGCGTGCCGGGCCACGATGGTGGCGCCGAGGATCTCGTCGCTCCCCTCGCGCAGGTGCACCTTGCAGAGGCCCTCCTCCTCCCCGTCGGCGATGGCGCGGTCCACGTCGGCGAACGGCTGGACGATCGTCTCGACCTCGATGCCCCGCTCGCGCGCGTCCTTCTGGTACATGCCCACGTGGGCGATCTCGGGGTCGGTGTAGGTGCACCACGGGATGGTGAGCGCGCTGCGCTTCTTGCGGCCCCAGAACAGGGCGTTCTGGATCACGATGCGGGCCGAGGCGTCGGCGGTGTGGGTGAACTTGTAGCGCAGGCAGATGTCGCCGGCGGCGTAGATGCGCAGATTGGTCGTCTGGAGGTGGTCGTCGACGCTCACCCCCTTGTGGTCGTCGTATTCCACCCCCGCCGCCTCCAGGTTCAGCCCCTGCACGTTCGGCGCGCGGCCGGCGCCGACCAGTATCTCGTCGACGACGAGCATCTGTTCCTCTCCGTGGACGTCGGCGCAGACGCGCTTCTCGTCCCCGTCGCGCTCGACCCGCTTTACCGTGGCATTCGTGACGACCCGCACGCCGTCCCGCTCGAACGCGCGGGCCAGGATCGCCGCCGCGTCGGGGTCCTCTCGGGGCAGCATGTGGTCGGTCTTCTCGAAGATGGTCACCCGGCTGCCGAGCCGCTGGAAGGCCTGGGCCAGCTCGCAGCCGAGCGGCCCCGCCCCGAAGACGGCGAGCCGCTCGGGCCGTTCGGTCAGGCTGAAGACGGTCTCGTTGGTCAGGAAGCCGGCCTCATCCAGGCCGTCGATCGGGGGGCGCACGGCCCGCGCGCCGGTGGCGATCACGGCGCGGGCGAACGCCAGCGTGCTGCCCCCTACCTCGACGGTGTCGGGCCCGGTGAAGCGCCCCTCGCCCAGGAAGACATCGACCCCCATGTCGCGGAAGCGGGCCGCCGCGTCGTGGTGGCTGATCGCGGCGCGCAGGCGGCGCATGCGCTCCATGACGGCCGGGAAGTCGACCCGGACCCCTTCGGGCACCCGCACGCCGAACCGCGCGGCCTCGCGCACGTCGGCCGCCGCACGCGAGGAGCGGATGATGCACTTCGAGGGCACACAGCCGACGTTCAGGCAGTCGCCGCCGAGCAGGTGCCGCTCCACCAGCGCGACCTTCGCCCCCAGCCCGGCCGCGCCGGCGGCCGTGACCAGGCCGGCGGTCCCCCCGCCGATCACCACCACGTTGTAGCGCTCGGCCGGCGCGGGGTTCCGCCACTCGGGCGGGCGCACGTTCTCGACCAGCTCGGCGTTGTGCTCGTCCCGGGGCACGACCGGCGGTTCACTCATCCTCGGCTCCTTCCTCCAGCGCGGGCGCGGCCTCGCTCTCGGCGACGGCCTTCTTGAGGGCGTTGCGGGCGATGCGGGCGACGAAGAGGGCGACGGTGATGGCGACGACGAGCCCGACCCAGAAGGCGATCCGCTGGGCCGCCGTCTGCTGCACCTCCCCGGCGGCGGCCTTCGCCAGCGAGCCGAGCCCGGCCCCGAAGTAGACGTACATCACCGTGCCCGGCAGCATGCCGATCCACGAGGCCAGGGCGTACTTCCAGAACCTCACGCCCGTGAGGCCGAAGCCGTAGTTCTGGAGGTTGAACGGGAAGAGCGGGCTGAGCCGCACCAGCAGCACGATCTTGAAGCCCTCCCGCCCGACCGCCTCGTCGACCGCCTGGAACTTGCGGTTGCCGGCCACCCGCCGCTCGACCCAGCCGCGCGCCACGAAACGGCCGATCAGGAACGCGGCGCAGGCGCCGAGCGTGCTGGCGATCGAGACCAGGATCGTCCCCCCCACCACGCCGAACAGGAACCCGGCGCCGAGCGTCAGCACCGAGCCGGGCAGCATCAGCACGCACGAGACCACGTAGAAGACGCCGACCGCCGCCGCCCCGAGCAGCAGGTGGTCCTCCTTGAGCTCCTGCGCCCAACGGAGCACCGTGCCGAGCCAGTCCTTCGCCGGCAAGGTCTTGACGGCGACCACGAGCGCGACGACGGCCACGATGGCGGCGGCCGGCACGAGCCAGCGCCGCGCGCCCCCGCCTGCCTCCCCTTCGGTGTGTTCGCCCATTGGGGCGTCCCCTGCGCTTACGTCCGGGTGAACTCGAAGACGTGGTAGCCTTCCGCCTCGATGCGGGCGCCGACCGTGGCGAACTCGGCGCCCGTCCCCTCTTCGGCCGGACCCCATTCGCCCCGCTCGCTGGAGTACTGCCGCAGGCTGTAGCGCGCCGCGCCGTCGAGCGCCCCGTGCAGGTCGACCGGCGTGGTGACGGCCTCCTCGCGGCAACTGCCCAGGGCGACGACGGTGCGCTCCTCGTCGGCCAGTGCCACCGGGTGCACGCCGCCGTGGCGCGCGTGGACGCTCTCGGTCAGGTCGCGCGGCAGCACTTCGTGGGGGCCCTTGCTGCGGAACTCGGCGTTGGCGTAGATGAGCATCCCGCCGCCGCGCCGTCCGGCGAAGGCGGTGATGCGCCGGCCGTGGTAGCAGACGCCGACGGCGGAGGCCCACTTCCAGTCGGGCGGGATCAGCGGGTTGATGCCGGGCTCGTCGGGGCTGACCATGATGCCGCAGATGCCCTCGACCGCCGCCCAGAGGAAACGCGGCGGCTCCCAGGGCGAGAGCCGCATGCCGCGGTTGATGAGGCTCTCGCCGTCGAACCACTCGGAGAACTGCCCCGGCACGGTGTTGAACACGCGCGGGTGGCGGCAGTAGTGCGCGTAGGAGTTGTGCAGCGCCTGGACCATGAACTCCGGATGGTAGCGGGCGGCGGCGAAGGCGTACCACCACGTGAGCCCCGGCCAGACCCCGCCGAGCAGGCCCACGTAGCGGGTGGGGTCGTAGAGCGGGTCGTCGCGGGAGACGGTGCGGATGCCGGCCGAGGTCCAGAAGTCCGGGCTGTTCAGGCGCCGGATGATGCGGAAGGCCACGTCCTCGTCGGCCTTGCGGTAGAGCACGGGGAACAGCTCGTCGGCGGTCACGGCCGTGCGGCGGCGCCCCTCGCGGTCGATGTTCAGCAGGTAGAGCTGGCGCTCCTGGTCGAGCAGGTGCTCGTTGAGGGCGGCCCCCAGGTCGGCGGCGGCCTGGCGGAACTCCGCCGCGTCCTCGTCCCGCCCGATGTTCTGCGCCATGTGCATCATCGCCCGCAGGGCGGCGGCGCACTCGGCGTTCACCTCCGTGACGGCCCCGTTGATGCGGTAGTTCGGGATAACGTTCCGCCACGAGCAGATGCCCCAGACCTCGACCCCGTCGGCGTCGCAGTAGACCAGGCCCCGCTCGTCGCGCTGCGAGGTGATGTAGCGCGATGCCTTCGCCACCGAATCGTAGATCGACCCCAGGTACTCGAAGTCGCCCGTGCTGCGCACGTGGTGATTGACGGCGAGGACGAACAGCGGGGTCCCGTCGTTGATGTTCAGCCCGTAGTCCTCCACCTCGCCGGTGACGGCGTTGTAGTACTCGGGGATCTTGCCGCTCGGGTACTGCAATCGCACGAGCGCGTCGAGCATCCGGCGGGAACTCTCGGGCCGGAAGTGGTCGCAGCCGTAGATGAACCAGACCACGTCCCGCGCCACCACGTTGGAGGAGACGCCCGGCTCGTTGGTGAACGCCTCGCCCTGGGGGTAATGGGCGAGCACGCGCAGCATGTTCACCTTCGCCCAGAAGGCGCCGGCGTTGATGACCGGGTCGGGGGTGAAGACCCGCGCCGGGGCCAGCTCCTCCTTGAGCAGCCGCAGGCTCGTCGCGAGCATCTCGTCCACCCCGCGCAGCTCCCCGAGCTGCTCCCGCGCGGCCGCCTCCCCCTGGTCGGTGAAGGCCAGGATGAAGGCGAGCCGCTCCCGCTGCCCCGGCTCGAGCTCGAGGCGGACCTCCAGGCAACCGAGCACGTCGCCCTCGGCGTCGGTGCGCCCCTCCAGCCGCGGGATCACGTCGGTGTCGTAGAAGGCGCCGAAGTCGTCGGTGATGCTCCACGCGTCGGCGGGCCGGGTGCAGGCGAGCGTGCGGACCCAGTCGGGGTTCTCGTCCGGCTCATGGGCGAGGAGGGCGCCGGACTCCTCGTCGTGGCGGCCGCGAATGCGGGGGGTGCGCCGGCCGCCCCGCAGGCGGCAGAGCGCGTAGACGCTGAGGCCCTGCGCCGCCTCGCCGCGGTTCTCGACCTCGACCACGTAGCAGGCCGCGGCGCGGTCGCCGCCGAGGCCGCCCTCGCCGCGGGGCACGAAGACGGTCTCCTCGGCGGCGAGCCCGCCCGGCAGGTCGAACGTGTGCCGCTGGTAGAGCGGGTGGATCAGGAAGCGGCCGGCGTCGACGGACTTCAGGGGGACGTTCGCCCGCCGGCATGCCTCGCCCCGGCAGGCCACGCGGGTCTCGGCGCTGCCGTAGCGCACCATCAGCGGGCCGGCCACCTCGCAGCCGACGTCCGCGCAGAACAGGTCCTGGATCCGCCCGTCGGTGCCCGTGTTGACCCAGGCGTGCCCGTTGCCCATGCTGGCGCCGGGCCCGAGCTCGCCATCCGGCACCTCGTAGCACGGAAAGCCGTCGTCGCTCTGTACCGCTGCGACAATCTCGGACATGCGGCCCCCTTCCATCGCTGCCCCCGGGGCGTCAGTGCGGCGCGCCGCGGTTGCCGTGGAAGGCGGACGGACCGTCCAGAGCGGCCCAGTCCGCCTCCCACAGGATCTGGCGGCACTGCGCCACCGTCTTGCCCCGCCCCTCCTCGGTGCGTTCCTTGCTGTCGCGCGGGTTGGCGCCCGACTCGGCCCAGAACAGGTTGGCGCCGGCGGCGGCCCCCAGGGCATTCGGCTCGTGCGTGCAGTTGCCCTGGACGCCGAGCGGCATGGCGAGGCGGATGACGGCCAGGATGTGCGCCATGCGCGCTTCGCTGACGGCGCCGAGCCGGCCCAGCTCGGTGCCGGGCAGGGGGATGCGCCGCGCGGCCCCGCTGTAGGCGGGCCGGGCCTCGCGGGTGATGATGAGCTTCTCGACCAGCTCGCGGGCGTCGTGCTCCGGGCCGACCGGCTCGACGCAGGTGCCGATCTGGAGCCCCGCCTCGCGGGCCGCCTCGAAGGTGCGCAGGCGCCTCTCCACGGGTATCGTGGTCGCCTCGCCCTCGCCCATGCGCACGGCGTGGTAGACGCCGCTGAAGCCGGCCCGGCGCAGCTCGGCCGCCCCGTCGGCGTCGAAGTCGCCCACGTTGGCGATCATGACCGTCTCGCGCTTGAGCACTTCGCGCACGGCGGCGCTCCGCTCCAGGAACCGCCGCATGGGGTACGTGCCGGTCGCCATCAGGTAGACGGCGTTGGCGCCCTCGCGCTCGAAGTCCAGGCAGCGTTCAATCACGTAGTCCAGCTCGAACTCGCGCTCCTCGCCGAACAGGCCGTTGCAGGCGGCGAAAGCGCAGAACTTGCAGTTGCGCGGGCAGGGGCCCACGTTCATCGCCGTCTGGGCGTGGACCTCCGCCCGGCCGTCGCACGCCTGCGCACAGAGCCGCCTCGCCCCGTCCCTGAGCAGCGCCGAGGCGCGCGAGAACGGGGGGATCTCGAACAGCGCGGCGATCTGCTCCGCATCGTCGGCGGGACGCCCCTCGAACGCTTCCCCCAACGCCCTTTCGACCAGCCGGCAGTCCTCCGTCGGTGAGTCACCCATAGGTCCTTCCCCATCGGTGTCGCGAAGAAGCCACTGCTCAGTGCGCCCGCTCCAGCATGGAGCTGAGCAGGGCCAGGTGGCGCATCTCCTCGGCGATGATCGCGTCGATCCGCTCGCGTCCGAGGTGCTCGGGCACGGCCCCCTTCAGGCCCAGGTAGTAGATGATCGACTCCTTCTCGATGCCGACCGCCTTGCGCAGGACCTGCTCGATCGTCCGCTCGGGGCCGAGCCATTCCGACGGATCGGCCCGCAGGTCGAAGACGTGCCCGCCGGCGACGGCGCGCATGTACTGCGCCGCCTCGTCGTTGGGGTCGTAGGGCGGCTCCTGGCGCTCCTGGGCGGTCAGGTCGGCCGCCATGGAGGCGAAGGTCCGCTCGTGGCTCCGCTCCATGACCGATAGCTCGGCCAGCGTCCGCCGCGTCGCGTCATCCGGGGCGGCCTCGGCCGCGCGGCTGTAGAAGCGCGCCCCGTTGCGCTCGATCTGCCGGGCGATCTCCAGCACCTCGCCCGCCGTGTAGATCGGCTGCATTCCCGTCACTCCGCGCCGCGCTGGCCCATGACGTTGTCCAGCATCAGCAGCGGCCCGGTCTGGTCGCCGACGAGCTTCAGCTTCTGCACGATCTGGTCGGCCGATGCCTCTTCCTCGACCTGCTCGGTGACGAACCACTGCAGGAAGGCCCGCGCCGCCTTGTCGTCGACCTCCTCGGCCAGGTCCACCAGGTCGTTGATCATCCCGGTGACCTTCTGCTCGTGCCCGTAGGCGGCCCCGAAGGCGTCCAGCGGCGAGGCCCACTCGGTCGGCGGGCCGTCGACGGCCTTCAGGGCGATCGCTCCGCCCCGCTCGTCGATGAAGCCGTAGATCTTCATCGCGTGGCTGACCTCTTCCTGCGCCTGCACCTCCATCCAGCGGGCGAAGCCCGGCAGGTTCGTCTTGCGGAAGTAGGCCGCCATCGACAGGTAGATGTAGGCCGAGTAGAGCTCGGCGTTCACCTGCTCGTTCAGCGCGTCCTCCATCTTCTCGCTCAGCATCGTCCGTCGCTCCAGATCGAGAGTGGGTCCGCGGGGACCCGGTTACCAGTTCTCCGCCAACAGCTCGAAGTAGCCCTGCGCCTTGGCGCAGGCGGGGCAGGCCGCCGGCGCCTCGGCGCCCTCGTGCAGGTAGCCGCAGTTGCGGCAGCGCCAGACGACCGGCCCGGCCTTGCTGAAGAGCGTCCCCTCCTCCAGGTTCCTCAGAAGCCCCAGGTAGCGCTTCTCGTGCTGGCGCTCGGCGACGGCGATCGCCTCGAAGATCCGCGCCACGCCCGGGAAGCCCTCCGCGCGGGCCGCCTCGGCGAAGCCGGGGTACATCTCCGTCCACTCGTAGTTCTCCCCGGCGGCGGCGGCGCGCAGGTTCGCCGCCACGCTCCGCCCCACGCCGGCCGGGAAGGCGGCCCGGACCTCCGCTTCGCCCCCCTCCAGCAGTCCGAACAGGCGCCTGGCATGCTCCCGCTCCTGGTCGGCCGTCTCGGCGAAGATGTCCGCGATCTGTATCAGACCCTCGTCGCGGGCCAGCTCCGCCGCGTAGGTGTAACGGTTCCTCGCCTGCGATTCGCCGGCGAACCCCGTCAGTATGTTAGCCTCCGTCTGCGACCCCTTCAACTGCATCCGTTCATCTCCTCCTGCCAACAGGAACGCGCCGGCGGCGCCATCACGCTCACCGGCAGTCGGGACAGAGCCCCAGAAGCTCGAAGCGGCAGCCGCTCACCGCGAAGCCGAGTCGCTCGGCCGGCTCGGTCCGGTAGCCCTCAAGGCATTCGGCCGGCAGGTCCTCGACGCGGCCGCACCGGGTGCAGCGCACGTGGTGGTGCGGCTCGGTGCGGCCGTCGAATCGGCGCCGGCCCCCGCCCGCCTCGATGCGGCGGATCATGCCCCGCTCGGCGAGCAAGTCCAGGTTCCGGTAGACCGTGGCGAGGCTGATGCGCGGCAGGCGCCTGCGAACGCGCTCGTAGAGCTCGTCCGCGCTCGGGTGCGCCTCCGAGCGGCGCAGCTCCTCCAGGATCACGCGCCGCTGCGGCGTCATCCGGAACGTCCGTTCGCCCCCCATGGGGGCACCTTCCAGCGAATGGTAACGATTACTACTCCCATCTTAGGGGATTCCGCGCCGTTGTCAAGCGACATGCGCGTGATCCGCCGGCCACGTGCCGCACGATCAGAACCCGCAACCGCTTGCACGCTGCCCCGACCTCAGTCCTTCGGCGGGCCGATCCGCTCGATGCGGCGGAGCCCGCGCCGGGCGAGGTGACGGTTCGCCAGCAGCGCGATCCCGACGGCCAGCGCGAAGCCGACCGCCCCTCCCGCCAGCGCTTCCACCCCCACGTGCCCGCCGCCGACCAGGGCGCCGACCACAAGCCCCAGCACGATCAGCACCAGCGGCAGCACGTAGACGACGAGTATCCCCACCGTCGCCGCCCCGCTCGGCGTCGAGACGCGCACGGCCTCGCCCTGCTCCAGCCCGTCGCGCGGCACGCGCAGCGTCAGGTCGGCCGCCCTCAGGAACGCGCAGCGCTCGCAGGCGGCGCCCTGCCCGCAGCCGGCCGGCGGCCGGAGCCGGATCACGGCCACGTCGCCCTCGACGGCCACGACCGTGCCCGTCCGTGTCAGCTCGTCCAGATGACAGCCCTCGGGCAGACTTTCCCCCGGATGCCAGACCCCCCGCCCCGCTCCCTCGCCCCCCTGCTCCGCCTTGTATTCGTCGGCATGTCGCACGTCCATGCCCTCCTCAACCTGCGCTCACTCCTCGGACCGGGCGCCCACCGCGAGCCTGAACTCCTCTACCGCGCAGTAGAGCACCGGCACCAGGAAGACCGAGACCAGCACCACCAGCATGCCCCCGAAGGACGGGATGGCCATCGGCACCATCACGTCGGCGCCCCGCCCCGTGGAGGTCAGCACGGGGATGAGCGCCAGGATGGTGGTGGCTGAGGTCATCAGGCAGGGTCGCAGCCGCCGCACGGCCCCCGCCACCGTCGCCTCGCGCACGTCGTGCACGGTGCGCACGCGGCGGGCCGCGAAGCTCTGGTCCAGGTAGGTGGCGAGCACCACGCCGTTGTCGCTGGCGATGCCGAACAGGGCGAGGAAGCCGACCCAGACGGCGACGCTCATGTTGATGGGATGGACCTGGAACAGGTCCCGCATGTTCACGCCGAAGACGCTGAAGTCCAAAAACCACGGCTGGGCGTAGAGCCAGATCAGCAGGAACCCGCCGGCCCAGGCCACGAAGATTCCGCTGAAGACCAGCCCGGTCGTCGAGACCGAGCGGAACTGGAAGTAGAGGATCATGAAGATGATGAACAGCGCGGCCGGCAGCACGACCGCCAGCGTCTTGCGCGCCCGGACCTGGTTCTCGTAGCTGCCGGCGAAGTTGTAGCTCACGCCCGGCGCAAGGATCAGCTCGCCCGCCTCGATGCGGTCGGACAGGTAGCGGCGGCAGTCTTCCACCACGTCCACCTCGGCGAAGCCCTCCTCCTTGTCGAACAGGACGTAGCCGACCAGGAAGGTGTCCTCGCTCTTGATGGCCTGGGGGCCGCGCACGTAACGGACCTCAGCGAGCTGGCTCAGCGGGATCTGCGCGCCGGCCGGCGCCGGGACGAGGACTCGCTGGAGCGTCTCGATCCGGTCGCGCAGCTCGCGCAGGTAGCGCACGCGCACGGCGTAGCGCTCGCGCCCCTCGACCGTGGTGGTGACCGTCTCGCCGCCGACGGCGACCTGAATGACCTTGTTGACCGCGGCGACCTGGAGGCCGTAGCGGGCGATGGCCTGCTTGTCCGGCACGATCTCCAGGTAGGGCTTGCCGACGATGCGGTCGGCGATGACGGCCTCGGCCTGGACGCTCGGCACTTCCTTCAGCAGGCGCTCGATGTCGAGCGCGACCCGCTCGATCGTCTCCAGGTCGGGGCCTTTCACTTTCACGCCCATCGGCGCCCGCATGCCGCTCTGGAGCATCACGATGCGGGCGGCGATCGGCTGGAGCTTCGGGGCGGAGGTGGTGCCGGGGATGTCGGCGGCTCGGACGATCTCGTCCCAGATGTCGTCGGGAGTGCGGATGTGCTCGCGCCACTGCCTGAACGGACGGCCCGCCGGGTCGGGGATCAGCTCTCCGTGCTCGTCGCGGACGAACTTGCCGCGCGCCCGCTCGTAGCGGAAGCGAACGGCGCGGCCGTCCCTGTCGGTGATGTACTGCGGCTTGTAGTTGATGACCGTCTCGATCATCGAGACGGGCGCGGGGTCGAGCGGCGTTTCGGCCCGGCCGATCTTGCCGACCACCGATTCGACCTCGGGGATGGCCCGGATCGCCATGTCCTGCTTGCTCAGCACGTCGAGGGCCTCGCCGATCGAGGCGTGGGGCATCGTCGTCGGCATGTAGAGGAACGAGCCCTCGTCCAGGGGCGGCATGAACTCCCGGCCCAACCCGGGGAAGGCGCCGGCGAGCCCCTGGTAGAGCCTTGAGCCCCTCAGCCGCATCGCTCCGATCCCGGCCCGCTCCGCTGCGGCGGGCACGAACCCGAAGACCCGGTCGAAGCCGGCGTAGATGACGACGCCCAGCACGACCAGCGCCGCCGGCGCGGCCAGGAACGCCGCCTTGTGCGCCAGGCACCATCGCAGCACGGGCGCGTAGACGAAGCGGAAGGCCCAGAAGAAGCCGAGCAGGCCCCCGATGAGCACGCCCACGAAGATGGAGTTCCGCACCAGCCCTCGCACCGGCCCCAGCGGCAGCCAGTAGCGGGTCAGCAGCAGGCCGACGGCGAGCACGGCGGCGACGCTCGCCGCCGCCGGCGCCGCCCTGCGCATCCACCGGGGCAGGCGGTCGGCCGCCGCGTAGTAGAGCCCGAGCGCGACCAGCACCAACCCCGCCCACCACCAGCCCGGCAGCAGCCCGAGCGCCAGCCCGCCCGCCGCCACGCCGGCCAGCAGGATCCGCTTCAGGGCGGTCGGGCGCGCCCGCCGCGCGAAGAGCAGGTAAGCCCCGGCCGGCACGACGGTGAGCGCCACGATGACCGAGGCGACGAGCGCGAACGTCTTGGTGAACGCCAGCGGCCGGAAGAGCTTGCCCTCCGCGCCGCTCATGGTGAAGACGGGCAGGAAGCTGATGATCGTCGTCGAGACGGCCGTCACCACCGCGCCCCCCACCTCGCTCGTGGCGCGGCGAACCACGGCGAGGCGGCTCCCTTCGGGCTCGGCCTCCTCCAGGTGGCGCAGCACGTTCTCGCAGACGATGATGCTCATGTCGACGATCGTCCCGATGGCGATGGCGATGCCGGAGAGGGCCACGATGTTGGCGTCGACGCCGAACAGCTTCATGGCGATGAAGCACATCAGCACCGCCAGGGGCAGCGCCCCGCTGATCAGCAGCGAGCTGCGCAGGTGCAGCACGGAGACGATGACGACGATGACGGTGACCAGTATCTCCTGCCCGAGCGCGGTGCCGAGCGTGCCGAGCGTCTCGTAGATCAGCCCCGTGCGGTCGTAGAAGGGCACGATGGTCACGCGGCTGGTGGTGACCCACTCGGGCCAGCGCTCGCGCGGGTTGCCCTGCAGCCACGCAAGCCATCCGTCCTGGTTCAGCTCGCCGCCGGCGAAGGCACCGAAGCCCGCCGAGGCCGCGAACTGCTCCGCCGCATCGCGCGAGACGGCGTCCCAGTCCACTGCGGCCTTGACGGGGAGGCCGGGAGATATCTGCGCGATCCGGTCCTTCAGGTTCTTGATCGCCGCCAGCGGGTTGTAGCCGTAGCGCACGACGGCGACGCCGCCGACCGCCTCGGCGCCCTCCTTGTCGAGCGCCCCGCGGCGCAGGGCCGGCCCGAGCGAGACCGTGGCGACGTTCTCCACGTAGACGGCCACGCCGTCGCGGACCTTGACGACGGTGCGCTCCACGTCCTCGACGCTCTCGATGAAGCCGAGCCCGCGGATGACGTACTCGACCTTGTTCAGCTCGATCGTGCGGGCGCCGACGTCCACGTTGGAGGCCCGCACGGCGGCGTAGACGTCGTTGAGGGTGACGGCGTAGGCGCGCATGGCGTCGGGGTCGACGTCGACCTGGTATTCCTGCACGAACCCTCCGACCGAGGCGACCTCGCTGATGCCCCCGGCGGCGAGCAGGCCGTAACGCACGTACCAGTCCTGGACGGTGCGCAGCTCGTGCAGGTCCCATCCGCCGGCCGGCTCGCCGTCGGGGTCGCGCCCTTCGAGCGTGTACCAGTAGATCTGGCCGAGCGCCGTCGCGTCCGGCCCGAGCATGGGCTGGACGCCCTCCGGCAGCGTGTCGGCGGGCAGGCTGTTCAGCTTCTCCAGCACGCGGCTGCGCGACCAGTAGAAGTCGATGCCTTCGTCGAAGATGACGTAGATGCTGGAGAACCCGAAGAACGAGAAGCTGCGCACCGTGCGCACGCCCGGCATGCCCATCAGCGCGGTGGTGAGCGGGTAGGTGATCTGGTCCTCGACGTCCTGCGGCGAGCGGCCCATCCAGCGGGTGAAGACGATCTGCTGGTTCTCGCCGATGTCGGGGATGGCGTCGACCGGCACCGGGCGGCGCGGCAGGCCCCGGAGCTCCCAGTCGAAGGGCGCCACGGCGAGGCCCCAGGCGACCACGAACAGAACGGCCAGGGCGACCAGGAGCTTGTTCTCCAGGCAGAACCGGATCACCGCGTCGACGACCGACGCGCGGTCCGGCGGCAGGGCGCGGAGCTGCTCACTCATGCGCGTTCCCCCCCGGCTGGATGACCTCCTGCACCTCGCCGCAGAGCAGCATCTCGGCGCCGAAGTAGGGGTTGCGCACCTGCCGGTCGAGCTGGAGCCAGACGGCGCCCCGCCCGCCGGAGGCCATCGGGCAGCGGATCACGTAGACCGCCCGGGCGGGCTCCACGCCGAAGCGCTCGATCGCCTCCGCCAGCGCCTTCGACGGCGGCTCCAGGGCATCGCGCATGGCGGCCAGGCCCTCGGCCTCGGACAGGGCATCCAGGCCCTCGCGCAGCTCGGGCAGCATCCGCATCCAGGCCACGTGCTCCTCGTGGCCGAGCAGGGCCATGTCCACGTCCGCGAGCGCTTCGCGGGCCGCCTCGGCGGCCTGCTCGGCTTGCGCCGCATCGTCGGCGGCCAGCGCAAGGGCCACCCCCAGGTAGGCGTCCAGCACGCGCCCGAACTGCATGCGGAAATCGGGCGGCGCCTCCTCCTGCGCCGGCGGGGGCACGGCCGGAGCGGCGGGCGGCGCGGGCGGCACAGGCGGCGCGCCATGGTGATGGCCGACCGGGCTCACGCCGCCCGCGGGCATCATCATGCTCTGCTTCGCCTGGATCTGGAGGGCGCTGTCGATCTTGAAGGCCCCGTGCGTGACGACCCGCTCCCCCTCGCGCAGGCCGTGGCGCACCACGTAGAAGTCCCCCGCGCGCGGCCCGAGCACGATCTCGCGCCCCTCGAAGGTCGGCTTCTCCGCCCCCGGCGCCGCGACGTAGACCACCGCCCGCTTGCCCGTCACCAGCGGCGCCGAGTCGGGTATGACCAGCGGCGCCTCCTCGGCCTGCGCCTCGGCGCTGACGTAGCCGAGCGACTCCGGCGTGACCAGGTCCATCCCACAGACGTCGCACTCGCCCGGCTCGTCCCTGACCACCTCGGGGTGCATGGGGCAGATCCACTTGCCCATCAGCTCCGGCTCGGCCACGCGGCCGCCCTCCGCGACAGTCGCGCGCACCACGCCGCGCACGAACATGTCGGGCTTGAGCTTGCCCTCGGGGTTCGGCACGTTGACGCGCACCTTCACCGTGCGCGTCCGCTCGTCGACCACGGGCGAGATGAACGCGATCCAGCCATCGAATGTCTCGCCCGGGTAGGCGTCCGTGCCGACCTCCACCGGCTGCCCGTAGCGCAGCCAGGGCAGGTCCGACTCGTAGGCGTCGAGCTCCAGCCACAGGTGGGAGAGGTCGGCGATGGTGTAGAGCCGCGTGCCGGTCTGCACGTACATGCCCTCCCGCGCGTTCATGTGGACCACGATGCCGCCGATCGGGGCGTAGACGGTCATGTGGTCGCTCACCTCGCCGCGCTCCAGGATGCGGGCGATCTGCTCGGGGGTCAGGCCCCAGAGGCGGAGCTTCTCGCGGGCGGCCTCTGCGGTCTTGCGGGCCGTCTCGCGCATCAGCGGCATGTCGCTCGCCTCCAGCTCGCCGGCGCCCCTGATGGCCTGGATCAGCTCCTCCTGCGCGGCGAGCAGCTCGGGGCTGTAGATCTCGACCATGTGGTCGCCCCGCCGGACCGGGATGCCCGTGTAGTCGACGAACAGGCGGTCCAGCCGGCCGGGGAACCACGCGGTGATGTAGGCCAGGCGCGTCTCGTCGTAGGTGACCTTGCCGACCAGGCGCACGGGCACGCTCACGAAGCGGCGCTCGACCGGCGCCGTCTCGATCTCCATCAGCTTCAAAGCCGCCGGGCCGGTGCGGAACGCGCGAGGCCCCACATCCTCGGCCTCCCGGCGGACGGGGATCAGCTCCATGGCGCAGATCGGGCACTGCCCGGGGCCGGGCTGCTTGATCTGGGGGTGCATCGAGCAGGTCCAGAAGGCGATCTCGTCCTCGCCCGCCGCTTTCGCCTCGGCCTCGGCGACGGCGGGCGCAGCCGGCGCATGGGGCGCCAGTCCGGCGCGCAGCCCGTAGCCGACCAGGACCGCCGCCAGCAGGGCCACCAGCAGCACCACGTGACGCCCCAGCCACCTCAACACCGATCCGACGGCGCTCATTCGCCTGTCTCCTCCTGCGCTGCCAGGGAACGCCCGACCAGCATCTCCAGCTCCGCCAGGCGCCTCACGCGGTCGGCCAGCGCCCGCTCGTAGGCGAGCTCGAACTCCAGCAGCGCCCGCTCGGCGTCGACCAGGTCGAAGAAGCTCGCCGCGCCGCCCCGGAAGGCCGTCTCCGTGGCCCGCAGCGACTGGCGCGCCTTCGGCACCAGCGTGTCGCGGTAGAGGTCGATCTTGCGTTCGGCGTCCCGGTATTCGAACAGGGCCATCCGCGCAGCGGCGCCGAGGGCGTTCTGGCGGTCCTGGAGGGCGAGGGCCGCCGCCCGGCGCCTGGCGCGGGCCTCGCGCTCTGCGGCCCTGTACTTGCCCCGCCAGATGGGCAGGTTGATCGAGACCATGGCGATGACGGGGTCCTTGCCGCTGTCGGAGGGGCTGCCCATGCGGGCCGGGCCCGTGTCGATGTAGTCGAGCCCGAAGGTGAAGTCGGGGTAGAAGTCCCTGCCGGCCAGCTTGACGGCCCTCTCCTCGCGGGCGATCAGGTGCGCCATGGCGGCCAGCTCCGGGTTCGCCTCCCGCAGAAGGGAGAGCAACTGCGCTTCGTCCGCTGCCGGGGCCGCCTGCGGCACCCCCTCCGGCCACGGCAACGGCTCACCCGCGGGCCGGCCGATGGCGGCGTTGAGCCGGGCCACCGCTGCCGGCCGCAGCGCTTCCAGCTCGCGCAACCGGTCCTCGAGCTTGCCCAGCTCGACCTGCGCGCGGATGACCTCCGCGTGCGAGACGGCGGCCGACCTGTAGCGCGTGCGGGCGACCTGCTCGAGCTGGCGCATCAGCTCGCGCGTGCGCTCGACGACGCCGAGGGCGCGCCCCAGGTAATGGTAGTCGGCATAGGCCGCCGTCACCTCGTGGGCGAGCTTGAGCCGGGCGGCCTCGAAGCGCTGCCGGGCGGCCTCGGCCTCCTCCGAGGCGACCTCGCCGCGCAGCCTGAGCTTGCCGAACCAGGGGAAGCTCTGCGAGAGGCCGACGGCCTGCTGCTGCGGGCCGACGCGCGTCTCGACCTCCTCGATGTAGTAGCGGTAGCTGAGGCGGGGGTCGGGCAGCGCCTCGGCCTGGGGGACGCGCTCGCGCGCCGCCTGCCAGCGCTGATAGGCGGCCTCCAGGCCCGGGCTGTGCAGCGCCGCGTAGGTCAGGTAGTCGCCCAGGGCCGGCGCCTCGGGCAGGGCGAAGCTATCTTGCGGGCGGGCGGGTTCGGCCCCGGCCGCCGCCAGCGCCAGGCACGCTGCGAGTATCGGCAGTCGAAGCATCCGGGCTCCGGAGATAAATACACAAATCCTACCGCTTTTGTCCAGCTTCTCGCGCCGAAGTTCACCGCTATCGCCGGGAAGCCCCCTGCGGCCCCCTACCGGCCCTCCAGCAGATCGTCCGGCGACTCCAGCAGCGCGCGCACGTCGGAGAGGAACCGCGCCGCCGCCGCCCCCTCCACGATGCGGTGATCGCAGGCCGCCGTCAGCTTCATCACCCGCCCGATGCGGATCGTCTCCTCGCGCACCACCGGCGCCGGCAGCGCCGAGGCGACGGCAAGCGTGACCGACGAGGGCGGGTTGATGATCGGCTCGAAGTGCTCCACGTCGAGCATGCCGAGGTTGGTGACGGTGAAGGTGGCGTGGCTGCGCTCCCTGGCGTTGAGCTTCCCGGCGCGGGCCCGCTCGACCAGCTCGCCCGAACGCTCGGCCAGCTCCTCAAGGCAGAGGTCCTGCGCGTCGTGGAGCACGGCGACGGTGAGCCCCTGATCGGTGTCGACAGCGATGCCCATGTTCACGCCGTTCCACTTGATGATCCGGCCGCGATCGTAGCTGCGGTTGATCTCGGGGTGCTGCTTCAGCGCCCGCAGGCAGGCCAGGATCACCAGGTGGGTGACGGTCGCCCCGTAGCGCTCCTTGACCTCGTCCTTGCGCGCGAGCAGCTCGGTGGCGTCGACGCCGCGGGTGACGTAGAAGTGCGGGATGACGTGCTGGGAGGCCATCACGCGGCGTGCCTGGGTCTTGAGCCGGAAGGGGGCCTCCTCGACCTCGGCCTCGCCCTCCTCCAGCTCGAGGGGGGGCAGTTCCTCGTCGGCGGGCGTCGGCTCGCGCGGCTTCTCGGGGGCCTTCTCCTCGACCTGCTCGCCGGTCCGCTCTTTGGCGGCACGTTCGATGTCGTCGGCGATGATGCGCCCGCCCGGGCCGGTGCCCTGGATGTCGGTGTAGTCGATGTCCTTCTGCTCGGCGATCTTGGCGGCGTAGGGCGAGATGGCCACCCGCTTGCGCGGGATGGCCGGCTTCTCGGCCGGGGCGATCGGCCGGCGGCGCTCGCGGGCGCGGGGTTTCGCCTCGGCCTCTTCTTCTTCCTCCTCCTCGGCCTCGGCTTCCGGCGCCTCTGCCTCCTCGGGCGCCTCCTCCTCGGCTTCCTCTTGTTCCTCGACCTCTTCCTCGGCTTCGGCCTCGGCGGGAGCTTCGGCCTCTTCCTCGCCCTCCTCACGGATGCGCGCGATCAGCTCGCCCACCGGCACCTCGGCGCCGTCCCCTTTGAGTATCTCGACCACGGTCCCGTCGCGGAAGCACTCCAGGTCCATGACGGCCTTGTCGGACTCGACCTGGGCCAGCACGTCGCCGGCGCGCACCTCGGCCCCCTCCTCGACCTTCCATTCGACGATCTTGCCCTCCTCCATGCTGTCGGAGAGCTTCGGCATGGTCACCTCGTACACGTCGGCCTCCTCGCTGCGATCTTCCGGTTCTGTGGACGTCCCTCAGCGCCCGAGCAGCCTGTTGACGGCCTCGATCACGTCGTCGGCGTGGGGGATGCAGTGCTGCTCCAGCTCGCGCGCGTAGGGCAGCGGGCAATCGAGCCGGGAGACGCGCGCGACCGGCGCGTCCAGCTCGTCGAAGGCCCCCTCGGAGATGTTCGCGGCCAGCTCCGATGCTATCCCGCAGGCCGGCGGCGTCTCCGAGACCACCACGGCCCGGTGCGTCTTCGCCACGGAGTTCACCACCGCCTCGGCGTCCCATGGCCGGAGGCTGAGCAGGTCGATCACCTCGGCCTCGACGCCCTCCTGGGCGAGCCGCTCGGCCGCCTCGCCGGCCACGTAGGCCATGCCGCCGTAGGCGACGACGGTCACGTCTTCGCCCTCGCGGGCCACCCGGGCCTCGCCGATCGTCCAGGGCTCCATCTCCTCGGCCACCTCGCCCTTGATGTTGTAGAGCCCCTCGTGCTCGAGGAAGATGACGGGGTTGTCGTCCCGGATGGCGGCCTTCAGCAGGCCCTTGGCGCTGGCGGGCGTTGAGGGGCAGACGACGATCAGGCCGGGCGCGTGCACGAAGAACGCCTCCAGGCTGTTGGAGTGCTGGGCGGCGAGCTGATGCCCCCCGCCGCCGGGCATGCGGATGGTGACCGGCAGCGTCACCTGGCCGCCGAACATGTAGCGCATCAGCGAGAGGTGGTTGATGATCTGGTCCATGGCCAGGTAGGCGAAGTTGACGGTCATCAGCTCCGGCACCGGCCGCAGGCCGGCCATGGCCGCCCCGGTGGCCATGCCGACGATGGCCGCCTCGGAGATCGGCGTGTCGAGCACGCGGTCCTCGCCGAAGGCCCCCAGCAGCCCCTTGGTGACCTTGAAGGAGCCCTCGTAGAGGGCCACGTCCTCGCCGAAGACGATGACGGACTCGTCGCGGGCCATCTCCTCGTGCAGGGCCTGGTTCAGCGCCTCCCGGTAGGTCAGCTCAGCCATTTGCCCAACCCCCGCACGAGTTCGGACTCGACGTAGACGTCCTTTAGCGCCCGCTCGGGCGGCAGCTCCGAGCCGGCCTCGGCGAACTCGACGGCCTCCTGGAGTTCCTGCCGGATCCTCTGGTCCACCTCGTCGAACTCCTCGTCGCCGACCTCGAAGTCGTGCTTGATGATCGCCTTCATCTTGGGGATCGGGTCGCGCTTCTTCCAGTACTCGACCTCGGCCTTGGTGCGGTAGGTGGCCGGGTCGGACATGGAGTGGCCCCGGTAGCGGTAGCACTTGGCCTCGATGAACATCGGCCCCTCGCCCGAGCGGGCGCGGCCGATGGCGCGCTCGGCGACCGACTGCATCTTGAAGAAGTCCATGCCGTCCACGCTGTAGGTCGCCATGGCATGGGCCTTGGCCTTGCGGGCCATGCTCTCCCGGGCGCTGGAGCGGGGCACGCTGCTGCCGATGGCGTAGTAGTTGTTCTCGCAGACCCAGACGATCGGCAGCTTGTAGAGCGATGCCATGTTGAGGGCCTCGTGGTAGACGCCCTGGTTGGTGGCCCCGTCGCCGAAGAAGCAGAGCACCACGCGGTCCTCCTCCCGGTAGCGGATCGAGAGCCCGAGCCCGACCGCCAGCGGGCACATGCCGGCGACGATGGCGTAGCCGCCCAGGAAGTTGATGTCCCAGTCGAACAGGTGCATCGAGCCGCCCTTGCCCTGGCAGCAGCCCTCCTGGTGGCCGAACAGCTCGGCCATGCACTTCCTGGGGCTGCCGCCGCGCACCAGGTAGTAGGCATGGTCGCGGTAGGCGCCGATGGCGTAATCCTCGTCGCGCAGGTGCCACATCGCGCCGACGGCGACGGCCTCCTCACCGCTGTAGAGGTGGCAGAAGCCGGCCACGTTGCCCCTGGTGTATTCCTCGGCCACGCGCGTCTCGAACGCGCGGACCAGTTTCATCTGGTAGTAGACTTCCATCAGTTCGGCTTTGTTCATGGCGGTGGCTCCCCAAGTCAGTCTGGCGCACGGGCGGCGCGCGGCGCCGCTGTAGCTGCCCCGTCGGCTCCCTGAGATGGTCGCGAGGCCCGCCCCGGCCCCGCGCGCCCTCTACCGTCCCTTATAGCACCTCGCCACGCGCCGGGCAAGCTCCCCTCACAGGCCCAGGGCGCGTTTAGCCCGGGCGGGGTCGATGCGGAACCCGCCGCCCCGCCCCTCGTAGAACCCGTGCTCGCCGATCATGTGGATGTTCAGCGCCGTCCACATCAGCTCCTCGCCGTTGGCGCGGTTCTTCAGCCAGACGTTGACCTTCGGGTAGACGCCGGCGTGCCCCCAGGGGCAGGGCAGCATCCCGCGCACCGTCTCGACCCGCACTTCGTAGTCCTCATCGACCACTACCGTGGTGCCGAGACCGCCACGGCCCTCCTCGGTGAAATGCTCCATGCGGCGGGCGATCTGGCCGTGCGTCAGGCCGAGGCGGCGCACCTGCTCGGCGTCCTCTTCCAGGATCTGCCCCAGCGGGCGCGTCTCGTCCCCCAGGAAACCGTCCCGGGTGATGGAACCGGGCTGCATGCGCTGCTCGACGGCGTGCAGTTCGGGGGATTCCTTCATGGCTGCGGGTCTCCCTGTGGGGACGGTCAAGCGAACTTGTCGTAGAAGGTGCGCTCCTCGGTCAGGCCCTTCGGGGCGAGCAGCTCGACGGCGGCGTCGATCATGGCCGGCGCGCCGCAGAGGTAGACCTCCTGGGTCGAGCAGTCCTCGACGTGCCGGTCGATCGCCTCGGTCACCAGGCCGGTCTCGCCGTCCCACTGCTCGTCCTCGGCGGGCCGGGCGACGGCGGGCACGTAGGTGAACTCGGCTATCTTGCGCTCGAACTCGCGCATCTCCTCCACCAGGTAGAGGTCACGCACCTCGTTGGCCCCGTAGTAGAAGGTCGCCTTCCGCTCGCTCCCCTCCTCGGCCATCTGGAACAGGATCGAGCGGATGGGCGCGATGCCTGAGCCGCCGCCGATCAGGATGATCTCGGCGTCGGTGTCCCGCAGGTAGAACTCGCCGTAGGGCCCGTTGATGGTCGCCTCGTCGCCCTCGGCCATGACCTCGAAGACGTAGGTGGTGCAGATGCCGTTCGGCACGCGGCGGATGATCAGCTCGATGGCGTCGCGCAGGCTCGCGGGCGAGGCGACCGAGTAGGCGCGGTAGACCGGCTCGGGCGTCTTGCCGTAGGGCGGCGTCTCGAGCTGGATGTACTGGCCCGGCTTGAACTCGATCTGCGGCGGCTCGACCAGCTTCAGGCGCACCAGGCGGGTGTCGTAGTTCAGGTCCCTCAGCTCCTCGACCTCGCAGGCGTACTCGCGGAGGCTCAGTATCTCCTCCGGCAGCGCGATGCGCATGTCGTTGCGCACCTTGAGCTGGCAGGACAGACGCACGCCCCCCTCGATCTCCTCCCTGGTCAGGTGGGGCGCCTCGGTGGGCAGCAGCGGGCCGCCGCCCTCGCTGACCTTCACCTTGCAGAGCCCGCAGGAGCCCCGGCCGCCGCAGGCCGACGGGATGAAGATGCCCTCCTCCATCAAGCTGGCCAGCAGGGAGCGGCCGCCCTCGACGGGGCGGTCCTCCTCCTCGTTGATGGTTATGGTGCACTCGCCGTAGGTCAGCAGCAGCGCGTCGGCCACGATCAGCAACACGGCCAGCGCGCCCGAGAGCGCGACGATGACCAGGACGGCCACGGCCACCTCAGCCACGTCGCTCCTCCCTACTGCGCGGTGAGCTCAGCGGGCTCGCCATTCGGCGTCATCCTGAGCCCCGCTCCGGCGGGGCGAAGGACCCCCGACCACGAACCGCAATGTGCCGGACCGATGCGCTCGCGGCGAGTCCCTGCCCGTCGGCCCAAGCGCATCCCTCGCCGCGAGCAGCATCCTCCGTCAATGCAACGCCTCCGGTCGGAGATGCTTCGCGCCGCAAGCCCAAAGCGGCGCTCAGCATGACCATT
>CAYSWA010000011.1:0-65435 GCA_964434535.1 uncultured candidatus Brocadiaceae bacterium | reverse complement strand
TACTGCGGCCGGCTGCGAAGCCGGATGGCGGCGTCGTTGACGCAGAACGTCCTCAACGTGGCCTCTGGCCACGCCTGCGGGCGTTCTGTGCCAGCCTCCTTGCCCTGCGACTTCTCGCTCGGCCTCGCTACGGACATGGTTCTGCAATAGCTCCTTAGAGTGGCATAGGTCGCCGGGGTCAGATGACGCCTGCCCCGGCAACGCACTGCCGCCTGTGTCCTGCGACTCGGACATGTCAGATTCTCTCCCTGAATCGCAGCTCGCGCGGGCCTTCGGCCCGGCGCGTGAGAGTCTATCCGATGCACAAGGCCCGACGCAACCGGCGGCAATGACCGTGTCTGGCCCTTCAAGGGCAGCTTGTGACGAGCCCGCCCATGACCTATACTGCCCGCTTCGCTCAGCAGCCTGAGGGGAGACCGCATGGCCGAACCGGTCGTGACCAGGATCAAGCAGCGCGCGCCCGCCATCCGCCTGTTCATGAGCGACGGCAGCGAGCGCTCCACCTACATGCCGCAGGAGGACGCGGTCGCCCGGCTCGGCGCGCCGCACACGGGCGTGAACCTGATGTCCTGCTACTATCCCAAGCAGAGCTTCTGGCCCGAGCGGCGCCTGTTCAGCGACGAGGTCCCCCACTTCCGCCATTCCGTCACCGATCAGACCGAGAAAACGCGCCTGGAGGACTTCAACGACTGGACCGACGGCTACTACTCCTTCGACCTGGAGGACCCGCGCAACGACGTGGTCGGCCAGATGGAAGACGTGCGGCGCCACGGCCAGGACGTGCGGCTGACCCTGACCGCCGACCTGGACACCGCCACCGAGGACCTGGAGCGGATCGCCGCCATCCTCAGGGAGTTCGGCCCGCTGGAGCTGCGCCTCAACCACGAGGCGAACGGCTGCTCGTGGTTCCGCTTCGCCCGCAACGTCGGCCAGATGAGCGGCGAAGAGCAGCGCCGCACCTACTACGAGATCAGCCGGTTCTTCATCCGCGTGCACGACCTGATGGCCCGGCAGGCGCCGAACGTGACCATGGTCGGCTGCTACAACGGTCCCGGCGAGCGCATGGCCAAGGGCGAGATCGACCAGGAGTCCCTGCCCCACCTGGGCAACGACGAGCTGGGGCTGATGTACGAGCTGGCCGGCATCATCGTCTCGCTCGACCAGTACGGCTCGCTGCATTGCGGCTGGCCGGGCCACACGGTCCAGAACCCGCCGATCATCGGCAAGTTCGCCTTCGACGAGCACAAGGGGTTCGCGCTGACGCCCCACGAGCTCTGCGAGCTGGTGATCCGTCCGTTCCAGCAGTTCATCTCCCGCAAGCGCGGCGAGAACGCGCGGATCGACCTGGGCGAGCTCGACTTCGACGAGGACTTCCACGGCCCCGAGATCCGCGCGCAGCTCATCTTCGAGTGCTACTGCTGGCTGCGGCGCCACCCCGACCTGATCGGGAGCATCACCTTCTACGAGCTGACCGACATGGGCGGGCTCGGCCTGTTCCGCCAGAAGGAGTACGGCGACGTGGAGCACGTGAGCGAGAACCTGGTCGCCGAGGTCTACCGCCGCGTCATGGGCTGGGAAGAGTTCCGCCACCCGCGCCAGACCGTCGGCGAGGTGGGGGAGGGCGCCGGGCGGGTGGAGCTTCTGTGGCGCTCCTCGTGCGATGCGGAGGGGCTGCGGGTCGGGCTGCCGGCCGGGGCGAAGGCGCTGGACTGCGGCGAAGAGTACTGGCGCCGCGTCGTCTTCGTCGGCTCCGACGGGGCGGAGAGCTACGCGCACACCGACGAGCGGAGGGTGGCCGTGCCGCAAGGCGCCGTCGCGGCGCTCCTCTTCGCGCTGCCGCCGGACGGGCGGAACAACTCGCCCGACGGCTACCGCCGCGAGGTGGCCGTGCCGCGGGCAATCTCCTAAGAGCAGGGGGCCTGGATGCGCATCGAGAAGATCCACCAGGGCGAGCCGGCGATCCGGCTCTACATGAGCGACGGCAGCGAGCGCTCCACCTACATGGCGCAGGCCGACGCGGTCGCCCGGCTCGGCGCCCCGCACACGGGCGTGAACCTGATGTCCAACTACTATCCCAAGCAGAGCTTCTGGCCCGAGCGGCGCATCTTCGGCCAGGACGTGCCGCACTTCCGCCATTCGATCTGCGACGAGACCGAGAAGACCCGCCTGGAAGAGCTCAACGACTGGACCGACGGCTACTACTCGCTCGTGCCCGAGGCCCCCGAGTGCGAGGTCTTGCGCCAGATCGCCGACGTTCGCCGCCACGGGCAGGACGCGCGCCTTACGCTCGAGATGGAGACCGAGACCTCCGACGAGGAGCTGGTGCGCATCGCCGAGCGGCTCAAGCCGTTCGGCCGCATGGAGGTGCGCCTCAACCACGAGGCGAACGGCTGCACCTGGTTCCGCTTCGCCCGCAACGTGGGCAACCTGCCCCGCGAGCGGCAGACGCCGATCTACCGGGAGATCAGCGACTTCTTCCTCCACGCGCGGGACGTGATGTGCGGCGTCGCGCCGGGGCTGACCTTCGTCGCCTGCTACAACGGCCCCGGCGGCAGCGCGAAGCGGCCGGGCTTGGGTCCCGACGAGCTTCCCAACCTCGGGCCCGATGAGCTCGGGCCGATGTACGCGGACCCGAACGTCGTGGCGTCGCTCGACCAGTACGGCTCGCTGGGCTGGGCCTACGCGGAGGGCCCCGAGCCGCCGCTGATCGTCTACGAGGACTTCGCTGACCTGCCTTTCTTCGCGCTCACTGTGCACGAGCTCTGCCAGGTCGTCTTCCGCGCCTTCCACGAGCGGATCAGCGCGATGCGCGGCGAGCCGACGCGGATCGACCTGGGCGAGCTCGACTACGCCGAGGCCATCCACGGCCCCGAGGTGCGCGCCCAGCTCATCTATGAGGCCTACTGCTGGGTCCGCCGCCACCCGGAGGTGATCGGCTCGGTCACCTTCTACGAGCTGACTGACATCAAGGACCTCGGCCTCTATCGCCAGCGGGAGTACGGGAACCTGGAGGACCTGACCTCAAACATCGTGCTCGACACCTACCGGCGGATCATGCGCTGGGAGGAGTTCCGCCACCCGCGCCAGACCGCCGGCGAGGTGGGGGAGGGCGCCGGGCGGGTGGAGCTTCTGTGGCGCTCCTCGTGCGATGCGGAGGGGCTGCGGGTCGGGCTGCCGGCCGGGGCGAAGGCGCTGGACTGCGGCGAAGAGTACTGGCGCCGCGTCGTCTTCGTCGGCTCCGACGGGGCGGAGAGCTACGCGCACACCGACGAGCGGAGGGTGGCCGTGCCGCAAGGCGCCGTCGCGGCGCTCCTCTTCGCGCTGCCGCCGGACGGGCGGAACAACTCGCCCGGCGGCTACCGGGCCTCGGTGCCGCTCCCCTCGCCGGCCGGGCCGGGCGCTACTCCTCTTCCATGATCCGGTCGTAGAAGCCGACGCAATCGTCGGGCTCCTCGCTCTGGCGCAGCTCGATGGCGGAGCGGGGGTGCATGTTGAGCTGGCCGGTGATCATGTAGGGGATGCGCGGGCCCCACTCGATCTGACCGTCCAGCGGCAGCAGGTGCTCCTGGATGCACTGGAGCACCGGGCGCAGGTGGAACTTGGGGTTCTTCAGGAAACCGATCAGCAGCTCCAGCGGGCAGTTTCCCGCCCCGCGCCCTATGCCGTTGATGGTGGCGTCCAGCCGGCTGGCGCCGACGATGAGCGCCTCGAGCGTGTTGGCGTAGGCGAGCTGCTGGTTGTTGTGGGCGTGGATGCCGACCTCCTTGCCCGTGCCCTCGACGGCCGTCAGGTAGGTGAGGGTCAGGTCGCGGATCTGCTCGGAGTAGAGCGCGCCGAAGCTGTCCACCAGGTAGATGGCGCTGACCGCGCTCTGGGCGAGCACCTCGAGCGCCTCGCCCAGCTCGCGGTCCTGTACCACGCTGACGGCCATCAACTGCATCACCACCTCGTAGCCCTTCTGGTGAGCGTCCTCGATCATGTCCAGCGCGACCGGGATCTGGTGGATGTAGGAGGCGACGCGGATCGTGTCGATCACGCTCTGGTCGGCCGGCAGGATGTCCTCCTTGTAGTCCGTGCGCTCGGCGTCGGCCATCACACTCAGCTTCATCGGGGTGGGGTTGTCATCGACGATGCGGCGCACGTCGTCCTCGTCGCAGTACTTCCAGGGGCCGTACTCGGACGGGGCGTAGATGCTCTTCGACGCCTTGTAGCCGAGCTCCATGTAGTCGACGCCCGCCTCGACCAGCGTCTTGTAGATGGCCTTGACCAGGCCGTCTTCGAACATGTGGTCGTTGATCAGGCCGCCGTCGCGGACGGTGCAGTCCAGGATCTTGATGTCGGGCCGGTAGGTCAGCCACGAGCCCTTCGCGTGTTCGTCCTTCACGTGCTCAACCATGAGTTCCCTCCAGGGACGCTTCCTGCGGCAGGAACATAGATGCTCGCATGACGGAGGCCGCATGTCAACCGGAAAAGCGGCCTCCGACCGCGCCTCAGAGCAGGCCGGCCTCGCGCAACGCCCCGGCCAGGCGCGGCTCGGTGCCGAACATCTGCACGAACGCTGCGGCCTCGCGGGCGCGCTCGGGACGCATCTGGCCGGCGAGTCGCCCGGGCAGCAGCAGGGGGGGCATCAGTTCCCTCCGGTGACGGTGCGCGGGCCATGATGGCAGAGCCCGCCGCCGGCCGCAAGGGGGCGGTGGCTGGTGGCAGGCCCAACAGAGCTTTGATACGATGTTAGCGGCGGGCTAACAGAGCCGCCTTACCTTTATCCTCAGGCGGGGGTATATGCCCGTCCCGGGAGGGCCGTCATGGCTGGTGAGCGGATCATGGTCGCCGACGACGAGGAGGACATACTGGAGCTGGTCAGCTACAACCTGACCCGCGACGGCTACCGCGTGGACTGCGTGACCACGGGGGATCAGGCGCTGGCCAAGGCGCGCGCGAATACGCCGGACCTGCTGGTGCTGGACCTGATGCTGCCGGGCATGGACGGGCTGGAGGTCTGCAAGATCCTCAAGAACGAGCCGGCGACGGCGCGCATCCCGATCGTGATGCTGACGGCGAAGGGCGAGGAGGCCGACATCGTGACGGGCCTGGAGCTGGGGGCGGACGATTACGTGACCAAGCCCTTCAGCCCGCGCGTGCTGACGGCCCGGATCCGCGCCGTGCTGCGGCGTCGTTCCGCCCAGGTGCCCGGCGAGAGGGCGAACGTGCGCGTCGGCGAACTGGCCATCCACCCGGGCCGCCAGGAAGTGCTGGTCAAAGGCGAGCCGGTGGAGCTGACCTACACCGAGTTCCGCATACTGCACCTGCTGGCCCGGCGGCCGGGCTGGGTCTCCACCCGCTACCAGATCGTCGACGCGGTCCAGGGCTCCGACGCGATCGTGACCGACCGGTCGGTGGACGTGCACATCGTCGCGCTGCGGCGCAAGCTGGGGCCGCTCTCGCACTATATCGAGACGGTGCGGGGCGTGGGCTACAGGCTGAAGGAAATCTGACAGATGGCCAGGCGGCGCTTAGCGTGGCGGCTCTTCCCCACCTACCTGGTGGTCATCGCCCTCTGCATCCTGGGCGTGGCGACGTACGCCATGCGATCGGTGAGGCGCTTCCACCTCTCCCAGATCCGACGCCAGCTCCAGACGACCTGCGCCCTGATAGCGCCGCGGCTGCGCGAGGAGGTCCCCGCCGGCCAGGCCGAGCCCATGGCCCCGCTCTGCGCGCGGCTGGCCAGCGCCGCCGCAGTGCGCCTGACCATCATCAGCCCGACCGGGCGCGTGCTCTGCGACTCCGAGGAAGATCCATCGCGGATGGACAACCACGCCGCCCGCCCCGAGGTCCGCGAGGCGATGGCCGGCAAGGTGGGCTCGTCGGTGCGCTATAGCCAGACGCGCCGCACGGAGATGATGTACGTGGCCCTCGCCGTGCTGGAGGGGCGGGCGCCGGCCGGCGTGGTGCGCGCATCCCTGCCGCTGACGGAGGCGAACGAGAAGCTGGACGCGGTGACGCGCCAGGTCTGGCTCGGGGGGGCCGTAGTGGCCGCGCTCGCCGCCCTCATCGCCGTGCTGGTCTCGCGCCGGATCGCGCTGCCGCTGCGGCGCATGGCGCGCGTGGCCGACCGGTTCGCCGAGGGCGACCTGGGCCACAGGGCCGTGGTGCCCGATACGGCCGAACTGGAGAGCCTGGCCGTCGCGCTGAACCGCATGGCCGCCAGCCTGCGCGATCGCGTCGAGGCCCTCGGGCGCCGCAACAGCCAGTACGAGGCCGTCCTGTCCAGCATGGCCGAAGGCGTCATCGCCGTCGACAACTCTCAGCGCATCATCAGCATCAACCAGGCGGCGGCCGACCTGCTGGACGTTGAGCGCCAGCAGGCCGAGGGGCGCACCTTGCCCGAGGTCGCGCGCAACGTGCTGCTGGAGCGCTTCGCCCGGCGCGTGCTGGAGGGGGGCGAGCCGCTCGAGGGGGAGATCGTGCTGCACAACGGCGCCGAGCGGTACGTGGCCGCCCGGGGCACGCTGCTGCGAGACGCCGAGGACGGACAGATCGGGGCGCTGATCGTGCTCAACGAGTTGACCGAGGTGCGCCGACTCGAAAACGTCCGGCGCCACTTCGTGGCCAACGTCTCGCACGAGCTGCGCACGCCGATCACCGCCATCCAGGGCTTCGTCGAGACGCTCCGCGAGGGGGCCGTCGAGGACCCCCAGAGGGCCCGACGCTTCCTGGACATCCTCGCCAACCAGGCCGAGCGGCTCGGCAAGATCATCGAGGACCTGCTCGCGCTCTCGCGCATCGAGCGGGAGTCCGACCAGGAGCAGATCGACCTGGTCAGCACCTCCATCGCTGACGTGCTCCACGCCGCCGCCCGCGACTGCGAGGCCGCGGCCGCCGAGCGGGACGTGACGGTGCGCATCGAGTGCCCCGAGGAGATGACCGCGCGCGTCAACCCCCATCTGCTGGAGCAGGCCGTGGCCAACCTGCTGGACAACGCCATCAAGCACAGCGAGCAGGGCGCCGCAGTCGACGTGCGGGCGCGCGCCGAGGGGGGCCGCCTGAGCATCGGCGTCCAGGACCGTGGCTGCGGGATCCCGCCCGAGCACCTGCCCCGCATCTTCGAGCGGTTCTACTGCGTGGACAAGGCCCGCAGCCGCAAGCTCGGGGGCACGGGCCTGGGCCTGGCCATCGTCAAGCACATCGCCCAGGCGCACGGGGGCCGCGTCAGCGTCGAGAGCCGCCCCGGCGCCGGCTCCACCTTCACCGTAGAGCTGCCCCGGCGCTGAACCGCGCCCGCGGCACGCTGGATTAGCGCATTTCTAACACCGCGCTATTAGTGGGCAAACCGCGCCCGCCTAACCTTCCCTGTTGTGAACACCTGCCTCGGGAGGGAGCGCGATGTTACATTCACATGCCGAGCGTGCTGCAACCACGTCTGACGCGGCGGGGGAGGCGCCGCCGGCCCCGCGCCGGTCCGGCTTCGTGAAAGGAGGTGGGCAAGCGGCAGGCGGGCGCAGCGGGCGGCGGCGTCCGGCCGGGGCGCAGGGCCCCTACGCCGTGCTGGCCGCCGGGGCGATTCTCGCCCTGGCCGGCTGCGCGAGCGCGGATCTGAATCCCCCGGCCGAGGTGAGGCTCTTCGTGGACGGCGATACGTACCGGCTCGGCGAGCCGGTGCGGGCGACGGTCGTTGTCGGCAACGCCGGCGAGCCGGGCCTGCTGGTGCCGGGCCTGGACGAGCGGACGCTCACCTTCTACTTCGGCCAGCCGGGCACGGGGGTGCGCATGCGCCGCAGCCCGGTGCTCCCGCAAGGCGTCCCCAGCCTGCCCCGCGTGCTGGGGCCGCAGGAGAGGGCCTCGCGGGAGTTCCTCTTCACACGGCTCACCGGCGAGGCGGGGCAGTGGGGCCTGATGGTTGCGCTCTCCGGCGCGGCCCGGGCCGAGGAGCGGGCGGAGCTGCTGACGACGGCCTACTCCAGGCCGGTCGAGTTCCGCGTGACCGACGAGGTGATGCTGGAGCGGGACCCCTACTCGGGGCTGATCACTCGAGAGCAGGCTCTGGCCCTGGCGCGGGAGCGCGGCGGCCTGCCCGGTGATGCGCCCTTGAGGGCCGTTCTGGTGCCCCTGGCGGAGACGGGCCTGTTCACGTGGGTCGTCTTCCGCGACGGCGGCGGGGGCCTGGTCGAGGGGATCGCCGGCTGCACCGTGAACCCATACAGCGGGGTGGTGAGCCCCCTGGAGATGGGCACTTCTCTGGATGAAGGGAAGAAGGAATGAAAAGGCTCATAGCACTGACGGCGGCGCTGCTTGCGCTGGCGGGCGGATGGCCGGCCACCGCGCAGGAGGGCGCCGAGTTCAAGGCGCCCGATGAGATCGAGACGCACCTGATCCGGGTGCTCAGGACGACCAACAAGGCACAGACCAACCGGTACGTGCCGAAGGTCTACAACATGGAGAACGTCAACCCCTACGACGTGGTGCGCTTCATCCGCCGCACGATGGAGATCGAGGAGGGGGCCTGGTTCCTGTTCGGCAAGCCGCAGGACCCGAAGGACCCGAACCGCAGCGTCCGCAGCGGCAAGGCGGTCGTGATCGCGCCCCTCTACCAGATACCCTCCATCGACGAACTGATGGCGACGATCGACGTGCCGGGCCTGACCAGCTCCTCGGGCGACGAGATGTACTACTACCGCCCGAAGCACCGCCACGTCGAGGATCGGGACTGGACGAACCTGATCACCGCCGTCGCCGACACGGCGCTGGAGGGGGACGAGGAATCCGGCGACTTCGTGGCCGACGACGAGGTCAACGCCTTCCTGTTCTACGACTCGCCCGGCAGCATCGCGGACGTCCAGCGCTGGATGCCCGTGCTGGACCAGCCGCCGCCGCAGGCGATGATCGAGGCCACGCTCTACGAGGTGAACGTCGAGAACGACGACGCCCTCGGCCTCGACTACGTGGCCTGGAAGAACGGGCCCGGGCGGGACCTGTTCACCGCCGGCCTGTTCTGGCAGAAGGAGAGGGTCCCCACCCTGACCGGCACCGGCGACCCGCTGCTGGACACGGGCGTGGGCACCTTCTCGCTGGACCACCACGCCTGGAAGACCAAGGGCGCCCACTACAGCTACTTCCTGGACGTGCCCGGCGAGTTCTTCGACTTTCTGGTCACCAAGCAGAAGGCGCGCGTGCTAACCAGCACCAAGCTGCTGACCCGCAACCGGCGCACGGCCCTGCTGGAGTCGAGCGACTCGATCTTCTTCTGGCGGGTCGCCGAGGACGGCGGGTTCGACGCCTTCCCCGACATCCGCGACGGCATCCCGCTGGAAAGCGGCAAGATCGGCCCGCTGAACCTGGACGGCAGCCGCATCGTCGTCGGCGACCAGCGGCCCCGCCGGCTCGGCTCGGTAGAGACCGGCGTCTTCATGGAGGTCAGCCCCCTGGTCGGGACGAAGGGCATCAACCTGGCGATCGACCTGGACATCGTCGGCCACAGCGGCTTCGGCACCAGCGGCGAGCCGCAGCTGGTGCGGCGCAACTTCAACACCGAGGTGCGGGTCCAGGACGGCCAGGAGATCGTCCTGGGCGGCTACGACCGCCAGATGGTGGTCCAGCAGACCAACAAGATCCCCGTGCTGGGAAGCCTGCCCGTGTTGGGATGGCTCTTCGGGGGCGAGCAGAACCTGGTCAAGAACCGCAAGGTGGTCGTGGTGCTGAGGGCCGGCACCGTCAAGGACTTCAGCGCCATGGGCGGGGCCGGCACGGACATCGACGCCGCGCTCATTCGGGCGCGGGCCCGCCGCGAATGGCCTACGAAGGCCCTGACCACCGAATGGGGCTTCGATCAGTGGCTGCTGGACCCCGAGCCCGCGCAGTAGCGGGCCGGCTCTGACTCCCGACAGAAGGAGAAACGCAGATGAGAGGCATCAAGACCTTATCGGTTCTGGCCGCCGCACTGGGGCTCTGCCTGGTGGCTGCGCGGCCCGCGTTCGGCGCCGGCGCCGACGAGGCGTCCGGCGTCCAGTCGCGCCGCGGCAATGCCAGCCCCAGCGCCTCGGCGAGCGACGTCGACGACTACACCAACCAGGACGAGCAGATCAACATCGACGGCGGGAAGGACTCCATCGTCAAGGTCCTGCGCGTCAACCAGAAGAACCTGGTCAACGACTACGTGGTCGGGGTCTTCCCCATCCACCAGGCCAGCCCCAAGGAGATCCGGGGGCTGTTCCGGCGCATCACGGGCAAGGAAGGCGGCCGCGCGGAAGTCATCCGCGACAAGGTGGGCGGCAAGGCCTACCTGCACGTGATCTGCCCCAGGTTCCAGCTGCCCTACATCGAGGAGGCGCTGAAGGCCCTCGATGAGGGCTGGATCACCGAGGACGTCGACGGCTCCCACCAGATCTACTACCGGGCCAGGTACCGGGACGTGGACGCCATCGACGAGATCGCCTCCGTGCCCGGCGGCAGCGAGCTGGACGGCGACACCACGTGGGTGGACGAGGCGGCGAACGCCATCTGGAAGCGCGGCGAGCCCTACCGCATCGCGAGCTGGCTGAAGGCCGCCGAGCAGGTGGACCTCTTCCCGCCCCAGGTGCTGATCGACGCCGCCGTCTACGAGGTCGAGCTGAGTAACGACCTGAAGCTCGGGCTCGACTACGTGGCCTGGAAGTGCGGGCCGGGCAAGGACCTGTTCGACTTCATCGCCTGGGGCTTCAGCGGGCACCAGAAGGCCGACCAGGTCACCAGCATCTTCGACCCCTTCCTGCCGCCGGCCCTGCTCGGCACCACCGAGCGGTTCAGCACGCGCGGGCGCGGCCACTACGCCGCGGCCAGCTACCTGCTGACCGCGGAGTACCTGGACTTCCTGCTGCGCAAGGGGCGCGCCCGCCTGGTCACCAGCGGCCGCCTCAACGTCCGTCACGGCACCGTCGGCACGCTCGCCGTCGCCGACGAGGTGCTCCACTTCCAGCGCACCCCCGACGAGGACGACCTAATCGAGCCGGGCGGCGAGGCCGAGTCCGGCTTCGAAGAGCTCCTGCGCGAGCGTTGCCTGCGCCACAGCAGCGAGGGGCTCACCGTCGGGCTCACGCTCGGGGTGATCCCGTTCATCGGCCTGGAGACGACCGAGCTGGTCTACGCGCTCGAGCTGAGCGACCTGGTCGGCAACACGCCGTCGGGCAAGCCGATCACGCGCACGACCGCCGTGGGCGATTTCATCCCCTCCTCGGTCTCCAGCAGCACGGTGCTCGGCACGGTGCTGGTGCGCGACGGCGTGTCCGCCTGCGTGGGCGGGCTGAAGCGCACCGAGGAGGTGCAGTCCACGGCCAAGATCCCGCTGCTGGGCAGCATCCCGATCCTTGGCTACCTGTTCGGCGGCGAGCAGAACGCCAAACGCCACACGGAGCTGGTCGTGGTGCTCACCCCGAAGATGGTCCACTACAACGAGGTGCACAAGGAGCTGGCCCGCGCCGAAGACGCCCTGGTGCGGGCGCAAGTGGCCGAGCGCGACGCGGTGGCGCTGCCGAACACGGCGTTCGGCTTCGACCAGTGGCTGCTGGGCAAGGACTGAGGGCGGCCGCGTGCGGGGCTCACAAAGCGCTAACATACGCCCCGTATAAGATGGACGGCGGGGCAGGGGGGGCCTGACGGCCGTCCCACCCAAACCACGGTCTCGAAAGGAGTTCGCAAGATGAAGGGAAAACTGAGCAGTTGCGTCGTGGCCGCCCTGACCGTCGGGCTCTGCTCGCTGTGGACGGCGGCGCAGGCGCAGGAGGCCGGCAAGATCGTGGTGGACGGCTCGACCACGGTCGGCCCGATCGCCAAGGCGTTCGCCGAGTATTACATGAGCCAGCACCCCGGCGTGGACATCACCGTCAGCGAGTCGGGCAGCGGCAACGGCGCCAAGAGCCTGATCAACGGCGTCTGCGACGTGGCCGACATGTCCCGCTTCATGAAGGAAGGCGAGTTCAAGGCCGCCGTTGAGAACGGCGTGCTGCCGGTGGCCCACGTGGTGGCGATGGACGGCATTGCGATCATCGTCCACCCGACCAACCCGGTCCAGGAGATGAGCGTCGAGCAGGTGCGCGACATCTACATGGGCCGGATCACCAACTGGAGCGAGTTGGGCGGCCCCAACCGCAAGATCGTGATGGTCAGCCGCGACACCAACAGCGGCACCTACGAGACGTTCGAGGGGCTGGTGATGGCGAAGGAGAAGATCGCGGCCGGCGCGGAGTACGTCGGCAGCAACGGCGCCATCCGCCAGCGGGTCCAGACCACGCCGGCCGCCGTCGGCTACGTCGGGCTCGGCTTTGTGGACGAGACGGTGAAGGCGCTGACCGTCGGCGGCGTCTACCCCGACCGGGCCACCGTCGCCTCCGGGCGCTACCCGGTGGCCAGGCCGCTGTTCATGTTCACCGACGGCTACCCGAAGCTCGGCGGCCACGTGCACGCGTTCGTCACGCTGTACCTGACCGAGCAGGGCGAGGAGATCATCGAAGCGGTCGGGTTCATCCCCGTGACGAGCTACCGCTGAAGGGGCCGGGCGCGCGATCCCTGACCACTGCCCCAGCCGAGGGCCAGCGAGGTGACGGGCCGGGAACCGAACGCCAGGTCGCTCACCAGCAGAAGGACCAGCCGCCTGGGGCGGCTGGTCACTTTTGCGGGCGAGGCGCTCCTGTTTCTGATCACCGCCGCTTCGGCGCTGACGATCCTGTTCATCTTCTATTACATCATCCGCGACGCGCTGCCGTTCTTCCGCATGCGGGGCTTCGCGGAGCTGTTCACCGGCAGGCAGTGGTATCCTTCCAGAGAGCCGCCGGAGTTCGGCGCCCTGACGCTGTTCTACGGCAGCGCCATGGTCACGGCCGGGGCCATGATCGTGGCCGTGCCGCTCGGCGTTCTCGCCGCCGTCTGCCTGAGCGACGTGCTGCCGTTCGGGCTGCGCCAGGCGGTCAAGCCCGTCATCGAGGTGCTGGCGGCCATCCCTTCGGTGGCCTACGGGTTCTTCGCCCTGGTGGTCTTCGCGCCGCTGCTCCAGCAGCGCGGCGGCATCGTGCTGGCCGTGGGGCTGCTGGTGACGGGCTTCCCCCTCGCCGTCATCCTCTCGCTGGCGCTCGGCGACCTGCTCACGACGCCGCTCTCGGAGCGGGCGCGCCGGGCGGCCCGTCCGCTCGCGCGGCTGCTGCTGGCGGGGGCCTCCTGCGGAGGGCTCGCCGTCCTGGCGCGCCGGCTCAGCGCAGTCGAGATCTCCAGCGGCACGAACGCGCTGAACGTCTCGATCATCCTCGGCGTCATGGCCCTGCCGACGGTGGTCAGCGTCTCGGAGGATGCGCTCTCTGCCGTCGGGCGGGAGCTGCGCGAGGCGAGCTACGCGCTCGGCGCGACGCGGGCCGAGACGATGGTGCGGGTCGTCATCCCGGCGGCCCGCAGCGGCATCCTGGCCGCGGTGCTGCTGGGGGTGATGCGCGCCGTCGGCGAGACGATGGTCGTCTGGATGGCCTCCGGCAACGCGGCGCAGATCCCCGAGCCGTGGTACAACTTCCTGGAGCCGGTGCGCACGCTGACGGCGACGATCGCCGGCGAGATGGGCGAGGCGGACCACGTGACCGGCTCGGCGCGCTACCACGTGCTGTTCGCGCTGGCGCTCTGCCTGCTGACCTTCTCCTTCCTCTGCAACCTGGTCAGCGAATGGGCGATCCGCAGGTCAAAGGGGAGGAGCGGCTGAGCGATGCAGCTATCGACCCGCAAGGCTCTGGACCGCTCGTTCTCGGGGCTCGGCGTCTTCTCGGTGGTCCTGATGGCGGTGGCCCTCGTCGTGCTGCTCGCGCCCATCTTCGTGCGGGGCTCGCGGGCCTTCGTCTTTCGCGCCACCATCGCCCACCGCCGGTTCCTGTGGGACCAGTTCAAGCGCGGCGACCCCCGGGAGCTGGACGAGGAGCTGGAAGCCGTCCGTGCCGCCCGACGACCCGTCTACGAGATGGTCGCCGAGTACGAGCAGCAGATCGAATCGCTCGGCATCGTCGAGCGCATCGAGAAGGGGAAGCAGCTCCGAACGCTCAAGGACGCGCTCAGGGAGCTGCTCGGGCCCTTCCCCGACGAGGACCAGCCGATACTGCTGCGGCACCGCTACGCGCCGCCCCGCTGGGACCGGGCCCTGGTCAAGCTCCACGACGTCCTCTACATCACCACCTACGACTACTCCGACCCGACGCGGATGGGGCAGAAGGTCTACGTGCCGCGCGTCGAGCGGTTCAAGGGAACGCCCGCGGAGCCGATGTTCGGCTACCTGCAGGAGAACCTGGAGGGGATGCTGCGCCCGCGGCGGACGTTCTACTGGGGCTTCCTGCTGGACGAGCCGCACGACGCCTACTTCTTCGGCGGCATCTGGCCTGCCTTTCTCGGCACGCTGTACCTGACCATAGGGGCGATGCTGGTCGCCGGGCCCACCGGCGTGATCGCCGCAACTTACCTGGCGGAGTACGCGCCGCAGAACTGGTTCATGAGCCTCATCCGCACCTGCATCAGCACCCTGGCCGGGGTGCCGAGCATCGTGTTCGGCCTCTTCGGGCTCGCGTTCTTCATCAACACGCTGCACGTCTCGCAGTCAAGGAGCGTGCTGGCCGGCTCGCTGACGCTGGCGGTGTTGGTGCTGCCGACGGTGATCCGCGCCTCGGAGGAGGCGATACTCGCCGTGCCCCGCACCTACAAGGAAGCGGCGCTGAGCCTCGGCGCCACGCGGTGGCGCACCACGTTCACGGTGGTGCTGCCGGCGGCCTTGCCCGGCGTGCTCACCAGCATTATCATCAGCATGGGCCGCGCGGCCGGCGAGACGGCGCCCATCATCTTCACCGCCGCCGTCAGCGTCGGCAGGCCGCTGAAGGTCTGGGAGGTCTTCACCCATCCCACCCAGGCGCTGCCGTGGAACATCTACAACCTGGCGACCGAACATGCCGCCGTCGACGAGATCCGGCACGTGCAGTACGGGATGGTGCTGACGCTGATCCTGCTGGCCCTGCTGCTGAACGTGACGGCCATCATCCTGCGCGCCAGGGTCAGCCGCAAGCTCAGGGGTTGAGAGCGGAGTAGAGGATGGATCCACAGAACAGCTTGCTCAGCCAGACCATAGAGACGCGGGCCCCGCTCGAGGCCGCCGAGGGCGGCCCCACGGTCGTGGAGGCCGACGGTTTCTCGGTCTTCTACGGCTCGAACCAGGCGGTCAAGGAAGTCAGCATGGCCATCCCCGCCGGGCAGGTGACGGCGATCATCGGCCCCAGCGGCTGCGGCAAGAGCACCTTCTTGCGCGCCATCAACCGGATGAACGACCTGATCGGCGGCTGCCGGGCCGAGGGGCGGCTCCTGCTGGAGGGGCACGACCTCTACGCGCCCGGCGTCGACGTGGTCGTTTTGAGGCGCCGCGTCGGCATGGTCTTCCAGAAGCCGAACCCCTTCCCCAAGTCCATCTTCGACAACGTGGCCTACGGCCCGCGCATCCACGGCGTGCGGGGGCGCCAGGAGCTGGGCGAGGTCGTCGAGCGGAGCCTGCGCCGCGCCGCCCTCTGGGAGGAGGTCAAGGACCGGCTCAGCGACAACGCCGTCGGCCTCTCCGGCGGCCAGCAGCAGCGCCTCTGCATCGCCCGCGCCCTTTCGGTCGATCCGGAGATCCTGCTGATGGACGAGCCGGCCAGCGCCCTCGACCCCCGCTCGACCGCCCACATCGAGGACCTGATCGGCGAGCTGCGCGGCGACTACACCATCATCATCGTCACCCACAACATGCAGCAGGCCGCCCGTGTCTCGGACCTGACCGCCTTCCTCTACGAGGGGATGCTGGTCGAGTTCGGCTCGACGGCCAAGCTCTTCACCAAGCCACGCGAGAAAGCGACCGAGGATTACATCACCGGCCGCTTCGGCTGAGCGCGGGAGGGAACAGGCAGATGTCCGAACACCTGCACAAGGCGCTGGAGGACCTGAAGCGCCAGATACTGTCGCTGAGCGCCCTGGTCGAGGAAAGCGTGCGCAAGGCCGTCCGCGCGCTGGAGGACCGCGACGAGCGGCTCGCCGAGGAGGTCATCGAGGCCGACCCCGAGATCGACATCGCCGAGGTCGACCTGGAGGAGGAATGCCTGAAGATCCTCGCCCTCTATCAGCCGGTCGCCATCGACCTGCGCTTTATCGTGGCCGCCTTCAAGATCAACAACGACCTGGAGCGCATCGGCGACCTCGCCGTCAACGTGGCCGAGCGCGCCCAGTACCTGGCCACCCACGAACCGGTCGAGACGGCCTTCGACTTCGCCGGCATGGCCGAGAAGGCCCGCGACATGGTCAAGACAAGCCTCGACGCGCTGGTGAACCTCGACGCCGGACTCGCCCGCGAGGTCTGCGCCGCCGATGACGAGGTCGACGCCATGAACCGGCGGATGTACCTCCAGGTGCAGGACGGCATCCGCCGCCAGCCCGAGCGGCTGGAGGCACTGATCCACCTCCTCTCGGTCTCGCGCCACCTCGAGCGCATCGCCGACCACGCCACCAACATCGCCCAAGACGTCATCTACATGGTCGAGGGCGAGATTGTGCGCCACTACGCCGAGCGTTACATCGCCGAGACCGATTGAGGGTGGGGGCAAGCACGGCCGCCGAGCTCACGGCGGGCGCCAGGTGGGCCAGGGGGCGACCAGCTCCGAGACGTCCATCACGTAGAGCTGCCGGCTGCCCTCGTGCGCCGAATCGAAGCAGACCCGCCGCCCGTCCCGGCTCCAGCGCGGGTGCAGGTCGCAGCGGACCTCGCCGGCCAGCTCGGGCGGCGAACGGAACCGGCCCACGTCCACACGCCAGCCCCACTGCGCGTTGAACAGGATGAGCGTGCGCCGGCGGCTCTCGTCGGGACAGGCGTCGGTCAGGATCCAGCGGCGGTCAGGGCAGTAGGAGCAGTGGCCGTCGCCGGTCAGCACGTCCTGACCGACCGGTTCAGGCTCGGCGCCTTCGGCATCGGCGAACAGAAAGTAGCCCTCGCCCCGTCCCTCGCGTCTCGCCCAGGCCAGCACGTGCTCCGGGTCGCGCCAGTCGTAGTGCGAGACCTTCCCGTGGTCGGAGAGGCAGCGCAGCTCCGAGCCGTCCGGCGCGGCCGTCAGCAGGCGGGTCTGCCACCCCCGCCCGGCGGCGGGGCCGCGCCAGCGGTGCAGCATGCCGATGCGCGAGCCGTCGGTGCTGAACTGCACGTGGTTCACCCAGTGCTTCGCGCCTTCCATGGTCGGCAGGGGCCGGAAGGCGGCCAGCTCGGCCAGGGTGAGGGCCAGCCGCGCCTCGCCGGTCTCCAGGTCCACGTGGTGGAGGCCGTCGTGGGCGGGGGCCGCTTCGTCGCCCCAGGGATCGTCCAGGCCGTAGTAGCCGTAGCCGGGCCGCACGTCGGCCAGGCGGGCGAAGCTGAGGGAGATCGCCACGTCGCCCCTCGGGCTGACCGCATAGACGGGCAGCGGCAGGAGCCGATCCTTGCGCGTGAAGGCGTCCATGACCACGCCGACGGGCCGCTCGCCCTGGCGGGCGTTGTAGATGACCAGTCGGTCCGGCTCGCCCGGATGCCACTGGAGCATGCAGCCCTGCTGCCAGTTCCAGGCCCGCGTCTGGGCGAGCGGCCGCCAGGCGAACCCCTCGGCGGTGTCGATCAGGCCGATGGTGGCCGCGTCGGCCGGCCCGGGCGGCCGCTCGGCGAAGCCGGCCTCCAGCCCGAGCAGGTAGCGGCCCGTCGCGTCCCAGGGCGTCTTGTCATAGTAGCCGAAGAAGTGGTGGCGCGGCCCCCTCGTGACGGGCTTCGGCGGCAGGTGGTGGCGCGCGATGCGCATGGCTTCAGGCCCCCGCCGTGCGGGGCGTGGGCAGCGGCTCCTTGCCCATCTCGGCGAACAGGAGCCGGCGGATCAGCTCGCTTCTCAGCTCCCGGCACTCGGGCCGGCCCCACAGATTGCGCACCTCGCCGGGGTCGTCCTTCAGGTCGAACAGCTCGCCGTAGTCCCGGTTGTAGTAGACGGTCAGCTTGTAGCGCTCGTCCACGTAGGTCTTCACGTGGATGGTGGTCGGCTCGTGGCGGTTCTCGACGACGACGTGGTCCCGGACGGCCTCGCAGCGCCCCGTCAGCACGTCGCCCTGGTCGAGGCCGGTCATCCAGCGCGGGACTTCCAGCCCGGCCATCCGCAGCAGCGTCGGCGGCAGGTCCACCAGCGAGAGCAGCGCCTGCGAGCGCGCGGCCGCCGGGACGCGGCCGGGCCAGCGGGCGATGAAGGGGAGCCGGATCAGGTCCTCATAGTGGAACGCGCCCTTCGCGATCAGGCCGTGCTGCCCGTAGAGGTGTCCGTGATCGGTGGTGAAGATGGCGACCGTGTCCTCGGCGAGTCCGAGCGCCTCGAGCCTGTCCAGGATGACGCCGATGTACTTGTCCATCAGGCTGATCATGCCGTAGTAGACGGCGATGTCGCGGGCGAGGTCACGCTCCTCGTGCAGGTGGGAGTGGAAGCCGTGGAGCGCCTGCCCGCTCTGGCGCCAGGGCGAGAAGTCGGGGGCGGGCTCCTGGGTGAGGCGGAAGTGCGGCGGGTTGGCGTCGTGCTCGCCGGGCACGAGCCGGGGCACGGTCAGCTCGTCGGGGTCGTACATCGCGTCCCACGGCTCGGGCACGAGGTAGGCCGGGTGGGGGTCGAAGAAGCTGGCCCAGAGCAGGAAGCTCTCGTCGGCCCCGGCGTAGGCCTCCATCAGCGCGCAGGTGCGCTCGGCGATCCAGCGGTCGTAGTGGAACTCCTCGGGGATGAGCCACTTGCGGCGCTGGCCGTCGTTGTTGCCCGTGGGCGGGCGGAAGTAGTCCCGCCAGTTCTCCAGGCCGTTCTCCTCCATCCAGATCGCGTAGTGCTGGCCGACGTGGGCCTCGGCGGTGTGGTTGCGGGCGAGCTCGACGTGCTCGAAGCCGTAGAACGGACCGTGGAAGTCGCGCCAGAACTCCAGGTCCTGCAGGGCGGGGTAGGCCTCCAACGAGGGGAACTCATCGGTGCCGTGCAGGGGCTGGAAGTGCGCCTTGCCCACCAGGGCGGTGCGGTAGCCGCCGGCGGTGAGCTGCTGGCCGAGGGTCGGCTCGGACTCGAGCAGCTTGGTGCCGAGCGACCAGGCGCCGTGCTGGCTCGGGTACCTGCCGGTGATCAGCGAGGCGCGGGTCGGCGTGCAGGTGGGGTTCACCGTGTAGGCGCGCGTGCAGAGCATTCCTTGCTCGGCCAGGCGGTCCAGGTTCGGCGTCCTGACCTCGGGGTTCAGGCAGCCCAGCGTGCTCCAGTGCTGCTGGTCGCTGGTGATGATGAGGAAGTTGGGCCTATGCGATGGCATGGGGGGCCTCCCTGGCTCAGATGCGAACGGTCCGCCCATCATAGCGTGAGCGCGGGGCCGTGTCACGGCCGGCGCAGGCGTTGCGGGCGGCGTGGCCGCTCAGGTAGGATGGAATGTGCATGAGGGGCGCGACAGGACGCGATGCCTATGGGACGCTACCTGATCTACAACTTCTCGGGCGAGGTGGACGACCTCTCCCACCTCTTCCCCAACGAGCGCCTTGCCCAGATGGCGGCCGTCATTCGCCGCGAGGGACACGAGGTCGAGGTCTGGGACCGCGGCAACGTGCAGACGCTCGGGCGGCTCGCCCCGCCGGGCTACAAGCGCCTGATCGCCGCAGCCGCCGGCAAGCGCCTCTTGCCCAAGCTCGCCCGCGACGAGCCCCTCAGCCGCTTCGACAAAGCAGCCCTCGGCCTGGCGCTGAAGTGGACTTCCGCCAGCATGGAGCGGGACGTCGAGGCCGCCTACCGCAGCTTCATGCGCCGCGAGGCGGACCGCATCGCCGAGGGCGGCTTCGATGCCGTGCTGCTGAACCTCTGGCAGGGGGGCTTCCGGGAGTCGATGGCCCTCGCCGCCCGCGTCAAGCAGGCGTCCGAGGTGCCGATCTACGGCGCGGGCCAGCGCGTGGACTGGTTCCAGCAGCACGTGCTGCGCCTGCATCCGCAGCTCGACGGCATCGTCCTTGGGCTCGGTTACGAGAGCGTGCGGCGCCTGGTGCGCGGCCAGCCCTTCCGCAGCCTGCCCGACGTGGCCTACCGCGACGAGGCCGGCCGCGTGGCCACCAACGCGCGGACCGTCACCGAGGTGGCCGACCTGCCGCCGCCCGACTACAGCCCCGAGGTATACCGGGGCATGGAGGGACTCATCCCGCTGATGCACGTGGCGCTCTCGAACCAGGCCTGCCCGAACCGGTGCACCTTCTGCCCCCGCCCGGCCAGCTATGGGCACGTGGTGCGCCGCAAGCCGGTGCAGATGGCCGTCGCCGAGGTCAGGTCGCTGCGCAGGGAGGGGATACGCCACTTCCGCGTCGCCGATTCCACGCCGCCGCCCCGGATGCTCACCGACTTCGCCCGCGGGCTGGTCCGGGCCGGCCTGGGGCGGGGCGAGGTGAGCCTGACGGCCTTCTCGCGCATCGACCAGAACCGCCAGGAGGACTTCGGCCTGCTGCACAAGGCCGGCTTCGAGGCCCTGTTCTACGGGCTGGAGACGCTCGACGACGAGGGCCTGGAGCGTATCCGCAAGGGCATCCGCTTCGCGGACATCCGCGCCACCCTCCAGGCGGCCCATCGCGTCGGGCTCTTCGTGGTCGCGAGCCTGATCTACCCGCTGCCGGGCGAGACCGAGCGCTCGCGCCGCACCACGCTTGAGCGCCTGGAGCAGATCGCGCCGCTGCTGGATTCGGTGCTGATCCAGCCGGCGGGCGTCTATCCCAGCTCGGACTGGGGCACGCGGCCCGAGCAGTTCGGCATCCGCCTCGACCCCGCCTACGTCGAGGAGCTGATGGACTACCCGGTGAAGTTCATCATCCCGCTGCGCTACTGGCCGCCGTTCCCGTTCTCCTACCCCCTGATGGGCCGGCCCGCCGAGGAGGTCACGTTCGACGACGTCCGGGAGGAGTTCGAGTCCTTCAGCCGGCGCGCGTGGGACGAGCTGGGCCTGAGCAACGTGCAGGACTACACGCTGCTGGTGGCGCAGATGCTCGGCGAGGACCCCTACGAGTTCACCGAGCGGGTGAAGCGGGTCCTGGTGACGCGCGACTACGGCGCCCTGCGGCGCATCGTGCGCGAGGCCCGCCGCGACCTGCCGTAGGGGCGGCGGCTCAGAGGCCGTTGCGGGCGGTCACCTCGGCGTAGAAGCGGGCCGATGCCTTGGGCGTGCGTTCGAGGGTGGCGAAGTCCACGTGGTGCAGGCCGAAGTTGACCGTGTAACCGAGCCCCCACTCGAAGTTGTCCATCAGCGTCCAGGCGAAGAAGCCGCGCAGGTCGACGCCCGCCGCGACGGCCTCGTGGCAGGCCGCCAGGTAGTCGCGGTAGTGCCGCACGCGCGCCTCGTCGGCGAGGGATTCCTCCCGGCCGGCCGCCGGCAGGGGATAGCCGTTCTCGGTCACGTAGAGCGGCACGCCGGGGTAGGTCTCGTCGAGCCACCCGAGCACCTTGCGCATGCCCCACGGCACGAAGGTCCAACCCATGCTGGAGCGAGGCGCGCCGAAATCGGCGGTCTCCACGATGTCGATCTCCGCCACGTAATGGGCCTCGCCGTCGCCTCCGCCGGTCGGCGCGCGCACCTGGACCGTGTGGTACTGGTTGAGGCCGAGGAAGTCGACCGAGCCCTTCAGCAGGGCCCGGTCCTCGCCCGTCAAGGCGGGGAGCGGCCCGTCGGTCAGGTGGCGCATCGCCTCGGGATACTCGCCGAAGACGGGGGGATGGGCGAACCAGCCGAACTGGCGCTCCATCGAGCGCCGGGCGGCGGCGCGGTCGGCCGGGCTCTCGCTGGCCGGCTCGGCCCAATGGGTGGAGATGGCGATGCCGATACGGCCGTCCTCGCCCCCGCGGAACTCGTCGCGGTAGAGCCGCGCCGCGCGGGCGTGGGCCCTCAGCAGGTGGTAGCCGACCAGGAACGGCTCGCTGTCGGGGTGGGCCACGCGGGCCGGGGCGTGCACGCCCCAGCGGTAGCCGCACATGGCGAAGGCGTCCGGCTCGTTGATCGTGATCCAGTGGCGCACGCGCTCGCCGTAGCGCGCGAAACAGAGCCGGGCGAAACCGGCGAACCACTCGACCACCTCGGGGTTGAGCCATCCGCCGTGGCCCATCTCGAGGACGAGCGGCATCTCCCAGTGGTAGAGGGTGGGGAAGGGCTCGATGCCGGCATCGAGCAGCAGGTCGATCAGCCGGTCGTAGAAGCGGAGGCCGGGTTCGTTCGGCTCGCCCGTGCCGCAGGGCAGCACGCGCGGCCAGTTGATCGAGAAGCGGTAGGCCCGCAGGCCCATCGCCTTCATCAGCGCCACGTCCTCCTCCAGGCGATGGTAGTGGTCGCAGGCGACCTGGCCGGTCGAGCCGTCCCGCACCTTGCCCGGCAGCAAGGTGTAGGCGTCCCAGATGCTCGGACCCTTGCCGTCCTCCAGCCACGCCCCCTCGATCTGGTAGGCGGAGGTCGCCGCCCCCCAGAGGAATCCGTCCGGAAACTCGCGCATCTTCTCCCTCACCAGGCAGGCGCCCGCACCGTGGCCGCTCGCCGGCCTTCTGTCCCCTCCACGGGAAGAGGCAACGTAGCAGCGCGGCCCGGCCGGCGCAAGTGCGGGCCGCCGCGCGGCGCCATTTGACGGGCGCGGGGGCCGCCACTATGCTGGCCCGTCTCCCCGCTCCCGTCGCGCCAGTGAATAGCCGGAGAGCCAGCACATGACCGACGAGGCCCCGTACCGCAACCCCGACCTGCCGGTAGACGAGCGCGCCGAGGACCTGCTGGGCCGCATGACGCTCGAAGAGAAGATCGGCCAGCTCACGCAGCTCCACGTCCGCGACGTCAACGCCGGCGTCGTCCGCGAACAGCACCTCGGCTCGGTCCTGTTCGCCATCGGCGAGCCGACGATCGAGATGCAGAAGGTGGCCCTGGAGGGCCGGCTCGGCATCCCCATCATCTTCGGCATCGACGCCATCCACGGGCACGCCTTCTGGCCCGGCGCCACCGTCTTCCCCACCCAGCTCGCGCTCTCCAACTCGTGGGAGCCCGACCTGGTCGAGGAGGTCGGCCGCATCACCGCGCTGGAGGCCGCCCTGACCGGCTGCCACTGGACGTTCTCCCCGGTCTGCGGCACCGTGCGCGACCTGCGGTGGGGGAGGGTGGACGAGACCTTCGGCGAGGACCCCTACCTGATCGGTGTGCTCGCCGCCGCGCTGGTGCGCGGCTACCAGGGCGACGAGCCGGCCGACCCCGAGCGCATCCGCGCCTGCGCCAAACACTACGCCGGCTACTGCGCGACGCGCGGCGGGCGCGACGCCGCCGAGGCGGACATCACCCGCCGGCTGCTGCTGAGCACCTTCCTGCCCCCGTTCCGGGCCGCCTGCGAGGCCGGCTGCGACACCTACATGACCGCCTACCAGGCCATCGACGGCGTGCCCTGCACCGCCAACCGCTGGCTGATGACCGAGGTGCTGCGCGAGGAGTGGGGCTTCGACGGTTTCGTGGTGACCGACTGGGACAACTGCGGCCACATGATCAACGCCCAGCACGTCTGCTCGACGCTGGAGGAGGCCGCCGCCGTGGCCCTCGAAGCCGGCAACGACATGATGATGGGCAACCCGGCCTTCTACGAGGCCGCCCTGAGGGCGGCGCGCGCGGGCCGCATCCCCGAGGAGCAGATCGACCGCGCCTGCCGCCGCGTGCTGCGCATGAAGCTGCGCATCGGCCTGTTCGAGCGGGAGCCGTCCGCAGACATGGAGCGGGCCGCAAAGGTCGTCGGCTGCGCCGAGCACCGGGCGCACGCGCTAAAGGCGGCCTGCGCCTCCATCGTGCTGCTGAAGAACCGCTCCGGCCTGCTGCCCCTGCCCGAGGACGCGGGAACGATCGCCGTGATCGGCCCGAACGCGGACCACACCCACGCCCAGCTCGGCGACTGGTCGAAGGGCACCACCGATTCGGCGCCCGGTGAGCACCCCCGCGAGGCGGTCTCCACCGTGCTGGACGGCATCCGCGAGCGTGCCGGCGGCGAGGTGGAATACGTGCGCGGCTGCGACGTGCGCGACGGCGACGACGAGGAGATCGACGCCGCCGTCGAGGCCGCCCGCCGCGCCGACGTGGTCGTCTGCGTCCTCGGCGACGATACCTCGCTCAACGGCGAGCACCGCGACCGGGCCACGCTGGACCTGACCGGCGCCCAGCAGCGGCTGCTGGAGGCCGTCCACGCCGCCGGCACGCCGCTGGTGCTGGTGCTGATCCACGGCAAGCCGCTCACGATCCCCTGGGCGGCCGAGCACGTGAGCTCGATCATCGCCGCCTTCAACCCCGGCATGGAGGGCGGCCGCGCCGTGGCCGCCCTCCTGTTCGGCGACCGCAATCCGAGCGGCAAGCTCACCGTCTCCTGGCCGCGCCACGTCGCACAGCAGCCGGTCTACTACAACCAGGTGCCCGGCTGGCACACCAACAAGTACGCCGACATGCGCGCCTGCCCCCTCTTCCCGTTCGGCCACGGGCTCAGCTACACCAGCTATCAGTACTGCGAGCTGCGCCTCGCCGCGGACCGCCTCGGTCCGGGGGAGCCGCTCGTGGCCGAGGTCGACGTGCAGAACACCGGCGAGCGGGCCGGCGCCGAGATCGTCCAGCTCTACGTGAACGACCTGGTCAGCTCGGTGACCACGCCGCTGAAGGAGCTGAAGGCTTTCGCCCGCGTCGAGCTGGAGCCCGGCGAGCGGCGCACGGTCCGCCTGGAGGTGCCCTACGAGCGGCTCTCGCTGGTGAGGCCGTCGCTGGAGCGGGTGGTGGAGCCGGGCGAGTTCGAGGTGATGGTCGGCCCGTCCTCGCGTGACGACGACCTGCTCAGGGCCCGCTTCGGCGTGACCGCTTGAGCGGCGCGGCGGGCCGAGAACGGCGCCCTCCAGGATTCGGTTCGTTGCGCAATGGGGCCCGCTCGATCCGGGCTGACCGGGCAGGCCTGGCACAGGGGGCGCGTGCACGTTGAGAGCCGGGTGGCCGAAAGGGCGGACCTGGGGTAGACTGCAGGTAGAGGCGGTGAGGCGTCGCCGAGCAGGCTGAGGCAAGCCCGGGCAGCTAACTCCGCGCACAACCGGGCCTTGCCAAGGCAAAGTCGAGCGGACCACGGCAACGCGCAGCACCGCAGAAGATGCACGCCGCCTCGCGGGAGCCGCCGCGCAGCTTACCGGCGGCTCCCGTTCCATACCCGGCCGCGCGCGAGGGACGGGCGGCGCGCCCGGCCTGGTCCAGCGGCCGGCGCATCGCCCTCCAGCCAGGGCATCATTGCGTGGGCGCTTCCCAGTTCTCGCTCATCGGCCCCGGCTCCGCTTCTCATTGCGGCGACCGCCTACTCCACGCGCACGACGATCGACTTCACGCGCGCGTACTGCCTCAGCCCCTCCAGGCCGCCCTCGCGCCCGAACCCACTCTGCTTCACGCCGCCGAAGGGCGTCTCCAGGCCGAAGTTGCCGCCCCCGTTGATCGACACGTAGCTCACGTCCAGCGTGCGGCTCACCCGGTGCGCGAGCTTGATGTCGTTGGTCCGCAGATCGGCGCTGAGCCCGTACTTCGTGCTGTTGGCGATCCGGACCGCGTCCTCGACGTCCTGGTAGGTCATCAGGCTCAGGACCGGCCCGAAGACCTCCTCCTCGGCCAGCGTCATGCCCGGCTCGACGCCGCTGAACAGCGTCGGCTCCATGAACCAGCCCCGGCGGTCCATGCGCTTGCCGCCGCACTCGAGCGTCGCCCCTTCCCTGATGCCGATCTCGACGAAGCTGAGCACGTGCTTGAGTTGCGCCTCGGAGATCAGGGGGCCCATGAATGCGCCCTCGTCGTCGAAGGCGCCCACGCCCACGTTCGCAAACCCGGCCTTGAGCGCGTCGATGGCCTCCTGCTCGCGGTCGGTCGGCACGAGCAGGCGCGACTGCGCGCCGCACGACTGCGCCGTGTTGTAGCAGAAGCCCCAGCAGTGGCTGCCTGCCGCCGCGCCGACGTCCACGTCCGGCAACAGGATGCTGGCCGCCTTGCCGCCCAGCTCCAGCGAGACCACGGGCGTCAGGTTCTCGGCCGCCGCGCGCAGCACGGCCTTGCCGCCGCGGATCGAACCGCAGAACGCGATCGCGTCCACGTCCGGGTGCGAGGCCAGCGCGGCGCCCGTCGTCTCGCCGTCGCCGACCACGACGTTGACCACGCCCCCGGGGATGCCGGCCTCGGCGCCGAGCCTGGCCAGTTCAAGCGCGATGAACGTGGTCTGGGGGGCGGGCTTGACGACGACGGTGTTGCCCGCGGCCAGGCAGGGCGCGACCCCGCGCGCGAAGATGTCGGCCGGGTAGTTCCAGGGCAGGATGTGGGCGACCACGCCGCGCGGCTCATAAACGACGCTGGTGCGCAGCGCCGGCTCGACGGGGACGACGCGCCCGTCGAGCTTGTCGGCGTAGCCGCCGTAGTACTCGAAGTACTGCGCGGTGACGTCGATCTCGCCGCCTGCGAGGGCCAGGGGGCGTCCGTGCTCGATACTGAGCAGCTCGGCCAGGCGCTCGCGGTTCTCGGCGATCAGCGCCCCCCACTTCACCATCAGACGGCCGCGGTCAAGGGGGGAGAGGTCGGCCCAGGAGGGCGCTGTGAGGGCGCGGCGGGCGCTGGCGACGGCCTCGGCCACCTGCTCGGGCGGCGCGACCGGCACGTCGGCCCGGTGCTCCTCGGTGGCGGGGTTGACAACGCGGATCAGTGGGGCGTCGTCGACTGCGGCCTGCGTGCCGTCGATCCAGCAGTAAGCGCGATCCACGGGTCGTCTCCTGCTGCGGCAGTTGTGCAGGACGATCACAGCCGCGCGGCGGCGCCAGTCCCCGCTGCCGGCGGGCGCGTTCGGGCCGGCGAGAGGAGGGCAGTGGTGGAGGCGGCGGGAGTTGAACCCGCGTCCCTGGGACCGTCCATTGAAGCATCTACGTGCGTAGTCAACCTACTTGGTCTCGCCGGCGGGCCTCCGGTTGACGGGATGCGCCGCCGGCCAGCCCGTTGTCCCCGGGGTTGCCGGGTTCCCCGCCTGCGACGGGCCGCGCCGGGGCGGGTACACCTGCCTTTCTTTCACCTTACGTCGCGTCGCAGGTGGGCGCGGCGCAGGCGAGGCCGCGTTTACGCGGCCATTGCGTATGCCGGTGTAGGTTCGGCATGTTGAGGTGTTGCCAGGTGTTTTACGAGGCCGCCTGACAACCTCGGCACGCAGCTTCAACTTCGGGAGCCCGGTCGAAACCCTTTCGCCCCCGTAGCGCACCGTCCATTATACCCGATATGCGCCGCCCCGTCAACGGCGCCGGCGGTCGGGCCGTCGTAAACCATAAGTCATAGAGGACTTATGGGACCCATGGACGGGCGCGCGGCGCGGGACGTGGCGTGATGCCCCGCGCCCGTGTACAATCGGCCCACGTGAATCGCACGCGGGGGCGGCGGCCGATGGACGCCAGGGACGCAGACGGCACGGGCCGGGGGCTGGTGGTGGTGGCCCATCCGGACGACGAGGCGCTCTGGGCGGGCGGCCTGATGCTGGCCCGGCCGAGGTGGGATTGGGCCGTGCTCGCGCTCTGCCGGGCGAGCGACCCCGACCGGGCGCCGAAGTTCCGGCGGGCACTGGAGCGCCTGAAGGCGACGGGCAACATGGCCGACCTGGACGACGGGCCGCAGCAGGCGCCGCTCGCGCCGGAGCTGGTCGAGCGGACCGTGCTGTCGATGCTGCCCGGCGGGGAGTTCGACCTGGCGCTGACGCACGGGCCGCTGGGGGAGTATACGCGCCACCGCCGCCACGAGGAGGCGAGCCGGGCGGTGGGGGAGCTGTGGCGGCGGGGCGAGATGCCCTCGCGGGAGCTCTGGCTCTTCGCCTACGAGGACGGCGGCGGTGCCTACCTGCCGCGGGCGGTCGAGGACGCCGATCGGGTGGAGGACCTGCCACCGGAGGTCTGGTGCGCGAAGCGGCGCATCATCACCGAAGTCTACGGGTTCGCGCCGGAGAGCTTCGAGGCGCGCGCGACGCCCCGGCGCGAGGCGTTCCGGCGCTTCGGGACGCCTCAGCAATACGCGGACTGGCTGGGCCGGCAAGGGGAGGCGGGACGATGAAGGCATTGATCCTGTATGACTACCCGCCCTCGCCGGGCGGGCTGGCGACCCAGGGCGACCTGCTCTACAAGGGGCTGCTCGCCGCGGGCGTGGACGCGCACCCGGTCCACTTCGAGTCGGCGCAGGAGAAGGAGTGGTATTATCGCTGGTTCGAGCCGGACGTGGTGATCGGCGTCGGCTACTGGGGCCACATGCCGCACCTGGTGCTCCATCCCCAGCGCTACGGTGCGCTGGCCGTGCCGTGGCTGGTGGCGGACGGCTACCTGGCCAACTACCAGGAGGTGCTCAACGCGCTGCCGCTGGTGCTCGTGACGTCGAACTGGGTGCGGCACGTCTACGTGCGCGACGGGCTGAAGCGCGGCAAGGTGGAGGTGCTGCCGGTCGGGTGCGACACCGACGCCTTCACGCCGCGGGAGCGGGAGGACCCGAAGGTGAGCACGGTGCGGGAGGCGCTCGGCGTCTCGCCGGACCAGGTGATGATCCTGACCGTCGGCGGCGACGCGGCCTCGAAGGGGGCGCAGGAGGTGATGCAGGCGCTGGCGCTGATCGACAAGGAGGCGCCGGACTGGAAGTACGTCTGCAAGGTCTGGCCGCAGCCGCGCACCTTCCAGCAGAACCTGGCCGACCTGCAACTGGCCTCGCATCTGGGCATCGACAAGAACGTTGTCTACACGACGAACGTGGTCTCCCGCAACTTCATGCCCTACCTGATGGCGGCCTGCGACATCTACGCGGCGCCCTCGCGGCTGGAGGGCTTCGGCATGCCCCAGGTCGAGGCCGGGGCGTGCGGCAAGCCGGTGGTCGGCATCAAGGCGATGGCTATGCTCGACACGCTGGTCCACGGCGAGACGGCGCTGCTGGCGGGCGTGGCGCAGGAGATCCGCATCGGCGAGGCCATCGTGGGCGAGGAGTCGGGCTACGAGCAGGGGCACCGTATCGTCTTCGAGCCGCCGCGCACGGCCGACTACCGGGCCAGCGTGCACGACATCGCCGAGCACCTGCTGAAGCTGATGCGCGAGCCCGAGCTGCGCCGCACCATGGGCGCGGCCGGCCGGCGCCGGGCCGTCGAGGTCTACGACTACCGGGTGGTGGCGGGCCGCCTGCTGCAGATCCTCGCCGACAGGTTGGGCATGAGCTGAGATGGCACCGAAGCCGCTCAACGCCGCCGTGCGCGAGGCCCGGGAGGCCGCCATGGAGGTGCTGCGCCACAACGCGCACGGGCCCTACCACGGCCTGCCCCGCACCGCCGGCTGGGGCTACCCCGAGCCCTATACGCGGGACCTGATGATCTCCTCCCCCGGCATACTCGTCTCCGGGGACGAGGACCTGGTCAGGCAGATCCGCCGCGTGCTGGAGTGGCTGGCGAAGAACCAGAGCCCGCTGGGCCACGTGCCGGGGCTGGCCCACGATGCCGACGACCTGGGCGCCAGCGACACCACGCCGCTGTTCCTGATCGGGCTGGCGCTCTACCGTCGCGCGACCGGGCAGGCGGACTTCCTGGCCGAGGCCGCCGCGAAGGCGCTGCGCTGGATGGCCTACCAGAGCCCCGAGGACCGCGTGATCGTCGCCCAGCAGCCCACCAGCGACTGGCGCGACGAGCAGTGGGTGCCCGGCTTCCCGCTCTACGTCAACGCGCTGCTCCACGGCTGCCTGCGGCTCTACGGCGAGCACGAGCGGGCCGCGACGCTGCGCGAGATGATGAACCGCTTCGCCGTGACCGCCGAACACCGCCACCGCCACGTGCACGAGGGCCTGGTGCTGCCCCACAAGCCTTACTACGCCTTCTGGTCCTACAAGCTCTACAGCAGCGAACGGTTCGACCTGCTCGGCAACAGCCTGGCGGTGCTGCTCGGCGTGGCGTCGCGCTCGCGCTCGCGGGCGCTGCTGGCCTGGGTGGAGGGCGAGTGCGACGCATTGCGCGAGGGCGCACAGCTCGCGCTGGACCTGCCCCCGTGCCTGTTCCCCTACGTCCAGCCCGATCACCCCGACTGGCGCCCTCGCTACGAGACCTACGGCCGCCCGGGCGAATACCACAACGGCGGGGTCTGGCCGTTCATCTGTGGCTTCTACGTGGCGGCGGCCGTCGCGGCCGGGCGGCCCCGGCTGGGCCGGCGGAAGCTCGCCGCACTGACGGAGCTGGTGCGACCGGCGCGGGAGAAGGACGTGCAGTTCGGGTTCAACGAGTGGTTCCGCGCGCAGGACGGAACTCCTTGCGGGCAGGATTGGCAGACCTGGTCGGCGGCGATGTACGTCTACGCCGCCGCCTGCGTGGAGGCCGGCGCAACGCCCCTGCTGGACGACGTGCGGAGGTCCGATGCAGAAGGGGACGAGGATGGCTGAGGGGCTCGGCGAGCTTCAGGAGCTGCTCGACTACCGCTTCGAGGACGTGAAGCTGCTGGAGCGGGCCATGACGCATGCGTCGATCCGCTCCGAGGAGCGGCCGGCGAACGAGCGGCTGGAGTTCCTCGGCGACGCCGTGGTGGGGCTGATCGTCTCCCTGCACCTGTTTGAGACCTGGCCCGACCTGACCGAGGGAGAGATGACGATCATCAAGTCCTCCGTGGTGAGCCGGGCGACGATGGCGCGCGTCGGCCGCGCGATGGGGCTGCCGCGGTTCCTGCGCGTGGACGAGGGCCTCCAGCAGCGCGAGCGATACCCCGGCTCGATGGTCGCCAACGTCTACGAGGCGGCGGTGGGGGCCATCTTCCTGGACGGGGGCCTCGGGGCGGCCCGGCGCTTCGTGCTGCGCACGCTCGGGCCGGAGGTCGCGCGGGCGCGCAGCCGCCCCGAGCCGTCGACCTGGAAGTCCATCCTCCAGGAGCGCGTCCAGGCGCACGGGGGGCCCGTGCCGCGCTACGAGGTCGTGCACAGGGCCGGCCCCGACCACGCGCGCGAATACGAGGCCGTGGTCGAGGTCGACGGCAAGCGGCAGGGCGCGGGACGAGGCTCCACCAAGAAGGCGGCCGAGCAGGAAGCGGCGCGCGAGGCGCTGGACCGGCTCTTCCCCGGGTGGAGAGAATAGGTCCCATGGGACCTATGGGACTTATAGGGGCGCCTAAGGCGCCGCGCGGGGCAAGTCCTCCCGCAGCGCCTGTTCGAACCGCTGGAGCGCCTCCCGCAGCCCCTGGCCCCAGCCGGCCACCAGCGCCTGCGGTGTGCCCCCGGGGGCCGGCACCGAGGCCCTGTGGGACAGGTGGTGCGAGACCGTGGCTTCGCCGAGGGGCTCACGGATCAGCGCCAACTGCACCTCGAGCACGGCCAGGGGGCCGGCCGGGTCCGAATAGTCCCCGTAGATGGCCGTCACCATTCCGTCCAACGCGTAGTCCGGCTGCACGTAGGCGGCCGAGCGCGCCATTGTGCCGAACAGGCCGGAGCCGGCGAGCCAGGCCCGCGTCTGCTCGGTGACCATCGCCGCCGGGGGCACGAAGAACTCGTTGTAGAAGTCGGACTCATACCTTGCCTCGCCCGTGCGGTAGACGAAGCCCTTGCCCGCGAAGGGGGGCGCCGCGCCGAATCGCTCGATGACAAGGGTAGGAAGCCCGCCCTGCGACGGGATCGCCGTCGGCCCCTCGCGCTCGACGTGGAGCATGTAGCGGCGCTTCTCGGGGTAGCCCCTGCGCACGCTCACGCAGCCCGCCCCGAGGGCGAGCAGCGCCAGCGTGGCACAAGCGATCGGCAGCCGTCTCGTCGGGGTCATTCTGTGGGCTCCGATGGGGGAGGGGGTTCGCCGAAGAAGATGCGGGCGGGGTAGCGCCGGGCCTCGTCGGCGAGTTCGCGCACGTGGCCGGAGGCGGCCTCGAGGTTCTCTATCGTTGAGGCTATCTGGCGCTGCTGGCGGGAGATGAGCGCATTGAGGCGGGCCATGGCCGTGGTAAGGTCCTCGATCGCCGCGGGCAGGCTGGCGGTTGAGGCCTTCAGGTCGGCGGAGACCCGGCGCAGGTCCGACACGATCTCGCGCACGTCCCTGCGCGAGTCCTCGGCGATCTCGTGCAGGGCGGAGGCGGCGCCCGCCGCCCCGTCCACCAGCGAGTCGATCTCGGGCTTATCGAGCACCTGGCGGAGCCTGGCGTTCGTCTCCCGGGCCTCGTTGAGCAGCCCGACGGCTTGCTCGTGCAGGGGCGAGGTGCGGGCCTCGGCCAGGAGCTGGCCGACCGCGTCGACCAGCTCGCCGACGTCCGTGGCGATCTGGCCCAGGTCGGCCTCCTCCAGGCGTTCGAGCGTCTCGGTGATGCTGAAGACGGCTTCCTCCAGGCTCGCCGTGACGCTCGGCGCCGAAGGGACGTAGGGGTACTGGGGCCGCCAGTCGAAGGACAGCTCCTTGTAGCGCCCGGGGGGCACGTAGTCCATCTCGACGTAGGCGAGTCCGGTCAGGCCCTGTGGGCGCAGACGCACGTGCAGGCCCTGCTCGACCAGGTCGGCGAGGGTGCGCCGGAAACCGTGCGGTTTCGCCCGCTCGATCACACGCGGCGAGACGGCCATGCGCAGCAGCACGTAGCCGCGCCGCTCGCCGAACGGCTTCTCGGTCTCATAGACGTTGTAGGTGAACATGATGCTGTGGACGGTGCCGACGTGGACGCCGCGGTACTTGACCGGCGAGCCGAGCTCGATGCCCTGGATGCTCTCATCGAGGTAGGTCTCGATGACGGCCCTGTCCTTCAGGAAGGCCCCGGCGCCGAGGACGACGATGACGACGACCAGCAGCGCCGTGGCGGCGAGCGTGAACAGGCCGATCTTGAAGTAGTTCGCTTGGGTGGTCATCGGCCTCCCGTCTCCGGCTGGTCAGCGGGTATGGGTCTCGTTGCGGCCCTCGCGCAGCTCCATGGCGCGGCGTTGGAAGAACGCCCGCACGCGCTCGTCGTCGCTGTGGTCGCGCAGCTCGGCCGGTGGTCCGGTGGCGATGACGGTGCGGGCCTCGCCGTCGAGCATGGCCACGCGGTCGGCGATGGTGAAGATGCTGGCCAGCTCGTGCGAGACGACGAAGAAGGTGGCCTTCAGGCCGCGGGCAAGGCGCAGGATCAGCTCGTCCAGCCCGGCCGCCGTCACGGGGTCGAGCCCGGCCGACGGCTCGTCCAGGCAGAGGATCTCCGGATCCATCGCCATGGCGCGGGCGATGGCGGCGCGCTTGCGCATCCCGCCGCTCAGCTCGGCGGGCATGTAGTCCGCGTAGGGCCCGAGGCCGACCTGGCGCAGCTTCATCATGGCGATCATGTCCATCGCCTCCTCGGGCAGGTCGGTCAGCTCCTCCAGCGGGAACCGCACGTTCTCCAGCAAGGTCATGGATCCGAACAGGGCGCCGCTCTGGTAGGTGACGCCGACGTTGCGCAGGATGTGGCGCCGCTCGGCCTCGCCGGCGGCCGCCAGGTCGCGCCCGCCGATCAGCACCCGCCCGGCCAGCGGCCGATGCAGGCCCACCATGTGCCTGAGCAGCGTGCTCTTGCCGCAGCCGGAGGCGCCGACGATGACGAAGACCTCGCCCGAGCCGACCTCCAGGCTCACGTCCTCGATCACGATCTCGTCGCCGTAGCCGGCCGTGAGGCCCTCCACGCGGATCGCGGCGCCGTTGCCCTCGTCCATGCTCAGATGCCCAGGTAATAGAAGACGACCGCGAAGACCCCGCTGGCCAGGGCGATCAGGATGATGCCGCTGACCACGGCGCTGGTGGTCGCCTCGCCGACGCCCCTGGCGCTGCGCCCGGTCTGGAGGCCGCGCAGGCAGCCGATCCCCCCCACCAGCAGGCCGAGCACCACGGCCTTGAAAAGCCCGCCCAACACGTCCGTCATCTCCACCGGGTCGAGCACCTGGTTGGCGTAGGTCACCAGCGGGATGCCGAGCGGCAGCATGACGAACGCCCCGCCGATGATGCCGGCCAGGTCGAAGAAGACGGTCAGCGGCGGCATCATGGTGACCGCCGCGATCACGCGCGCCACCACCAGCAGCCGCACCGGCTCCAGCCCCATCGTGCGGATCGCGCTGATCTCGTCGTTCAGCTCCATCGTGCCGAGCTCGGCGGCGAAGGACGAGCCGGACCGCCCCGCCAGCACCACCGCCGTCACCAGCGGCCCCAGCTCCCGGATCAGCGCCAGGCCGATGAACTTCGCCACCAGCACCTCCACGCCGAACTGCTGCAGGATCACCGCCGCCTCGAACGACATGATCAGGCCCATCAGGAACCCGACCAGCGCGACGATCAGCAGCGCGTCGGGGCCGACCCTCTCGATGACGACGAAGACGTCCTTCCATCGCACGCGGCGGGGATGGGCGACGACGCCGCCGAGGGCGACCAGCACCTCGCCGGTGAACTCGACCTGCCGCCGCAGGTCCCCCAGCAGCGCCGCCGTGGCCCGGCCCAGCCCCTCGATGGCGCCGACCCGGCGCTCGCGCAGGTAGCGGCCGGCGTCCAGATCATCGGGATCGAACTGCTCCAGCAACCGTCGGGCCTCTTCCGGCAGGCCCTCGACGCCCATCTCGCCGCCGGCCGCGTCCTGGCGGCGCCGCAGCCGCAGCAGCAGCGCCACACCCGCCCCGTCGCAGTAGTCCACCCCGCTCGCGTCCACCACCAGCCGCTCCGGCGCCTCACCGCCGAGCAACCGGAGTGACCGCCGCCAGAGCCGGGCCGTCGTGTCGGCGTCCATCCGCCCCCGGAAGGTCAGCCGAAACGCGCCGCCGTCGCCCGGCTCGCCCTCGACGGAAGCGGTCTGCATTTCGCTGTTGGTCCCTGCCATGGTGATCCCCGGCCGGCGTGGTCTCGCCGATTAGCATAGCCCCGGCCGAGGGCGAAGGCAAGGCAGGAAGCGATTGCGGATTGCACGGCAACGGCGAACGGCAACGGCCAGAGAAAGCGCAAGAGCACGAGCGATAGTGATGATGTGTGAGCGCCGTTACTTCATCCTTCATCCTTCTGACTTCAGACCTCGCCCGCCGTGCGGCGGCAGTAGTCGCTGACCCAGCGCACCTTCTCGATCTCCCGCTCGCCGGCGCCCTCGGGGATCTCGTCCGAGATGCCGAGCACCAGCCGGGGGTGGAACAGTTCGACGATCCGCTCCACGCACTCGGCGAGCCGCTCCAGGGGGTAGGTCGGCGTGAAGTAGATGGCCGGGATGCCGTCCAGCAGCACCTTGTCGCCGATGTTCTCGGCCATCTCCTCCAGGCTCACGTCGCCCTGGGGCTCGGGCGTGAGCGCCTCCAGCCCGTCGAAGGGAAGAGCGGCGAGCTGGGGCAGCAGGGAGTGGAAGTAGCCGTCGATGTGCACGTGGGTGAAGATGCCCGCCCCGCGCAGTTGGCCCGAGCGCTTCTCGTACCACGGCGCCAGGTAGCGCGCGAAGTAGCGCGGCGAGAGGAGGTGGTCGTGGATGTTCTCGCCGAAGTTCACGATGCTGACCTGGCCCGAGGCGATGATGCCCTCGTAGAGGGGGTCGTAGGCGCGGTCGATCGCCGCCATCACCTCCTCGACCTCTTCGGGCGCGTCGGCGAGGGCGTAGATGAAGTCGTCCAGCTTCATCCATACCTGGCAGAGCGCCTGGTAGGGGCTCTTGGGGACCCAGAACTGCGGCTCGCCCCGCTCGGCGATGAAGGCGCTGCCGCGCGCGAAGTCCTCCGCGCTGAATGTGTAGCGCGTCCGCTCCGTCAGCCACTTCAGCCCCCGCAGGTCCCGGAGGGTCTTGACGGCGAAGCCGACCGTCCGCCACGTCTTGTCCACCGTCCTGTGCGCGCGCTGGACCAGCTCGCCGTGGGGCGTCTGCCAGACGGTCAGGCCGTCGCCGCTGCCGTCCGGGGCGGGTTCGTGGCGCACGCGCACCTCGTCCTCGTAATGGCGCTGGACGGGGTCGGGCATGCCGGTGTAGTAGTGGACGTAGCGCATGGAGAGGTCGAGCTCGTCGTAGAAGTCCAGCAGGCTCATCTCGGCGTAGGGCTCGGGCGTGGTGCCGAACTCGTGCTGCCAGGCGAACCACGGCTCCATGCGCGGCTGGAAGAGCACGCGGGGCACCGGCTCGCCCCGGAAGACGCGCAGGTTCAACTCCCGCCTGGTCGGCTCCTCGGCTTCGTTCGGCATCGCGCTCTCCGGTGGTGGAGGATCGGCGCCACCAGATTAGCCGGCGCCGCTCGGCCAATCAACGCCGCGCGCCGGCACGGCCCTCACCACGAAGCCCACGAAGGACGCACGAAGGAACGGAAAAGAGTCAGGCTGAGAGGCACGAACGCCGCTCCGCAGCGCCGTAGTCTTCGCCTGGAGGGACGCGGTCCGCCCTGCCCGCCGAAACCCCGCCGTCGCGGGGCGAAGGAGGGTCGCGTCCGGCCGTTGCCGGTAACCGGGGTCGGGCCGCGCTTGCGGGCGGAGCTTCGCGGTGCTATTCCTAACGGGATACGGGCTGTCCGGCTTCGATTGCCGACGGACAGCGCCGGGCCCCCAGGACTCACCGGGAGGCACCTGTGCAGCGGCGGACTATCGAAGACACCTGCCGGCCGTTTGCCTATCTGCGGGGGGCGGCGGGCCGGCCCTTTCCCGCGCTCTTGGAGAGCGCGCAGGTCGGCACGCCGCTCGGCCGGTGGTCCATCCTCTGCTACGACCCCTTCGCGCGGCTCACCTGCCGGGGCGGGCGCGTCTACTTCCATGATCTCCGGGCCGGCGCGCGCCGGCGCCTGACCGGCAATCCCTTCCGCGCGCTCTCCCGCGCCTTCGACCGGTACCGGCTCCGCTTGCCCGACGACTTCGACCTCCCCTTCGCCGGCGGGGCGGTCGGCTACTTCTCCTACGACCTGCGCCACCGCGTCGAACGCCTCCCCCGACGTTGCGAATACGACCTCGACGTGCCCGAGTTCGACCTCGCCCTCTACGACCGCGCGCTCGTCTTCGACCACCGGCGCGCCGTCACCGAGTGGGTCGGCCCCGACGGCGCCGAGCCGGACGTTCCCAGCCCCGCCGCTTCTGAAGCCGCCCTCGACGTGGCCCCGGTCGAGCTGGGCTCGAACTTCACCCGCGAGGGCTACCTGCGCGCCGTGCGCCGCGCCCGCGAGTACATCGCCGCCGGCGACATCTTCCAGGTCAACCTCTCGCAGCGCTTCGCCGGCGAGTGCCCCTCGGACGGCCTGGCCGTCTACTCGCGCCTCCGCGCGCTGAACCCCGCCCCGTTCGCCGCCTACCTGCGCTACCCGGAGCTGGAGGTGATCTCGTCCTCGCCCGAGCGGTTCCTGCTGGTCGAGGGCGACCGCGTCACCACCCGTCCGATCAAGGGCACCCGCCCGCGGCGCGAGGGCGACGAGGCGTTCAACCGCCGCATGCGCGAGGAGCTGCGCGCCAGCGCCAAGGACCACGCCGAGCTGGCCATGATCGTGGACCTGGAGCGCAACGACCTGGGCCGCGTCTGCGACTACGGCACGGTCGCCGTCGCCGAGCACGCCGCCATCGAGGAGTATTCGACCGTCCACCACCTGGTCTCGACGGTGAGCGGGCGGCTGTATCGCCCGCGTGAGGACGAGCTTACGCTGCTGCGGGCGGCCTTCCCCGGCGGCTCGATCACGGGGGCGCCGAAGATCCGCGCCATGGAGATCATCGAGGAGCTGGAGCCGCACGCGCGCGGCGTCTACACCGGCGCGATCGGCTACGTCTCGTTCCACGGGCGCATGGACCTGAACATCGCCATCCGCACGATCGTGCGCGCCGGCGGGCGGGCCTACGCGCAGGTCGGCGGCGGCATCGTGGCTGACTCCGAACCCGAGCTCGAATACGCCGAGACGCTCCACAAGGGCGAGGCGCTCTTCCGCGCGATGAACGCTCCGAACTACGAGCGGATCATGGAGGACGTGCTCCATGGGCAGCCCTGAGAGGCCGAGCGGCTCGCTGAGTGTCTACCTGAACGGGCGGATCGTGCCGCGCGAGGAGGCGCGCATCAGCCCGCTGGACCGGGGATTCCTCTACGGGGACGGCGTCTTCGAGACGACGCGGGTGATGGGCGGGACGGCGCTCTTCCTGGAGCGGCACCTGGAGCGGCTCGCCGCCTCGTGTCGGGAGACGGGCTTCGGGCGGGGGATGGATTGCGACGAGCTGTCGGACGCCGTCCGGCGGCTGATCGGCGCGAACGGCGTGGACGAGGGCTACCTGCGCATCACCGTGAGCCGGGGGCCTTACGCGGGGCGACTGAGCGAGCTGGAAGCGCGCGAGCCGACCGTCTTCATCGAGGCCCGGCCGACGGACCTGCCGCCGCTCGAAGCGCCCGAGCCGGTCACGCTCGCCCGCTCGCCCTGGCGCCGCCACGAGGGCTCGCCGCTCGTGGCGCACAAGAGCCTCAGCTACGGCGCCAACGTGCTCGCGCTCGCCGAGGGGCGTGGCAGAGGGGCAGACGAGGTCTACTTCCTCAACTCGCGCGGCCACCTGGCCGAGGGGGCGATCAGCAACCTGTTTCTGGTGCGGGGCGGCGCCGTGCACACCCCGCACGTGGCGTGCGGGCTGCTGCCGGGTGTCACACGGGCCGTCGTGCTGGAGCTCTGCGCTGAAGAGGGCATCCCGGCGGAGCCCGGCGAGTACGCCGAATCGGACCTTGCGGAGGCCGACGAGGCGTTCTGCACCAACTCGCTGCGCGGGCTCATGCCGGTCGGGCGCGTGCTCGACCTGCCGGAGGCGCGCTTCGGGGCACAACTGACCGGCCGCCTTCAGCGCCTCTACGCCGCGCGCGCCGGCCAGTCAACCGCCCCTTGATTGATTCCAACCGGGCGCCGCAGTACGATGGAGTGCAGGCGGGAGAGCCGGGGGTTCCCCGTCTGCGTCAGTATGCGCAGCCCCGCGCCCTGGGAGACGATTCGCCGTGAGCCGCTTCACCCCGACAGGCCGCGACGCCGCAGTCCAGCTCTGCCCCACGTGCAGCGCCGCCTGCCCGGTGCACACCGACACCCGCGCTTACGTCGAGCTGATCACGCAGGGCCGCTACGAGGAGGCGCTGGAGAAGATCCGCGAGTTCAACCCCTTCCCGTCCGTCTGCAGCCTGATCTGCCATCACCCGTGCGAGCAGGCCTGCCGGCGGGCGGAGGTGGACGATCCCGTGGCGCTGCGTCACCTGAAGCGGTTCGTCGTCGAGCAGACCGTCGAGCACCGCCGCCGCACGCGCCGGCCGGCCACCATCACCCAGGCCGAGACGGTCGGTGTGGTCGGGGCGGGGCCGTCGGGGCTGACCGCCGCGCACGACCTGGTCCGGCGGGGCTACGCGGTGACCGTCTACGAGGCGCACTCGCGCCCCGGCGGGCTGCTGGCCTGGGCGACGCCGCGCTACCGACTGCCCGAAGAGGCGCTCCAGCAGGACCTGGACGACATCCTGGCGCTCGGGGTGGAGTTGCGCACGGGGGTCGTCGTCGGCGAGGACGTGAGTCTGGAGGAGCTGCGGGCGCGCCACGAGGCGGTGGTGCTCGCCACGGGCCGCTGCGTGAGCCGGGAGCTGCCCATGACAGGCGCGGACCACCCGGACGTGGTGCCGGCGCTGCCGTTCCTGGCCGCAACGGCGGCCCGGCGGCCGGTCGATGTGCCGGACGAGGTGATCGTGATCGGCGGCGGCAACGTGGCGGTCGACGCGGCGCGCACCGCCGTGCGGCTCGGCGCGGAGGTGGTCCGGATGGTCTGCCTGGAGAGCGCCGAGGAGATGCCGGCCTGGGACTGGGAGTGCCGCGAGGCGCTGGAAGAGGGGATCGAGATCGTGCACCGGCGCGGGCCCACCGACGTGATCGTGGAGGGCGGCGAGGTGCGCGGGCTGGTGGTGCGCGAGGTAGAGCGCGTCTTCGACGAGGAGGGCCGCTTCCGCCCGAGCTACTTCAGCGACTGCCTCAGCACGGTCGAGGGCCGGATGGTGATCGTGGCGGTCGGGCAGCGTGCGGAGCTCGGCTTCGCCCGCGAGGGGGGGCTGGAGCTGACCGAGGAGGGCCTGCTGGCGTTCGACCCCGAGACGATGACGACCTCGACGCGGGGCGTCTTCGCCTGCGGCGAGGTGGTGACCGGGCCGGGCAGCGCCGTCGAGGCCGTCGCCGGCGGCCACCGCGCCGCGCTCGCCGCGCTCGCCTACCTGGGAACCGGCCGCATCCAGGCCCCCGAGGAGCCGCCGCTGCGCGAAGTGGACGAACTTCCGCAGGAGATCGCCGAGCAGGTGCGCCGCATCGAGCGGGTCGCCGTGCCGACCGTGCCGCCCGAGGAACGCCGGCGCAGCTTCGCCCAGTTCGAGGGCGTCTACGAGGAGCGCGACGCGATCCGCGAGGCGTTCCGCTGCCTCTCGTGCACGGCCGGCGCGGAGGTGGACGAGGCGAAGTGCGACGCCTGCCTCACCTGCCTGCGCGTCTGCCCGTTCGGCGTGCCCGTGGTGGACGAGACGGCGCGGATGTTCTCGGAGCTCTGCCAGGCCTGCGGCCTTTGCGCGACGGAATGCCCGGCCTGCGCGATCTCGATCAAGCGCTATTCGGTCGGCGAGTTCGCCGGACGGATCAGGGCGCTGATGGAGAACGCCTCGCAGCCGGTCACGCGACTGGAGATCGTCTGCGCGCAGGACGCCGAGACGCGCGCCGACCTGGTGGACCGCGTCATGCCGCTCAACGGCGAGGTGGTCGGGCGCGTGCCCGTGCCCTGCGCGGCGCTCGCCGACGAGGTCGACATGATGAAGGCGTTCGAGCTCGGCGCGCGGACCGTCATCGTGCGGCGCTGCGCCGAGTGCGCATACCGGGGCGCCGACGGCCGCCTGGAGAAGCGTGTGGCGCGCACGCGTCAGCTACTCGCGGCCGCCGGCATCGGCGGCGAGCGCCTCACGCTGATCTGAGCACCAGGGAGCAGAGCCCATGATCGTGGCCGACCGGAAACCGCTGAGCGAGATCTTCGGCTTCATCGCCGAGTGCCGCCGGGTGCTCGTGCTCGGCTGCGGCGAGTGCGTCACGGTCTGCCAGGTCGGCGGGGAGAAGGAGGTCGCCGTCCTCGCGCAGTCCCTCCGCCTGAAAGCCGCAGCCGAGGGGCGCGAGATCGAGTTCGTGGAAAACACCGTGCGCCGCCAGTGCGAGCCGGAGTTCGTCGAGCCGATCCTGGACGGCCTGGACGGCGTCGACGCGATTGTCTCGCTCGCCTGCGGCGTGGGGCCGAACTTCCTGGTCGACGCCGGCTGCCCCGTGCCCGTCTACCCCGGCGTCGACACCACGTTCATGGGCGCCACGGTCGAGCACGGCGAGTGGAAGGAGACCTGCGCCGGCTGCGGGCGCTGCATCGTGGACCTGACCGGCGGGCTCTGCCCGATCGCGCGTTGCGCAAAGGCGATCATGAACGGCCCGTGCGGCGGGGTGCGGGACGGCATGTGCGAGATCAGCACGCCCGAGCGGCCGGTGCCGTGCGTCTGGGTGGAGATCATCGAGCGCTGCCGCCGGCTCGGCACGCTGGAGCGGCTGGAGGAGGTGCTGGCGCCGAAGGACTGGTCGCCCGCCCGCCACGGCGGCCCGCGCCGGCGGGTGCGCGAGGACCTGAAGATCGCCCGCGACGGCGGCCCGGAGGCGGCCCGGTGAAGAGCGAAAGCAACCTGGAGAACGTCCTGGCGGCCGGCCGCTTCGCCGTGACCGCCGAGCTGGGGCCCCCGATGGGCGCCGACGCGGAGGCCGTGCGCCGCAAGATGGAGACGCTGCGCGGTGCGGCCGACGCCTTCAACATCACCGACTGCCAGACCGCCGTGGTCCGCCTCTGCTCGGTGGCCGCCGCCGCCATCCTGATCGAGGGCGGCCTGGAGCCGGTCTTGCAGGTGACCACGCGCGACCGCAACCGCATCGCCATCCAGTCGGACCTGCTCGGTGCGGCGGCGCTGGGAGTGCGCAATTGCCTCTGCGTGGCGGGCGACCACCAGTCCTTCGGCGCCTCCGGACCTCGCGCGGGCCATCCCGGCGCGAAGAACGTCTACGACGTCGACTCGATCCAGCTCGTTTCGATCCTGCGGCGTATGCGCGACGAGGGGCTCCAGGAGGGCGGCGACCCGGTCGATCCGCCGCCGCGCCTTTTCATCGGCGCCGCCTGGACACCCCTGGCCGATCCGGTCGAGTTCCGCGTGATGCGCCTGGCCAAGAAGATCGCCGCCGGCGCCGACTTCATCCAGACGCAGGGCGTCTACGACGTGGCCCGGTTCGCCGAGGTGATGCGGGAGGCGCGCGCGCGCGGCCTGCACGAGCGGGCGGCCATCCTGCCGGCCGTCATCGTGCCCAAGGGCGCCGCCATGCTCCGCTACATGGACGCCAGGGTGCCGGGCGTCCACGTGCCCGAGAGCCTGATTGCGCGCTTCCCCTCGGTGGGGAAGGGCGCTTCGGCCGAGGAGAAGCGCGAGGCACGGCGGCGGGGGCTGGAGGTCGGCAAGGAGGTAGCCGTCGAGCTGATCCGACAGCTACGGGAGATCGAGGGCGTGCGCGGGGTGCACATCCAGGCGATCGAGTGGGAGGAGGCCGTGCCCGAGATCGTCGAGCGCGCCGGCCTGCGTTGACCGGGGGAGGGCGGAGTGTGGCGCTGAAACGCGAGCTGGGCCTGCCGGGCGTATTCGCCATGGCGGCCGGGGCGATGATCAGCTCCGGCCTGTTCGTGCTGCCTGCGATCGCCTTCGCCGTGGTCGGCCCGGCCGTGTTCATCTCGTACCTGCTGGCCGCCGTCCTGCTGCTGCCGAGCCTGCTGAGCAAGGCGGAGCTGATGACCGCCATGCCGAAGGCCGGCGGCACCTACTTCCACGTGGACCGCAGCCTCGGGCCCACGATGGGCATGATCGGCGGCGTGGCGAACTGGGCGTCGCTCGCCTTCAAGGGCGCCTTCGCGCTGATCGGCATCGGCGCGTTCGCCGCGTATGTCCTGCCGGCCGGGGCGGGGCTGACCAACTGGGAGGTCAAGGGCGTCGCCTGCGCCGCCTGCCTCGTCTTCACGCTGGTCAACCTGCTCGGCACGCGCCACGCGGGCCGGCTCCAGAACCTGCTCGTGGCGGGGCTGTTGCTGGCGGTCGGCGGTTACGTCGCCCTCGGGGCGGGCAGCGTGCAGGCCGATCGCCTCGCCGTGCTCGCCCCGCACGGGTGGAACAAGGTGCTGGCCGGGGCGGCCGTGGTCTTCATCTCCTTCGGCGGGGTAACCCAGATCGCCAACCTGGCCGAGGAGGTGAAGCGCCCCAAGCGGGACCTCATCTGGGGCATGTTCGCCGCCTACGGCGTGGTCTCGGTGCTCTACGGGGCGGTGGTGCTGGTGACCGTCGGCGTGCTCCCCGCCGAGGCGGCCGAGTGGACGCTGGCCCCGCTCTCCCAGGCGGCCGGGCTCTTCGCGGCGGGGGCCGGAGCCGCCGTGATGGGCGCCGCCGCGCTCGCCGCCTACATGACCACCGGCAACGCCGGCATCCTGACCGCTTCCCGCACGCTGATGGCGATGGGCGAGGACGAGCTGGTGCCGACAGCGCTTGCCCGTGTCGATCGGCGGGGGATCCCCAGGCGCGCCGTGCTCTTCACGGCGGCCTTCATGGCCGCCGCCATCGTCGCGCTGCCCCTGGAGCTGTTCGTGAAGGCGGCCTCGGCGATGCTGATCCTGCTGCTGATGCTGGAGGTGCTGGCGGTCGTCGTCATGCGCGAGAGCCGCGTGCCCACCTACCGGCCCACCTGGCGGGCGCCGCTGTATCCGTGGGTGCAGGTCGCGGGGCTCATCGTCTACGGGCTGCTGCTGGTGGAGCTGGGCAGCCTGGCGCTCGTCGTGGCCGGGTCCATACTGGGGCTCGGCGTCCTCTGGTTCGTCAGCTACGCGCGGGTGCGGGTGCTGCGGGAATCGGCGCTCGTTTTGCTGGCCGAGCGGCTCGCGCGGGCCGACTTCGGCGACCACGACCTCCAGGCCGAGCTCTCGGCCATCGTGCGCGAGCGGGACGCGGTGCGGCGCGACCGCTTCGACCGGCTCGTCGCGGAGTGCCCGGTCGTGGACCTGGCGCCCGGGGCGAACCGGCGGGAGCTGTTCCGCGTGCTGGCCGAGAACCTGGCGCCGGCCGTGGGCGAGCCGGCCGAGGCCGTCTACGAGCACCTGGAGGCGCGGGAGCGGCTCTCCTCGACCGTGGTGCGGCCAGGGGTGGCCGTCCCGCACCTGATCTCCGGCGAGGTCGAGGGCCTCCAGGTGGTGCTGGCCCGCGCGCGGGACGGCGTCGAGTTCGACGAGGGCGAGGAGCCGGCCCGCGCCGTCTTCGCCATCGCCGCCTCGCCCGACGAAGAGGACTTCTACCTGCAAGCGCTGGTGGCCGTCGCCGAGGTGACGCAGTCGCCCGGCTTCGACGCGAAGTGGATGGCCGCCCGCAGCGCCGAGGGCCTGCGCGAGGTGGTCCTGGCCGCCGAGCGCGAGCGGGAACGCGCCCATCCGCCGCCCGCCCGGGGCTGACGAGTCAGTCCCCGCAGGCGTCGCGCTGGGAGCAGCACTCCACCGCCAGGACCTGCGACTTGCGGCTCAGGTCGCGGTAGACGGTGATCCCCTTGCAGCCGAGCTCGTAGGCCCTCAGGTAGATCTCGCGCACGTCCTCCACGGTGCTCTCGGCCGGCAGGTTCAGCGTCTTCGAGACGGCGTTGTCCGTGTGGCGCTGGAAGGCGGCCTGGACGCGCAGGTGCTGCATCGGCGGCACTTCGCGGGCGGTGACGAAGAGCCGCCGCACAAGGGCGGGCATCTGCTCGATCGGGCGCACCAGCCCGGTCTCGACCACCTTCTGCATCAGCTCGTCGGGGACCTCGTAGCCCTCCCGCTCGCAGAGCGGCTTCAGGTCGGGCTGTGCCTCACGCAGCACGGTGCCGAGCACGCGGCGCTCGAAGGCGACGGCGAAGATCGGCTCGATGCCGCCGGAGCAGCCGGCGATGATGCTGATGGTGCCGGTCGGGGCGATGGTGGTGCGGATGGCGTTGCGCAGGGGCCTGTGCCGGTCCGCCAGGGCGCTCATCGCGAAGTTGGGGAACGGGCCCCGCTCGGCGGCGAGCTGCTCGGAGGCGCGGTCGGCTTCGGCCGAGACGAAGGACATGACCTCTTCGCCGGTCGAGACGGCCTCCGCCTCGTCGTAGGCAATGCCCATGCGGATCAGCATGTCGGCGAAACCCATCACCCCGAGGCCGATCTTGCGGTTGGCCTCGGTGATCCGGGCGACCTGGGGCAGGGGGTGGCGCGTGACCGTGATCACGTCGTCCAGGAACCGCACGCCGAGGTGCACGAGCCGGCGCAGCCTCTCCCAGCCGATCTCGCACCGGGGCGGCTCGCCGCTGAGGCAGCGGGCGAGGTTGACCGAGCCGAGCACGCAGGACTCGAAGGGCAGCAGCGGCGCCTCGCCGCAGGGGTTGGTGGCCTCGATGCGGCCGAGTTGCGGGGTGGGGTTCGTCGCGTTGATCACGTCCAGGAAGATCAGGCCCGGCTCGCCGTTCTTCCAGGCGCTCTCGACGATGGCCTCGAAGACCTCGGCGGCGGGGAGGGTCTCGGCGACGGTGCCGGTGTGCGGGTCGAGCAGCTCATAGGTGCCGCCCTGCTGCACGGCGCGCATGAACCGCTCGGTGGCGCCGACGGAGATGTTGAAGTTGACCAGCTCGCCTTCCTGGCTTTTGGCGCGGGTGAACTGGAGCACGTCGGGGTGGTCGACGCGCAGGACGGCCATGTTCGCCCCGCGCCGGAAGCCGCCCTGGTTGATCGCCTCGGTGGCCTGGTCGAAGATGCGGATGAAGGAGACCGGCCCGCTCGCCTCGCCGCCGGAGGTGGAGACGTAGGCGCCCTCCGGCCGGAGGGCCGAGAAGGAGAAGCCCGTGCCGCCCCCGCTCTGGTGGATGCGGGCGGCGTGCTTGAGCGCCTCGAAGATGCTCTCGATCGAGTCCTGCACCTCCAGCACGAAGCAGGCGCAGAGCTGCTGGAGCTGCCGGCCGGCGTTCATCAGGCAGGGCGAGTTGGGCAGGAAGTCCAGAGAGAGCATGGCGTCCAGGAACTGCTCCTCGACCTGCTCGGCCTTCGGGCCGGATTCGTACTGTGTTTCGGCCGAAGCGACGTTCCTCGCCACGCGGGCGAACATCTGCTCCGGGCTCTCGACGAGCTCGCCGCCGGCGTCCTTCTTCAGGTAGCGGCTCTCCAGGACGTAGCGGGCGTTCTCGGTCAGCTCGGTCTTCACGGCATCTCGAACTCGTGGTCGGGGTGGCGCACGGAGAGCACGGGGCAGGGCGCCTTGCGCACGACCTTCTCGGCGACGCTGCCCATGATCATGTGACGCAGGCCCGTGCGCCCGTGGGTGCCGACGATGATCAGGTCGGCGCCGGTCTCCCGCGCGCAGGTGATGATCTCCAGGAAGGCGGAGCCGGTGCGCACCTCGCCCTCGACGCGCTCATGGTCCTGGCGGACCTGGTCAAGCAGCTCCTGGAGCTGCCCCCGCGCGCCGGCCTCGATCTCGTCGACCGGCATGCTCAGGTCGGGGACGCCGGCCAGCGAGTAGGAGGGCAGGAAGGGCAGCTCGACCACGTGCACGAGCTTCAGCTCCGCCTCGAAGACCTCCGCCATGTAGACGGCGTAGTCGAGGGCGTGGCGGGAGTAGTCGGAGAAGTCCACCGCACAGACGATCTGGGAGATGCTCGGCTCTGCCATGTCTGCGTCCTTTCTCGGGCCGGGGGCGAACGGGGTCAGCTCCCGGCGGGCTCCAGTTTCTCTTCGGCTTCGGTCAGCCGATAGTAGCGCGGCATCAGCACCATCGGGTCCACGTCCTGTCCGCGGCGCACGCGCTCGATCCCCAGGCGGCAGACGGCCTCTGCGCGGCCCACCTGCCAGCCCGGCTCGCCCCGGCGGAACCGTTCGTCGCCCAGGACCTGCGGGCAGGCGCCGAGGCCCGTGCCGAAGACCACGGCCCCTTCCGGTATGCGCGCGGCCAGCTCCTGCGGCGGCAGCAGCAGGACGCCGGTCGTGTCCGCCCAGCGCCCGTCGGTCCACCTGAACACGGTGCCGTATACGCGGCCTCGCCGCGCATCCCGCGTGGGGCAGGCGGCGAGCAAGTCCTCGCCGCCCGGCACGTTCTGGACCATCACCTCCAGCGAGGGCACGCCGACGGACCTCCAGCCGAGGGCCCAGGCGAGCGCCTTCGCGCAGGTGACGCCGATGCGCAGGCCGGTGAACGAGCCGGGCCCCTGGCTGACCGCCACGGCGTCGACATCTCCTTCGGCGAGCCCGGACTCGCCCATGACCCGGGCGACGGCGGGCATAATGTCCCGCGCGTGGCGGGCGCCCTCGGGGAAGGTGTGGGCGGCGAGCGGGCGGGCGTCTTCGCAGAGGGCGACGCTGCCGATGCGGCCGCTGGTCTCTATGCCGAGCGCGATCACGGCATCGCCTCCGCCCTCTCTTCGGCAAGGGGCGGGCAGGGCTCGGCCGGCGCCGTGGCCGGCCTGGCGCGCATCTGCAGGAACAGCTCGCGCATGGCGGCGGCCGCCAGCTCGCGGTCGCTGGTGCCGCGGGCGGCCCGGCGCACCTGGGCCTGCCAGATCACGCGCCCGTCGGCCGCGTCGTGGCAGGCCACGCTGCACTCGAGCTCGGCCGAAGAGGCGAGCAGGAAGTAGCTGTATCGCCACAGGGCCACGCGGGCGGTGAGGTAGGTGCGGCAGCCGAGGACCTCGGCGAAGCGGGCGAGCTGCTCGTCGGTCGGCTCGAGGGTCGGCTCGAGGCCGGCCTCGGCGAGCTCGCCCGCTACGTCGTAGGGAGTCGCCACGTCCATGCCGCCCTGCGCGCGGGCGGCGTGGGCCAGGAACTCGGCGAAGCGGCCGGCGGCGTTCGCCGTTTCGATCACGCCCCAGGTCTCCTTGCCCGTCCTGATTGGCCCCCACTCGGGGCAGGTGACGCGCAGCACCGCCGAGCGGCCCGGCGGCGTGGCGGCGTAGCGCCCCTGGGTCTCCACGGTGAAGCAGTTGCGCACCGCGCAGCCGGGCAGCATCGCCAGCAGCACCACGAACCAGGCGGCGCTTGGCGTGGATTGCACGGCATCCCTCCGCGTGCGGTCGAAGCCCCTCGAAGGGGCATTATAGGGGGGCCGCGCCGCTCCGACAAGAGGGCGCACGGCGTCCACGGCAACGGCCGAGGGCGGGCTGAGGCGGGGCCGTGATCGTATCCGTGCCGCTCTCGGCGTTCTCGGCGCGCTCTGCGATGGAGCTTTGCCGTGGGGGTCGGGTGGGTACAATATTGCGGGTGGGCTGGGGTAAGCCCACCCGCAAGAGGGGCTGCTGTCGGGGAGGGGGGCGCTCACCCGACAGCTCACGACGCTTTCTTTTCAGGTGGGAGCGTCGTGATTTAGGGACAGGCAGCTGCTTGAAGTAGAGCAAAGACTATGCCGTTACCGAAACCAGCCGCTCAATCCCTCCCCTGTCCACTCTTTTTGCCGTAAACCTCAGCGGGCCAACAGTTAGGAATCGTCTCGCCTCAGCCCCGCCTTCAGTATGCGTATCACATTCTAACAGCGCGCGCAAGTGCGCTGCAAGTGAAAGCCGCGCTTTTTCGCGAAAGGCAACAGGTTCTCGCTGCGCTGCGCCCGTGCCCTCAGCGCAGGCCGTACTTCTCGATCTTCCGGTAGAGGGTCCGCTCGCCGATGCCGAGCAGCTCGGCCGCCTTCTCGCGGTTTCCGTCCACCAGCTCCAGCGTCCGCGCGATGTGGACCTTCTCGACTTCCTCCAGCGGCTGGCCCGCCCTGAGCCCGCCCGCGCCTTCCTCCAGCAGGGCGCCGGTCTCGCGCAGCATGTACTCGGGCAGGTCGTCCTCGCCGAGGATCGGGTCGACGGTGGCCACGACCATGTGCTCGAGGCAGTTGCGCAGCTCGCGCACGTTGCCGGGCCAGTGGTAGCGGAACAGCGCCTTGCGGGCCCCGGCGCTCATGCCCTCGACGGGCTTGCCGTGCAGCTCGGAGAACTCGTCCACGAACGCCTCCACCAGCAGCGGGATGTCGCCGTGGCGCTCGCGCAGGGGCGGCAGGTTGATGGTGACGACGTTGAGCCGGTAGAAGAGGTCGAGGCGGAACGAGCCGTCCTCGATCTTCTTCTGCAGGTCCTGGTGGGTGGCGGCGATCAGGCGCACGTCGACGTAGATGGGCTCGTTGCTGCCGACGCGGACCACCTCGCCGCGCTCCAGCACGCGCAGCAGCTTGGTCTGGCTGGAGATCGGCATGTCGCCGATCTCGTCCAGGAACAGCGTGCCGTGGTTGGCGTACTCGAACAGGCCGATGCGGGCGCTGGCGGCCCCGGTGAAGGCGCCCTTCTCGTGGCCGAACAGCTCGCTCTCCAGGATGGTCTCGACCAGCCCGGCGCAGTTGAGGGGCACGAAGCGGTTGTTGCGCCGCTCGCTGCGGTAGTGGATGGCGCGGGCGACCAGCTCTTTGCCGGTGCCGGTCTCGCCCTGGATCAGCGCGGTGGCGCTGGTGCGGGCCACCTGGGCGACGCGCTGGAAGACGCGCTGCATGGGCCGGCTGTTGCCGACGATGCTCTCCAGTCCGTAGCGCCGCTCGATCTCCTCCTGCATGGCCGCCCGGTCGCGGGCCAGGTAGACGCGCTCGGCGGCGCGATCGGCGTACATGGCGAGCTCGACGGGACTGACCGGCGCCTGCAGGTAGTAGAGGGCGCCGGCCTGCATGGCGGCCACGGCCTCGGCGGCGCTGCTGCGGGATGTAACGGCGATGGCCTGGCACTCGGCCCCCGCCTCGCGCGCGGCGCGCAGCACGTCCAGGCCGTCCTGGCGGCCGGCGTCCACGTCCGTGACCACCAGGTCGTAGCGGCCCGAGCGTGCCTCCTGAGCCGCTTCGGCGGGCTCGTGGACGAGGGTGCAGGCGTGGCCCGCCTCCTGGAGAGTGTCGGCCACCATGGCGGCGACCTCTCCGTCGCCGATGCCGACCAGCACGTTGACGTGATCGTCCATGGCGGCCTCTTCTCCGGGGGAGGCGAGGGCGCGCCGGCCATTACGTCTCGCCGCGCTCCTGCAGGGCGGCCTTGCGGCTCAGCCGCACGCGGTTGTCCTCGACGCTGAGGACTTTGACCGGGATGCGGTCGCCGACCTTGCACACGTCGGTGACCTCCTTGACGTAGCCCTCGTCGAGCTGGCTGATGTGGCAGAGGCCGTCGGCGCCGGGGAAAAGCTCCACGATGGCGCCGAAGTCCTTCAGATCGGTCACCACGCCGTCGTAGATGGTGCCGACCTCGATCTTCTGGCCGAGCTGGCGGATGTACTGGGCCGCCTCGTCGGCCCGCCCGCCGCGCTCGCTGGAGACGGTCACCGACCCGTCGTCCTCGACCTCGATGGTGCACTCGTACTTCTCTTCGAGGCCCTTGATCGTCTTGCCGCCGGGGCCGATCAGCTTGCCGATCAGGTCCGGGTCGATCATGACCTTCACCAGCATCGGCGCGTAGGGCGAGGTGTCGGGGCGGGGCCTGTCGAGCGTCTGGAGCATCGCGCGCAGTATCTGCATGCGCCCCTCGCGCGCCTGGTTCAGGGCGCGGCGCAGCAGCTCGACGCCCACGCCGGTCACCTTCAGGTCCATCTGGACGGACGTCACGCCGTGCTGGGTGCCGGCCACCTTCATGTCCATGTCGCCGTGATGGTCCTCCGAGCCGGCGATGTCGGTCAGCAGGATCGACTCATCGCCCTGCTTGATCAGGCCGACGGTGACCCCGGCCACGGGCTGGCTGATCGGGACGCCCGCGTCCATCAGGCAGAGCGTGCCCCCGCAGACGCTCGCCATCGAGGAGGAGCCGTTGGACTCCAGGATGTCGGCCACGATCCGGATCGTGTAGGGGAAGGTCTCGGAGTCGGGCAGCACGCACCGGAGGGCGCGCTCGGCGAGCTCGCCGTGGCCGATCTCGCGGCGGCCGGGCCCGCGGATCGGCTTCATCTCGCCGACGCTGAAGGGCGGGAAGTTGTAGTGGAGCATGAACTTCTTGGCCGGCTCCTCCACCAGCGGGTCCAGGATCCGCTGCTCGTCATGCACGGTGCCGAGCGTGGCTACCGCCAGCGCCTGTGTCTCGCCGCGGGTGAAGACGGCCGAGCCGTGCGTGCGCGGCAGCACCGCCACCCGGCACGTTACGGCGCGCACCTCGTCGAAGGCCCGTCCGTCCACGCGGACCCGCTGCTTGAGGACCTGCTCGCGCAGCAGCTCGTTCTCGAGCTGGTCGAAGGCCGCGGAGAGCTCGCGGGCGCTCGGCGCCTGCTGGTCTTCGGGGTCGCAGAGCTCCTCGATCGCTTCCGTCTGAATCTTGCCGACTGCTTCGGCCCGCGCCAGCTTGCCCGGCGTGCGCCGCGCCTCGGCCACGCGCTCACGATAGCGGGTCCTGACGATGTCCATCACCCCGCTCAGGTCCATGTACGGCTCGTAGCTGCGCTTCGCCTTGCCGCACAGCTCGACCAGCTCCCGGATGAGCGCCACGACCTCCACGTTGGCGTCGTGAGCGCACCCGATGGCGGTGACCAGGTCGTCCTCGGGGATCACGTGGGCCGAGCCCTCGACCATGACCACCGAATCGCTCCTGCTGCTGACGACGATGTCCAGCTCTGCGTTCTCGCGCTGCTCGTGCAGCGGGTTGAGGACGAACTCGTCGCCGGCCAGCCCCACGCGGGACGAGCCGATCGGGCCCAGGAAGGGGATGTCGCTGATGGCCAGCGCCGCCGAGGCGGCGTTCATGGCCAGCACGTCGGGGTCGTTCTCTCCGTCCGAGCTGAGCACCCACGCGATGACCTGCACGTCCTCGTGGTAGTCGTCGGGGAAGAGCGGCCGGATCGGCCGGTCCATCAGCCGGCAGGTCAGCGTCTCCTTGGTGGTGGGCCGGCCCTCGCGCTTGATGATGCCCCCGGGGAACTGGCCGGCCGCGTACTGCTTCTCGCGGTACTCCATCGTCAGGGGGAAGAAGGGCACGTTGCGCCTGTCCTCCACGGCCACGGCGGTGGCCAGGACCACGGACTCCCCGTACTGCGCGATGACGGCTCCGCCGGCCTGCCTGGCAAGCTCGCCCGTCTCGAAACTCAACGTCCTGTCCGCTATCGTTCTCTCTACTCTTGTCTTCACGATCCGTTCTTCCTTCACAGCAGCTAAGGCATCCGAATGATCCGCTCGATTGCGCGGCGCGGCATCCCGTGCCGCGCTCAACGGCGCCCGGAGCGGGACGCACGCATCCCCCTCAGTTCAGCGGTAACTCGGCCCCGGCTGGCGCCCTCCGGCCGCAGTCCCCGTGGCGGGGCAGGGCTGCGGCCCGGCTCAATGGCAGGGGGGAACTCGCGCCACCACCGTTGCCGGGCTGCACGGTCAAAAAGGCGGGCTTCGTTAGCGCTCTATCCTCTACTTCCGCAACTTCAACGCCTCGACAATCCTGCGATACCGCCCCGGGTCCTCCCGCGTGAGGTACTTCAGCAACGCGGACCGCTTGCCGACCATCTTCAGCAGCCCCCGCCGCGAAGAATGGTCCTTCTTGTGACGGCGCAGATGCTCGGTCAGCTCGTTGATGCGCTCGGTCAGCACGGCTATCTGCACCTCGGGCGAGCCGCTGTCCGCCTCGTGGAGCCGGTGCTGTTCGACCACCTCGGTCTTACGCTGCTTGTCCATGTCCGCTCTTGATCCGTGGGAAGAGCCGGGCACGCGGGAGCACATGCCCGATGCGCGATACCGCACAACGGCCCCCATTATAGCGGGCGGCGGCGACGGCGGCAAGTGTCGGTCGCAGGTATAGTTCCCGGCCCCGGATGGAGCGCATGGTCGAGCTGGTGCACGAGGCCGGCGGTGAGGATGAAATGGGAAGGCCACAGGAGACCTGAGGCGGTGGAGGGGGAACGGTGCGCCGCCAAACAGATAACCGTATCCCGTGACCTCCCCGTTCCTGGGCGGAACTGCGCCCAGGAATGCTGCTAAAGGGCAAACGACATGCCATGCCGCAGGTGCGGTCGCTGCGCCGCCTCGCCCGGCCCCCAGGGGCCCGAGCCGTGCGGCGCAAGCTGCTTTTAGCATTGAGGATAGAACGGCGAGTGCTGCTGGAGGCGTGCGCTTCTGAGAGCGAGCGGGCGACGGCCCGGCACGCCGGATGTGACATACTGAGTCACACGTGTGGCGTCTATCTACACCGAACTCAGGTAGGGTAGGCCGAGTTGATCCGCACGTACTCCGCGCTCAGGTCGCAGGTGCGCACCGTCGCCTCGCCACCGCCCAGGCCCAGTTCGACGCGGACATGCACGTCGTCTGCTGCCATCTCGCCGGTGGCGTCGATGTGGGTCGGCGCGCCGGCCTCCAGCACGCAGACGCCGCCGATGTGGACGCTGGTGCGCGCCGGGTCCACCTGCGCGCCCGAGTAGCCGAGCGCGCAGACGATGCGGCCCCAGTTCGGGTCGGCGCCGTGCAGGGCGCACTTGAAGAGCTGCGACTCGGCGACGGCGCGGGCCGCGCGCAGGGCGTCCCCCTCGTCGGCGGCGCCGCTGACCTGAACGGAGGCCACGCGCGTGGCCCCTTCGCCGTCGCGCACGATCTGGGCCGCCAGGTCGCCGAGCACGGCCCGCAGCGCCTCGGCGAAGGCATCGAGCCCCGGCCCCTCGGCCCGCGCGCCGGCCGCCCCCCCGGCCAGCACCAGCACCGTGTCGTTGGTGCTGCTGTCCCCGTCGACGGTGATCCGGTTGAACGTCACCTCCACGGCTTCGCGCAGGGCCCGCTGGAGCGCCTCGGCCTCGACGGCGGCGTCGCTCGTGACGAAGGCGAGCATGGTGGCCATGTGGGGGGCGATCATGCCGCTGCCCTTGGCCATGCCGCCGACGTGGAACGCGGTCCCGTTCAGATCGGCACGCACGGCGGCGGACTTCGGGCGGGTGTCGGTCGTCATGATGGCACGCTCGGCCAGGCGGGCGGCCGCCTGCTCTGCGCAGAGCTGCGCGTGGGCCTGTCGGATGCCGTCCTTCAGCTTCTCCATCGCCAGGGGCACGCCGATCCGGCCGGTTGAGGCGACGCAGACCTGGCCCGGCTCGCCGCCGACCAGCTGCGCCACGAGCTGTGCCGTCGCCTCCACGTCCCGCCCTCCCTGGGGGCCGGTGGCGGCGTTGGCGATGCCGGCGTTGACCACGACCGCCCGCACCCGTTCGGCCGGCAGGTGCGCGCGGTTCCAGTGCACGGTCGGCGAGGCGAACCGGTTGGTGGTGAAGACTCCGGCGGCCGCGGCCGGGCCGTCGGGGACGATCAGGGCCACGTCGGGCTCGCCGGGGGCGAGCTTGATGCCGCTGCGGGCGGCGCCGGCCCGGAAGCCGGCCGGGCTCAGGATGCTGCCGTCTGCGATGGTCTCCATGGCGGGGGATCCGATCGGGCAAGGGGGGGGCGAGGGCGGCCAGGGTCAATGCGCGGCTTCGGTGCGCAGCTTCTCCAGCTCCACGTAGCGCTTCAGGTGCTCCTCGGTGCCGGTCCAGTCGCCGAGCTTCGGTCCGAGCACCTCGCTGAGCCGGTAGTGCAGGTCGGCGTCCCAGGGGTTCAGGGCGAGGGCTCGACGCCAGAAGTCGGCGCACCTGTGGAACTCGGCGGCGGCGCGGGCCGCCTCGCCGCAGGCCTCGAGGGCCTGCACGCAGAACGGGTCGAGCCCCAGCGCCCGGTCGGCGGCTTCGAGCGCCTCGGCCGGCTTCCCCTGGGCGGTGAGGACGCGGGCGAGGGCCACGTGTGCTTCCGGCGAGGACGGCGCCGCCTGCAGGGCGGTCTCGGCCGCCCTCTGGGCCTTGTCGGGGTCGCCGGCGGCGAGGAAGGCGCGCGAGAGGGCCACGAAGCTGCGGGCGTCGGGCCGGGAGGAGGCGGCGATCTGCGCCGGGGCGACCGCCTCCGCCGGCCGCTCGGCCTCGAGGTAGACCTCCACCAGGGCGAGCCGCGCCTCTACCTCGTGGTCGGCCCTTCGGGTTACCTCCTTCAGGCTGGCGAGTGCCTCCTGCGTCTGAGCCAGCTCCCCGAGGATGCGCGCGGCGACGATGCGTGCCGGGGCGTATTCGGGCTGGACGGCGAGCAGATCGGCCAGCAGTTGCCGGGCCTCCCCGTAGCGTCGCCGCAGGGCGAGCATCGCGGCCAGCCGCGTCTGCCCGTAGGGGAAGCGGCCGTTGGCCTGGATCGACTCCTCGAACGCCCGCGTGGCGGTGCTCACCCGCCACATCCCGGCGGCCATGTCGCCGTAGGCGGCCAGCAGGGAGGAGTTGCGGGGATTCGCCTCGGCCGCGCGGCTCAGGATGTCGAGCGCCTCCTCGTGTCGGCCGCGCCCGCGCAGCAGCGTGGCCAGGTGCCGCGTGGTCATCAGGTTGCCGCTGTCCAGGCGGAAGCCGCTGCGCAGCGCCTCGATGGCGCCCTCCACGTCGCCGGCGGCCTCCAGTGCGACGGCGAGCTCGCCCCAGGTGTCGGCGGTCGCGCCGCGGGCGGCGGTGGCCCGGCGGTAGTAGGCGATCGCCTTGTCGAGCTCGGCGCGGTTGCGATAGAGGCGGGCGGCCTGGAGCTGCACGAAAAGCGTCTGGGGCAGCAACTGCGCCGCGCGGGCGAACTGCTGCTCTGCCAGCTCCTCGTCTCCGCGCTCCAGGGCCACCAGGGCGCCGGCATGGCGGTAGAGCCCCTCGCGGGCCATCTCGGAGAGCCGGGCCTGCTCCAGGTAGATCACGGCGTCGTCGACGCGCCCCTGCCGCAGGCTCAGCCAGGCGCGAAGCGCCCAGAGGGGGCCGCTGTCGAAGTGCTGCTTGAGCGCCTGCTCGATGGCCTCGTTGGCGGCGCCGGACTGCCCGGCCAACTGGTAGGCCATCAGCGCTTTCATAGACGGTCGGGTGGGCGCCGGCGCGCCCGTGCGGGCCAGCGCCTCCGCCGCCTGCTCCCAGAGGCCGGCCTGGAAGAAGAAGCGCGCCTCGGCCAGCTCCAGCGCCGCCGCCGGCTGGTGCGCCTGCGGGGAGCGGGACGCGAACATGTGCTCGAACAGCTCCAGCCAGCGCCGATCGGCGGCGTCCATCCGCGCCCGGTCGCCCGCGAGCAGCAGCTCCAGCCCCTCCCGCAGGTGGCAGGGCGCCGAGGCGCGGGCGCGCAGCTGCCCCGTGGCGACCTCGTAGGCCGTGGCCACCAGGTAGCGCTGGCCGCTCTGGACGGCCGTGCCCACGTGCACGTAGAGGTCGGCCCCGCCCGTGCGCAGCTCGTGCAGCAGCGGGGCGGGCAGCTCGTCGGCCGCGTATGCCTCGGCATCCGGCGGCATGCCGTTGAGCTGCTCGACCCGCCGGTCCAGCGAGGCCAGGTGCGCGGCGACCATGTGCAGCGCATACTCGTCCAGCAGCGACGCCCGCTGGGCCGTGCCCACCACGTAGCGGTCGGCGGGCCCGCCGAGGGCGGCCATCGCCGAGGCGACCCCGCCGATCGCTTCCGGCAGCGGCAGGACGGCCTCCGCCGGCCGGGAGGCCCCCTGGGGCGGCGAAGGCGCCTCCGGCTGCGCCCCGGCCGGGCGCAGGGGCCCCGCGCATAGGGCGCCGAGCAGCAGGGCGAGCGCGACGGCCCGCTTGGATGTCGATGGCGCACGGTGCATGGCGAGCACCCGTGAGGAGAGGACGTGGCGGCCGCCGAGCCGCGCCCTTTTGCGGGCCGGAGGCGCCACAGCTATAATTCTTAACGGTTTGCCCTCCGTTCCGCAACGGGAAGAGTCCTGCCCCACCATGGCGCGCAAACGCTTCGAGATCATTCTGGCCGACACGGCCGGCTTCTGCATGGGCGTCCGGCGCGCCGTGCGCATGGTGCTCAGGGCCGCCGATCAGCCGGCCTGGCCGTCCCCGATCCGCATCCAGGGCCCCCTGATCCACAACCGCCAGGTGCTCCGCGTGCTGGAGGACAGGGGCGTCCTGACCGACGAGGAAGGCTCCGACTGGGCCGGCGGGACGGCCGTGGTCAGGGCGCACGGGCTCTCCGGCAGCGGTCAGGAGCAGCTGCGCCGGCGGGCCGCGGTCCTGCTGGACGCCACCTGCCCCCACGTGCGCAGGGTCCAGAAGATCGTCGAGGAGTACGCGGCCCAGGGCTACATGTGCGTGGTGGTGGGCGACGCCGGCCACGCCGAGGTCGACGCCGTGCTCAGCTACGCCGGCGCCGAGGGGCGCGTCATCAGCGGGCCGGGGGAGGTGGACGAGCTGCCCGACGCCGAGCGGGTCGTCGTGGTGGCGCAGACGACCCAGGACCAGGAGGTCTTCCGCCGGACCGCCGAGAGGATGCGGGCCCGCTACCCCGAGTGCCGCGCCTTCGAGACGGTCTGCCGCTCCACCGAGCAGCGCCAGGCCGAGGTGCGCGAGCTGGCCGGGCGCGTGGAAGCCATGATCGTGGTCGGCGGCCTGCACAGCGCCAACACGCGCCGCCTGGCCCAGATCAGCGCCGCCACCGGCACGCCCACCTTCCACGTGGAGACCGACGCGGAGCTGGACCTGAACGCCATGCTGAGCCACGAGCGCGTCGGGCTCACCGCGGGCGCCAGCACCCCGAACTGGATGATCCGGCGGGTGATGCGGCGGCTGGAGGACGAGCACAGGCGCCGCACCCGACCCCTGCGTTACTGGGCGCTCACCTTCGTGCGGGGCCTTGTCAACGCCAACGTCTACGCGGCGGGCGCGGCGGCGGCCCTGAGCTTCGCCTGCGCGCTGCTGCTCAGCCCCCGCCACCCGATGGTGGGGGCCTGCATGGCGGTGGCCTTCTTCTTCGTGCTCGGCCAGCAGTTGCTCAACCAGTACGGGCGGCGCGGCGCGCTCTACCTGAGCGAGCCCGACCGGGCCGGCTTCTTCATGGCCAACGAGGGGGCGCTGCTGCTTCTGGGCGTGTGCAGCTCCGTGCTGGCGCTGTTCCTGGCCCACTTCCTGGGTTGGGTGGCGTTCGGCCTGATCGCGCTCGGCTCGGCCGGCGGGCTGACGTACCGGGTGCCGCTGCCCGGCAGGTTGACCCGGCGCCTCGGCTTCCGCAGCCTGGAGCAACTGCCCGGCTCCAAGGAGCTGTTCGTGGGGCTGGCCTGGGCGAGCCTGGCGGCGTTGGTGCCGGCGCTGGCCGCGCCCGGCGCGCCCCTGCCGTGGCGGGCGGCAGCGGTGGCGTTCGCCGTGGCCTTCGCGGCGGCTTTCCAGCGGACGCTCGCCCTGGAGCTGTTAGACGTGCGGGCGGACAAGATCGTCGGGCGCGAGACGCTGGCCGGCGTGCTCGGGCCGAGGGTCGCGCAGAAGGTCCTCTACGGCCTGATCGTGCTGGTTGCGGCCGTGCTGGCGGGCGCGGGCTGCCTGGCCGGCTGGACGACGGACTACTGCCTGCCGCTGCTGGCGGCCGTGCCGGCGGCGCTGGGCTGCTTCGCCTTGGCGAAGCGCAGCGGCGTGCTGCGCGGGGAGGTGTCGGAGCTGGCCGTGGACGCCCAGTTCTACCTCGTCGCCCTGGCGGCGCTGGCCTGGAGCGCGGCTGCGGGAGGCGCCGGGTGAGCGACGGAGGGCGGCGCCCGAAAGTGAGTTGACTTGAGGGGCGAAACCGCTACCATGTAGGCGCCTGGCAAACTTGTGAAGGTCTGGACGCTGCCGTCAAAGGGGAGAGGAACATGGAGCAGATCGGCCGATTCAAGCTCCGGGAAGAGCTTGGCACCGGGCCGTACACCGTGACGTATTCAGCCAGCGATGGCCAGCAGCGCTGCGTGGTGAAAGTCCTCAAGGACGAGGCGGTGCCGGACGAACCCGAGGAGCGTGAGGGGCTGGTGCGGGCGCTGGCGGGGCTGAAAAGCATCGAGCACCCCTCGGCGGTGAGGCTCTACGAGGGCGGCGAGCAGGACGGGCGGCTCTACGTGGCGATGGAACGGATGGACTGCCCCACGCTGGAGGAGAAGCTCCGCCAGCAGGGGCGCCTCAGCGAAGAGCAGGCCGTCCTCTACATCCGCCAGAGCGCCCAGGCGCTGGACAAGGCGCGCGACATGGGCTACTGCCACGGCGACCTGAAACCGCAGAACGTGTTCGTGGTCTCCGAGGAGAAGGTCAAGCTCAGCGACTTCGCCATCAAGGCGTTCATCGAAGACCCGCCTGAGGTTACCCAGTTCGAGCCCGTTGAGGAAGGCGAGGAGGTCGTCGAGGACGAGTGGGTCACCGCCGAGGACCTGCTGCGCACCAAGGGCAAGAGGGCGAGCACCATGAAGCTGGAGGAGGACTTCGTGGGGCTCGCCGTCCTGATGCTCCGCATGCTCGGCGTCGAGGTGCGCGAGCAGGGCGAGGACGAGTCGCTGGAGGACTACCGCGAGGATCTGATGCGCGTGGCCTATCCCCGGCTCACCACCGCCGAGGCGGGGGTCAGCGTGCACGCGGCCGAGGTGGTGCGGCGGCTGCTGACCGAGGGCGGCTTCACCAGCCCCGGCGAGGTCGTCGTCGAGCTGGCCAGCGCCATGCTGCTGGGGCGCACCTTCACCCGCGTGACCCCGACCGCGCCGACTGAGCCGATCCCCGCCGCCGAGACGGAGAGCGAGCCGGTCTCCGGCTCCGAGACGGCCCAGGTGCGCGCCGTGCTGGACGAGGAGCTGATGCTGGCCGAGCAGGAGGGGGCCGTCGCAGCGGCCGAACCCGAACCGGTCGGCGAGCCGACCTCCGTGGCCAGCGGCCTCGTGGCCAGCCCCGCCGTCAGCCCGTTCTTCATCTGGAAGGACCGCCGCAGCGGCAGCTTCTTCGTCATCCACGACGGCCAGAGCCTGAACATCGGGCGCGACCCGGACGTGAGCGACGTGATCCTGATGGATCCGGCCGTCTCCCGCAAGCACTGCGCCATGAGCAAGGAGGGCCTGTCGATCCGCGTGGAGGACCTGGGCAGCAGCAACGGCACGTTCGTCAACGGTCAGCGCGTCGAGAGCGCAGAGCTTCGCCCCGGCGACCGGCTCCGGCTGGGCACCACGCGTATCTACACCTTCCTGCCCGGCCAGGAGGAGTAGGCGCGCCCGCGCCGGCGGCCCGTGCGGTCGCCCGGCATCCCCAGGGGGCGCCTGCGCGCCCGGCGCGAGGCGCCGCGCCCCACTGCCCGCCAGAAGACCGGCGACGGAGGCGTGCGCAACACCGATGGCCAGGATCCTGGACTTCCTCTCCGGCCGTAAGGGCCGCTACGGCGGCTACGAGCTGCTGGAGCAAGTGGCGAGCGGCGGGATGAGCACCGTCTGGAAGGTGCGCCATCCCGATACGGGCCGCATCTACGCCATGAAGATCCTCACGGCGCAGTCGGTGCAGACGCTCGCCCTGTTCCGCCGGCTCTTCGCGGCCGAGGAGGGCAAGATAGCCCTCGGGCTGGACCATCCCAACGTGATCAAGACCCTCGATTACGGGCAGGGCCGCCGCGAAGAGTACTACATCGTGATGGAGTACGTGGACGGGCCGAACCTGGCCACGCTGATCGCCGTGGAGTCGCCCGAGCTCAGGGACCGACGCTTCGACCTGGCGATGCAGATGGGGGCGGGGCTGCGCTACATCCACGAGGAGGGGCTCATCCACCGGGACTTCTGCCCCAAGAACGTGCTCTACAGCGCGGAGGGCACGGCGAAGATCATCGACTTCGGGCTGACCATTCCCGCCAGCCTGAAGGCGCGCACCGTGGTGGCGCGGGCCGGCACCGCCAGCTACATGGCCCCCGAGCAGATCCGCAGCCAGCCGGTCGACGCGCGGGCGGACATCTACTCCTTCGGGGTCTCGATCTTCGAGCTGCTCACCGGGCAGCACCCCTTTCCGCGCGCTTCGGACCGCGGCAAGCGGATGCAGGAGCACTTGAACGTCGAGCCGCCGTCCCTGCGGCAGGTGGCCCCGGAGCTGCCCGAGGAGCTGGAGCAGGTGGTGGGCAAGTGCATTGCAAAGGAACGGCGCTTGCGTTATAAGACTATGCGGGACGTGATGGAGGGCCTGAAGGCGGCCGTCGACATCGCCGTCTCGCGGCTGGCTTGAGCGGCCCCCCGAGTGCGCCGGCACGGAAGGAATGGGCATGAACCCTCGGCTCCGCGTTGAAGTCGGCCGTCAGGCGGGGTTCGAGTTCGAGATCCCGCCCACCGACGAGGATGAGCCCATCTGGCTGGGACGAGGCGCCTTCTGCAAGATCAAGATCCCCGACACCCAACTCTCCCGCCGCCACTGCCAGTTCACCTACGACGGCGGCCAGCTCTTTGTTGAGGACCTGAGCAGCCGCAACGGCACGCGCGTCAACGGAGAGCTGGTCCAGGGCAAACAGCCTCTCTCGCACGGCGACCACATCATCGTGGGCAACAACGAGCTGGTGGTCGTCTTCCCCCGCGCGCCCGCCGGCCGGGCAGGGGGCGGCGCGTTGCCGCAGCTCGGCACGCAGGATGAGGCCGAGCAGGCATACCAGCAGGCCGCCACCCTCGCCGGCACCGAGCTGGCCGGCTGCAAGCTGGGGGAGGTCATCTTCAACGGCGAGACGTCGGTGATCTTCCGCGGCACCGACGAGGAGGGCCGGCCCGTCGCCGTCAAAGTCCTCAAACAGCTCGCCAGGGTCACCATCGAGGACCAGAACCGCTTCATCCGGGGCGCCAAGCACGCCGCCCAACTGCGCCATCCCAACTTCGTCCGAGTCCACAAAGGCGGCCGCCTGGAGGACTGGTACTTCGTGGTGATGGAATACGTGGAGGGCGTGGACCTGGGCACGGTCGTCGCGCGCAAGGGCGAACCGCTCGACCTGACCAGCGCGCTCCACATCATCCGCCAGGTCCTCCTGGCGCTCCAGTACGCCTTCGAGCAGCAGGTCGTCTTCCGCGCCGTGCGGCCCGATAACGTTATCGTGCGCCAGGGGCTGCGTGTGAAGATGACTGACTTCGACCTGGTCAAGCCGCTCACCGGCCGCGAGGACGCGCAGGTTACCCGCGTCATGGACGGCAGCCTCCGCGTCGAGCCGGCCTTCGCGGCGCCCGAGCTGATCGCCTACCCCGTCGTGGCCGACCAGAAGGCCGACGTCTTCGGCGCCGGCGCCGTCCTCTACTACATGCTCTGCGCCCAGGCCCCGTTCGGCGACGCGCTGCCGGCCGACAAGCTCTCGACGGCCTTCGACCGCGTCTGCGAGGACCCGCGCCGCCTCAACCCGGCCGTGCCCGAAAGCATCTGCGCCGTCATCAAGCAGGCCATGTCCGACTACGAGCGGTACGGCAGCCCCGCAGAGATGCGGGAAGCCCTGGACGGGGCGGCCGCCGCCGCCGGGCTCTGAGGTCCCGCCGGGCTGACCCGAGGCGCACCATGAAAGCCGAGCTGAAGATCAACAGCGGCCCGCGCGCCGGCGAGACGGTCGGCCTGGGCAAGCTCGGCTCCTTCACCATCGGCCGCTCCGAGGACAACGACCTGGCCATCGAGCAGAAGTCCGTCTCGCGCAGGCACTGCCGCATCGACCACGACGGCGACCTGTTCTGGCTGGTCGACTGCGCGAGCCATAACGGCACGCGCGTCAACGACCAGTTCACCAGGCGCCGCAAGCTCGAGGACGGCGACGTGATCCAGCTCGGCCACTGCGAGCTGGCCTTCTCGCTGCGCGAGGACGAGTTCCAGGACGATTTCTTCGTGCGTTGACGCACCCGCCGCGGCCCCGCCGCTCCGTCTCGTCGCCGGCGGTTTGCCCACCCGCCCCGCCGGGGTATAATCGCCCTTCGCCATCCCTCGAAGGAGCCGCGCATGCCGGTTGCCACCACCGCGTTGAGGATCTACGGGAAGCGGGACCTCCGCCTGGAGAGCTTCGAGCTCGCCGAGCCGCGCGACGACGAGATCCTGGCCGAGGTGGTGACCAACAGCATCTGCATGTCCTCCCACAAGGCGGCCGAGCAGGGCCCCGAGCACAAGCGCGTGCCGGACGACGTCGAGCGCAACCCGGCCATCCTCGGCCACGAGTTCGCCGGCCGCCTGCTCAGGGTCGGCGCGCGCTGGGCCGACCGCTTCGAGCCGGGCCAGATGTACGCCATCCAGCCCGCGCTGAACTACCAGGGCAAGCTCGACTCGCCCGGCTACTCCTACCGGTTCATCGGCGGCAACGCCACCCGCGTGCTCATCCCCGCCGAAGTGATGATCATGGACTGCCTGCTTCCCTACGAAGGCGATGCGTTCTTCAAGGCGTCGCTCGCCGAGCCGATGTCGTGCATCGTGGGGGCGTTCAGGGCGCAGTATCACTTCCCCCAGGGGGCCTACGCGCACGAGATGGGCATCCGCGAGGGCGGCAACTGCGCCCTGCTCGCCGCCGCCGGCCCGATGGGCCTCGCGGCGATCGACTTCGCCCTCCACGGCCCCCGCCGGCCCGCACGGCTGCTGGTGACCGATGTGGACGAGGCCCGCCTGGCCCGCGCCCGCCGCCTCTTCCCGCCCGAAGCGGCCGCCGAGGAAGGCGTCGAACTCACCTATCTCAACCCCCACCCGCTCGGAGGGGAGGATCAGAACGCGGCCGTCGCCGACTACGTCAGCGACCTGACCGACCGCGAGATGATGGATGACGTGTTCGTCTTCTACCCCGCCGAGGCGCTCGTGCGGCAGGCCGACGCCATGCTCGGGCGCAACGGATGCCTCAACTTCTTCGCCGGGCCCTCGCGCAAGGACTTCACCGCCCCGCTCAACTTCTACGACGTGCACTACGAGGGCCACCACATCGTCGGCACCAGCGGCGGCAACACCGAGGACATGCGCATCGCCCTCCGCCTCATGAGCGAGGGCCGCATCAACCCCGCCGGCATGGTCACCCACGTCGGCGGGCTCGACGCCGCCGCGCAGACCATCCTCCAGCTGCCCGACATCCCCGGCGGCAAGAAGCTCATCTACACCCACCTGCGCATGCCGCTGACCCCGCTCGAAGAGCTGGCCCGCCGCGCCGAAGAGACCGACGAGCCGCTCAAGACCGTCTTCAGCGGCCTCGCCGAGCGGGTCGAGGCCGCCGGCGGCGCCTGGTGCACCGAGGCCGAGCGGTTCCTGCTCTCCCGCAGCGAGATCAAACACCCCGAGGCATGACCGCCCGTCCCACGCCGAGCCACGACGCCGATACCATCGTCGCCATCGCCAGCCCCGGCGGGCGCGCCCTGCGCGGCATCCTCCGCCTGAGCGGGCCGGAGGCGCTGAACTGCGCGCGGTCCCGCTTCCAGCCGCATCCGCGCGGCGCGCACTGGACCGGTGCCTACCGGGCCACGCCCGGCACGGTCCGCCTGAGCGGGCACGGCACGCGCGCGCCCGCCGTCCTCTACGTGATGCGGGCGCCCCGCTCCTACACGCGTGAGGACGTCGTCGAGTTCCACCTGCCCGGCGCGCCGGCCCTGCTGGACCTGCTGATGGAAGACCTGCTGGCCCACGGCCCCCGCGCGCTCCGCCTCGCCGAACCGGGCGAGTTCACGCGCCGCGCTTTCGTGAACGGACGGCTCGGCCTGGCCCAGGCCGAGGCCGTGCTCTCGGTCATCCGCGCCCGCAGCGAGGCCGAGCTGCTCGCCGCCGGCCGCCGGCTCGGGGGCGGCCTCGCCCGTCAGTGCGCGCGGCTCGCCGAGGCGGTGGCCGCGCTCCGCGCGGACGCCGAGGCGGCGCTCGACTTCGCCCCCCACGGCATCGAGCTGGTGGGGGAGGGCGAGTTCCTCGCCCGCTGCCGCGCCCTCGCCGCCGAGCTCGAGGAGCACGCCCACGCCGGCCGAGCCGAACTCGCCCCGGACGGGGCGCTCCACGTCGTCCTCTGCGGCCCGCCGAACGCCGGCAAGTCGAGCCTGCTCAACCGGCTCGCCGGGGCCGAGCACGCCCTTGTGAGCGCGCGCCCCGGCACCACGCGGGACGCCGTCAACGCGGAGGTCGAGCTCCGCGGCGTCTTCTTCCGCATCACCGACACCGCCGGCCTCGGCGAAGAAGCAAGCGGTCCGGACGCCGAGGCGGCCCGGCGCGCGCAGGAGCAGATCGGGGCCGGGCAGTTGATCGTGCTCGTGCTGGACGGCTCGCGGCCAGCAGGCGCGGCGGAGCGGGCGGCCCTGGCGGCGACCCAGGCGCCTCGCGAGCGAACCCTCTGCGCGGTCAACAAGGCCGACCTCCCCCGCGAGCTGAACGAAGAGGCGCTCGGACTCCGCGAGCGCGCCTACGAGGCGCTCCACACCTCGGCCCTGACCGGCGAGGGGCTGGACGGGCTGCGTGAGGCCCTCGGGCGGATGGTCATGGAGGGACGCCTCGACGCGTCGGCGGCGGACTGCCTCTGCAACGCCCGCCAGCGGCTGGCACTGAGGCGGGCGGGCGAGGAGCTGGCCGCGGCGGCGCGGGCGGTGCAGGAGGGCCTCGGCTACGAGTTCGCGGCGGTGAACCTGCGCGAAGCGTCCGAGGCCCTCGGCGAGGTCAGCGGCCGTGTCACCAGCCAGGACGTCCTGACCCGCATCTTCAGCCAGTTCTGCATCGGCAAGTA
>CAYSWA010000010.1:17408-80647 GCA_964434535.1 uncultured candidatus Brocadiaceae bacterium | reverse complement strand
ACCCGCGACGTCCAGCTTGGGAAGCTGACATTCTACCACTGAATTACGCCCGCTCTCTCGCTCGCCATTGTAGGGCGTATGCCGAGCCCTGTCAAGACTGCGGGCGTCCGAGCGAAAAGGCGGCCGTCGGGCCAGGGCCGGCTGCCTGCCCGTGGGGGCGGGGCGAGTCTGCGCGCGTGGCGAACCGTTACGCGACGCACGGGATGCGCCGTTGCGCTGAGCAGTGCGCGCCTCCGGTCGGGGGCCGGTGTTGGGTGGCGCGGGGCCGGCGGGCGCCAGGATGGGCGTGGCCGGCTCCTCGGCGGGCGGGGGGCTTCTGGCGGGCGACGCTTGCGGCCATTGACATGGGGCGGCAAATCGCCTACAATCCTGGCTCTGCGTTGGGCGGGTTCTGTCGGATCCACCTACCTTCGACTTCCTCTCCCGACTGAATCGAAGGGGCGCGAAGCGCCAGGTTATGCCGGAGAAGGTGCTCAAGGACGTTGCCGCGAAGTACCATCTGACCGCTGAGCAGGCCGCGCAGATCCTGCGCCTGCTCGATGATGGTTACAGCATCCCCTACATCCGGCGCTACCACAAGGAGCTGGCCGCCGGGATGGAGGCGGAGGGCTTCCACGAGTTGATCGAGGAGCGGCGCCGCCTGGAGAAGCTGGAGTCCCGCCGCCGCAAGATCCTGAAGAAGCTCGAAGAGCGCGACATCTTGACCGACGAGCTGCGCGAGCGGATCAAGCAGGCGCGCGACATGCGCGAGTTGATCGACTACTACGTGCCCTACCGCCCGCGCAAGCGGAGCCACTCCCGCCAGGCCCTGGGCCAGGGCCTGAGGAGCCTGGCCACGCAGGTGCTCGCCCAGGAGGAGTTCATCCCCGACATGGGCGCCGCGGCCGAGCCCTACGTCGACCCCGAGCAGGGGCTGGAGGACGTGGAGGGCGTCCTGGAGGGGACCTTCCACATCGTCAGCGACTGGGTGGCCGAGGAGAAGGCCCACCGGGACCGTCAGCGGGAGGTCTTCCGGCGGGAGGCGGACCTGGTGGCGCGGCGGGCGGGCAGGTCGCTGCCGGGGCGGCTGGTGCGCGAGTTCCGGCACTACTTCGACTTCCGCGAGAAGGCGGCCAAGGTCCACCCCTACCACGTGCTCTGCATCCTGCGCGGCAAGCGGATGAACGCGCTGGACTACGAGCTGGAGGTGCCGCTGGACGCCATGGTGGAGGCGGCGGCGGAGCTCTACCTGGCCGGCGGGGCGGGCCAACTGGAGGCGACGCGGGCCGAGGTGCGCGTGATCCTGGGCGAGGAGGAGACGCTGGGGGCGGGGCTCAGGCGGCTGAACGGCACGGAGATGCTGGTCGCTTGCATCGAGCACAGCCTCAACAGCATCCTGGCCGACGTGACGGCGCGCGAGGTGGACAAGGAAATGTCCAGGCGGGCGGAGCTGCTGGCCTTGGACATCATCCGGCGCAACCTGCGCGCGATGCTCATGGCCCAGCCGGTGCGCAGGCGCGTGCTGGGCATCCACCCCGGCTACCGGACCGGCTGCAACGTGGCCGCGCTGGACGAGGGGGGCGCCGTGCTGGAGACGGCGACCGTCTACCCCCACACGCCCCAGCGCGAAGTCAAGGAGGCCAGGGAGACGCTGAAGCGCCTGATCAGCGAGCACGAGGTGGCCGTGGTCGCAATCGGCGACGGCATGGCCGTGGAGGAGACCGAGGCGTTGATCGGGAGCCTGATCGCCGACGGCCTGGAGGCAGTGCAGTACACGGTCGTCTCGGAGGTGGGGCTCGACGCGTACGTGAACAGCCGCTCGGCCAAGAACGAGATGGCCGAGGCGGGACCGGGCGAGCGCTCCGCCGTGGCGGTGGGGCGGCGCCTTCAGGACCCGCTGTCGGAGCTGGTCAAGGTCAATCCGCGCGAGCTCTGCCTGGAGCCGTACGTGGACGACGTGAACGGGGGCCTGTTGAAGAAGCTGCTGGACCGCACCATCGAGGAGTGCGTGGGCGAGGTCGGCGCCGACGCGAACAGGGCGCACTACAGCCTGCTGCGCTACGTCTCGGGGCTCGGGCCGGACAGGGCGCTTGAGCTGGTGGACTACCGGGAACGCCGGGGCCCGATCAAGAACCGCGCCGAGCTGCGCGAGGTGCCGAAGATCGACCAGGAGAGCTTCGACCGCGCCGCCGGCTTCATCCGCGTCGCCGAATCGGACAACCCGCTGGACCTGACCCGCATCCACCCGCGCTTCTATGCGGCCGCCGAGGAGATCTGCCGCCAGCTCGAGATCCCCATGGAGGAGCTCGGCACCGAGGAGGGGCGCCAGCGCGTCAAGGAGCACGCCTCCGAGGTCAAGCTGACCGAGCTTGAGAAGCAGTTCGAAGTCCACTACCTGCTGCTGAAGGACATCGTCTCGGAGCTCTGCGAGCCCTGGCCCGACCCGCGCATGGACGGCGAGGGGCCGGCGCCTGTGCTGCGCGACCGGAAGCTGACCATCGAGGACCTGGAGCCCGGCCAGTGGTTCACCGCCACGGTGCGCAACATCGTGGACTTCGGCGTCTTCGCCGACATCGGCGTCGGCGAGGACGGGCTGATCCACATCAGTGAGCTCTCCGAGGGCTACGTGGAGAGCCCGTACGACGTGGTCTGTGTGGGCGACCGCGTGCGGGTTCAGGTGGTGCGGGTGGACATCGAGAAGCGCCGCATCGCGCTCTCGATGGTTCCCGAGAGCTCCCGCCGCGAACGGCGGCCGCGTGAGGGACGCCGTCGTCCCCGCGAGGAGCACCGCGCCCAGGCACCGCGCAGGGACGTGCCCGTGCCCGCCAAGCCGGAGGGGGCCGCGCCCACGCCCAAGAGCACGGTCGGCTGGGAGAGCCGGCGCGTCAAGCGGGCTCAACTCAGCGAGCCGCTCTCCAAGACCCAGCAGCAGATCCTGCGCAAGGCCGAGCCGGAGCCCGCCCCCGGGCCGAAGGAAGAGCCCGCCGAGGCGCAAGAGGAGAAAGGGGCGGAGGCCGCCGAGGACGTCTCCGGCCTGCTGAAGAACCTCGACTTCGCCTCCATCGAACGGCGCGGCGAAGCGAAGGAGTAGGGCGCCCGCCGTCCCCGCCGGGCGAGTCTTCCAGGCCCCTCCTATCCGCGCTCTGCCCGTGTGCTGGGGATCCCTTCCCGCCCGCGCGACAAGGCCCGGACGGAGCTTCGGTCCCCTAACCTCGAGCGGGCGACGCAGCGGCATGGCCGGCCCAGAGGGGACGCGGATGCCTTCGCGACGAACCGGATTCTGAGATAGATTCTTAGTACTCGTCGGGCATCGGCGGGCCGGCCTTCTTCTTCTCGGGGATCTCGCCGACGACGGCGTCGGTGCTGACCAGCACGCCGGCGACGCTGGCCCCGTTCTGGAGGGCGGTGCGCACGACCTTGGTCGGGTCGATGATGCCGCGCTCGACCAGGTCGCAGTACTCGCAGGCGGCGGCGTCGAAGCCCCAACTGTTCTTGCTCTTGGCCAGGACCTTCTCCAGGACGACGGCGCCGTCCTGGCCGGCGTTCTCGGCGATCTGGCGCAGGGGCTGCACGATGGCGCGGCGCACGATCTCGATGCCGACCGCCTCGTCGCCCTCGACCTTCAGGTCGTCCAGCGCCCTGGCGGCGCGCAGCAGCGCCACGCCGCCGCCGGGCACGATGCCTTCCTCGACGGCGGCACGGGTGGCGTGCACGGCGTCCTCGACGCGGTGCTGCTTCTCCTTCATCTCCACCTCGGTGGCGGCGCCGACGTTGATCTGGGCCACTCCGCCGGCCATCTTGGCCAGCCGCTCCTCCAGTTTCTCACGGTCGTAGTCGCTGGTGGTGGCCTCCAGCTCGTTCTTGATCTGGGCGATGCGGCCGCGGATGTCCTCGCTCTTGCCCGCGCCCTGGATGATGGTGGTGTCGTCCTTGGTGACGACCACCTTCTTGGCGCGCCCGAGGTCGGCCATGCCGACCGACTTCAGCTCCAGCCCGAGGTCCTCGCTGATGACCTGGCCGCCGACGAGCACGGCGATGTCCTGCATCATGGCCTTGCGGCGGTCGCCGAAGCCGGGCGCCTTCACCGCGCAGCAGGGCAGGGCGCCGCGCAGCCGGTTGATCACCAGCGTGGCCAGCGCCTCGCTCTCGACGTCCTCGGCGATCACCAGCAGCGGCCGGCCGCTCTGGACGATCTTCTCCAGCAGCGGCACGAAGTCCTGCACGTTGGAGATCTTCTCCTGGTTGACCAGCACGTGGCAGTCCTCCAGGACGCACTCCATGTCCTCGCGGTCGGTCACGAAGTGCGGGCTCAGGTAGCCGCGGTCGAACTGCATGCCCTCGACCAGGTCGACGGTCGTCTCGAGCGTCTTGCCCTCCTCGACGGTGATGACGCCGTCCTTGCCGACCTTCTCCATGGCGTCGGCGATCTGCTCGCCGATCTCGCGGTCGTTGTTGGCGGCGATGGCGCCGACGAAGGCGATCTCGTCGCGGCCCTTCACCGGCCGGGAGATCCTGCCGAGGCGCTCGGCCACCGCGCTGACGCCCTTCTCGATGCCGCGTTTGAGGGCCATGGCGTCGGCGCCGGCGGCGATGTTCTTCAGGGATTCCTCGAAGATCGCCTCGGCCAGGACGGTGGCGGTGGTGGTCCCGTCGCCGGCGTCTTCGCTGGTCTTGGAGGCGGCCTCCTTGACCAGCTCAGCGCCGATGTTCTCCATGTTGTCCTTCAGCTCGACTTCCTTGGCCACGGCCACGCCGTCCTTGGTGACGGTCGGCGCGCCGAAACTCTTCTCGATGACCACGTTGCGGCCGCGGGGGCCGAGGGTGGTCTTGACGGCGCGGGCGAGCTGGTTCACTCCGCGACGCATCGCCTCGCGGGCGTCGGCGTTGAACAAGATCTTCTTGGCAGGCATAGGGGGAACCCTCCGTTAGCTGATGACCGCCAGGATGTCGTCTTCCGACATCAGGACGTATTCCTCGCCGTCGACGGTGACCTCGGTCCCGGCGAAGGAGCCGAACAGCACCGTGTTGCCCTTCTTGACCTGGAACTCGGCCTTCTCGCCCGACTCGAGCTGGCGCCCGTCTCCGACGGCGATGACCTTGCCCTGCTTGGGCTTCTCCTTGGCGGTGTCCGGCAGCACGATCCCGCCGGCCGTCTGCTCCTGTGCCTCGAGCCTCTTGATGAGGACCCGATCTCCCAGCGGCCTGATGATAGCCATGTGCTCGACCTCCCTGTGGAGTGATCAAACCGGTGATGAGCCGCGCACGGACAGCCCGCGCGCAGAATGGCTTGTGCAGATTCGCAAACAGCGTGCCGGCAAACGCCGAGCCGGCCCCGCGCCCGCGAGGAACCCCCATTGTACACATCTGGGCCCGCGCGTAAAGGGCCGGCCGGGCCGCACGCCACTGCCAATCTGGCGCCGGGCGCCGCCGCGCCGGCGCTGCGCTCTGCCAGTTTGACACCCCCGCGCGGCCCGGACGGGCGCGCTTTGTCGGCCTCCGGCCTTTGGAGTACACTGGCCGCCATGCCCCCCACGACCCTTTACTGCCAGAGCTGCGGGCGCGATTACCGCGTTCGTGACCCGGTCGACGGGCGCCGCGTCTTCTGCGCGGCCTGCGGAGGCCCGCTCGGCGACGAAGCGCCGGAGGCGTCCCCATCCGGGCCGGACCCCTGGCGGGGGCGGAGCGTCGGCGGCGCCCGGCTCCGCAAGCGCCTCGCGGTGCGGCCCACCAGGCTGCTCTATCGCGCCCGGCACCGCAAGCTCGGCGCCGACGTGCGGGTGGAACTCTTCACGGCGCAGTTGGCCGAGAGGCAGCGGGATTACATGGAAGAGGTGTTCCGGCGCGCGGCCCTCGCGCGCGACCTGCGCAGCCCCTACGTGGCCGCCGTCGTGGACCTGGGCCGGCGCGGCGAGTGCTGGTTCATCATCACCGAGTGGCACCCCTCCACGCTTCGGGAGCTGATCGAGCGCGAGCCCCGGCTCGACGTGAACCGCGCCCTGGTGCTGGCCGAGCACCTGCTGCGCGGGCTGGGAGCGCTCGACGAGCGCGGCGTCCGCCACGGCGACGTGCGGCCCGAGACGATGCTGATCGGCTACGACGGCGCCGGCAAGCTCGACCATCCCGGTGCGATGGGCCTGCCCGAGGAGCGAGGCCGCCTGCTTCTGACCCCCGGCGGGCGCGTGCGGGGCGTTCCGTTCTACGCCGCGCCGCAGGCGGCCGGGGGCGAGGGCGACGCAAGCGCGGGGCTCTACGCGGCCGGCGCCGTCATGTTCGAGATGCTCGCCGGCCGGCCGGCCCACGCGGGGGCGTCCGCAGAAGAGGTCCGGCGGGCTGCAGCACAGGGGCCGCCCGAGCTGCGCGCGGCGCGCCCGGAGGTCCCGTCCGAGATCGCCGACTGCGTCGCCCGCCTGCTCGCGCCCGATCCGGCCGACCGGCCCGAAGGCCCGCAGGAGGCGCTGGAGGAACTGCGCGCCTGCGCCCTGTCGCTGAGCCGCGAGCGGCGCATCAAGCCGATCGCGGCCTCCTTCTCGCCGGGCGAGCGCACGCGCTGCGCGGTCCGCTGGACGCTCGCGTGGACGATCGTCGCCGCGCTGCTGGTCGCCGTGGCCGTGCCGCCCGTCGCCCTGATGTGGCGCCAGCGCGCGGAGCGGCGCGCCGCCGTGCAGCAGGCCGAGGCCGAGCAGCGCCGCCGCGTTCTGATCGTGCTGCACCAGGCCGACCCGCTGCGTCCCGATCCGCTGCCGCCCCAGCGCCGCCGCGCCGTGCGGGCGCTGCTCACCTACGCGCTGGCCACGCATCCCGAGCTGGAGCCGGCCGACCCGCACTACGCCCTCGCCGCACGGGCGGAGGGCGGCGAGGCCGAGGCGCTGCTGGAGCGGGCCGGGGCGGCGCACATGCTCGCCGCCGCGCACGCCCCAGGGTTCCGGCGCCGCACGTGGCAGCTCACCTTCGTGACGCCCGGCAAGCGGCCCTGGGCACTGGCCGCCGAGTGCGCCGTGGAGGGCGACGACCTATCGCCGCTCTCCGACGCCGCGGGCGGGCTGCTCGCCCGCGCCGCCGGGCACATCGGGCTGCCCGCGGCCGGCGAGGAGCCGGCCGCTCTGGAGGCCGAGGCCGATGCCTGGGCAACGCTCGGCGCGGCCTGGGAAGCGGAGCGGGACGGCCACTGGGCCGAGGCGGCGGCGCACGCCCGGACGGCGGCGGGGCTCGCGGACGACGGCGCCCCGTTCGCCGTCTTCGCCGCCTTCTACGGCGCCGTGGCGGAGGTTCGCCGCGAGGGGCGCTTCCCTTCGGTGGGGATGCTTCCTGCGGAAGGGCTGCCGCCGGAGCTGGCCGGGCTGGCGCAGGTGCTCGGGGCGCTCGGCGGGCCGGCGCACGAGGCCGAGGCGCGGCTCGCCCGCCACCTGGCCCGCCATCCGTACTCGGCGCGCGGCTACTACCTGCTCGGCCTCTACCGGCTCCACGCCCAGGGACGCCCCGACGAGGCGGCCGTCGCCTTCCGCCATGCCTTCGAGCTCGACCCGGGCTACGTCCCCGCCGCTCACGGCCACGCGGAGCTCCTGGCCGAGCGCCACCCCGACCGGCTCGGCGCCTTCCTGGCCCTGATGCGGGAAGCGATGCCCGACCAGGAGCGCGCCCGGCGCCTGGCCGAGGCGGTTGCGAAACGAACCGAGCAGATCCGGTAGCCCGGCTCAGTACTCGACGACGTCGCTCAGGCGGGAGAGGCTGACCACCTCGGCGCGCATCACGTAGACCGACGCGCGGTTCGCCCGGATGCCGTTCTTCTTCGTCTCCAGCACGTAGAGCTCGCTGGTGGTCTGGCTGTCGTCGCAGAAGTGCACGTCGGCGTCGGCCAGCTCGATCACGTCGGCGCCGATCGTGCGCAGCGTGCCGATGTAGACGTGGCTGCCCTTGACGTCGATGACCACCTGCTCGCCGATCAGGGCGCCGAGTTCTCCGGCCGTCGCGCTCTGCTGCGGCATCGTCTGCGGCCTCCTCCGTGCTCTGCGGGGCTGCATGAGTCATTGAAGCAGTTAGGGCGCCGGATGTCAACGAGGCCCGGCTCCCCCGCGCTCTTTCACGTTGCCCCGCAAGGACTTAGAATGGACGGACATCCATCTGCCGGAGGACCGCGCTTGCCGGCCGCCGAGTCAGCCACCGGCCTGCGCCGTGCCGCCGACACGCGTCACGCCGATGCGCTGGAACGCCTCGATGCCGGCGCGGATGCCGCCTGAGCGGCGCCGCTCAGCGCCGCACGTAGCGCTGCCCGGCCACCTGCTGGATCAGCCCGCGCACCTCGAGGGTCAGCAGCGTGCTGGAGACGATCGAGGGGGGCAGCTCGGTCTGCGCCACCACCTCGTCGATGTGCATCGGCGAGCGCCCCACCAGGGCGAGTATGCCGCGCTCCCTCTCGTTGAGGGCGAGCACGCGGGGGTCGTCGACCGACTCGGCCTCCGCCGCCTCCGAGGGGGCGGGCAGCTCGACCGGCTCGCTCAGCGGGCCGAGGCCGTCCACCACGTCGCGGGCGCTCTCCACGAGCACGGTGCCGTCGCGGATCAGTGCATGCGCGCCCCGGCTGGTCGGGCTGTCCACGTTGCCGGGCACGGCGAAGACGGCCTTGCCCTGCTCGCCGGCGAGGCGGGCGGTGATGAGGCTGCCGCTGCGGGCGGCGGCCTCCACGACGACCACGCCGAGCGAGAGCCCGGCGATCAGGCGGTTGCGCGGCGGGAAGTTGCCCGGCCGGGGCGGCGTCTCCATGGGCAGCTCGCTCAGCACGGCGCCGCTCTCGGCGATCTCCAGGGCCAGCTCCGCGTCGCGCCCGCACAGCGCGGTGGCCAGGCCGCAGCCGAGCACGGCGACGGTGCGGCCTTTGGCGGCGATGGCGCCGCGGTGGGCCTCGGAGTCGATGCCGGCCGCCATGCCGCTCACGATGGTGAAGCCCATGCTCGCCAGGTCCGCGCTGAGCCGCCTTGCCTGCTGGCGCCCGTAGGTGCTGCACCGGCGCGAGCCGACGACGCCGAGCGCCAGGCAGTCCTCTCGGCGGCATTCCCCCCGGACCCGGAGCAGCGCCGGGGCGTCCCGCTCCAGGTGGCGCAGGGCCGGGGGGTAGTCGTCGGCGAAGAACGGCACCAGGCGGGTGCGGAACCGCTCCATCAGTTCCAGCTCGCGCTCGACGGCCGCCTGGCCCGCTCGTTCGCGGAGCCCGGCGACGGTTGCGGGGCCGATCCCTTCCACCTCGCGCAGCGCCGCCGTGCCGGCTCCCAGGGCGGCCTGCGCCGAGCCGAAGTGCTCGATCAGCGCGAACGCGCTGACGTTGCTGATGCCTTTGCAGAGCATCAGCCCGAGCAGCGCGCGGCTCTCGTCGTGGTCATGGGTCATGGCCGGTTCCCGCGGGGTCATCGGGCGGCGGCAGGGCGCCATTATTCGGCATGGGGGCGACGGGCGCAAGTCGGGGCGGCTTTGCAGGCCCGGCCGGGCCGGGCTATACTCGCGCCGTGGGCGCATTCCCCTCAGGCGGGGGCAATACGTGGAGCAGGCACGGCTGGTCGGCGCGGGAACGTACGCGGCCCTGGAGGGGGCGTTCGCCGGGGACCTGGCCGCCGCGTGCCAAGGGGCGGCCGGCAGGGCCTGGGTGCTGGCGCCGACGAACCTGCTGACGCTGCACCTGCGGCGCGTGGCCGCGCGCGAACGGGGCGGCGTCATCGGCGTTGAGTTCCTCACGCTCCGCGACGCGGCCCGCCGCATGGCGCTGCCGCGCCTGGCGCGCGAGGGCCGGCGGCGGCTGCCGGCGGGCGGGGTGGAGCTGGCGGCGCGGCGGCTCCTCGACGACGTGGCCGAAGGCTCGTACCTCTGGTCGCTGCGGGCGTTCGCGAACGGTGCGCCGGCCGTTGCGCGGGCCGTCCGCACGCTGGAGGACTGCCTCTGGACGCCCCGCGCGCTCCAGGAGGCGGCCCCGGCGGCCGCGCCGGCGGATCCCTCGGCGCCGAGCAGGCTCCGCGAACTCGCCGCGCTCTGGGCCGAACTGCGACGGTGGAAGGAGGAGCGCCGCCTTTTCGAGGACGACGACCTGATCGCCGAGGCGGCTCGCCAGGACGCCGCCCCCGCCGAGGCGCCGCAGGCGCTGCTCGTCTACGGCTTCTACGATCTCAATCCCGCCCAGCGGGCGCTGGTCGGGCGCCTGATCGGCTTGGCCGAGCGCTCGGCGGCCTATCTGCTGTGGGGCGAGCTGGAGGGCCGGCCTGCTGCGGGCTTCGAGTACGCCCTGCCGACCGTGCAGTGGCTCAAAGAAGCGCTCGGCGCCGACGAAATGGCCCCGGCCGGGGGGGAGGGACCGGGCGGCGACCTGGGACGCCTGGTGGGGGCTGTCTTCAGCGAGCATCCCGTCCGGCCGCCGCAGGAGACCCGCGCGTCGCTCATGGCGGGGGGAGCGTTCGACGGGTCGGTGCGCGTGCTGAGCTGCCCCGGCGAGGTCCCCCAGGCCGTCGAGGTGGCGCGGGAGGCGCTGCGGGTGGCGGCCGGGGGCGAGGGGCGGCGGTCGGTCGGCGTGCTGCTGCGCTCGGCGGAGGGGGCGGCGGGGCTGCTGGTGGAGGCGATGGATCGCGCCGGCGTGCGCTGCTACGTGCGGGAGGGGCTGCCGCTGGCGGAGACAGTGGCCGGGCGCGTGGCGCTGAGCCTGCTGGCGCTGGCCATGGGCGACGCCGAGCGGACGGATGTGATCGACTTCCTCGGCCTGGCCGAGCTCCGCTGGCCGGCCGACCTGACGGCCACCGCGCTGGACCGCGTCAGCCGGGAAGCCGGCATCCTGCGGGGCCGGGCCGGGTGGGAGGCGCGGCTCGGGCGGCGGGCGGAGCGCCTGGCCCGCGAGGCGGGGCGGGCCGAGGACGAGTCCGAGCGCCGGCTGCTCGCCCGCGACGCCGAGCTGTGCCGGGCGGCGGCCGGGTTCCTGCGGGAGTTCTTCGCGCGGGTGGACGTCCTCTCGCGGCCCGCTACGTGGGCGGAGGCGGCCGCCGAGCTGGGCCGGCTGGTCGAGGCATACTCCCCCGCCGACGACCCGGGCACGGCGCCGGTGCTGGAGGCGATCGCCGAGCTGGGCCGGCTGGACGTGGCGGAGCTGCCGGCGACGCCCGAGCGCTTGCGGTGGGCGCTGGGGCGGCGCCTCGCGCGCGCGAGCCTGCGGCGCGAGAGGTTCGAGCACGTCGGCGTGACCGCCGGCAGCATCATGGGCGCGCGCGGGGCCACCTTCGACGTGGTGGTCCTGCCCGGCCTGGTGGAGAAGGGCTTCCCCCGCCACGCCGTGCGCCACTCGCTGCTGAGCGAGCCGGACCGCGAGGCGCTCAGCCGCGTGGCGGCCGGCCACGGCTGCGGGCCGCTGCCGCTCCAGCGCGACCGGCCGGCCGAGGAGCGCTACCTGTTCCGGCTCGGGCTCGGCTCGGCCCGCCGGGGGGTGGTGCTCGCCTATCCCCGCATCGAGCCCGACACGGGCCGGCCTCGCGTGGCCTCGCACTTCCTCACCGACGCCTGCTCCGCCCTGGCCGGCTTTTCGATCGGCGCGCAGATGTTAGACGATGGCCTTCCGGTCGGGCTGGTGCGCCGGGTGCCGATGGGGCGCACGGCCGGGCCGGAGGCGGCGCTTGACGCCCGGCAGTACGACGCGGCCGTCTTCGCCGGCGGGGACGGGCCGGCACGCGTCGCCTACCTGACCGGGGTCTCGGAGGAGTTCGCCCGAGCGGTGCGCATGGACGAGCTGCGCTGGCGCCGGCGCGACTTCGGGCCCTACGACGGCAAGCTGCGCTGCGAGGACCTGCTGGGGCGGCTGCGCGAGCGCTACAGCCGCTTCGCCGCGCCGATCAGCCCCACCCGGCTGGAGACCTACGCGCGCTGCCCGTTCGAGTACTTCCTTACCTACGTGCTCGATATCGCGGAGGTCGAGGCGCCCGCCGAGCAGTTCGAGCTGGCGCCGATGGACCGGGGGGCGCTGGTGCACGACCTGCTGCGGACCGTCTACGCGGAGCACCTCTCGGGCCGCCGGCTCGGGGAGCTGAGCGACGAGGATGCGGAGGCCCTCCTGGCCGCCGCCGGCCCGGTGCTGGACGGGCTGGGCCGCGTGCACGCCGCCACCTACCCGGCGACCTGGGCGGCGCAGCGGGAGCGGGCGCTGCGTGAGCTGCGGGCGCTGCTCGCGCACGAGCGGGCGGCCCACGCCGAGGCCGCGCCCGCGCGGTTCGAGTGCGAGTTCGGCATCGGCGAGCCGGCGCTCGTGATGCCCCTTGCCGAAGGGGAGGGGGTCTCCTTCCGGGGGCGGATGGACCGGCTGGACGAGCTGCCCGAGGGGGCCGTGCAGGTGGTCGACTACAAGACGGGCCGGCCGACAGGTTATCGGGCGGAGAGCTTCCGCGGCGGCACGCAGCTCCAGCTCCCCGTCTACCTGCTGGCCGCCGCCGAGCTGACCGGCGCCGAGGCGGGGCGGGCGCTCTACCTGATGACCTCCGGCCCGCGGGACGTGGCGGGCTACGACCTGGCCACGCTGCGAGCGCGCATGGACGACTTGCGCCGCGCCCTGCGCCTGATCGTGGAGGGCATCGCCGCCGGCGACTTCTTCCTGCTGCCGGCCGAGGACGCGCAGGGGGCCTGCGGGCGCTTCTGCCGCTACCGGGACGTCTGCGGGGCCGCCCGCCGCACGCTCGCCGAGATCAAGCAGACCGACCCCGAAGCGGGGCGCCTCGCGGAGCTGCGTGCGATAGAATAGGGGAGGCGCGTGCCGTCTCCCCACGGAGGGCGTGACGATGGAGCCATCCCTGGCGATCAGCGAGATGTTCAAGAGCATCGAGGGCGAGAGCTCTCGCGCCGGGCTGCCCTGCGCGTTCATCCGCACCGTCGGCTGCAACCTGCGCTGCGCCTACTGCGACACGCAGTACGCGCGGGACGGCGAGGGGATCCGGATCTCGGTCGGCGAGATATGCACGGAGGTGGAGCGCTTCGGCACGCGGCTGGTCTGCATCACCGGCGGCGAACCGCTGGTGCAGACGCACGGCGTGGTGGCGCTGGCCGAGCAGCTGCTGGCGGCCGGGCGCACGGTGCTGCTGGAGACGAACGGGACGATCGACATGGCGCCCGTGCCGCGCGCGGTGGTGCGGATCATGGACGTGAAATGCCCCTCCAGCGGCGAGAGCGGCAAGACCGTGCCGGCGAACGTGGAGGCGATCCGGCCCGGCGACGAGGTCAAGTTCGTCATCTCGGACCGGCGCGACTTCGACTGGGCCGAGGCGTTCCTGGCCCAGCACTGGCCGCACATCGAGCGGTGGGAGGCCGGCGGGCCGGAGGTGCTCTTCGCGCCTGCGCACGGCGCGCTCGCCCCGACGAAGCTGGCCGAGTGGATCCTGGAGGCCGACCTCCACGTGCGCCTCCAGCTCCAACTGCACCGCATACTCTGGCCCGAGCGCGAACGCGGCGTCTGAGGAGGAGGCAAGCCCTTGAGCGAAGAGCTGACCCATCGTGAACGTGTCCTGCTCGCCCTGGATCATCGCCAGAGCGACCGCGTGCCCATCGCCATGGTCTGCTCGGGCATCAACGAGCCGGCGCGCACCGAGCTGGAGGCGCTCCTGCGGCGCGAGCGGGGGATCGGGCTCGACCAGTACCTGCGCCCCTTGATCGATATCCGCAGCGTCGCCCCGCCCTACGTCGGACCACCCCTGCCGGAACGGACCGACGTCTGGGGCGTGCGCCGCATGCCCGTCAGCTACGGCGAAGGCAGCTACGACGAGATCGAGCACTATCCGCTCGCCGGCGCCGAACGACCCGAGGACGTGGCCCGCCACGCGTGGCCGAGTCCCGACTGGTACGACTATGCGGCCCTGGCCGACCTGACCGCCGACGTCCAGGCCGACGGCGGCCCCTACTGCCTGATGGTCGCCAACGGCAGCATCTTCGAGACCTCGTGGTACATGCGCGGCTTCGAGCAGACCTTCATGGACCTGGCGCTGCGACCGGAGCTGGCCCACGCGATCTTCGAGCGCGTCTGCGACTTCCACGTCGAGCGCATCCGCCGCGCGCTCCGCGCCGCCGATGGCGAGGTGGACCTGGTCTTTACCGCCGACGACATCGGCGGCCAGCAGGGGCTGCTGATGAGCCTGGAGATGTGGGGCGAGCACCTGAAGCCCTACCACGAGCGGCTGAACCGGGCCATCCACGAGCTGGGCGCGCGCGTCATCTACCACTCCGACGGCGCGGTCATGGAGGCCGTGCCCGGCCTGATCGAGATGGGCATCGACGTGCTCCAGGCCCTCCAGTTCGACGCGGAGGGGATGGACCCCGTCGCGCTGAAGGAGGGCTGGGGAGACCGGCTCGGATTCGAGGGCGGCGTCAGCGTGCAGCAGACGCTGCCTTTCGGGACGCCCGAGGACGTGCGCCGCGAGGTGGCGGAGCGCATCGACGTGCTGGCGAGGGGAGGGGGCTACATCTGCGGCCCGTCGCACGCCATCCAGGCAGGCACACCGCCTGAGAACATCCTCGCCCTCTTCGACACCGCCGCCTCCCACCCCCTGCCCGGCGTCGGCGTGATCGACGCGTAGCCGGCAACGGCTGCGGCAGACCACCACGAAGCTCACGAAGGAGCACGAAGAACGGCGAAGACGGCACGGCAACGGAAGAAGCTTATTCATTTCCTGTCGTTGGCCGCTCTTCGTGTCTTTCTTCGTGTGTCCTTCGTGGTGAGGCCGTTGCCGTCAGGCGACCTCGAGGGACGGCTCGCCGAGGTCGCTCTGGGCCTCGACCAGCTCGCGGTAGGGCTTGCAGCGGCGCATCAGCTCCGCGTGCGGCGCCACGTCGAGCACCTTGCCCTCCTGCATCATGATGATGCGGTCGGCGTTGCGCAGCGTCGAGAGCCGGTGGGCGATGATGAAGGTGGTGCGGTCCTTGATGAGCCGGTCGAGGGCGGCCTGGATCAGCTTCTCGTTCTTGGTGTCGACGGCGGAGGTCGCCTCGTCGAGGATCAGCAGGCTCGGGTCCTTCAGCACGGCGCGTGCGATGCAGATGCGCTGCCTCTCGCCGCCGGAGAAGCGGCTGCCCTGCTCGCGGGCGTCGGTGTCGTATGCCTCGGGGAACTGCATGATGAACTCGTGGGCGTTGGCGATGCGCGCGGCCCGGATCACCTCCTGGCGGCTCGCCTCGGGGCGCCCGTAGCGGATGTTCTCCAGGATCGTCTCGCGGAACAGCACCGGGTTCTGCCCGACGATGGCGAGCATGCGCCGGAACGAGCGCAGGTCCAGCCCGCAGAGGTCGTGCCCATCGACCAGTATCCGCCCCTCGCTCGGGTCGTAGAACCGCGCCAGCAGCTTGATCAGCGTGGTCTTGCCCGAGCCGCTCGGCCCGACGACGCCGATCGTTTCGCCGGCCCCGACCTCGAAGGAGAGTTTCTTGAGCACGGGCGGCCCGGAGTCGTAGTGGAAGCTGACGTTCTCGAACCGGATTGACTCGTTCAGCGCGTCGAGCTTATGGCCGCCTTCGTTCTCGCTGACCACCACCTCGGTGTCGAGCACGTCGAAGACGCGCTCGGCGCTGGTGGAGGCGTTCTCGAACTGCTCGGTCAGCATGGCGAAGCGCCACACGGGGGCGTACATCAGGCCGATCCAGCCGATGAACATGACGAGCTGGCCGAGGCTGAAGCCCGTGCCGTTGATCGCCCCGAGCCCGCCGAACCAGTAGACGAGCACCGTGCCGAGCTGAGTCAGCATCATGAAGCCGGCCACGAACCGGGCCGAGAAGGTGGTCGCCCGCAGCAGCTCGCTGCGGTAGCCGCCGCTGTAGAGGTCGAACTCGGCGATGGCCCGGTCTTCCTGGGAGAACGCCTTCACCGTCTCGATCCCCGGGATCGTGTCGGCCAGGTGCCCGCTCATGGCCGCCCGCTGGCGGAACGCCTTGCGGAAGATCTTGTGCACGTTGTTGCGGTACCACCGCACCAGCAGGAAGAAGATCGGCAGCGGGAACCAGAGCATCAGCGTGAGCCGCACCGAGTGGCGCATCATCCAGGCCAGCACGATCAATAGCATCAGCACGTCGACCACGAACTGCTGGAGCTGGCCGACGGCGAAGCGCTGGAGCTGCGCCGTGTCGCTGACCACGCGCGAGATCAGCCGCCCGGTGCTCTGGCGGTCGTGGAACTCCATGGAGAGCTTCTGCAGGTGCGAGTAGACCTCGTGGCGCAGGTCATAGATGATGTCCTGCGCCAGGCGGGTCACGATCAGGCGCTGCACCGCCGCGACCACCGCCCGCACCAGCAGCAGGGCGCCGAGCCCGATCACCAGCGTGGTGAGCAGGCCGTAGTCGCCCCCGCCGATCGCGTCGTCGATCAGCGTGCGGCTCAGCCGCGGCAGCGAGGCGGCGATGGCGGCCATCACCAGCGTCAGCGCCAGGCTCACCGCCACCAGGGGCCGGTAGGGCTTCAGGTAGGAGAGCATGCGCAGCATGACGTCCCGAGCGCTGAGGCAGGCGCGGCAGATGTCGCGGTCCCGCGGCAGCAGTTGCCCGCACTGGGGGCAGCGGCGCGCCTTCTCGTTCGCCTCGGCGGCCGGCTCCTCCTCGTCGCGGTGCTCGACGTGGTCCTCGTGCTCGTCGGGGCCGTCCCAGTTGAGCCGCCGCATCAGGTGCCCGTCGAACTCCTCTTTGAGCTCCTCGGCGGCGTCGGCCAGCGAGGGGGAGAAGCGGAGCATCTCCGCGTTCTCGTTCCACGTGGTGAGCACCAGGAACCCGTTGCCCATGAACCACTTCAGCCGCACCAGCGCGATCTCGCCGATCGCCACCTCGCGCAGGACCTCCTCGCGGCCCATGGCCACGACGAGCGCGCGCTCCTGCGTGACGATCAGCGCCTCGTGCTCGTAGCGGCCCTCCAGGCTCATGTCGCTCTCGAAGCAGAGCGCCACCGGGTCGTCGCCGTCGCTCAGCTCGTCCAGGCGCGCCTGCATCCAGGCCGGGCTCGAGTCCAGCTTCCAGACGATGGCTTTCTTCCTGCCCATCTTGCCCTCTCCCGGGCTTTCGCTGCTCAGCAGTAAGTGTCCAGCAGCCGCTGGCTCGCCGCGTCCAGCGGCCGGTCCCGGGCGATGCGGAACCGGTTGCCGTCCACGTCGATCACGACCAGGTCTCCCCCCTTGATGCGGCGGAAGTTGTGCCGGTCGCGCACGAGCATCTGGCGCAGGCCGGCGTCCGTCTCCACCGTCCAGGCGGTGGCGTTGTGGCTCTCTGTGATGTCGAGGATGCGCACGATGTCGCGCACGTTGTAGCGCTTGGCCAGCTCCTCGGTCAGGACCTTGCGCGAAGCCTCGTCCAGCTCGGCCGGCTCGCGCACCACGCCCAGCTCCTCGCCCTCGTGCAGCAAGGCGACGAAGCGGGCCGGCTCGGAGTAGGGGAAGGCGGCCCGCAGGGCCACCTTGCTCCACTCGCCGCGCCCCTCGATCCGGGCGCAGAGGTTGTTCGACTCGTCGCGCCGGACGGTCAGATCGCCGGCGGCGATGTAGCCGTCAGCGGTGTTCTGCGGCGTTGCCATGGTCTGTTCTGCTCTCCGCGCAGGCGTTCTGGATGGGCAGGGCCGGTGCGCCCGAGGGGCGGCTGGACCGGGAGCCGAGACGGCCGCGGGACAGAAGGGACACGCTCGTCCCCTCGGCGGCGGACACTCGACAAGATGGCGGCGGGCCTACCCGGGCTTGGGGCCTAAGGGGAGAGCCTCCGCTCAAGTAGAGGCGAGGAGAGGCCCGGTCCCCATGGCGACGGTCTCCCCGAGCGGGGCCCGTCCAGGCGTCCGGGGCTGGACCATTTGGCGGGGTCACGCAGGTGGTCTGTGGCCCGGCGGCCCGCACGGCGCACCCAACCCCCGACGCCGCGGCGGGCAAGACGGCTCTGTGTGTGCGTGGCGTTCTGCATGGCCGGGCTCACCTCAGCACGTCCGCGCGGGCCGGCCGGGCGGGCGCCCGCCGGTCCCGGCGCTTGAGTGGAACGGTGTTGACGTAACCTTTCGCGCGTCTTGTGCGTGCTGAGAGAGTAAACAAAAAGCCACAAGCGCCTTAGCGCTTGCGACTACCCGTCCAGTCTACGCACTTATGACGAGGGAGTCAACCCGGAATCCGGCCCCGGTCCCGGCTTTCCCGGGCGGGGGGGGGAGGAGGATCGGTCACAACCGTCGGGCGCTTTGCGGCTTACGACGCGCCGGGGCCGCCTTCAGAAACGGGTCCGTTTTTCCCGGGATCCTTGCGGTGGAATGCGCGCCGGGGCGCGCGGGCGGCGCTTGCGGGAAGTGGAAAGCGCGGCCGGACGTGGTATAATCGCGTTGCTGCGGCGAGCCAGCGTAGCTCAACGGTAGAGCACGGCTTTCGTAAAGCCGGGGTTGAGGGTTCGAGCCCCTCCGCTGGCTCCAGCTCCTTCGGTGGTGCTACCCCTCGCTCGCCAGCGTCCCCCGCAGCGCCCACTGCCAGAGCCGCCCGGCCGCCACCTGCCACAGCGCCTGGTTGCGCTGCGGCGGGCTCAGGGAATCCCAGCGCTCCACCAGCTCGGCCGCGCCCGGCAGGCCATCGGCCAGACGGGCGAGCTTCTGCCGCTGCGACGCCGCCGGGTCCACCTCCAGCCCGCCCCAGCGGCGGCCCATCTCGATGCCGAGCTCCAGGAGCGAGCCGCACAGGGGCTCGCCCGTCGCTTCGCCCCAGATGGCGGCCATTTCCTCGGGCGTGCCCGGCACGCGGTTGCGCTGGTGGTACTGGCGCGGCATCAGCTCGAGCGCCCGCCGGTAGGCGGCGCGGACTGTCTGGGGGGCTGCTCCGGCCGCCTGCGCCGCGCGGGCGTAGCTGAACCACGCGCGGGGCAGGGAGGGGCCCAGCTCGGCGGCCCGGCGGTAGGCGGCGGCCGCCTCCCCGGGCCGGCCGGCGGCGCTCAGGGCGCGGCCCAGCAGTGCGTGGGCCGCCGCGTCGAGCGGGTTCAGCTCCACAGCCTTCTGCAGCGCGGCAAGCGCCCCGCGCAGCAGCTCGCCGCCTGCGTCTTGGGGGGCGGCGAGGCGCAACTGCCACTGGCCGAGCTCGCGCCATGCCTCCGCGTCCCACGGAACGGCCCGGCAGACCGAGCGCAGCCCGTCGGTTACCTCGCGCGCGACGCGCCGCAGCGCCGGGCGTTCCCGCCCAGTTGCCCGCGCGAGGCGGTCGGCCACCTCCGTGCGCAACAGGTGCGCCTGCCGACGCTCCCCCGCCGCCCGGAGGACGCGGGGCGTGACCACTGAGGCCCAGAGCAGCGCCACGGCCGCCAGGGCCAGCGTCGCCGCCACGCGGCCACCACTGCCCAGCGGGACGCCGCGCGCCCGCGGCGACCAGTCCTCCGCCAGCAGCAGGCCGGCCACGACGGCCGCCGTGCCGGCCACGGCCGGCACGGTGAGCGCGACCTCCGCCGCGCTGTGCAGCAGGAAGCCGGCCAGCCCCGCCGCCAGGGCCCACGCCGAGGGCCGTCCCATCGCCCCCATGGCGGCCGCGAAGGTCGCCGCCCAGAGCCCGTAGAACACCATGTAAGGGAGCCACGGCGCCGCGCGGAGCCACGCCGGCACGAACCGGGGCGGGTAGAGCGTGCCGACCAGCGCGTAGTCAAGCCCGAGGGCGAGGGCCGCCACGGCGAGCCCGGCCGCAAGCCGCCGCCCGTGCGGCCCGCCGTCGGCCGGCCCCGCCCGCGTGGGAGGCGGGGCGGCGCGGGTGCGCAGCGCGCCGGCGAGCACGGATGCCCAGAGCGCCACGTAGAGCGCCAGGCCGACCGTGCCCGTCTCCGCCCAGAGCCGCAGGTAGGCGCTGTGGGGGGCGCGCGTCTCCTCGAACTCCGGCCGCTTCAGCATGGCGTACCACTCGTCCCACGCGCCCGGCCCCACGCCGAGGACGGGCCGTTCGCGCGCGATGGCCACGCTCGTGCGCCAGTAGTCGAGCCGCACCCCCAGCGAGCGCGCGAAGCGCCGCGGCGCCGGCAGCGCGCCCGTCCACGCCCCGGCGGCCGCCAGCAGGGCGAGCGCCGCCAGGGCGAGCCCGACCGCCCGATAGGGGCGCTTCCGGGCCAGGCGCCAGACCCCCGGCGCCACGTAGAGCGCCAGGGCGAACAGGAAAGCGAGCCAGCCGCCCTTCGAGCGCGTCAGGTAGAGCGTGGCCAGCGTCAGCGTCGCCCCGCCCGCCAGCAGCGCGCCCGCGAGCCGCGACCGGGAGGGCTCCCTCGGATCGACGCGAGCCCGCCGCCACGCCGCCAGCCAGTCCGCCAGCGGGAAGAAGGCCAGCACCAGGAACGCCGCGAGCTGATTGGCCGTCAGGAAGCTGCCGTAGGCACGCTCGGCCATGATGCGGTCGTGCAGGTCGCGGGCCAGCAGGTCGCCCGCGCCGGTGGCGGCCTGCACCAGGCCGGGCTCCATCCGGAGCCAGAGCCGCAGCGCCGGCATGTAGAGGGCATAGTGCCAGGCCGCGTAGCCCGCCAGCGCCACTCCCGTGGCCGCCAGGCACGCCACGAAGAAGCGCCGCCGCCCCGGCGAGCCGGCGAACTGAAGGACCAGGAACGCCGTCAGACCGTAGGTGGCCGTCAGGCAGCAGAACTCCAGCCCGGCGAAGCTGTACTCTGCCCTCAGTGAGGAGGCGAGGGCGGCCGCCAGGAAGGCCGTGAACAGGGCCGCGGCCGGAGGCAGCCGCACCGCCAGGGCGCCGCGCAGGCAGCCGTGCGCCGCCCACGTCAGCGCCGCCAGCAGCAGGGCCAGACCGAACAGGACGAGCGACGCCCGCTCGACCCCGACCCCGCCGACCACGGGGCGGTAGACCACGACCAGGACGGTCAGGCAGAGCGCCGCCAGCAGGAGCGGGCCGTCAGCGGGTGCCGAACGGGCGCGCTGGGGCGGCGTCTCGGGCATGTCCGTGCCGGCCGGGAGGAGGAGCGGGCGCGACGGCGGCATTATAGAGCCGGCCCCGCGCGCGGCCAAGTGCGCCGGCGCCGCCACGGGCGGTCCGGGCTCCGGGCGCTGAGCTTGCGCCTCCGGCGGCCCCCACGTACAATACGCCGCTTCCCCACTCCGCTTTCGGACGCGCCACGGGCGCAGGGAGCCGGACGATGAAGAAGAACTACATGTTCACCCCCGGCCCGACCATGGTCCCCCAGGAAGTGCTGATGGCCGAGGCGATGCCGCTGATCCACCATCGCACCGACCGGTTCTCGCAGATCATGGTGGAGGTCAACGCGGGCCTCCAGAAGCTGTTCGGCACCGAGCAGGACGTCTACCTCATCATGGGCAGCGGCAGCGCCGCGATGGAGGCCGCCGTGGCCAACGTCTGCTCGCCCGGCGAGGCGATGATCGCCGCCACCGGCGGCAAGTTCGGCGAGCGATGGGCCGAGCTGGGCAAGGCCTTCGGCTGCAACGTCGTCGAGATCCCCGTCGAGTGGGGCGAGTCCCCGACTGTGGGGCAGGTCGAGGAGGCGCTCGACGCCTATCCCGACGCCCGCGCCCTCTACCTCACCCACTCCGAGACCTCCACCGGCGCACTGACCGACGTGGAGGCCATCGCCCGCATCACGCGCCAGAGCGCCACGCTGCTGGCGATCGACGCCATCACCAGCGTCGGCGTCCACCCGGTCAAGATGGACGAGTGGGGCGTGGACATCGTCGTGAGCGGCTCGCAGAAGGGATGCATGGTACCGCCCGGCCTCGCCTTCATCGCCGTCTCGCCCCGCACCTGGGACGCCGTCGAGGCGTGCACCTCGCCGCGCTACTACCTGGAGCTCGGCGCGATGCGGAAGAACTGGGCCAAGACCACGACTCCCTTCACGGCCGCCGTCTCGCTGATCCGCGGCCTGCGCCAGGCTCTGGAGATGATGCTGGAGGAGGGGCTGGAGGCCGTGCACGCCCGCCACGAGCGCATGGCCCGCGCCAGCCGTGCCGCCGCGCGGGCGCTCGGGCTGAGGCTGGTCGCCGAGGAGCCGGTCAACGGCGTCACCGCCGTCTACGGCCCCGACGGCATCGACACGGGCAAGCTCGTCTCGCTGATGCGGGACAGCTACGGCGTGACCATCGCCGGCGGGCAGGGGCACCTGAAAGGGCGCATCTTCCGCATCGGCCACATGGGTTACGTCAGCGAGGAGGAGATCCTGCTCGTCGTCGGCGTGCTGGAGAAGGCGCTCGCCGAGCTGGGCTACGAGTTCACGCTCGGCGCCGGGCTCGCCGCCGCGCAGCAGGTCCTTGCCTGAGCGGGCTCATCCTTCGGCCGGGATGAGCTCCATGGAGAGGTCGAGCGCCGGGGCGGAGTGCGTGAGCGCGCCGATCGAGATGCGATCGGCGCCGGCCTCGGCGTAGGCGCGCACGTTCTGGAGGGTGATCGCCCCGCTCGCCTCCAGCTCGGGCCGCCCCAGGCCGACCGCCTCGGCCGCCCGCCGCGCGCGGCGCACCTCATCCGGCGTCATGTTGTCCAGCAGGATGAAGTCCGGCCCGGCCGCCAGCGCCGCCTCGAGCTGCGCCGTGTCCTCGACCTCCACCTCGACCTCCACCTCGACCGGCACCCCCGCCGCGCGCGCCCGCTCCACGGCCGCCCGCACCGCCTCGGCCCGGCCCCCGGCGGCCACGAGGAGCGCGAGGTGGTTGTCCTTGATCAGCGCCATCTCCGCAAGGTCCATGCGGTGGTTGCGCCCGCCGCCGCAGCGGACGGCGTACTTCTCCAGCCGCCGCCAGCCGGGCGTGGTCTTGCGCGTGTCGTAGATGGCGGCGCCGGTGCCCCGCACGGCGGCCACGTAGCGGGCCGTCAGCGTGGCCACGCCGCCGAGTCGCTGAAGGAAGTTGAGCATCGTGCGCTCGACGCTCAGGATCGAGGCCGCCGGCCCTTCCAGCCGCGCGACCACGTCGCCCCGGCCGACGCGCTCTGCGTCGGCGACGCACGGCTCGAAGGCGATGCGCTCGTCGAAGCGCCGTGCCAGCCGCTCCGCCAGGGGCAGCCCGCAGACCACGCCGTCGGCCCCGGCGCGGACCTCGCCCCGCGCCGTTCGGTCCGGCGGGACCAGCGCCCGGGTGGTCACGTCCTCGCGCGGGCGGTCCTCGGCGAGCGCCGCGTCGATCAGCGGGTCGAACTCGGCCCAGTTCACGCTTCGCTCCTCCAGGCGGGCAGTTTGCGGCGCAGCGAGCGGTAGTCGGCCGGTGCCAGCACCCCGAGCGCGCGGGGGACGACGATGATCTCGGCGGGCAGCGTCCCCGCCGGCTCACCGTCCACCTGGTAGGGGACGCCTTGCATTGCGGCGCCGACCCGCACGCTCCGCCCGCGCACGTAGTGGACGCGCCGGCTGCGGTGCAGCGCGTGCAGCAGGCTCCAGGCGGCCATCTGGGCCATCTCGACCACGCCCCGGCGGGGCAGGCACATCACGTCGAGCAGTCCGTCGTCGGGCGCGGCGGCGGAGGTCATCTCGATCGGGCCGCCGTAGCTGTGGGTGTTGCCGACGCTCGCCAGGTCCAGCCCCTCGGCCACGGGCCGCCCGTCCACCTCGACGCGGATGCCCCACTCGGGGCGTTCGAGCACGGCCCGCACGGCGTGCGGCACGTAGTGGAACTGCGCCAGCTTGCCCCTCCGCGCTTCGTGCACGGCCCGCACCACGGCCCCGTCTATGCCGGCCCCGAAGACCGAGACGAACCGGCGCCCGTTGCAGAGGCCGACGTCGAAGGTGACCGGCCGCCCCCGCAAGAGCTGGCCGACCGCTCGCAGGGGGTGGTGGGACATGCCGAGCTCGTTGGCGAGCACGTTGCCCGTGCCGGCGGGGATGATCGCCAGCGTCGTGCGCTCCGGGTCGGCCCCGTTGAGCAGCTCGTTGAAGGTGCCGTCGCCGCCGAAGGCGATCAGCAGGGCGCGCTCGCCCTCGTGGTTGTTGGCCGCCTGGCGGCCGTGGCCGGCGTGCTCGGTCAGCACGGGCTCGACGGGCCAGCCCCCCCGGCGGAAGGCCTTGACCACGCGGTCGAACCAGCGCACGGCCTTGCGGCTGCCGCTGGTGGGGTTGGCCACGATGAGCGCCTTGTCGAAGGCCTCTCGGGGCACCGTGGCCTCCTGGTCGCCTGGGGAAGCGATCGCTGGCAGGGCGGGCGGCGGTCGCGCCGCGCGACCCGCGACTATAGCACAGGAGCCGGCGGCGGACAAGCCGTCGACCGAGGCTCGTGGCCGGATTGCGGCTTGACGCCGAGGGGCCGCGCGGTTACCGTCGAAGGGCCATCCGAGGGGGCGGGTAGCTCAGCCGGCCAGAGCGCTTGCCTTACAAGCAAGAGGCCCCGGGTTCGAGTCCCGGCCCGCCCACCACTTTCCTTGCGGCAGGCAGGCCCGTCCTGCTGCCGGCCGGCCGTCACTCGACCACGATCTGATGCTTGCCCTCGCCGAGCTGTGCCATCGGCCACGGCGGCTCAGTGCGCGAAGTAGACGCCGTCGGCCTCCAGGGCGCTGCGCAGGTGGTCGTAGGGCAGCTCGCGCGTGCCGCACTCCCGGCGGGCGCAGAGGGCGGCCGCCGTGCCGGCCGCCTGGCCCTGGCCCATGCAGCAGACGGTGTTGCGGGTGGACATGTGCGCGTCGTGGTCGGTGGTGATCATCATGCCGGTCGCCAGCAGGTTCTCCAGCCCCCCCACCCGCAACGCCCGGTAGGGCACGCCGTAGGTGCCGCCGTCTTTGACCTGGAGCCGGGGCGCGAAGTCGTGGAACCCGTAGGCCATCACGTCGTCCTCGAAGTGGCGCCCCTCCAGCACGTCCTGGCTGGTGATGTCGTAGTCGCAGGCGATCAGCCGACCGCGGCGGATGGTGATTGACGGGCTGGTGCGGGCGATGAATGCCTTCTGGCAGCCGGGGACGTACTGGCGGAACAGCTCGGCGGCCCTCACCTGGCGCCGGCGCAGCTCCAGCTCCGCCTCAGCCAGTGCATCGCGATCGGTCGGGCTGACCGGCATCTTGAGGTTGAGCTTGATGAACATGAAGTAGTCGTCGTGCACGGTGGTGGTCACGACGGACATGCCGATCTGGGCGGCCCCCTCGGAGAACCCGGCCGGCAGCCGGGCGGGCCGCCCGTCCAGGCGGACGATCTGGCCGTCCCGCCCGTCGCGGATTCCCTCGGCATACTGGGTCAGGGCGTCGTGCTCGGCGAGGAACCGGTGGTATCCCTCCACGCTCACGTTGGCCAGGGACATGCTGTTGACCACGGGGTAGTCGTTCGGCTCGACGTATTCGGCCCCGGCGCGGGCGCAGAGGTCGCCGTAGCCGGTGCAATCGACGAAGGCGGCCGCCCGCAGCATCTCCCGGCCCTGGTGGCTCTCGGTGATCGCGCCGAGCACCCGCCCGTCCTCGGTCACGGCGTCGGCCAGCACGGTGTTGACCATGACGGCGACGCCGGCCTCGCGGAGCATCTGGAAGGCGACGAGCTTGTAGAGCTCCGTGTCGACGGCGGTGCAGACGCTGTCGTAGTCCGCGCCCCTGGTCATCTCGGCGTGGCCGCTGGTGCCGCCGACCTCGGCGAGGCGGTCGATCATCTCCTGCGGGATGCCCTGGACGACCTGGCGCTTCTCGGCCTGGGGGAACGCCTTCCACAGGTTGTAGAAGCTGTGCAGCGCGGTGCCCCCCTCGACGGCGGTGCCTCCGGGGTAGCCCTTCCACTCCACCAGGGCGGTGCGGGCTCCCTGGCGGGCTGCGGCGAGGGCCGCCGGCACGCCGCCCGTCCCGGCCCCGGCCACCACCACGTCGAACTCGCGGATCGGCAACTGCTTGCCCGGCTCCTCGTAGTGCTGCATCGCGTCCCCTTCCGCTCGATGGGCGCAGGTCGTCGTCACGGGTGATTATACGACGTGGCCGGCGAGAGGCCAATCAGGCGCATCCGTGCAGCGCGGGCTCGCCAGTGCCTCACGCTCTTTACGGGAACCACGCCCTGGCCGGATCTCGGCGGCAAGCGCAGGAGGGCCTGGCAGGGACAGACGAACCCTGCGTCGGCATTGACGCCTGCCGTTGGGTTTCGTATCGTGACCGCCCGAATCACGGACGCATATCGCCTGCTCGCACCAGCCCCCGTTGTCCGGCCAGGTCGCGCTGGCCAACGGCGCCCATGACCGCGAGGGATCCTGCGCAGAGAGGAGGAGGCCATGCTGAGGATCGAGACCGAGGGAAATCCGGCTCGCTTCGCGCCGCTGGACGAAGTGACGGTGACCGGCGCGGACGAAGGGACGCTGATGGTGCGGGACGGGCGGGACAGGCAGTACCTCCGCGCGGACGCCGCCGACCCGTTCACCTTCCGCGCCTCCGGCGCACTCGGCACGCAGACGGTGCTCCACCTCGACGCCGACCGGACCCCGGCCGGCAGCGCTGCCTTCGCGCTGGACTGCCAGACGCACCTCGACGACGAGGGCGGCCGCTTCGGGGAACTCCTGTTCATGCTGTACTGGACCATGGTGGCCTGGCACGGCGAGACAAGCAGCTTCCGCGACGTGGACCGGGTCTACAAGTACTTCGTCGGCTGGCTGCGCGACCACGTCCACACGCTCAAGGGGATGAAGTACTACTACCCCGACCTGAAGAGCGGCATTGAGCTCTACGCCGACACGCAGCGCGACGACGGCATGGTCTTCGACAAGGTGGACAAGGAACTGAGCCGCCGCCCGACCCACCGCGACCACTGGTTCGGCCCCGGCGGCTTCATCAAGAAGGTCGACGGCGGGCTGCGGCGCATGGAGCGCATCCCCGTCGAGAACGACGTCGAGTACCTCTTCGTCGAGGGCCTCTACTACACCTGGAAGGCCACCGGCGACACCGAGTGGATGGCCGGCCTGCTGGACAACGCCGTGCGCGCCTTCCAGTACAGCACCTCCGACCCCTACCGCTGGAGCGAGAAGTACGGGCTGCTCAAGCGCGGCTTCACCATCGACACCTGGGACTTCCAGGCCGAGCAAGACGCCGAGATCACCGGCTTCACCATGGTGGTCGACCCGGAGCGGACCCGCTTCGGCGTCATGCACGGGGACAACACCGGCTTCGCCGCCGCGTGCCGCTACCTGCGCGAGATGCTGGAGGCGGCGGGCCGCCCCGGGGAGGCCGAGCGCTGGCGGCGCGTCGGGCGCGAGGTCAAGCAGCGGCTCGACGAGCTGGCGTGGAACGGGGAGTTCTACACCCACCACGTGCCGGAAGACCCCCACGTGGAGCGCGACCTCGGCGTTGACCAGCCCCGCCAGGTCTCGCTCTCCAACGCCTACGCCCTCAACCGCGGCGTCACCCACGAGCAGGCCGTCGCCATCATCCGCACCTACCAGCGCATCCGGGAGGAGATGCCCGGCTCATCGCCCGGGGAGTTCTACCAGATCTACCCGCCCTTCGAGCGGGGCTTCGGCGGGCACGGCAGCAAGTGGCACTACATGAACGGCGGGGTGACGAGCATCGTGGCCGGCGAGCTGGCCCACGGCGCCTTCGAGCACGGCTTCGAGTGCTACGGGGTGGACATCCTGGAGCGCGTGGCGCAGTGGGCAAGGTCACACGACGGCTACCTGCACTGCACCTACCGGGGCAAGATGCCCGAGCCGCCCGAGCGCAGCTTCACGTCCCTGGACATCCGCGCCCAGGCGAACATCGACCTGAAGTGCCCGAGCCCGGGCGACGTGATCGGCTGGGCCGGCGAGCAGCCCGGCAACGACCTGGCCAACCTGCCCACCGGCGAGCAGCAGTTCGAGGGCATCGCCTTGCGGGTGATCGATCCCGCCGAGAACCAGCGGCGCGCCGCCATCGGCATCTCCAGCCGCGAGGGCTTCCATGAGACCTGCGAGGTGCCGGTCGGCGCGAAGGCGGCGAGCGTCTACCTGCTGCACACGGCGGGCGGAGAGAACCCGATCGGCCGGTTCGAGGTCCACTACGCCGACGGCACTTCCGAGGGGCAGTACGTCATGAAGGGGCGCCACCTGAACGGCTGGTGGCTGCCGTCGGACCCGCCCGTCTCGCGCCGGCACGAGCCGCTGGCGCGCCTCGCCTGGTGGGGGCCGAACGACGTCTTCCCCAACGTCGGCTGCTACGTCTACGGCTGGGACAACCCCCATCCGGACAGGGAGATCGCGCGGCTGGTCTTCCGCGCCTCCGAGAACGGCGCCTTCTGGCCCGTGCTCGGCGTCACGCTCTGCGACGCGCCGGTCTTCTTCCCGCCGAGCGACGTCTCGTTCGGCATCCCGGACAATTGGGGCGCCGCCGCCGTCGTCTATGCCCTGCTGGAGGGGCTGGCCGGGGTGGTGGACACCGGGGTCGCCTTCGACAGCGCGGTGATCGCGCCCCGATGGTCGGCGGCGGAGGTGGACGCCGCCGAGGTGGCGGTCAGGTACCGCGCCTGCGGCGGCTATGCCGCCTACCGTTACCGGGCGCTGGGGGACGAGGTCCGCGTCGAGCTGGCCGGCAGCGCCCTCAACACCGAGTTCCGCCTGCTGCTGCCCGCCGGACGCCGGCCGGGCGCGCTCGCCGTGGACGGTGAGGAAGTGGAGGCGGCGACGGAGCGGATCGAGTCCTCCGAATACGTGGTCGTGCCCCTCGAGGGCCTGGCGGCGAGGACGATCGAGGTGACGCTCGCCTGAGCGGGCGCCGAGGCCCTCAGCCGTAGGTCGCCGGCAGCGCGCGGCCTTCTTCGGCGCTGCGCACCGCCAGGTCGAGCACGTGGATCGGCCGGCGCGCCCACTCGGCCGTGACGATCAGCTCCTCCTCGCCGAGCAGCGCGGCGGCGACGTTCGCGTAGTAGCGGTGGTCTTCGCCGTGCGGGTTGGCGCCTTCCTCCTCGAGCGCCCCCTCGTCGCTCTGGAGCACCGTCCGCCACGAGCCGCCGTCGAAGAGGTAGCTGCCTCTGGTGGCGGTGACCTCGACCCACTTCCGCTCGCGGCCCTTCGGGTAGCTGTCCAGGGCGGACATGGTGAGCGTGAGCCACTGGCCCGTGTCGAAGCGCGCGACGGCCCGGGCCTCGTCCTCGTTGGCCTCCTCGCCCCAGCCGGTGCGCTGGCTCCAGTAGCCCGTGTGCCGGTAGCCGCTCACTTCGGTAAGCTGGGCGCCGGGCAGCAGTTGCAGCGAGTATTCAAGCAGGTGCACGCCCCAGTCGTAGAGGATGCCGCCGCTGATCGCGCGGCTGCTGCGCCACCAGTCGCCGGGCCGGCGATAGCCGCCCATGTGGGCCTCGATGCGGTAGACCTCGCCGATGATCCCCTCGCGGACGACCTGCTCGACCGCGCGCAGGACGCAGCCGTCCCAGTGCCGATTGTGGTAGGTGGAAAGGAGCACGTTGCTCGCCTCGGCCGCCGCGATCATGCGGTCGCACTCGTCGGTCGTGACGGCCATCGGTTTCTCGACCACGACGTGCCGTCCGCTCTGGAGGCACTTCAGCGCCAGCTCGGCGTGGGTGTTGTGCGGGGTGATGACGGCGAGCAGGTCGACGTCGGACTCATCGAGCATCCGCTCCAGCGACGTGTAGGTCTCGATGCCGGGGAAGTCGGCCTCGGCGGCGGCCAGGCGTTCCTCATCCAGGTCGCAGGCCGCCAGCGGCGTCATGCCCGCATCACGCATCTGGTCCAGGTGTTGCTTGCCCATGTTGAAGGCGCCGCCGTAGCCGAGCGCGCCGACCTTCACGTCCGCTGCCTCTGCATATCGCTTCATCGTGCCGGTCCGAAGAGTGCGTGGAAACGTCAAGACAGGATGGCGTTGGATGCTACCGGCCGGGCGCCGCGCTGTCAAAGCTCGCGGGTAACGTCGCCCGGGCACGCGAGGGGGGGCGGGCGGCGCAGAGCTACAGGCGCCAGAGGGCCTGTTCGACGCTCTCGGCGGTGACCTCGTAGGTGCGCCCGTCGATGATCTTCACGTAGGGCTTCTCGCCGCGCGTGGGCAGCTCGCCCTTGGAGACCCGCTCCAGCCGCGCCCTCACCGGCGGCTCCACGCGGACGGGCGCGATCTGCCCCGCCCGGCGCAGCGCCTCGATCGCCCGCTCCTTGATCAGCCGGTGCGCCCGCTCGCGCGAGAGCAGCCGCCCGCCCTCCCGCGCCAGCCCCCACTTCACGCAGGCCGTCACCACGCCGGGGATGAACTCCTCCGCCTCGCGGCATGCCTTCTCGTCGCCGGTCACCAGCACCGTGGGCACGCCGTTCTCCGCGCCGATCGCCGAGTCGATGCCGATCTCGCCCGTGCGTCGCCCGTTGAGATAGAAGTTCTGCCACGAGCCGCTGCTCATCGTGTGCTCCAGGATCGCCTCCGGCGTGCCGGCCATCGCGTGGAAGCCGAGCAGGACGAGCGCGTCGCAGTCCTCCACGCCGGACAGCCGCCGCCGGCCGGTGCCGCCCATGACGTATTGCGCGCGCGGGTCGAGCTCGGGCCAGATGAAGTTGCTCCCGTGCCCGCCGTGCCCGTCCTTGACCACCACCTCGTCGGCCCCGCCCTCGAAGCAGCCCTCGAGGCAGGCGTTCACCTCTTCGGTCAGGAACCGGCGCCCGGCCTCGTAGAGCGGCGCGCCGCGGCTGACGTGGTCGCTGCGGCAGATGCCGCTGACGCCCTCCATGTCCGTCATGACGAAGACCTTCATCGCGCCTCCTCCCGGACGGGCTGGTGGTGCGCCCACTTGAACGGATCGGGGCGGCGGGGAGGGCCCGGCGCGCCTCGTCATGGTCCTCTGCCGGTCTGTGGCCGGTGCCAGCCTCCGCCCATCGACATGATAATGAGCGCGCCGGGCCCTGGCAAGACGGCCCTCACCTTGCGCCGCCGGGCGCCGGGGGCCATAATCCCCCCGCCCGGCCGCCTGCCGGGGATTCTGGCCAAGGGAGGAGCCGCAATGACGCTTGAGGAATCGCAGGAGCCGATGCCCTGGGTGGAGCACGTCGCGCCGGTCGCGCCCGACATACTGGCCCTCCAGGTCCGCGCCGGCCGCGTGCAGCCGATGCAGCAGATGCCCTACGCGCCCCGGCCCGACGACCGCATCGAGCGGACGCGCGCCAGGGTGAGCGGCGAGGTCCACCAGGTCCTCCTCATCCGCGACGGCGAGCCCGTCGGCTACCTGGTCGGGCCGAAGCGCGACACGCTGACCACGCTGGAGCGTCTGGTCGGCGAGCCGCTCGACGAGGAGGCCGCCGACCGGCCGCAGAGCTACCGCATCTTTTCCCCCGACGATCCCGCCTACGCCGAGGGCGCCGCCCCGGACCGCCTCTGGCGCAAGAGCAAGGCCATCAACTGGACGCAGCCCGGCAAGGGAGCCGCCATGCGTCACCACCTCTACCTGAAGCTGCCCCAGCCCCCGCAGGAGGGTGCCCGCTACACGGTCGAGCCGACGGGGCTGAACCTGGACGTCGATCAGGTCGAGTACGTGCACCGGCCGGAGCGCGTCCGCAGCGAGGCCGTCCACGCCAGCCATGTCGGATTCCGGCCCGATGACCCGGGCAAGTGCGCCTTCCTCTCGGTCTGGCTCGGCACGGGCGGCGCCTACAGCTACGCCGAGGGACTGCGTTTCCGCCTGCTGGACGACGCGACCGGCGAGACGGCCTACGAGGGCGAGGTCAGGCTCTCCCGCGCGGCGGACGAGCCGGAGCAGATGAAGCGCCGCGCCAACTACAACCTGACCGACGTCTACCGGATGGAGTTCGTCGAGTTCGACCGCCCCGGCCGCTACCGCGTCTGCGTCGAGGGCGTCGGGTGCAGCTACCCGTTCGAGATCGCCGGGCAGGCATGGGAGCGGGCGTTCCGCGTCTCCATGAAGGGCCACTACCACCATCGCAGCGGCATCGCGCTCGGGCCGCCGCACACCGATTACGTCCGCCCGCGCTGCTTCCACCCCGACGACGGGGTCACGGTCTACCACTCCGAGTGCCCGCTGATGTACAGCGGCAACGGGCTGAACGCGCTCGGCACCGACTCGGGCAACTTCGCCAACCTGATCGCGGGACGGACCGATCAGATCGTCCCCGACGCCTGGGGCGCCTACATGGACGCCGGCGACTGGGACCGGCGCATCCAGCACCTGGACGCCAGCCGCCTCCAGCTCGAGCTGGTCGAGATGTTCCCCGACTACTTCGCCGGCGTCGGCCTGAACATCCCCGAGTCGCAGAACGCGCTGCCCGACACGGTCAACGAGGCGCTGTTCAACATCGACGGCTACCGCCGCCTCCAGGCCGGGCACGGCGGCGTGCGCGGGGGCATCGAGTCCTCCGGCCACCCCGTCTCGGGCGAGTGCTCGTGGCAGGAGTCGCAGACGATCATGTCCTACAAGCCCGGCCTCTGGTCGAGCCACGTCTACGCCGGGCTGGCCGCGCGGGCGGCCCACGTGCTGCGCCGCTTCGACGCCGGGCTGGCCGGCCTCTACCGGCAGAGCGCCCTGCGGGCCATGGAATGGGCCGAGGCCGAGCTGGCCGACTGGCCGAACCGGCCCGAATACGAGCAGGTCAGGGACGGCGCGAAGCAGCGCATCCGCGACGACCGCTGCCTCGCCGCCGTCGAGCTCTACCGCCTGACCGGCCAGGAGCGCTGGCACGCCATCTTCCGCCAGACCACGCGCCTGGGCGAGGGGCCGGACCTCTCCGAGCGCCAGCGCGACGCGGCGTTCCTCTACGCGCGGCTCGGCGACGAGGCGGTGGACGCCGGGCTGAAGCAGGCGGCGGTCGAGTTCACCGTGGCCGACGCCGAGCGGGGCGTCGAGTTCGCCCGGGGCAACGCCTGGGCGCTGACCACGCGCTACTATGACCGGCCCCCGCAGCACGGCTTCTACGGCATGGCGGACGCCATGCAGGTCGTGCGCGGCCACGCATTGACCGGGCGGGAGGACTTCCTGCGCGCCATCGTCGAGTCGGCCGTCTTCTCCGCCGGCGGCAACCCCATGAACATGGCCATGACGAGCGGCGTCGGCCACGACTGGCCGCGCAACGTCCTGCACGTCGACAGCCGCCACTCCGGCCAGCCCGTCCCCGCCGGCATCACCCTCTACGGGGCGGCCGACTACGTCTTCTACAAGGGGAGCCGCTACTGGAACTGGCCCTTCGAGGTCGGGCTCGACGAGCAGTGCACCCCGCCGGCGAGCCGATGGCCGATCGTCGAGGGCTACTTCGACGTCTACTCCTGGGCCGCCGTCTGCGAGTACACCATCATGCAGACGCTCGGCCCGAACAGCTACGTCTGGGGCTACCTGGCCGCGCGGCGGTAGGGGGCGCGGGACCGCCGCCCGCCGCGCGTTGCCCGCCCGCGGCGCAGCCCGTAGAATCGAATCCCTCGATCTCCCCCCGTGGAGGGCCTCCACCGTGCCGCAGGGCTCGCGCGACAGCGCCCGGGGGCGGAGTCTCGCCCGCGCGCTCGCCGTCCTCTTCGTGACGGCCGCCTGCGGCTGGGTGATCATGGAGCTGGAGATCCTCGGCGCCCGGATCCTCGCCCCCTACTTCGGCAGCGCCGTCTACGTGGTGATGGGCAGCGTGATCGGCGTCTTCCTGCTCAGCCTCGCCGTCGGCTACATGCTCGGCGGCTGGGTCTCGAACACCGCCTCCAGCAAGCGGGCGCTCGGCGTCGCCCTCGCCCTGGCCGGTGGCTGGCTCTGCGGGCTGCCGCTGGTGATCGACCGCGTCTGCGAGGCCATCCTGCGCACGGGCCTGGACGTGAAGTGGGGCTCGCTCGCCGCCTCGTTCGCCCTTTTCGCCGTGCCGACGGTCCTTCTCGGCACGGTCTCGCCGACGGCCGTCCACTGGTTGACCCGCAGCAGTGAGGAGGCCGGCCTGAAGGCGGGGCTCGTGCTCGCCGTCTCCACCGCGGCCAGCTTCGCCGGCTGCGTGACGACGGCCTTCTACCTGGTGCTCTGGTCGCTGCGGGCGACGCTGCACGGCACCGGGGCGGTGATGCTGATCCTGGGCGGGCTGGTGCTGTTGCATGGCGCCGTGCAGGACCTCCGCTCGGCGAGGAGGCGGTGATGAGGCGCCGGTCCATCGCGTTGCTGGCGGGCGCGGCCGCGCTGGCGGCCGCCGGCGTGCTGCTGGCGCCGGGGGCCGGTGCCGAGTACTTCGGACGGCTCATCCACCAGGAGAACTCGCTCTACCACCGCATCTTCGTCTACCAGCAGGGCGAGCGGGTCACGCTCCGCTTCGGGGCGCAGGACCAGCGCTTCATCCAGAGCCAGGTGGACCTCGGCGCCCCGCGCCGCCACGTCAACGAGTACACGGCCATGGCCTTCGCCGGCCTGCTCTATAACCCCGAGCCCGAGCGCGTCCTCGTCCTCGGCCTCGGCGGCGGCGTCATCCCGCGCGACCTGCGCCACTACTACCCCGAGGCCCGCATCGACGTGGCCGAGATCGACCCCGCCGTGCCGCCGATCGCGCGGCGCTACTTCGGCTTCCGCACCGACGAACGGCTCCAGGTCCACGTGATGGACGGACGCGTCTTTGCCAAGCGCCAGCTCGCGCGCGACCCCGCGCCGAAGTACGACCTGGTCGTGCTCGACGCCTACCGGGGCGACTACGTCCCGTTCCACCTGATGACGCGCGAGTTCCTCCAGGAGCTGCGGGGCGTGCTCGCCGCCGACGGGGTCGTGGTCTCGAACGTGATCACCACCAACCGGCTCTTTGACGCGGAGCTGAAGACGTTCCTGGCGGTCTTCGGCCGCTGCCAGGTCTACGTGGGCAGCTACTCGACCAACGCGATGCTGATCGGGCCGGGGCCGGAGGCGCCGACGCTCGGCGTGGCGGAGGCGGCCCGGCGGGCCGAAGGGCTCCAGCGGGCGCGCGGTTTCGCGTTCGACATGCGGTGGGTCGCCGGGCGGCTCAGCCTCGGCGTGCGCCCGGACCCCCGCGCGCAGGTGCTCACCGACGATCGCGCCCCCGTCAACTGGCTCCGCGAGCAGGAGGCCGACCGGCCGCGCGCGCAGTGAGCGGCGGCCGTATACTTCAGGCCGGTCCGGACGGACTGGTGAGGGCGCCGCAATGCGCGTCAGCGTGCTGAACTGCGACCAGATCGAGGCGATCGACGCGGCGAGCCTCGGGCTTCTGGAGCGCGTCGGCGTCGAGGTGCCGCACGAGGAGACGCTCCGCCGCTTCGCCGAGCGGGGGGCTGCCGTCGAGTTCCGCGCGCAGCGAGTGCGCATCCCGCCCGAGCTGGTGCGCGACTGCATCCGGCGGGCCGGCAAGCGCTTCACCCTCTACGGGCGCGACCCGGCGAAGAGCGCCGCCTTCGGCGTGGGCGAGAGGAACTACAACTCGATCGCCGGCGAGGCGTTCTGGCTCGACGAGCGGTCGCTTACCCGCCGCCGCGCCCGGCTGGACGACGTGCGCGCCGCCTGCCTGCTCGGCGAGGGCCTGCCGCGCCTGACCGTCGTGGGCGCGATGACCGACCCGCACGACGTGCCCCGCCCCGTGCAGGACGTCTTCGTGGCGGGCGAGTTGCTCAAGCACGCGACCAAGCCGGTCACGTTCTGGTTCAACACCCGCGCCTCGGCCCGCTTCATCGGGGAGATGCTCGTCGCCCTCGCCGGCAGCGTCGAGGAGGTCGCCCGGCGGCCGGTCACCTACAACTTCCTGGAGCCGATCAGCCCGCTGCGCTTTCCCCGCGACGGCGTGGACCTGCTCTACGAGACGGCGCGGTTCCCGCTGCCGGTCGCCGTCGGCCCGATGGTGCAGGCCGGGCTCTCCGGGCCGGTGACGCTCGCCGGCGCCATCGCCCAGGAGAACGCCGAGGTCCTCGCCGGCGTCTGCATCGCCCAGCTCGTCAGTCCCGGCGTGCCGGTCTGCTACGGCGGGATCGCGCACGCCTTCGACATGCGCACCACGCAGCTCGTCTTCGCCGGGCCCGAGCAGGCGCTCATGGCGGTCGCCTTCGCGCAGATGGGCGCCCGCTACGGGCTGCCGGTCTACGTCAACGTGGGCCTGACCGACGCCAAAGTGCCCGACGCCCAGGCCGGCATGGAGGCCGGCATCACGCTGGCGGCCGGGGCGGCGGCCGGGGCCGACATCTTCGGCCACCTCGGCATCTGCGGCGTCGATCAGGCCAGCAGCGCCGCCATGCTCGTGATGCAGCACGAGCTGATCGGCTACGTCGAGCGGCTGATGGCGGGCATCGAGGTGACGGCGGAGACGCTCGCGGTGGACGTGGTCCAGAGGGCGGTGGAGACGGGCGAGGGCTTCCTGGCCGACGAGCACACGGTGCGCCGCTTCCGCGCCGAGCACTGGTTCCCGGAGCTGCTGGACCGGGAGTTCTTCCAGGCGTGGGCCGAGGGCGGGCGGCTCGACATGCGCGCCCGCTGCCTGGGGCGGGCCGAGGAGATCCTGGCCGGCCCCGGACCCGGGCCGCCGCCGGCCGAGGTCTGCGCAGAGCTGGACCGGATCGCTGAGGCCGCCCTGCGCGAGCTGACCTGAGCCCGCGCGGAGGCCGGCGAGGGGAACGAACATGGGTGCACTGGAGAGGCTGAACGTCGGCATCGTCGGCGCCGCCGGACGCGGGGCGTCCTTCCGCGAGGCCCTGGCGGCCAACGGCGCGCGCATCCGGGCCGTCTGCGACGTGCGCGCCGAGACGCTGGATCAGTGCGCCGCCCGCCTCGGCGCCGAGGAGCAATACGCCGACTACGAGCGGATGCTCGAGCGGGCCGACCTGGACGCCGTGGTGATCGGCACGCCGATGCAGTTCCACGTCCCCCAATCGATCGCCGCCCTCCAGGGCGGCCTGCACGTGCTCTGCGAGGTGCCGGCGGGCGTCTCGGTCGAGCAGTGCCGCGAGCTGGTGCGCGCCTGCCAGGCATCCGACGCCGTCTACATGATGGCCGAGAACTACCTCTACACCCGCCCGAACGTGGTGGTGCGCGAGCTGGTCCGCCAGGGCGAGTTCGGGCAGGTCTACTACGGCGAGGGCGAGTACCTGCACGAGCTGAAGGAGCTGAACGAGGCCACGCCGTGGCGGCGCAAGTGGCAGACGGGCATCGACGGCATCACTTACCCCACGCACAGCCTGGGACCGCTGCTTCAGTGGATGCCCGCCGACCGCGTCGCGCGCGTCTGCTGCGAGGGGAGCGGGCGCCACTACAGCGACCCGCGCGGCGAGCCCTACCACCAGGAGAGCGCCGTCATGCTCGGCAAGATGGCCGGCGGCGGCCTGGTGAAGATACGGCTGGACATGATCTCCGAGCGGCCCCACGCCATGGCCAACTACCAGCTCCAGGGCACCGACGGATGCTACGAGTCGAGCCGCGGCGGACCGGGCGAACGGGACAAGGTCTGGCTCCGCTCGCTGAGCGACGAGCCGCGCTGGTTCGCGCTGGACGAGCTGCTCGGGCGGGACGAGTTCGCCGCGCGGTTCCTGCCCGAGCCGTGGCGCAACCCGCCCGAGGAGGCGCTGCGCGCCGGACACGGCGGAGGCGACTACTTCGAGGTGCTCGACTTCGTGCGCGCCGTGCGCGGCGAGGCGACCTGCCCGATCGGCATCCACGAGGCGATGGACCTGACGCTGCCGGGCCTCGTCTCCCAGCACTCGATCGCCGAGGACGGCCGCTGGCTCGAAGTGCCCGACAGCCGCCGCTGGGACGGCGAGCCCGGCCGGCCGCAGCTCCAGATGGTCTACCCCGAGGAGCTGCTGGCCCGGCCGCCCGAGGTCGCCCTGCCCGCCGGCTACCGCATGCGCCAGCTCGCCGAAGGGGACACGGCCGCCTACCGCGAGCTGATGGCGAGCGCCGGATTCGAAGGCTGGGACGACGAGCGGATCGAACGCACGCTCCGGGGCACGCTGCCGGGCGGTTTCTTCGTGGTCGAGCACGCCGCGAGCGGCCGGCTCGTCGCCACTGCCATGGCCACGCACAACCCGGGCGAGCTGCACCCCCACGGGGGCGAGCTCGGCTGGGTGGCCGCGCACACCGACCACCGCGGCAGGGGGCTCGGCATGGCCGTCTGCGCGGCCGTCGTGCGGCGCTTCATCGAAGCCGGCTACCGGCGCCTCTACCTGAAGACCGACGACTGGCGCCTGGCGGCGATCAAGACCTACCTGAGGCTCGGCTTCCGCCCGCTGCTCTTCGTCGAGGGGATGCAGGAGCGCTGGCGCGCCGTCTGCGCGGAGCTGGGCCGACCCTTCGAACCGCAGGAGGAAGCACAGTGATGGAGAGCCCGTTCTGCAGGGAACTCGAGCCCGACTGGCAGGCCCTTCGCGACTGCATCATGCGCCGGGGCACACCCGAGCGCGTCCACTGCATCGAGCTGTTCCTGGACTGGGAGGTGCAGGAGGAGATCTGCCGCCGCTACGGCCTGACGGAGGGGCTGGACCCGGAGGGCCCGCACTTCGTGCAGCGCCGCGAGGTGGCCATCCAGCGCTTCCTCGGCTACGACTACGTGCGCCAGGGGCTCGACTCGCTCGAGATGCCCCTGCGCCGGGCGACCACCGAGGACACGGCCGGCCTGGCCCGCTGCGGCGGGCGCAGCTACGTCGACGAGCACCGCGGCCCGATCACCACCTGGGAGGAGTTCGAAAGCTACCCCTGGCCCGACCCCGCCGCCTCGACCACGCGGGCGCTGGAGTGGTACGAGCAGAACCTGCCGGCGGACATGTGCGTGATCGGCAGCGGGGGCTTCGCCCACTTCGCCGAGCACCTGACCTGGCTGATGGGCTACGAGACGCTCTGCTACGCGCTGTATGACCGGCGCGACCTGGTGGCGGCGATCGCCGGGCGGCTCACCGCGATCTTCCGCGCCTGCCTGGAGAGAATGCTGCGGTTCGAACGGGTCAAGATCGTCTGGGGCAGCGACGACATGGGCTTCAAGACCGGCCCGATGATCGGGCCGGACGACCTGCGCGAGTTCGTCCTGCCCGGCCACAAGCTCATGGCCGAGATGAGCCACCAGGCGGGCCGGCCCTACCTGCTGCACTCCTGCGGCGACCTGAGCACGATCATGGAGGACCTGATCGAGGAGGTCGGCATCGACGCGCGCCACTCCTTCGAGGACACGATCGAGCCGGTCACCGAGGCGCATGCGGAGTGGGGCGACCGCATCGCCATGCTCGGGGGGATCGACGTGGACTTCCTGTGCCGGGCCGAAGAGGCGGCCGTGCGCCGGCGCGTGCGCGAGACGCTGGAAGAGTGCATGCCGGGCGGCGGCTACTGCCTCGGCTCGGGCAACAGCGTGGCGAACTACATCCCCGTCGGCAACTACCTGGCCATGCTCGACGAGGGCCGGCGCTGGTCGCCGGCGGCGGCCTGAAACGCCGAGCCTGCTCAGGGCGCGCCGATGGACGTTGCCCTTGATGGGCGCCGAGAGGGCGGATAGAATGGCGTTTGGGAGGAGTCTGTTCACGAGGGGCACCGCAGTCTGCTGACGGCGTCCGCCGGAGGCTGTCCACCAATGTCCGATACCGTACAAGAGGTCCGCCCGCCCGAGCCGTGGCAGGAGGAGCTGGACCTGCCGCCGGACGTGGCCGAATGGCTCAGGGGCCACCTGGCGCAGGGCGAGCGGGCGGCCGCCTGCCTGCTGGCCGACATCTCGCCGGAGGGCGGGTTCGAGGAGCGCTGGATGTTCCTGACCAACCGGCGGGTGATGGTCCTGTCGCCGGACGGCGAGGGCGAGGCGGCGCAGATGGTCTTCGAGCTGCCCCTGGAGGAGGTGAAGGGGGCCGAGCTGCGGGACTTCATCGGCACCAGCGCGCTGATCATCAAGGATGAGGATGAGGGCCACGAGGTCGCGCGCTTCTCGATGGGCTCACACCACGAGGCGTCGGACCTGTGCCATTACATCAACAAGGTGGTGGAGCAGCGCGAGGAGGGCAAGGCCTTCGAGGAGGTCAACAAGCCCGTCACCCAGCGCCCGGAGCACCGCTGCTCGAAGTGCGGGCGGGCTCTGAGCCGCTGGAGCGAGGCCTGCCCCCACTGCGTCGACCGGCGCCAGATCCTGGTGCGCCTGTTCTCCTACCTGGTGCCCTACCTGCCGGTGGCCCTGCTCGGGCTCGGGCTGACGCTGGTCTTCACCGCCCTGAGCCTGACCCCGACCTACCTGACGAAGGTGCTGATCGACAACGTCATCCCCGACAAGAACCTGTCGGTCCTGACGGTGATCGTGATCGTGCTGGTGGGGGTGCACGTCGCCTCGGCGGCCATCACGATGTTCCGCACCTACGTGATGCAGTGGATCGGCAACCGGGTGCTGTTCGACATGCGGGTGCAGCTCTACGACCACTTGCAGATGCTGCGGCTGCGCTTCTACACGCAGCGCGAGACCGGCCGCATCATGTCGAGGGTGACCAGCGACCTGAACCGGCTCCAGTACTTCATCTCCGAGGGCTTCCAGGAGGTCCTGGTCAACGTGCTGACGTTGATCCTGATCGCCGGCATCCTGCTGGCGCTGAAGTGGGAGCTGTTCCTGCTGACGCTGGCCCCGACGCCGATCATCGCCGTCAGCACGCTGATCTTCGGCCACAAGATGCACCTGATCTACCACCGGCTGTGGCGGCGGTTCGCGGGCTTGAACGCGATCCTGGCCGACACCATCCCCGGGATCCGGGTGGTGAAGTCCTTCGCGCAGGAGAAACGGGAATCCAAGCGCTTCGCCGACCGCAGCGCCGACCTGTTCAACCAGGAGATGCAGGCGGTCAGGCTCTGGAGCGGTTTCTTCCCCTTCATCCAGCTTCTGACCTCGGTCGGCTCGATCTTGATCTTCGCCGTCGGCGGCTGGATGGTCATCACCGACCAGACGACCGTGGGCGTGCTGGTGGCCTTCACCGGCTACATGTGGCGCTTCTACGAGCCGATCCGCGTCTTCGGCCGGATGAGCCACCGCTTCCAGCACTGCATCACCTCGGCCGAGCGGGTCTTCGAGATATTGGACTCCGACCCCGAGCCGATCGACACCCCCGGCGTCGTGCTCGATCCGGCCCGGGGCAAGGTCGAGTTCCGCAACGTGCGCTTCTCCTACGAGCCGGGCAAGTACGCGCTGGACGGCGTCTCCTTCGTCGTCGAGCCGGGCGAGATGATCGGGCTGGTCGGCCCCAGCGGCGCCGGCAAGAGCACCCTGGTGCACCTGATCGCGCGGTTCTACGACGTGGACGAAGGCGAGATACTCATCGACGATCACCCCGTCCAGGAGCTGGACCTGCGCCACTACCGCGAGCAGACCGGCGTGGTGCTCCAGGAGCCCTACCTGTTCCACGGAAGCGTCTGGGCCAACATCGCCTACGCCCGCCCGGACGCGCCGCCGGACGAGATCATCGCCGCCGCCAAGGCCGCCAACGCCCACGAGTTCATCGTGCGACTGCCCGACGGTTACGACACCATGATCGGCGAGCGCGGCCAGACCCTCTCCGGCGGCGAGCGCCAACGCATCTCCATCGCCCGCGCCGTGCTGCGCGACCCGACCATCCTGATCCTGGACGAGGCGACCGCCTCGGTCGACACCGAGACCGAAGCCACCATCCAGGCCGCCCTGGAGCGCCTGGTGCAGAACCGCACCACCTTCGCCATCGCCCACCGCCTCACCACCCTGCGCAAGGCCGATCGCCTGATCGTGCTCGACAGGGGGCACCTGACAGAGATGGGGACGCACGACGAGCTGATCCAGCTCGACGGGCTCTACGCGCGGCTCTGCCGCCTCCAGTCCGACCTCTCGAAGATGAGGGCCTGGTAGTGGCGCGAGAGGACAAGGCAGACTGGCTCGTGATGCCCGAGCAGGTGCGCGTCTGGCAGGACGCCTTCCACCGGCTCCACGTGAGCGTGGACGGGCAGCAGCACCAGAACGTCCGCCCCCGCCGCGCCTTCCCCCTCTCGGGCAAGGCCGATTACGTCAGCTTCCTCAACGAGGAGGACGACGAAGTCGCGCTGCTGGCCCATCCGCACGATCTGGATAAGGAGAGCCGCCGCGCACTGGAAGAGGCGCTGGCCAAGGTGTATTACGTGGCGAAGATCACGCGCGTCGACGACATCCGCGAGACGATGGGCGTTACCCACTGGCAGGTGCAGACCGACCGGGGCTACGCCGCCTTCGAGGTGGTGGAGCGGCACAACATCCGCACCCTGCCCGGCGGGCGGCTGCTGATCGTGGACGTGGACGGCAACCGCTTCCAGATCGACGACACAGGCGCGCTCGACGAGCGCAGCCAGACCCTGATACACAGCGAGATCTGACGCGCCGGCGGACGCGCCGGTCCCCGGCCCGACACGAGGCAGGCGGCGGTGCGAGCCCGCGCCTGCCGGCCTGTTTTTGACCCGCTGCAAAGCAGCCCGAGGAGCAGAGATGGCAACGGACGATTCGTTGGGCACCCGCTACGAAGTGCGCAGGCAGGCCCGGGGCGCCGAGCCCCCGCCGAAGGAACGCCCCTGGCGGCGCCGGCTCATCATCGGCGCCACCGTGGTGGTCTCGCTCGCCGCAGTCATCGCCGCCGTCTGGGGCTGGTATGCCTGGGCCCACGTGACCGCCGTCACCGCCGAGCTGAGCACCTTCGTGACCCAGTGCTCCCCCGAGACCGACGGGCACCTGGAGCGGCTCTACGTGAGCGAGGGAGACCAGGTGAGCCCCGGCCAGGTTCTGGGCAAGCTCAAGGACGCCGGCCCCGAGGCCGCCCTCGCCGCCGCCCGGGCCGAGCTGAAGCTGCGCCAGAGCCGGGTCGCCCAGGCGGAGCAGAACGTCGAGCTGGTGAAGGCGCGCGTGCGGGCCGACCTGGAACGCGCCGCGGGCGCCTTGGACAGTGCGGCCGCCCGCGTAGACGAGGCACGGGCCCTGCTGGAGCGACGCGCCCTGGAGATCGAGGACGAGATACGCCGCGCCGAGGCCCTCAACGGCGAGGCCGCCGCCCGGCTCGCCCGCCTCAAGAAGGGCGCGCGCGAGGAAGAGATCGGGGCCGCCGGGGCCCGGCTCGCCGCCGCCCGCGCCCAGCAGGCCCTCTACGAGCTGGAGGTCAAGCAGTCCGAAGAGCTCGTCGGCGAGGGCATCGACTCCGAGTACATCCTCCAGGTGCGCAAGACCCGCCTGGAGACCCAGCGCAACACCGTCCTCGAAGCCGAGCTCGAGCTGAAGCGCCTCAAGGCCGGGCCGACAGAGGAGGAAATCGTCGCCGCCGAGCAGGTCCTCGCCGCCCGCCAGGCGGAGCTGGCCCTGGCCCGTGCCGGCCGCAAGCAACTGGACGCGCTGAAGGCGACGCTTCAGATCCGCAGAGCCGAGCTGCGTCAAACCAAGGCGTCCCGCGATCAGATCGAGCAGACGCGCGAGCCCGACCAGGCCTTCGCCGAGGAGGCCGTCAAGGCGGCCAGGGCCGAGCTGGGAAGGGCCGAGGAGGCCGTCAAGCAGCGCCAGGCCGACATGGACCACACCCGCATCGCGACGCAGATCGCCGGCGTGGTCACCCGCATCTACCCGGAGGTGGGCGAGTTCTGCCGCACGGGCGAGACAGTGATCCTGGTGGCCCGACAGGGCGGCGACTTCTGGATCAACGCCTACGTGCGTGAGCGCGACGCGCCCCTGCTCGGCGTCGGCCAGCCGGCCCGCATCAAGGTGCTGGCCGGCTCGCGCGACTGGATCGACGGCGAGGTCACCCAGGTCAGCGCCCACACACAGGCGCGCGACGCCGCCCCCGAGCCGGGAGCAGCCGCAGCGCAGCGCGGCCAGGGCCAGCGCGTCTGGGTGAAGCTGCGCCCGACAGAGCCGCTCCAGGAGGGCCTGAAGCACGGCATGAGCGCCCGCGCCGTCATCCGCATCCGTTGAGCGGCCGGCGCCGGGCGCCCCTCATCGGCCCGACGGCCCGATCTCGATCCAGTAGCGCAGCACCCGCTTGCCCGTCCGGGGCGAGATGCCCACCCCGGCCCTCTTCGCCCGCCACGGTCACCTTCGCTCCGGTTCTTGCGCCAGGGCCTCCAGGAACTCGACCACGCTCGCGTCGTCCCAGCGGGCGATGCCCGTGTGCCGGAAGACGACCTCGCCCCCGGCCGAGACGACGTAGGTGGCGGGGAAGTCCGTCGGCCGGATCGCCGCCGGCAGCGGGCCGTCGGCCACGTAAACGGGCACAGCCAGGTCCCGCGCGGCGACGAACCGCCGGACCGGTTCGGTGCTGTCGACGGCGACGGCGAGGAACGTGACGCCCCGGCCCTCCATCCTCCGGTAGAGGGCGTCGATGTGCGGAATCTCCGCGGCGCAGGGCGGGCACCAGGTCGCCCAGAGGTTCAAGAAGAGGGGCCGGCCCCGGAACTCGGCCATCTCAATCCGCTCGCCGTCGAGCGTCTTGACCGCCCACCCGTAGTCCATCTCCAGGCCCGTGGGCCGGGGCGGCAGCTCGACCGGCGGCGGCTGAAGGCGCACGCGCGTGCGCCAGACCATCAGGGCGTAGGCGGCGGCCGCCGCGATTACGGCGATGAGCCCGACGGCGGCGAACCACGTCAGCAGGGGTCGTCTGGCGGTCATGCTCTCGTTCCTTTCTCGCGTGGACGCGCCTTCACCAGCTCAGCTCGCCGCGCAGCTCGACCTCGCCCCCGCCCCCGACGATCTGCCCGACGGCATAGCTCTCGCAGCCCCTGTTGGCCAGGTGGCGCTGGATGTCGCCGACGGCGCCCGGCTCGGCCACGACGGCGAGGCCCACCCCCAGGTTGAAGGTGCGCAGCATCTCGGCGTCCTCGACGTTGCCCACGCCGCGGATCAGGCCGAAGATGGGCAGGATGCGGACAGCGCCGAGGTCGATCACGGCGTTCAGCCGCCGGGGCAGGATGCGGCGCAGGTTGGCGGCGATGCCCCCGCCGGTGATGTGCGCCATGCCGTGCAGCTCGGGCCGATCGAAGAGGCCGCGCAGCGCCTGGTAGTATCCCTTGTGCGGGCGCAGGATCACGTCCAGGAAGCTCTCCCCCTCGATGCGCACCTCGGCGACGCCCGGCCGCTCGGCCATCAGCCTGCGCACCAGCGCGTAGCCGTTGGTGTGGAGCCCGTTGGAGGCGACGGCGAGGACGCGGTCGCCCGGCGCGATGCGGCTTCCGTCGACGGCCTGCGACTTCTCCACCACGCCGACCACGCTCGCCACCAGCACGTAGGCGCCCTCCTCGAGCACGCCGGGCTGCTCGCTGGTCTCCCCGCCGGCCAGCACACAGTCCTGCGCGCGGCAGGCATCGGCCAGCGATTCCACGATCTTCGCCACCACCTCCTTGTGCAGCTTGCCGCAGATGATGGCGTCCTGCACGGCGAGGGGGCGGGCGCCCATCACGGCGATGTCGTTGATCAGGTGGTTGATCGTGTCGTAGCAGATCGAGCGGACGCGCCCGTGGGCGAAGGCGATGAGCTGCTTGGAGCCGGGCTCTTCGGTCTTGAGCACCAGCATCGGCTCGGTGTAGCCGCGGAAGTGGGCCTCGTAGAGGGCGGCGAAGGCGCCGATGCGGCCGGGGCCTCCGCCCAGGGAGCGGGCCATGGCGCGCTTGGCGGCGTCGGCTTCCTCCAGGTCGACGCCGGCCGCCTTGTAGGAGAGCCGCTCCTGCGCCTTCTGTCGGCGGCGGAACACCTCGCGGACCAGCCGCGGCAGGTCGCAGGGCGAGTGCGCCGTCGCCTCCGCCGCGGCCAGCTCCCCCGAGACGCCCATACCGTAGAGCGCCCCGATGGCGGGCAGCCCGTGGGCGTGGGCCGCCTGAACGTCGTCCATCCGGTCGCCGATCACCACCGCCGGCCGGGCAGAGAGCCGCGCCAGCATCTCGCCGGCCATGCCGGCCTTCGTGTCCTCGGGCGACTCGCGCCAGCGTATCGCGTCGAAGTAGGGGCGCAGCCCGTGCGCCTCCAGCACGGCCTCCACGTAGGGCGGGGGCCCGTTGGTGAAGAGGCCCATCTGCTCGGCTTCTTCCCTGAGCGCCTTCAGGGCGTCCAGGGCGCCGCCGTAGAGCCGCCCCTTCTCGCGCACCAGCACTATCTCGGCCCGGTCGACCGCCTCGCAGACCTGGGCGGCCGTCTCCGCGGGGCAGAACGTGGCGAGCCACTGATGGAACTCCGCCGGGGGGCGGCCGATGTAGTAGCGGATCTGGTATTCGGGCGGAGCGGTGAGCCCGCGCAGGGCGAAGATGCGGCGCACGGCCGGCACGGTGACGCTCTCGGCGCGGAACAGCGTGCCGTCCAGGTCGAAGATAACCAGCCCGCGGCCCGCCATCGGCTCCTCCCACTCGCCGGGCCGACCGCCCGCCCGAGGCGGCCGAACGCGAAGCTACACTATATTCGCTCTTTGGTGTGCGCGCCAGCACCCCGGCGCCGGGCTGCGCAGTTCGGCGGCTTGACAGGCTGCGGCGCCGCTCCTATAATCGGTTTCGTGCCCGAGGCGCCGGGCGAGGGGGCACTCGGACGCCGGCGCCGGCGGGGCACGACGCCGACCCAACCGGAGGAGGCGGTCCGCCTTGGGGGCGGGCGAGGGGGGGATTCTGCGTTCCACGCGAAGGAGGGGCTCATGTCCTTTGAGGAGCTGGCCGAGGAGTATGCCGACGACCTGTTCTGGGGGATCAACAAGGCGGAGGACCCGCAGAACCTGACCGACCTGGAGAAGAAGCACCTGCCGGTGATCAGCGCGCCGGACGAGGTCGCCGCCGGCGAGTGTTTCGAGGTGACCGTGGAGGTGGGCAAGCTGCTGGAGCACCCGAACGAGCGCGGCCACTATATCCACTTCGTCGAGCTCTACGCCGACCACGCCTACCTGGGCCGGGCCGACTTCACCCCGGTGGCCACCTGCCCGGTGGCGAAGTTCTGCGTGCAACTGGAGCAGAAGCACCTCGAGCTGCGCGCCTTCGAGTACTGCAACCTGCACGGGGTATGGGAGGCGGACAAGGCGATCGCGGTCGCCGAATGAGGGGCCGCCGGCGGGGGTTGACGCGCCGGGCCGTTCTGGTAAGATTGGCCGCCGACAGTGCGGAGAGCGGAGATCCGCGCCAACGGAATCCTCTGAAGCGTGAGGCTGCGATGAAGGTTGAGGTGACGGACGACTGCATCGCCTGTGGGCTCTGCGTGGATACCTGTCCCGAGGTCTTTGAGATGGGCGACGAGTTCGCCCAGGTCATCGTCGACGAGGTCCCCGAGGAGCACTACGAGGCCGCCCGGCAGGCGGCCGAAGACTGCCCCACCGAGGCGATCATCGTCGAAGAGGAATAGCGAGCAGACCTTGGCCGAGCGGTCCGGCATCGCACCTTGCGCTGTGCGCGGCCGGTGCGCCCGTGGCCACTGAGGGGGTACGCAAGATGGCGGACGAACACTTTGGCTGGACGGGGCCGGACAGGCCCGGGCTCTGGCAGCGGCTGCGCCGCGCCGGCCGGGCCCTGCCCGGGCACCCGCTCGGGAGCGGCTCCGAGGGGCTCTGGCACCCCGTCATGGACGTTTACAACCGCGACGAGGACATCCTCGTCCAGGTCGAGCTGCCCGGCATGGAAGGCCAGGAGCTGAACGTGACGCTCGACGGGGAGCACCTGGTCATCGAGGGGGAGCGGGAGCCGGACGAGCAGTTCGCCGACGAGCAGAGCTACTACTGCGAGCGCCCGACCGGCCGGTTCCACCGCGTCGTGCACCTGCCCTGCGCGGTCGATGAGGAGGGCATCACGGCCTCCTACGACGACGGGCTGCTGACCATCACGCTGCCGAAGGCCGGCCGCCGCAAGGGGCGCCGCATCGAGATCAAGTGAGCGGCCCCGCTGCGGGGGCGCCGCGGACGACGAAGGGAGGCACATCTTGAGCGCCTGGGCGACGTACGCCGACGGGCAAGAGGTAAGCGAAGGCATCTTCGGCACGCTGGCCCGGTTCGCACCACGGGGCACGCTCGATGTCTTCGCCTCCGATCAGCATAGCTCCTATCTGCGCCTGTTCCAGGGCTACCTGGAGCACGTGGGAAAGGAGCGCGAGGCGAGCGACCAGGACGTGGCCGAGATATGCCGCCGGTTCGCCCGCGCGCTCGGTGGCGTCCCCTCCGCCGCCCTGTTCAACCACCTGGCCTACCTGAGCCCCGGCTTCCGCGAGCTGCTCGGCGAGCAGACCATGCTCATCGGCCGCCTGGAGGACACCGACACCGAGGCGGTCGACGGCGGCCTCGGCCAGCTCGCCCGCCTCGCCGTCGAGCCCGAGGAGGTGGCCGACAGGCTCGACGGCTTCAAGACGCTGGTCAAGCTCAACCCCGACCATCCCGAGAGCTGGGAGCGGAACCGCGACTGGCTCGCCGACGTCTTCGAGCGGGCCTGCGCGCTGGACAAGCCGCTGTTCAACGAGACGCTCATCCTGCAGCGGCCCGGCGAGTCGAAGGCCGAGATGGCCCGCCGCCTGCCCGAGGGCGTGGTGAAGATGGCCGAAGACTTCGGCGCGCTGGGCCACTTCTACAAGACCCAGGTGCCGATGCTCTGGGCGCAGGAGAAGGACGGCTCCGTCGTGCGCGTCAGCTCCCCCGACGAGGTGCGCAGCGCGGCCGTGACCATGTTCTCCGTGGTGGACCGGCCGATGCTGCTGCTCAGCGCGGCGGTGGATTTCGAGCAGTACGCCGCCCAGTATGCGCTGGTCAGCGACGTGGTGGCCGGGCCGATGTGCGGGCGGGCCTACTTCAAGGAAGCCTTCACCTTGCCCGAGACGAAGGACCTGGACTCGCTGGCCGAGTCCTTCGCCCGCCTCGCCCTGCCCCGCATGAGGCAGATACAGGGCCTGGCCCGGGTCGTCAGCCCGCCCTGGTGGGGCAAGTTCACGCAGATCGCCGACGAGGCGAAGGCGCTGATCGATGCCTCCGCCAAGGGCCGGGCCGGGGTGGAGGCCGATTTCGGCTATTGAGCCGGCCGCATGGGGGTGGCAGCGCGGCGGCCGACGAAGCAACCCGAACCAGGGGGAAGACCGCAATGGCCGAAGAACGCACCGGCGACGTCACCATGCACGGCGAACCCGTGACGCTGCTCGGGCCGGAGCTGAAGCCGGGCGACGAGGCGCCCGAGTTCACCGCTCTCGACGCCGACCTGAACGCAGTCAGCCTGAGCGACTTCGTCGGCGACGTCGTGCTGATCAGCGCCGTGGTCAGCGTGGACACCAGCGTCTGCGCCATGCAGACCAGGCGCTTCGAGGAGCAGGCCGAGGAGCTGCCCGAGGGCGTGACCGTCATCAGCATCAGCCAGGACCTCCCGTTCGCGCTCGACCGCTTCTGCGGGGCGCGGGGCATCGAGCGGGTGCTGGCGCTCTCCGACCACGCCGAGGCCGAGTTCGGGCTCCGCTACGGCGTGCTGATCAAGGGCCTGAGGCTGCTGGCGCGCTCGATCTTCGTGGTGGATCAGGACGGCCGGCTCGCGCACGTGGAGATCGTCCCCGAGGTGACCGACCACCCGGACTACGAGGCGGCGCTCGGGGCGGCCCGCCAGCTGCTGACCGCCGAGTGACGGGAGGCGCGATGGAGCCCGCGCACGAGGCCATCCTCTACCGCGAGGGCGAGGGCGGCGCCGTCGACTGCTTCCTGTGCAGCCACCGCTGCCACATCGCCGGCGGCAAGCGCGGCTTCTGCCGCGTGCGCCAGAACGTGGGCGGCACGCTCTACACCCACACCTACGGCCGGCTGGTCGCCCGCCACATCGACCCGATCGAGAAGAAGCCGCTCTACCACTACCTGCCCGGCACGCGCTCGTATTCGATCGCCACGCCCGGCTGCAACTTCCGCTGCCCCTTCTGCCAGAACTGGCAGATCTCCCAGACCGACGCGGCCCCCGCCTTCGAGGGGCTCGGTTACGTGCCGCCCGAGGACGTCGTCGACGACGCCGAGCAGTCCGCCGCCGCCACCATCGCCTACACCTACACCGAGCCGACCATCTTCATGGAATACGCCCTCGACTGCGCCCGGCTCGCCCGCCAGCGGGGCATCGCCAACGTGTTCGTGACCAACGGCTACGAGTCGCCCGAGGCGGTCGAGGCGATGAGCGGCCTGATCGACGCCGCCAACGTGGACCTGAAGGCCTTCCGCGAGGAGTTCTACCGCACCCAGTGCCAGGGGCACCTCCAGCCCGTGCTCGACAGCATCGCCGCCATGCGCGAGGCCGGCATCCACGTCGAGGTCACCACGCTGATCGTGCCGGGGGCGAACGACGACGAGGAGGAGCTGCGGGGGCTGGCCGGCTTCCTGGCCGGCGTCTCGCCCGAGCTGCCCTGGCACATCTCGCGGTTCCACCCGAACTACATGGAGACCCGGCGCGAGGCGACGCCGCTGCAGAGCATGCTGCTGGCCCAGAGCCTGGGGCGCGAGGCCGGGCTCCACCACATCTACCTGGGCAACGTGATGACCGAGAAGGGGCAGAACACGCGCTGCCCGGACTGCGGGGAGCTGCTGGTGCGGCGCAGCGGGTTCGGGCGGCCGGAGGTGCGCATCGACGAGCCGCGCTGCCCCGAGTGCGGGCGCGAGGTGGCCATCGTGCTCGGGCCCTGACGGGACAGCAGCCGCAAGCGGGGGGCGATCCGGCGTTGGCGCAGATACGGGAAACGGTGAGCGGCCCCTACGCGGCGTTCCGCGATCGGGGCGAGGCCGGCCGCGAGCTGGCCGAGTTCCTCATCGAGCGGGGCGAGCGGGCCGACGCCGTGGCCGCCGTCCCCAGCGGGGGCGTGGCCGTGGCCGTGCCGCTGGCCCAGCGGCTCGGGCTGCCCGTCGAGCTGGTGCTGGTGCGCAAGCTGCCGCTGGCGCAGAAGCCGGAGGCCGGCTTCGGGGCCGTATCGCTCGGCGGCGACCTGGCGCTGAACCGGCGCGCCGTGCGCGCCTGGGGCCTCACCGAGGAGACGGTGGGGCGCGTGGCCGCCCGCGTGCGGGCCGAGCTGGAGCACAGGCGCCGGCTCTTCCGCGCCGACCGGCCGCCGCTCGAGCTGCCCGGCCGGCGGGTGCTGGCCGTCGACGACGGGCTGGCCAGCGGCTACACGATGATGGCCGCCGTGGCGCAGCTGCGCCGCCGGGAGCCGGCCGCCGTCTGCATCGCCGTGCCCGACGCGCCGGTGCGCACGATCGAGGCGGTCGAGCAGGTCGCCGACGAGCTCTACTGCCTGGTGGCCCAGCGCGGCGGGCCGTTCGCCGTGGCCTCCTTCTACCAGCGCTGGCACGACCTGAGCGACGCCGAGGTGCTGGAGCTGCTCGGCGAGGAGACGCAGCCATGAGCGAAGGCGCAGCGGAAGAGCAGGGGCGCGCAGCCAACCGGCTGATCGACTGCGCCAGCCCCTACCTGCGCCAGCACGCCTTCAACCCCGTCGACTGGTATCCCTGGGGGGAGGAGGCTCTGGAGCGCGCCCGCGAGGAGGACAAGCCGATCCTGCTCAGCATCGGCTACTCCGCCTGCCACTGGTGCCACGTGATGGAGCGGGAGAGCTTCGAGGCCCCCGAGATCGCCCGCCGGATGAACGAGGGCTTCGTCTGCATCAAGGTCGACCGCGAGGAGCGCCCGGACCTGGACGAGCTCTACGTGCGGGCCGTGCAGCTGCTGAGCGGCCGGGCCGGCTGGCCGCTCACCGTCTTCCTCACGCCCGAGCTGGTGCCCTTCTACGGGGGCGCGTACTTCCCCCCGGAGAACCGCGACGGCATGCCGGGCTTCCCCCGCGTGCTGGAAGCCGTGCGGGAGGCATACGAGGAGCGGCGGGACGAGGTGGCCGGCTCCGCCCGGGAAGTGCTGGAGGCCCTGCGCCGGAGCTCCGAGCCCGCCGAGCCCGAGGGGGAGCTCTCCGAGGAGCTGCTCGGCGGGGCGATGAAGGCGTTCTCCTCGCAGTACGACATGGAGCTGGGCGGCTTCGGCACGCAACCGAAGTTCCCCCAGGCGCCGGCGCTGGAGTTCCTGCTCAGGATCTGGGCCGAGCGCGACGAGGACCGGGCGAAGCTGATGCTGGAGGGCACGCTGGAGCGCATCGCCGCCGGCGGCATCCGCGACCACCTCGGCGGCGGCTTCCACCGCTACGCCGTCGACCGCCGCTGGCTGGTGCCCCACTTCGAGAAGATGCTCTACGACAACGCCCAGCTCATCGGCATCTACGCCGACGCCCACCGGCTGACCTCCCGCTCTGCCTACCTCTCCGCAGCCGAGACCGCCGCCGATTACCTGCTGCGCGAGCTGCGCGACCCGGAGGGCGGCTTCTACTGCGCGCAGGACGCCGACAGCGAGGGCGCCGAGGGCCGCTACTACGTCTGGACCCATGCCGAGATGATCGAGTGCCTCGGCGAGGAGGACGGGCGGCTCGCCGCGCGCTACTTCGGCGCCACCGAGGCCGGCAACTGGGAGGAAGGCAAGAACGTGCTGCACCTGAGCGTCCCCCCGGCGAAGCTCGCCGAGGAGTTCGGCCTGGAGCGGGGCCGGGTGGACGAGATCGTGCGGCGCAGCCGCAGCCGCCTGCTGGAATGCCGCCGGCAGCGGCCGGCCCCGGCCATCGACCGGAAGGTGCTCGCCGACTGGAACGGGCTCGCCGTCAGCGGGCTGGTGCGGCTGCACCGCGCCTCGCGCCGCCCGCCGCCGCTGGAGGCGGCCGTGAAGTGCGCGCAGTTCGTCCTCCGCCAGATGCGCCCCGACGGCCGGCTCATGCACGCCTGGCAGGAGGGGCGGGCCCGCGTGCCCGGCTTCCTCTGCGACCACGCGCTCGTCTGCGCGGCGCTGATCGACCTCTACGAGGAGACGTTCGAGCTGGAGTGGCTCTGCCGCGCGCGCGAGCTCGGCGACGCCATGCTGGAGGAGTACTGGGACGAGGAGGCCGGGCTCTTCGCCGAGGTCGGCGCAGGCAACGAGCAGCTCATCGCCCCGCTGCGCACCGGCAGCGACCAGCCCCTGCCCTCGGGCAGCTCGACGGCGTGCCTGGCGCTGCTGCGGCTGGCAGGGCTGACAGGGCAGCGCGCGTATGGCGAGGCGGCCGAACGCGCGCTCCGCGCGGCCCTCGCCCTCATGGAGCAGAGCCCCCAGGGCGCGGCGACCATGCTCCAGGCGGCGCTGTGGCATTTGTCCGAGCCGCGCGAGCTGGCTATCGTGGGAGTCGGCGAGCCGGGCGGCGAGGCGCTGCGGGCGGTGGCGGACGAGTTCTGCCTGCCCCACCTCGCGCGGGCGGGCTGTGCCCTGGGCCGGGCCGGCGAGCTGGCCGAGGAGGTGCCGCTGCTGGAGGGCAGGGAGCCGCCCGACGGGCGCCCCACGGCCTATCTCTGCTACGGCGGCGCCTGCCGCGAGCCGACGGGCGAGCCCGACGAGCTGAGGGCGCAGCTCGAACGCCTGGCCCCCCCCCGGCACTGACGCCGCCGCCAAGCCCCTTACCCCGATCAAGACGGCAGCGAACGCATGGACGAGCCGAAGCCGCTGGAGCTGGGCGACCGGGAGCTGGTGGCCGAGCGGCTGCGAAGCCACCCGCCGCAGGTCTCCGAGCTGACCTTCTGCAACCTCTACGTCTGGCGCTACTACCGGCCGGTGCGCCGGACGCGGGCCGACGGGGCGCTGCTGTTCTTCGAATCCTACGGGGGCGAACGCCATGTGCTGGGGCCGCCCGTGGGCGAGGTCGACCTCCCCGCGCTGCTGAGGGAGCTGCGCACGCTCGGGGTCACCTCGTTCCACCGCATCCCCCGCGAGACGGCCGACGCACTCGCCGGGGCCGGCCTGCGGGTCGAGCCGGACCGTGACAACTTCGACTACGTCTACCGCCGCCGGGACCTGGTCGAGCTGGCCGGCCGCAAGTATCACCGCCAGCAGAACCTGGTCAACCGCTGCCTCTCCTCCTACGAGTGCGAGTACGTCGAGCTCGGCCCGGAGAACGCCGGGGAGGTGGCCGAGATGATCGAGCGCTGGTTCGGCGAGCGGGAGCTGGAGGGGAGCCCCGGGCTGGCCGAGGAGTACTGGGCGCTGCGCGAGACGCTCCGCAACTGCGAGGACTTCGCGCTGCGCGGCGGGGCCGTGCGCATCGACGGGCGCATCGAGGCGTTCAGCATCGGCGAGCCGCTCAACGACGAGACGGCCGTCGTGCACTTCGAGAAGGCGATGACCCGGTTCACCGGCCTCTACCAGGTCATCAACAAGTGGTTCTGCGAGCGCGGTCTGGAGGGGTTCGAGTTCGTCAACCGCGAACAGGACCTCGGCATCCCCGGCCTGCGCAAGGCCAAAGAGAGCTACCATCCCCATCACATGGTGGAGAAGTTCATCGCCCGCCCGCACGAGGCGTGAGCGGCGCCGCGAGGAGACCATGGCCGGAGGGAGACTGCCATCGAGCGAGGCCCGGGTCGAGAAACTGCTCGACCTGGTCGCCGGCCGGGAGCGGGTGCTCATCCTGGTCCACGACAACCCGGACCCCGACGCGATCGCCGGCGCTCTGTGCCTCTCGCACCTGATCGGCACGGTGCCCCGGGTCAAGTCGCGCATCGTCTACGGCGGCATCGTCGGGCGGGCGGAGAACCGCGAGATGGTCCGCCTGCTCGAAGCGCCGCTCTGGTCGGTGGCCAACATCAAGTTCCGCCCCGACGACGGGATCGTGCTGGTCGACACGCAGCCGGCCTTCGGCAACAACTCGCTGGGCGAGGGCCGCGAGGTCCTGGCGGTCATCGACCACCACCCGGGCGAGGAGATCAGCGGCGTGCCGCTGGCCGACGTGCGCCCCGCCTACGGGGCGGTCACGACGATAGCCACCGAATACCTGGTCGCCGCCGGCGCGCCGATCCCGCCCCTGCTCGCCACGGCCATCTGCTACGGGATCGGCACCGAGACGCAGGACCTGGGCCGCGAGGCGGCGCCGGCCGACATCGCCGCCTTCCTGGAGGCGTTCCCGCTCTGCGACCAGCCCCTGCTGGGCCGCCTGCACCACCCCCGCCACCCCATCGCCTTCTTCGCCGAGCTCGACGCCGCCATACGCTCCGCGCGCGTGGCGGACGGCGTGCTCGTCTCGCACCTGCCCGCCATGTCCACGCCCGACCGCGCGGCGGAGATGGCGGACATGCTCGCCAGCGCAGAGGGCATCGAGTGGGTCCTGTGCACGGGGGCCTACGAAGACCGCCTGGTGCTCTCGCTGCGCACCTCGCGCCGCGACGCCCGCGCCGGCGAGATGCTCCGCCGCGTGGTCGGCGAGCGCACACAGGCCGGCGGGCACGGCATGATGGCCGGCGGCTACCTGGCGCTCGACAAGGACGACGACCCCCCAGCGCTCAGCGCCGAGTTGACGGGCCGCTTCCTGGAGGCGCTCGGGCGCGACCCCGAGCCCGACTGGCAGCCCTTGATGGCCCTGCCCGAGGTGCCCAAAGCAAGCCAGCCGCCGCAAGATGAAAGAGCCGAGGCATGAAAGCCGCCGCCATCCGCCGACACGGCGGACCGGAAGTGATCGAAATCGAAGACCTGCCGGACCCTGAGCCGGCCCCGGGCGAGGCGCTCGTGGAGCTGCGCGCCGCCCAGCAGCGGCTGGAGGAGGGCGAGCAGTTCGGCAAGATCGTGTTGACCGGCGAGTGAGCGGCGCTCAGGCCGATTCCCGCCCCCCGGCGCCGATCTTGTGCTCCGTGCCGGCGAGCAGGCGGCGGATGTTGGCCCGGTGCAGGTAGATGACCAGCGCCCCGCCGAGGGCCGCGAAGGCGGTCAGGTACCGCCCCGTCCCGAGCGGGTCGGGGTGGATGAACCAGACCGAGACGGGCAGGGCCACGGCGGCCGTCATCGAGGCGAGCGAGACGTAGCGCCACAGGGCGAAGACCAGCGCCCACGCGCCGGCCGCCACCAGCACCGACCACGGCGCCAGCACCAGGAAGACGCCCGTGCTGGTGGCCACGGCCTTGCCCCCCTTGAAGCCGAGCCAGACGGGGAAGACGTGCCCGAGGATCGCCGCCAGGCCGGCGCCGACGGCGAGGGGGTGCGGCACGAAGGCGCCCCCGCTCGCCAGCAACCGCGCGGCCAGCGTCGGCAGCAGGCCCTTCGAGACGTCGAGCAGGAAGATGGGCGGGAAGAACTTGAAGCCGAGCACGCGGGCGGCGTTCGTGGCGCCGATGTTGCCGCTGCCGGTGGTGCGGATGTCGACGCCCCTGAGCAGCTTCGCGGCGAGGAAGCCGAACGGGACCGAGCCGTAGAGGTAGGCGAGCAGGGGCAGCGCGCAGAGCCAGCCCTCGGTGCGCAGCTCGATGCCGCTCATGCCGGCGTCCCTCCCGGTCTCCGCCCGCCTACGCCGGGGCGGCGAGCCGCTCGTTCAGCTCCGGCCAGAGCTGCGGCGCGCCGTGCTCGACGAAGGCCCGGCAGGCGACGTCCTGCCACTTCGGGTCGAGGCCGATCGCCTCGTTCGAGGGATAGTAGCCCGCGATGAAGCCACCCCCGGCCGCGCCGAGCCGCTCGATCATGCGCCGGGCGGCGGCGCGGATGCGCTCGGCGTCCCGCCTCTGGAGCACCTTCTGGATGTCGACCGGGCACCAGAACGTCGCCCGCCCGCCGAACTCCTCGGCGAGCCGCTCGACCCCGTAGAGCTCCGGCTGGTCGAACTGGAAGCAGTCGATCCCCGCCGCGATCAGGCCCTCCATCGCCTCGTAGATGTAGCCGCAGGAGTGCATCAGCACGAAGACGCCGGCCTCGCGCGCGACGCGACAGAGCCGCTCGAAGCCGGGGCGGAACATCCGCTCCCAGACGGCGGGGCTGACCAGCAGGCGGTCCTGCGTGCCCCAGTCCTCGGGGAACATGACGGCGTCGGCGCCCGCGCTGCCCATGCGCCGGATGGCGCGGGCGAGCTGCTCCTCGACCATGGCCAGCAGCCGCTCGGCCCGTTCGGGCTCGGCGAGCACGTCGACCAGGAAGTTGTCGAGCCGCCGCATCTTCCGCGCCACGTTGAAGGGGAAGCCGGGCAGGGAGCCGACGTGGAACTTGCCGGGCGCGTGCTCGAACGCCGCGCGCAGGCCCTCGTAACGCTCCGCCAGGTCGTAGTCGGGCAGCTCGACCTCGTCGAGCCGGTCCCAGTCCTCGACGGCGCCGCGGGCGACCTCGCCCTTGCTGAAGCCCTCGATGCGGGCCCACGTGTTGCCCCACTCGTCGTTGCGCTCCCAGCGCCCGCCGCCCACCTCCTCCCAGCCGCCCTCGGGGTGGGCGGGGTCGGGGCCGGGCCCGGCGAAGCGGAAGTCGTTCGGGTAGGGTTCGGGCAGGGACATGGCGATCCGCTCGGGGCGCCCGAAGGTGAGCGTGCGGCGGACGATCTCGCGGCCGTTCACGGTCTCTGTACCTGTATCGGGGGTCCGGTGCCGGCGTCACTATAGGCAATGCGCGGGGCGGTGTAAAGGCGTCGGCCGTGCCGTTGACAGGCCGGCGAGCCGGACATAGAGTGCCGGCTTGTTCCCCTGCTGACTGAGGAGACGCGCTATGGGCGGCGATTCGTTCCAGGTGCCGGAGCACATGGAGTGGTGGACCCGCGCGCGGTTCGGCATGTTCATCCACTGGGGCCTCTACGCCCTTGCCGCGCGCCACGAGTGGGTCAAGAGCCAGGAGCGCATCCCGGACGAAGAGTACCGGAAGTACTTCGAGCACTTCGATCCCGACCTCTACGATCCTCGCCGGTGGGCCCGCGCCGCGCGTGAGGCGGGCATGAAGTACTTCGTCGTGACCACCAAGCACCACGAGGGCTTCTGCCTCTGGGACTCGCAGGTCACCGACTACAAGGTGACCAACACGCCTTACGGGCGCGACCTGCTCGGCCCGATGGTCGAGGCGTTCCGCGAGGAGGGCCTCGGCGTCGGCTTCTACTACAGCCTGCTCGACTGGCACCACCCCGCATACCCCATCGACCGGCATCACCCGATGCGGGACGACGCCGGGGCCCGCGAGCAGAGCAAGCAGCGCGACGTGGCGAACTACGCCGAATACATGCGCGCGCAGGTGCGCGAGCTGCTCACCCGCTTCGGCAAGATCGACGTGATCTTCTACGACTTCTCCTTCCCCGGCGAGGACGGCAAGGGGCGGGGGGACTGGCAGTCCGAGAAGATCCTCGATCTGACCCGCGGGCTCCAGCCCGAGATCATCATCGACGACCGCCTCGACCTGAACGACGTGCCCGGCGGCTGGGACTTCAAGACCCCCGAGCAGTTCATGGTCAGCGAATGGGTCGCGGTCGACGGCCGGCGGGTGCCCTGGGAGACCTGCCAGACCTTCAGCGGCTCGTGGGGCTACTACCGCGACGAGTACACCTGGAAGAGCGTCCGGCAGTGCCTGCTGCTGCTGATCGAGTCGGTCAGCAAGGGCGGCAACCTGCTGCTGAACGTCGGCCCGACGGCGCGGGGCGAGTTCGACGCGCGCGCCATGGACCGCCTGCGCGGCATGGGCGAGTGGATGAAACGGCACGGGCGGGCCATCTACGGCTGCACGCAGGCGCCGGAGGGCTTCCGCGCGCCGCCGGACTGCCGCCTGACCTACAACCCCGCGACGCGCCGCCTCTACGTGCACGTGCTGAACTGGCCGATCGGCGTCATCCACCTGCCCGGCATGGCCGGCAAGGTCGCCTACGCGCAGATCCTCAACGACGCCAGCGAGCTGCCCCTCGGCGGCGGGGCGCACTTCCAGCCCGAGTACCAAGGGGAGGGCGGCGACCTGGCGCTGCGGCTGCCCGTGCGCAAGCCCGAGGTCGAGGTGCCCGTCATCGAGCTCTTTCTGAAGTAGGCCCGCCGGGGGCGTCACGCGGCGAGGTTGACAGCGCGGCGCGCTTCCTGTTATAGCAGTGGGTGGGCCGCGCGCTTCCACGCCCCGGAGCGGTGCCGATGGACGTGTTCTCCTCCAGGTCATTCTGGCTGCCGGTGCTGCTGACGACGCTGGTGGCGGCGCTGATGGGGGCGATCCTGGCCCGGCGGGGCCACCAGCTCGAGCGCATGCAGATCGAGGAGGCCCGCCGGAAGGCCCGCCTGGAGCGGCTGGAGCTGCAGAACGAGCGGCTCAGGGCCGAGCGGGACGCGCTGCTCAGCTCGCCGGAGGCCATCGAGCGTGTGGCGCGCGAGGACTACGGCTTCGCCGCGCCCGGCGAAGAGGTCAGCCAGTTCGAACCGGTCCCCGCGCGCAGGCGCGCCGGGCCGACGCCGCAGGTGAGCGGCTCGACCTGGGAGCGGGCGCTGACGTGGCGCCACCTCTCGGTGGGGGTGCCGGCGGCCGCCTTCGTGGTCACGGCCCTGCTCTTCGGCGCGCTCAACGCGCTGGCCGCCCGCCGGCGCCACTATCAACGGGAAGCTTAGCGCACCACCAAACGGAACCCAGCGATGACGGAGATCACCGACATCAAGGAATACGTCGGCGGGCTCTGCCGCGCCGCGCGGCAGGCCGCCGGCAGCGCCGCGCGCGCCTCCACCGCCCAGAAGGACGCCGCCCTGGAGGGCATGGCCGCCCACCTGCTGGCGGCGAGCGACGAGCTGAAGGCGCAGAACGCCGAAGACCTCGAAGCCGGCCGCCAGGCCGGCCTCTCCTGCGCCATGCTCGACCGCCTGGAGTTGAGCGACGCCCGCATCGAGGGCATGGCCGGCTCCTTGCGCAAAGTCGCCGCCCTGCGCGACCCGGTCGGGCGCGTCATCGACGGCTGGGTGCTGCCCAACGGGCTGAAGCTGGACAAGGTGCGCGTGCCGCTCGGCGTGATCTGCATGATCTACGAGTCGCGCCCGAACGTGACGGCCGACGCCGCCTCCCTCTGCCTGAAGAGCGGCAACGCCGTCATCCTGCGCGGCGGCAAGGAGGCGATCCACTCCAACCTGGCCATTCACAAGCAGCTCGCCGCCGGCTGCGAGGAGGCCGGCATCGACCCCCGCGCCGTCCAGCTCGTCGAGACGACCGACCGGGCCGTCGTCGGCGAGCTCCTGACGGCCGACCGGTACATCGACGTGGTGATCCCGCGCGGCGGCAAGGGCCTGATCCGCGCCGTCGTCGAGGGCGCCACCGTGCCGGTCATCAAGCACTACGAGGGGGTCTGCCACGTCTTCGTGGACGCCACGGCCGACCTGGAGATGGCCGTGGCGATCTGCCGCAACGCCAAGTGCCAGCGCCCCGGCGTCTGCAACGCCATGGAGACGCTGCTGGTGCACCGCGAGATCGCGCCCGCGTTCTGGCCCCGCATGCGGCCCGTCTTCGAGGAGGAGGGCGTCGAGCTGCGCGGCTGCGAGACCTGCTGCGAGATGATGCCGGACCTCAAGAAGGCCACCCCCGAGGACTGGCTCACCGAATACCTGGACCGGACGCTCTCGGTGCGCGTGGTCAGCGGCCTGGCCGAGGCGATCGAGCACATCAACCGCTACGGCTCGCACCACAGCGACGCGATCGTCACCAGCGAGGTGCGCAGCGCCCGGCGCTTCCTGGACGAGGTAGATTCGGCCTGCGTCTTCGTCAACACCTCGACGCGCTTCTCCGACGGGGAGCAGTTCGGCCTCGGCGCCGAGATCGGCATCAGCACCGACAAGCTCCACGCCCGCGGGCCGATGGCGCTGGAGGAGCTGACCAGCTACAAGTGGCGCGTCATCGGCGACGGGCAACTGAGGCAGTGACGATGGCCGAGCCCGAGCCCTGCGGCGATTTGAGCGGGCGCACCATCGGCGTCCTGTGCGGCTCGGGCCTGCTGCCCCGGCGCGTGGCCGAGTCGCTGAAGGCCCGCGGCGCCCGCGTCGTCGGCGTGGGCATACGGGGGGAAGCCGACGAGGAGCTGGCCCGCCTCGTCGACCAGTGGCACTGGGCCGGGCTGGCCCGGCTCGGCCGGTGGATCAGGCTCTTCAAGGCGGCCGGCGCCGAGGCCATGCTCATGTGCGGGGCGATCCGCAAGCGGCGCATGTACGACAGCAAGCTCGCCATGCTGCCGGACCTGCGCACCATCCAGCTCTGGTACGGCCGCCTGCGCAGCCGGCAAGACCATACCATCCTGGGCGCCGTGGCCGACGAGTTCGACAGGGAGGGCATCGCCGTGGGCAGCGTCCCCGAGTTCTGCCCCGACCTGCTGGTGCCGTCCGGCTGCCTGACCGCCCGGCGGCCCACCGAGGCCCAGTGGCGCGACGTGCGCTTCGGCTGGCCGCTGGCCAAGCAGATCGCCGCCATGCAGATCGGCCAGTGCATCGTGGTCAAGGACGGCGCCGTCCTCGCCGTCGAGGGCATCGACGGCACCGACGCCACGCTGGAGCGCGGCGGCCGGCTCGCCGGGGGAGGGGCGGTCGCCGTCAAGGTGCCCAGGGAAGGGCACGACGAGCGCTTCGACCTGCCCTGCATCGGTCCGGACACTGTGGACACGCTCCAGAGCTCCGGCGTCGACCTGCTCGCCGTCGAGGCCGGCCGCACCATCGCGCTGGACCGCGACGAGATCGAGCGCCGCGCCCGCTCCAGCGGCGTCTGCATCGTAGCCGTCACCCCCGCCGAGATGGCCGGCGAGGAAGGCTGAGGCGGCCCCGCCCCAATCCGTGCGGAGGCATCCCTTGCGCATCATCGGCGGCAGCGCCGGCGGCATACGCCTGGAGTCGCTGGACCTCGACTCCCTGCGCCCCATGCTGGACAGGGTCAAGGAGTCGCTGTTCAACATCATCCGGCTCGACGTGCCGGGGGCCCGGGTGCTCGACCTGTTCTGCGGCAGCGGGGCCCTGGGGCTGGAGGCGCTGAGCCGCGGCGCCGAGAGCGGCGTCTTCGTCGAGCAGGACCCCCGCCTGGTCGAGCTGGCCCGGGAGAACGCCGAGCTGTGCGCACTGGCCGAGCGCTGCCGCGTGCTGCGCGCGGACGTGCTGAGCCTGCCGGTGCGGCTGGCTCCGCCGAGCGGGCTGGCGGCGGGGCTGGTCTTCGTCGATCCGCCCTATGCCATGGTGGACGACCCCAACGCGAGGGCCCGGCTCTTCGAGGCGCTGGAGGGCTCGATCGGCCGCTGGATCGCGCCGGGCGGCCTGCTGGTGCTGCACCACCGGCCGATCCCCCACGCGGTCTGGCCGGCCCGCCGGCTCTACCAGGTCGATCGACGCATCTACGGGCAGAGCCAGCTCACGCTCTTCGAGGTGCGGGGGGAGGAGGCCGATGAGTGAACGGCCCGCCCCCGGCGTGCTGCGCCTCTGCGCCCCCGCCAAGGTGAACCTGGGCCTGGAAGTCCTCGGCCGGCGGCCCGACGGCTACCACGAGATCCGCACCGTCATGCAGGCGGTAAGCCTCTGCGACGAGATCGAGCTCGAGGCCAGGCAGGACGGGCGGCTTCGGCTCGAATGCGTTGGGGCCGACCTGCCGAGCGACGAGACGAACCTGGTGCTGCGGGCCGCCCGGCTGCTGCGGGAGCTCTGCGGCGCCGAACGCGGGGCCGACGTGCGGCTGACCAAACGCATCCCCGTCGGCGGCGGCCTCGGCGGCGGCAGCTCCGACGCCGCGATCACGCTCCTGGCGCTGGCGCAGCTGTGGGAGCTTTCGCCGTCGGAGGACGAGCTGGCCGCGATGGCCGCCGGGCTCGGCTCGGACGTGCCCTTCTTCTTGACCGGCGGCGCGGCGCTCTGCGAGGGCCGGGGGGAGCGGGTCACGCCGCTGCCCTGCCCGGCGACGCTGCATTACGTGCTGGTGATGCCCGAGCTCCCCGTCTCGACGGCGCGCGTCTACGAACGGGCGGCAGCCGGCTTGACAGATCGGGGTGCCGCAGGTGACAATGTAGTAGAGGCGCTGTCGGAAGGAGACCCGGAGCGGCTGGGTCGCTGCCTGCGCAACGACCTCGAGGAGGCGGCTTGCGCCGAGAGCGAGGAGCTGCGCGCGCTGCGGCGCGCCCTCGCGCAGTGCAGCGAGGTGCGCCGCGCGCGCGGGCACCTGCTGTCGGGCAGCGGTTCGAGCTTCTTCGTCATCGCGCGGGGGCGGTCGCGAGCGGAGCGGGTGGCCCGGGCCGTCGAGTCCGAACTCGCAGTCCGTTGCGCGGTCGTGCAGAGTCTGCCGGCGTGGCACGCAAACATCCGTTCGCTGAGATTGAGGAGGGACCTGCGTTGAACATCACGGAAGTGCGCGTCAAACTGATGCAAGATCGCACCGACCGGCTCCGCGCATTCTGCAGTGTCACGATAGACGACGACTTCGTCGTGCATGACCTGCGGGTCATTGAGGGCCGCAAGGGGCACTTCGTGGCCATGCCCAGCCGCAAGCTCACCGCCAACTGCCCCCACTGCGGGGCCAAGAACGAGCTGCGCGCCAAGTACTGCAACACCTGCGGCGAGGGCCTGCCCGACCGGCGCGACGAAGGCGGCGGGAGCGACAAGTACCACGTCGACGTCGCCCATCCCATCAACACCCCCTGCCGGGAGGTGCTCCAGATCACCGTGCTGGCCGCCTACGAGGAAGAGGCCCGTCGCGCCCGCGAGGGAATCGAGCCGCTCCACGAGTACACCGGCGCCGGACTCGACGAGCTGGCCGAGGAATACGAGGAGGCCGCCCAGGAAGAGCAAGAGGAAGTCGAGGCGGCCCCCGAGGAGCCCGAGGCAGAGCCGGAACAGGAACAGGAACAGGAA
>CAYSWA010000010.1:0-17308 GCA_964434535.1 uncultured candidatus Brocadiaceae bacterium | reverse complement strand
AGGAAGAGGAAGAGGAAGAGGAAGAGGAAGAAGGGATACTCACCTACGCCCACGCCCTGGCCGAAGAGGAAGCGGGGGAGCCGGAGCTGATCTCCGCCTGGGATGAGGAGGAGGAAGTCGGAGCCGAGGTAGAAGAGGAAGGCCCCGAGCCCGTCTCCGCCTGGGAGGAGGAAGAACCCGCTGAGTTCCAGCCGGCCCCCGAGCCCGAAGAGCCCGAATCGGCCTTCGAACCCGCGCCTGTGGAGCCGGAGGCCGAGCAGCCTGCGCAAGAAGAGCCGCAGCAAGAGGAGCCCGGCTCGGTCGGCAAGGGCCCCCGGCGCTCGCTGCGCGAGCGCGACACCGGCGGCTTCGGCGAGGGCATCCTCTGAGCCCGGGCGCTCGCCCGGACGTTTCCGTTGGACGCAGCGACGGCGGCGGGCTATACTGGCCCGCCGGCGCCGATCCGCGCCCCACGATATCCCACGACGGAACTGCGCGATGAGCAAGACCGGAGCGACCATCCTGATCGAGGCCCTGTGCGAGCAGGGGGTCGAGCACATATTCGCCCTGCCCGGCGGCGCCGTCATCAGCCTCTTCGACGAGCTGTACGACGCGCCTTTCGAGGTCATCCTCACCCGCCACGAGCAGGGCGCCGGGCACATGGCCGACGGATACGCCCGCGCCACCGGCAGGACCGGCGTCTGCATCGCCACCAGCGGGCCCGGCGGCACCAACCTGGTCACCGCCATCGCCACCGCCTTCATGGACAGCGTCCCCCTGGTCGCCATCACCGGGCAGGTCAAGACCCACCTGATCGGCAACGACGCCTTCCAGGAGGCCGACATCACCGGCATCACCCGCCCCGTCACCAAGCACAACTACCTGGTCAAGGACGTGCGCGAGCTGGGCCGCATCCTGCGCGAGGCATTCCACATCGCCTCGACCGGCCGGCCGGGGCCGGTGCTGATCGACCTGCCCTCGGACGTGACCGTCGCCGCCGTCGAGGGCGAGCCCGACACGGCGATGCGCCTGCCCGGCTACCGGCCCTTCAGCGGCGCCCACGCCGGGCAGCTCGGGCGCGCGGCCGAGGCGATCAACGCCGCCCGGCGGCCCGTCCTCTACGTCGGGGGCGGGGTGATCACCGCCGGGGGCTGCGATGCGCTGCGGGCGCTGGCCCGCAAGGGGCGCATCCCGGTGACCACCACGCTGATGGGCCTGGGGGCCTTCCCCGAGACCGACCCGCTCTCGCTGCACATGCTCGGGATGCACGGGACGGTCTACGCCAACTACGCGGTGACGCAGAGCGACTGCCTGATCGCCGTGGGCGCGCGCTTCGACGACCGGATCACCGGCAAGGTCGAGCAGTTCGCCAGCGGGGCGCGCATCATCCACGTCGACGTCGACCCGGCCTCGATCGGCAAGAACGTGCCGGTCGACATCCCGGTGGTCGGCGACGCCCGCACGGCCCTTGAGGGCCTCCTTGAGCTGGTCGAGGAGCGTGACCGCCCCGAGTGGCTGGAGCAGATCGCCGCGTGGAAGGAGCAGTTCCCCCTGAGCTACCGCCCCAGCGAGGACGAGGTCAAGCCCCAGGCGGTGATCGAGCAGATCTACCGGGTCACCGAGGGGCGGGCGATCGTGGCGACCGACGTGGGGCAGCACCAGATGTGGGCGGCGCAGTACTACCTCTACAGCGCGCCGCGCACGTTCCTCTCCTCCGGCGGTCTGGGGACGATGGGCTACGGTCTGCCGGCGGCGATCGGCGCGCAGTTCGGGCGGCCCGGCAAGACGGTGGTGCTGATCACCAGCGACGGCTCGCTCCAGATGAACATCCAGGAGCTCGCCACGGCGGTGGCGCACCGGCTGCCGATCAAGATCGCGCTTCTGAACAACGGCTACCTGGGGATGGTGCGCCAGTGGCAGGAGCTGTTCTTCGACCGGAGGTATTCGCACACCTACCTGGCCAGCGGGAACCCGGACTTCGTGGCGCTGGCCGAGTCGTACGGGGCGGTCGGCATCCTGGTGGAGGAGCCGGGCCAGGTGCGTGGCGCGCTGGAGCGTGCGATGGGGGTGGAGAAGGGTCCGGTGCTGATCGACTTCCGCACCTCGCCGGAGGAGAACGTCTTCCCGATGGTTCCGGCGGGCGAGGCGATCGACCAGATGCTCAGCGGCATGGCGTGAGGGCGGGCCTCGAACGGAGGGTGACGATGGCTCAGACGCCGAAGCATATCATCAGCGCTCTGGTGGCGAACAGGCCGGGCGTGCTGGCGCACGTGGCGGGCCTGTTCAGCGCGCGGGGGTTCAACATCGACAGCCTGGCCGTGGGCGAGACCGAGGACCCCGAGCTGAGCCGCATGACCATTGTGGTGGCGGGCGACGAGTCGATCCTGGAGCAGGTGCGCAAGCAGCTCGGCAAGGTCATCGACGTGGTCAAGGTGCAGGACTACAGCGGCATGGCGTGCGTGGAGCGCGACCTGGCGCTGATCCGCGTGCGGGCGCCCGTGGGCAAGCGGGGCGAGATACTGGAGCTGGTGGACATCTTCCGGGGGCGCGTGGTGGACGTGGGGCGCAGCGACGTGATGATCGAGCTGTCCGGCACCGAGGAGAAGATCGAGGCGATGCTCGACCTGCTGCGTCCCTACGGCGTGCGGGAGATGGCCCGCTCGGGGCGCATCGCGCTCGCCCGCTCCGCCCGGGGCGATTGACCCGCCGTCATCCCGCCTGCCCGGCCCACGCGTCGGGGAACCGCTCCCTGATCTGCTCGTGGAGCCGGTGGTGCGCCTCCTGCCCCGAGCGCCGGTAGGTGGCCGCGACCCGGCGGACCTCCTCCAGGGCATCGACGCGCAGGCGGGGGGCGGCCAGCTCGGCCGAGGCGAAGAACGCCTCCACCTTCTCGACGAGCTCCCTCGCCCGGGTCCACCGGCCGGCCAGGAAGTAGAAGTGCAGCAGCTTGCGCACCTCCGCCGCGCTGGGGTAGTCCTCCACTATCCAGTCCCCCGGTTGCCCCAGCCGCGAGAGCACGTGCTCCTCCAGCATCTGCGTGGCCAGGTCCATGCGGAGGGCGGCGAGCAAGCTGTAGGCGTCGGAGACGATGCGGGCGCGGCGCCGGGCTGAGGGGGTGGCCGCCCGGTCAGGCATGTAGGGGTTGCGGGTCAGGTAGCGGACGAGCTGGTCGAGCGCCTCCTGCGGGCGATCCAACCCGACGTAGCAGAGCGCCATCAGGTAGCGGGTGTCGAGGAACTCGGGTGCCGTCTGCTGGACCTGCTGGAGCCTGGCGAGCCCGCGCTCGTGCTGCCCCCTCTCGGCCAGGAACCAGCCGATGGCGTAGTCCATGTGCAGCACCTCGTCGGGCCAGAGGCAGCGGTGGCGGGCCGCGGCCAGGTTCCGCTCGAACGCCTCCAGGTTCGCCCAGCCCTGGCCCCGCACGCCGAGGTGCTCCTGGGCGCCGCGCGCCCGATACATGTGGACCATGCTGTCGTAGGCACCGAGTCCCCACTCCCACCAGGCCCAGACTATCAGCGCCGCCGTCACGGCGAGCGCGAGCAGCGCCGGCACGTGCAGGCGAAGCGGCGCAGCTTCCGGCGCTTCCTCCTCCGGCGCCTCCCGCCCGAGTGGCCGACGGGCCGAGGAAGCCAGAACGCCGAGCAGCAGGTAGAAGTTCGTCGCGAACGCCCAGTTCACCGGCGCCTTGCCGAACATTCCCTGCACTACGAACGTCATCGCCCCCGCCCAGAGGGCATAACCCACGAGCCGCTCTTCGAGCGGGCGGCGCCGCAGGGCTGCGTAGGAGACCCCGAACGCGTAGCCGAGCATCGCCAGGTAGAGCAGCAGCCCGACCGAGCCCTGTTCGGCGGCGAGCCGGAAGAACTCGCTGTGGGGATGCGTCGTCCGCGTGGTGGCGGTCCAGGGGATCTTCTGCGCCAGGCGCGGGAAGAACTGCGAGTGCGTGGCCGGGAACGTCCCCATGCCCCACCCGCCGATGGGGCGCCGCAGGTAGAGCTCGCTCGATGCCAGCCAGTCCACCACGCGCAGGGAGGTCGTCCGCCGCGGCGAGAGCACGGCGCGCAGGGACGCCGTCCAGAGCCGGTCCGAGGCCAGCAGCGCCACCGCGGCCACGCCCGCCACGAACAGGATGCCGACCACGGCCCAGCGCCGTGCCTTGCCCAGCGGCAGCAGGGCGATGGCCCAGACCCCGAGCGCCACCACGGCTGCCAGCCAGCCGGCCAGGGCGTTCGCCGTCACGAAGACGAAGCCCATCACGCCGATGGCCAGCACGCCGGCCGCCACCCAGGCCCACCGCAGCGCCTTCGCTCCTTCGGCGCCGGCCCGCGCCCGCCGCACATGCCGCACCAGCAGCGCCGCGCACGCCAACATGCCCGTCAGCAGCAACGCGCAGCCGAAGTTGGGATTACCGAAGAAGATGGCTTGCTTGCGGAACGCCTCGGCGAGGGACAGCGCGCCCGTGCGGGTTGCCCCCGAGCCCAGGATGCTCTTGTACAGCTCGGGGTGACGGGAGATCGCCGCCGCGCCCACGAAGACCCCGGCCTGGAGCAGGGCGGCGATCGAGATGCTGACCACGAAGACGCGCGCGACGGTGAGCCAACGGCGCGGCCGGGCGCAGAGCGCATAGGCCGCCACGCAGAGCGCCCAGTAGGGCAGCTCACGGACCACGGTGGCCCGCGTGGCATAGGGCCAGGCCGACCAGAGGTAGCCGAGCGCCGCCCAGGCGGCGTAGGCGATGACCAGCGCGGGGAAGACCGCCCGCCGGTCGAGCCGGGGCCTCGGCCCCGCCCCGAGCGTGCCGAAAAGGTAGAGGGCCGCGCAGGCCAGCATGGCGGCCACCAGCGTCTGCACGCCGAAGTACTGCGGCCAGGCGGGGAAGAAGGGCTGGAGGCGGTAGGCGATGCCGGACAGGAACCTGGCCTCCCGCGCCACCATCCCCCGGACGATGCCCTCGGGGAACCAGACGACCAGCAGCAGAGAGGCCGGGATGCAGGCGATCAGGAGCCGGTAGCACCACCTGAGCGGCCGGTCGCTGCGCATGCGCGGAGGGCCTTCGAGAGGTCCGTGGATCGGACGGGACGGACGGCGCCGCCCTCGGCCAGTATAGCAGGCGAGGGCCGGCCCCGTCGAGCAGCGGTCCCCGGTCTCGCGCGCCCGTCGGCGAGATGCGTTTCGGCGGGGCGCTTCAGCCGTCCTCCCCGCGCAGGGCGGCAGAGAGGGCACGGAAGCAGGCGGCCGCCTCCACGGCGCTGCGCGAGCGGTCCTGGTCGGGGTCGAGCTCGCCGTCGTAGGCGCGCACGAAGCGCCCGAAGCCGCACCAGGTGGTCTGGAGCATGCCGAGGGCGCGGTCGTTCTCCGAGCGCAGGCGCCGCATGAGGGTCAGCTCCTCCAGGGCCACGCCCTGCTTGCGCCAGGGGCAGGCGAGGACGGGGAAGCCCTTGGCGGCGAAGTAGGCCGGCGTCTCGAAGGCGCGCTCGTAGTGCCAGTCGCAGATCACCACGTCGCTCGGCACCTCGTCCACGGCCGGCGCCGTGCCGTTGGCGCTCCCCTCCCACTTGCCGGTGCCGAACTGGTCGGCGTCGATCAGCCGGTCGCCCCACATCCACATCTGGAGCCCCCGCGTGGCCAGGTGGTCGTGGAGGGCCCGCACCTCGTCGGCGAAGAGCTCGGCCGCCTCCTCGCCGGCGCAGCGCGGGCACTCCTGCTCGGCGATCAGGAAGACTTCGTCCATCCCCACGTGGAACCGCCGGGCGCCGAACGCCTCGGCCAGCTCGTCGATCAGCGCGAAGACCACCTCGTGCACGCGCGGGTGGCGGGGGCAGTAGCTGCGGCAGTAGAGCGTGTCCTGACCGGCCTCCTGGGGGATGCTCGGGGTCTCGTCGAACTCGGGGAAGGCGCGCAGCAGCCCGCCGCTCCGCCCGCCCCGGGACTGGTGGCCGAAGCAGTTGATCTGCGGGACCAGCTCGACGCCGGCCTCCTCGGCCGCCCCGAGCAGGCGGGCGACGTCCCCGGCGCCGAGCGGCTCGGGGCCGGCCACCTCCGGGTAGCTCTGGTAGGCGTAGGAGTAGTTCACCTCCATCACGAGCAGGTTCGCCCCCCGGGCGGGGAGCGCCTCGCGGATGAACCGCTCCCACCGGTCCAGATCGCCGCGTCCGCCGACAGTGACGTGCAGGCCGCGCACGGGGAAGTCCGCCGGCGCGGCCGCTTCCACGGCAGTCATCTCCCGCCCTCCTCTGCGCTTCAGTTCGAGGATGCCCCATGGGTCGAGCCGGCGGAGGCCGCTCCGCAGGCGCTCACCCCCCCCGGCGGGTGGAGCGGTTCACGCAGCACTCTAACCGGCGCCCGCGGCCGCCGCAACGGCCGTCGGGCGGCCGGGCTACGCGTCGTCGGCGGCCTTGCCGTAGTCGGTGCTCTCGGCGAAGAAGCGCTCGGAGGAGATCGGCCCCCAGGTGCCGGGGGCGTAGTTGGGGAAGTCCGGCGGGGGCATCCGTTCCCACGCCTCCAGGATGGTGGTGGCGAACTCCCAGGCCAGCTCCACCTCGTCGCGTCGGGTGAACAGCGCCGCGTTGCCGCTCATCACGTCGAGCAGCAGCCGCTCGTATGCCTCGGGCGAGGCGGCGGGGAAGGCGCTGCCGTAGGGGAAGTCCATCTCCACGTTGCGCAGCTCCAGCCCCAGGCCCGGCACCTTGCTGGTGAAGCGCAGCGAGACCCCTTCGTCGGGCTGGACGCGCACCACCAGGCGGTTCGCCTTCAGGTCGACCCCCTCCATGGCGCCGAACAGGATCGAGGGGACCTCTTTGAACTCGACGGCGACCTCGACCAGGCTCTCGGCCAGGCGCTTGCCCGCGCAGAGGTAGACCGGCACCCCCGCCCAGCGCCAGTTGTCGATGTAGGTGCGCAGGCCGACGAAGGTCTCCGTGTCGGAATGCGGGTCCACCCCCTGCTCGTCGCGGTAGGCGGGCACGTCCTCGCCGTCCATCGCGCCGGCGCCGTACTGGCCGCGGATCACCGAACGGCGCACCTCCTCGCCGGTGAGGCGCCGCAGCGAGCGGAGCACCTTGACCTTCTCGTCGCGGATGGCGTCGGCCGCCAGCGAGGAGGGCGGCTCCATCGTAACCAGGGTCAGGAGCTGGAGGACGTGGTTCTGGAGGATGTCGCGCAGGATGCCGGTCTGGTCGAAGTAGCCGCCGCGGTCCTCGACGCCGATCTGTTCGGCCACGGTGACGCGCACGAAGCGGACCGACTCGGAGTGCCAGACGTGCTCGAAGATCGAGTTAGCGAAGCGCAGCACGCTGATGTTCTGCACCGTCTCCTTGCCCAGGTAGTGGTCCATGCGGAAGACCTGGGCCTCGTCGAGCAGGCGGTCGATCTCGGCGTTCAGCTCGCGGGCGCTCTCCAGGTCGTGGCCGAACGGTTTCTCGAAGACCACGCGCAGGCAGCCGCAGCCGCCTTCGTCGCACGGGCGGCGCCGCTCCAGGCTGCCGACCTGGCGCAGGTTGTTCAGGATCGGCAGCACCACCGAGGGCGGGATCGAGAGGTAGAAGAGGCGGTTGCCCTCGGTGGCGAACTCCTCGTCCAGCTCGCCGAGCCGCCGCTGGAGGCGCCCGTAGGCGTCGGGCTCGTCGTAGCCGCCCTGCTGGTAGAAGGCGCGCCGGCCCAGGTCGCCCCAGACCTCCTCCTCGATCGGCTGGGTGCGGGAGAAGCGGGAGAGGCTCTCGCGCAGGTGCTCGCGGAACTCCTCGTCGCTCATCTCGGTGCGACCGTAGCCGACGATGACGGTCCGCTCCGGCAGCAGCTCCTCGCGGGCCAGGTTGTAGAGGGCGGGGGCGAGCTTGCGCCGGGTCAGGTCGCCGCTGGCCCCGAAGATGACGATGATGCAGTGCTGCGGCGGCCGCTCGTTCCGTCCGCACATGGACCTTCCCCCTGGTGAGTCGGCTTGTGCCCCTGCGCATCATGATAGTGGCGGCGGCAGGATCCGTCCAGCCCCGGCGCACGGGCGGCGCCGTGGTATAATCGACCTGCGTCCTCTATCGGATGCAGCAGGCGCAGCGCGGCGCGTCGACCGCATGACGGGATGAGTGGGAGGGGGCAGCGATGCCCGAGCACGAGAAGCCCCGCGTCGGCATCAGCGCATGCCTGCTCGGCGAGCAAGTCCGCTACGACGGCGGGCACAAGCGCGACCGGTTCCTGACCGACACGATGGGCCGCTTCGTCGAGTGGGTGGCGGTCTGCCCGGAGGTCGAGTGCGGGCTGCCCGTGCCGCGCGAGTCGATGCACCTGGAGGGCGACCCGGAGGCGCCCCGCCTGGTGACCACCCGCGCGGGCGTGGACCACACCGAGCGGATGCTCCAGTGGGCCGAGCGGCGCCTGGATGAGCTGAAGGGGGAAGACCTCTGCGGGTTCATCTTCAAGACGAACTCGCCCAGCTCGGGCATGCGCGCCGTCCGCCTCTACGACGCGGGCGGCATGGCCCGCAAGGTCGGCGTCGGCCTCTTCGCCCGGGCCTTTATGGAGCGCCTCCCCCTCTTGCCGGTCGAGGACGAAGGGCGCCTGCACGACCCGGGCATCCGGGAGAACTTCATCGAGCGCCTCTTCGCGCTGAAGCGCTACCGCGACGTGGCCCGCTCCGGGCGGGGCGTCGGCGGGCTGGTGCAGTTCCACGCCGAGCACAAGCTCCAGCTCATGGCCCACGGCGAGCGGGAGATGCGCGAGATGGGCCGGCTGGTCGCCCGCGCGAAGGAAGTCGAACGGGACGAGCTGTTCGCCCGCTACGAGGAGCTGCTCCTGCGGGCCCTGGGCCGGAAGGCGACGCCGAGCAAGAACGCGAACGTGCTGATGCACATGCTCGGCTACTTCAAGGGGCGGCTTACGGGCGACGAGAAGCAGGAGATGCTCGACGTGATCGAGCGCTACAAGGGCGGGCTGACGCCGCTCGTCGTCCCCGTCACGCTGATGCGCCACTACGTGCGCCACGACGACGAGCCCTACCTGAAGCGCCAGAGCTACCTGAACCCGAGCCCCGCCGAGCTGAAGCTGCGCAACCACGCCTGAGCAAGCCTCGCCATCCGCTCCCCGGCGCAGAGGCAGACGTCCTTCTCCTTCAGCAGGTCGCAGGGGCAGGGCTTCTGGGGGTCGCAGATGCAGTGCCCCAGCTTGATCGAGCGCTGCATCACGCGCCTGCGCCTGGCCGGCTCCTTCATGGCGCCGATTCCCTCGCGCGGGCGGACTCAGGGGCTTGCGCAGGGCCCTCCTCCCGCGCGATCAGCGCCGCGCCGAGGGCGACGGCCAGCTCCGGGCGGTCGGGCACGATCAGCTCGCCGGGCAGCTCGTCGCGCAGCGCCTGGGCCATGCACGGATTGCGGGCCACGCCGCCGACGAAGAGCACCCGCCGGCCCGGCCCCACCCGCGAGGCGATCGCGCCCACGCGCCGCGCCACCGAGACGTGGAGCCCCAGGGCGATGCGGCGGCGGTCCTCCCCGCGCGCGATGAGGGAGACGACCTCCGATTCGGCGAAGACCGTGCACGCGCTGTTGACCTGCACCGGGCGGTCGGCCCGGAGCGCCTCGGCGCCGAACTCCTCCAGGCCGTACCCGAGCGCCGTGGCCATCACCTCCAGGAAGCGGCCCGTGCCGGCGGCGCAGCGGTCGTTCATCTCGAAGCGCCCGAACTCCCCGCGCCCGCCGAGCTCGATGGCCTTGGTGTCCTGCCCGCCGATGTCGATCACGGCGTCGCAATCGGGGGCGAGCCGTCGGGCGGCGCGGGCGCAGGCGCGGATCTCGGTCACCGTCGGGCAGTCCAGGTGCGCCCGGGCGAGCCGGCGCCCGTAGCCCGTGGCGAGCATCGGCGCCGGCTCCAGCCGCTCCAGCACTTCCTCCAGCGGCCCGAGCGGGTGGTGGCCCGTGTCGAAAGCCCACGAGTCGGCGATCTCGTCCCCGTCCAGGCGCACCACCTTCGTCATGCGCGAGCCGAGGTCGATGCCGATCGCCGTCCTCTCGTTCATGGTCGGGACAGGCTTGCTCACGTGCGCCTCGCAGGACGGGGCTCGTTTCGGCGCCATTATATAGTGGGCGAGGGCGCTCCGTCCAAGCGGCACGGTTTGCAGGCTTTCGGGGGGCGGGGTATAATCGTAGACTGCGCCGGGGCCGACCGCCTGGGAAGCATGCCGGCCCGGCTTGCGACTGGCAGGGAGCAGGGATGGCGGAACGTTCGACCGACCTGAAGGACGCGATCGCGTTCATCGCCACCTACCCGCCGCGCCAGTGCGGCATCGGCACCTTTACCCGCGACCTGGTCGGCGCCGTGCGGCGGCACAGCGAGGGGCGGCTGCGCACCGTGGTGGCCGCCATCAGCGAGCCCGACTCCGAGCTGGACTACCCCGGGGAGGTGCAGTACACCCTCAACCAGCACGACAACGCCGAGTACGTGCGCGCGGCCGAGTTCCTCAACTACAACAACGTGCGGGCCGTCTCGCTTCAGCACGAGTTCGGCATCTTCGGCGGGGCCGACGGCGCTTACGTGCTGGACCTGCTGCGCGAGCTGCGCTGCCCCATCATCACCACCTTCCACACCGTGCTGCAGGAGCCGAGCGACTCGCAGCGGGCGGTGATGAGCGAGCTGGTGGTGCTGAGCACGTTGCTGGTGGTGATGAGCGAGCGGGCGGTGAACTTCCTGCGCGAGGTCTACGGGGCGCCGATGGCCAAGATACGGCTGATCCACCACGGCGTGCCGGAGATCCCCCTGGTGGAGCCGGCCGACTACAAGGCCCAGTTCGAGATGGAGGGGCGGGAGCTGCTGCTGACCTTCGGCCTGCTCAACCCCGGCAAGGGCGTGCAGTACATGCTGGAGGCCCTGCCGCCGGTCGTCGAGCGCTTCCCCGACCTCTGCTACATCATCCTGGGGGCGACGCACCCCAACATCCTGCGCGAGATGGGGGAGAGCTACCGCCTCGGCCTCCAGAGGCAGGCCCGCAACCTCGGCCTCCAGCGCAACGTGCTGTTCAGCGACCGGTTCGTCGCTCTGGACGAGCTCTGCGAGTTCCTCAAGGCGGCCGACGTCTACGTGACGCCCTACCTGAACCGGGAGCAGATCACCAGCGGCACGCTCGCCTACGCGCTCGGGGCCGGCAAGCCCATCGTCTCCACGCCCTACTGGTATGCCGAGGAGCTGCTCGGCGACGGGCGCGGGCGGCTGGTCGAGTTCCGCGACCCCCAGGGGCTGAGCGAGGCCCTCCTGGAGCTGCTGGGCAACCCCGCGAGGGTCCGCGAGATGCGCGCGAACGCCTACGAGTTCTCCCGGCGCATGACCTGGCACGAGACGGGCCGCCATTACCTGGAGGCGTTCCGCCAGGCCATCTCCACCGTCCGCGTGCGCGCCTCGATGCCCGACGTGAGCCTGCGCCACGTGCTGCCGATCACGGGCCTGCCCCGCCCGCGCCTGGACCATCTGAAGCGGCTCACCGACGACACGGGCATCTTCCAGCACGCCCGCTACGCCGTGCCCGACCGCGCGCACGGCTACTGCACCGACGACAACGCCCGCGCCCTCGTCGTCATGTCCAAATACTACGACCTCTACCGTTCGCCCGAGGCCGAGGACCTGCTCAGCACCTACCTGGCCTTCGTGGGCTACGCCCAGCGGGACGACGGGCTGTTCCACAACTTCGTCAGCTACGACCGGCGCTTCCTGGACGAGGCGGGCAGCGACGACTGCTACGGCCGCGCGCTCTGGGGGCTGGCCTACACGATGTATCGCGGCCCCCAGCCCTACTTCAACCTGGCCAAGGAGCTGTTCGAGAGGGCCGCCAGCAACCTGACCAGCCTGAACCTGCGCGGGCGCTCCTACTCCATCCTCGGCCTCTACTACTACCTGCAGCGCTACCCCGAGGCCGAGGACATCGCCCGGAAGATCGAGAACCTGGCCCGGGCGCACCTGGGCGCCTTCGAGGCCACCTCCTCCGAGGACTGGCCCTGGTTCGAGGACGTGATCAGCTACGACAGCGCCGTCATCCCCCAGTCGCTGTTTTTGGCCTACGAGGTGAGCGGCGACGAGGACCTTCGCGACGTGGCGCAGAGGAGCCTGGACTTCGTGCTCGAGATGTGCATGCGGGGGGACCACCTCCTGCTGGTGGGCAACGAGGGCTGGCACGTGCGCGGCGGCGACCCGGCCGACTACGACCAGCAGCCCATCGACGCCTGCGGCCTGGTGGAGGCATGCAAGGTCGCCTTCCGCCTGACCGGCCAGCGCAGCTACATCCGGGCCATGCGCTCGGCCTTCGACTGGTTCCTCGGCGTCAACGACAAGGGCGAGTCGCTCTACAACTTCCGCACCGGCGGCTGCTCGGACGGCCTGACCGCCGAAGGCGCCAGCCAGAACCAGGGCGCCGAGAGCACGTTGTGCTTCCTTCTTGCACTGCTGACCCTCAGTGAAGTATTCTCCGAGCAGGAACGAGCCGCCAAGGGCACGGCCGCCGGCCGCGCGGCGAGCATAGCCGCCACGCTCTGAGAGGGCCGGCCCCCTCCGTCGGGACCTTCAGCTTCCCCAGGATAGAGGTCGGACGTTCGGTGACGCAGAAGAAACCCATCGTGATGATCAGCAGCTGGCCGCCGCGCAAGTGCGGCATCGGCACCTTCGCCGAGGAGGCCCTGGAGTTCATCCGCAAGGCCGAGCCCGACCGGCCCACCTACGTCATATCGCACACCGACGGCGAGGGCGAGAACGTCTTCCCCCTGATCGACATCGGACGGGCCGACTGGTACGCCCCCGTGGCCGAGAAGATCCGCCAGCTCGACCCCTACGCCGTCCACCTCCAGCACGAATACGGCCTCTACAACCACGTGACCCGCGAGGGCGAGTCCGACGGCAACGCCGGCTTCCTGCAACTGCTGCGCGAGATCGCCGACTACCCCACCGTGGTCGAGCCCCATACCGTGCACGGCCGCATGAAGGGCGACGAGGAGCAGTTCATCCGCCAGGTGGCCGGCCTCTGCAGCGTGCTGCTGCTGAAGTGCCACTACCAGAAGTGGCGCCTGGACTGGACCTTCTCCACCCACGGCTGGGAGCGGCCGCGCAACATCATGATCGTGCCCCACGGCGCCCGCCCCGACCGCCGCCGCGCCATCGACGAGGTGGACCAGCTCAAAGACGAACTCGGCCTCTCTCACCTGCGCGGCAAGCACGTCATCGGCCTGGTCGGCTGGATCCAGCGCAACAAACGCTGGGACATCATGAGCGAGATGTGGGACGGCGTCTACGAGGAGATCCACCGCCGGACCGGGCTGGACTGGATACTGCTGGCCGCCGGCGACATCCGCGACCCCAACGACCGCCAGGAGTTCGAGCGCTACGTCAACGGCGTGCGCCTGCTGGAGGAGAAGGGCATCGGCCACTTCTACCGCTTCACCCCCCGCGGCGACCCCTACTACAAGGTGATGGGCATCTGCGACTTCGTCGTGCTGCCCAGCATCGACGAGACACAGTCCGGCACCCTCGCCCGCATCATCGCGCTCAACAAGCCCTACATCACCACCGCCCCGCTGGAGGGGCTCACCGCCCAGACCCTGGAGAGCGGGGGCGGGCTGCTGTTCACAAACCGCCGCATGCTGCGCGACAACATCATCCGGCTCGCCACCGACGAAGGCCTGCGCTGGGAGCTGGGCCACAACCTCTATCGCTACCTGATGGAAGTGGTGAGCTGGGAAGTGATCGCCCGGGAATACTACCGCGCCTACCGCGCCGCCAACGCGAAGGTGCATGAAGGCGTGCGGATCGACATACCGCCGGAGTTCTGAAGCGCCGGCCCGGACGGCGCCGCGCAGGAAGGCATGGCCATGCAACTGCGACGGGTCGTCACCGCCTTCCGGCGCCGCCAGGGCGGCCGGTCCGGTTCCCGGCCTGCCAGCTCGGCGTCTGCCGGAGCGTCCATCCCTTCCTGTTTCGGCTCCAAATCCCTTCTGAATAAGGTCATGCGGGAGTGTCGCGTTTCGCAGGCACGCGCTTTGCTCGCCCAGAAGCCGACGCGTTGCGCAAGCCGGAGGCGGCCGTGAGGAACGCGCTGATCGTCGTCGTGCTCGTGCTGATCGGGCTGGTGCTCTACCACGCCTACAACAGCGGCGCGTTCGAGCCGAAGCAGCGGCGCGGCAAGCGGGCCGACCCCGCCGGCACGGTGGGCAACGTCGTGCGCAGCGGGCGCGAGGTCGGCCGCGGGGCGGGCAAGGCGTTCGAGGGGGTGGACTTCGGCGCAACTCGCTGAGGCGGCGCTCAGTGGTCGCAGATGTTCTCGCCCGCCTCGAGCCGCCCGGACATGTACTGCTCGACGAGGCGCTCGGGTTCCTCGCTCGGCGCGCCGACCACCACCTCGATGCCGCTCTGGCCGAAGAGCGCCTGGGCGCGGCGGCCCATGCCGCCGGCGATCACCAGCTCGGCCCCCTGCTGCCGGAGCCAGCGGGGCAGGGCGCCCGGCTGGTGCGGCGGCGGGGGCAGCCGGCGCACCGAACGCACGCTCCCGTCCTCGACCTCGACCAGGGCGAACTCGCCGCAGTGGCCGAAGTGCGCGGCCAGGCGGCCCTCAACCAGCGGTATGGCGATCTTCATGGGGTCTCCCCGTTCGGCTTGCTCTCGCCGCGACCAAGGGCCGCGATCGGTTCCATGGCGTCCCGGAACGCCCGGGTCGCCGGACTGTCGGGCAGCGCGCGCACGAAGGGCGCGCCCTCGTCGCAGGCGCGCACGACCTGCGGATCGATCGGCACGCTGCCCAGAAACGGCGCGCCCATCCGGGCGGCCACCCTGCGCCCGCCGCCCTCGCCGAAGACCGGCACCCGCCCGCCGCAGTGGGGGCAGTCCATGCCGGCCATGTTCTCCAGCACCCCGAGCACCGGCAGCTTGAGCCGCCGGCAGAAGGTGATGCAGCGCCGCACGTCCGAGAGCGCCAGCTCCTGCGGCGTGGTCACCACCACCGCGCCGGTCGCCTCGGGGATGAGCTGGCAGAGCGAGAGCGGCTCGTCACCCGTGCCGGGCGGCAGGTCGATGACCAGGTAGTCCAGCTCCCCCCACTCGACGTCGGCCAGGAGCTGCCGGAGCACGTTCATCTTCAGCGGGCCGCGCCAGATGATCGCCTCGTCGGGGGACGGGCCGAGCAGGCCGAGCGATACCACGCGGAGCCGCTCACCGTGGCGGGCGGGGACGATGCTCTCGCCGTCCGAGCCGACCCCGGCCGGCTCCAGCGCCAGCAGGCGAGGCACGCTCGGCCCGTGCATGTCGGCGTCCAGCAGGCCGACCTGGAAGCCCTCGTCGGCAAGCAGCACGGCCAGGTTCGCCGCCGCCGTGCTCTTGCCCACGCCCCCCTTGCCGGAGAGCACCATCACCGTGCGGCGCACCCGCGCCATGCGCTCGCGCAGCCGGCGCTGCTGCCGCTGGCGGTCCGCCTCCGCCGAGGGCCGGCCGGCCCCCGGTCCTTCGCTGCGTCCTGCCGTCATGCGCGGTCCTTCCCTCGGCTTACCAGTGGCTCGCCACGTCGGCCCCGTCGGCCTGCTCCAGCTCGCCGGCCTGGAAGGCGGCGACGGCCTCCTGCACGGTCCCCTCGGCGCCGACGGCCACCTTCACCTCGCCCGCGCCGAGCACGGACAGGGCCTTCGGTCCCATGTGGCCGCTGATGACCCAGTCGCAGCCCTTCTCGCAGATGGCCGTGGCGGACTGCACGCCGGCCCCGCCGGCGGCGCCGAGGTTCTGCGCGTTGTCGACGGCCTCGAACTCGCCTGTCTCGTCGTCGTAGATGATGAAGTAGCGCGCGCGGCCGAAGCGGGGGTCGACCGCCGCCGAGAGGTCCCGTCCCTGGCTGGTGATGCAGAGCTTCATGCGCATGCTCCGGGGCTAAAGGAGAGCCCGGGCGTCGCCGCGCGGCGACGCCCGGGCCCGCGATGGGCTTACTGCCCGCCTTCCTTCTCCAGCTCGCTCAGGCGGGCCTGGATCTCCTCGAGCTGGGACTTGAGGAACTCGGCCTCGTCCTTCAGCGCCGCCGCCTCCTGCTGGGGCGAGGGCGCGTAGGCGCCGACCGGCGGCGCGACGGGCGGGGCGTAGCCCCGGCCGCCACCCCAGGCCGGCCAGCCGCGCGCGGCGCGCGCCCACCCGGGCGCGCCCGTCGCGTAGTGCCAGTTGCGCCAGCCGCGTCCGCCTCCGCGCAAGCCGCGGCCGTAGAAGCCTCGGCCGCCGACGGGGTTCATGTAGCCCGGCACGCCGTAGCCGGCGCAGTGGCCGGCGGCGCGGCCGGTCATCGGGCCCATTGCGGCCGGTCCGGTTCCGTCGCCTCGTGGCATGATGCCACCTCCTTCTGGAGTTAGTTAGGGTCCACCACTCGTCGTCTCCGTTCAGCGCTCGCGCGTCATGGCGGCGCCGCACCTGGGGCACTTCACCTCGTAGCAGGCCGTGCCGCGCTGGTGGGGCACCTTCTTGCCGCAGCTCGGGCAGACGCAGTTGCCGCCCGGCCCGGCGCCGAACCCGCCGCCACGGCCGCGCCCGCCGCCCTGTCCTCTGCCAGCTCCCATCGTTCTTCCTCCTTCGGGGTCTTCACCCCTGCCAGCCGCGGCCGCCTCGCCAGCGCCGGCCGCCCGGGCCGCGCCCCCCGGCGGGCCCTCCCGCCGGGGGCGCGAATCGCACCGGCCCCCCCTCGATGGCGAGCGCCTGCCCTTCGACGAAGGCCCGCGCCACCTTGCGACGGGCCCCGGCCAGGATGCGGCTGACCGTCGGGCGCGAGACGCCGAGCCGCTCGGCCACCTCCTCCTGGCTCAGGCCCTCGGCGTCGGCGAGCCGCAGCGCTTCATACTCGTCGAGCCCGAGCGAGACCCATTGGAGCCCCCGCGCCGGCACGCCCGCCGGCTTGAAGACCGTCGCGGGCGGCCTGTGGGCTATCGTGCGCCGTTTAGGGGGCCGGGGCATCGCATCTCCGTAATGAACATATGTTCATTATACGGACGAGCCCGCGCCGTGTCAAGTGAGGGGGGGCATGACGATCTGGCAGGATGGCCGACAGCATAAGGGGCGGGTAGATAAGGGGTTACGGTACAATGGGGGGTGGCGACGCTTTTGGGAAAACGCGCGGGGGTTGCGAGTCTAACGCGAGAGGTTGGCACAGATGGCCGGCCGCCGCGAAAGGCGCTAAGAGCCGTCAAATCCGCCTTCTCGCCATGCCAGGCTCAGGCAAGTGGCCACGATCTGTGCCACCGAGACCCGGACATGCGCCGACGGCCCGAAATGGGCCGTCGCCGGCTTCGGGCGTATCGATGCAGTAGCTCTCTTCCCGGCGGCCGGGGCACCAGCCAGGACGTCCTGACCCGCATCT
>CAYSWA010000009.1:0-92758 GCA_964434535.1 uncultured candidatus Brocadiaceae bacterium | reverse complement strand
CTGTCCGGCTGCTTCCCCCCGCGGCGCTGTCCGGCTGCCTCCTCCCGCGGCACTGTCCGGCTGCTTCCCCCCGCGGCGCTGTCCGGCTGCCTCCTCCCGCGGCACTGTCCGGCTGCTTCCCCCCCGCGCCCCCTCACCATCTCAAAGACCTCTGGTCTTTGCATCCTTGACATGATACTAATAAATCACTATCATATCGGCCAGCGACTCCACCTGTCCAGATCAACGCTGCGGTTCCCTCAAGCCCTGGAGGCACTTGCGATGATGCACCGCATGGCCCCTGGTTGCGCTCCTCGCCCCGGCGCAGCCCACGCTGGCCGAAGAGGTGGTGGAATGCGAACATGCCAAGCTGAACACCGAGGACGCCACGCCCGTGGACCCCGGTGAGTGGGAAATCGAGCTTTCCTACGCGCTGACGAAGTCGCGTCGCGCGTTCGCCAGCAGTTGGGGCCGCACTTCCCGCCCCTACCTGCGCGCGGAGTCCCTCGGGCTCGGCATCGGCTACGGCCTGATCAAGAACGTGGCCGTGGACCTGGCGCTCGGATACGACAGCATCTATGACCGCGACGCCGACATGCTGACGGCGCGCGGCTGGACGGACCTGGAGGTCGGCGCCAAGTGGCGCTTCTACCACGACGAGCAGGCGCGCCTGGAGATCGCCTGGATCCCCTCGCTGAGCCTGCCCACCGGCGGCCATGAGGTCACCGAGGACTTCTTCTGGCTGGGCAACGTCCTTGCCCTCACGAAGGACTGGGGCGGGCGCTGGACGAGCAACTTCGACCTCGGCCTCAGCTACGCCATCGGCGGGCACCGCGACGATGCCCGCTGGGCGCTGGGGGCGAACGCCGCCCTCGGCTACCAGCTCACCGATGTCATCCAGCCGGAGGTGGAGTTGAACTACGGGCACGAGTTCAACAACGGGCCCGACGCCGATCTGCTCGCCGCCACGGTGGGCTGCATCCTCTGCGTGCACGAGAACGTGCGGGTGGACCTCGGCGTGCAGCAGGGCCTGACCGGCCGGAACGCGGACATGGAGACGACCCTGCTGGCCGGGATCACCTTCGGCTTCTGAACGCCCGCCGGCCGGACCGTGGGGACTGCTCTGCGAGCCCCGCGCCGCGTTGACGCACCGGGCAGGCGGCCGTATCCTTGGGGGGCGCCGGCCCTCGCAACGGGAAGCGCCCATGCACCTGCCCGAGATAGACAAGTACGCCGGGCTCGACTCGCCGGTGCACCGCTGGGACCCGCGGGTCAAGCTCGCCACGATGGCGCCGCTGGTGCTCGCGACGGTGCTGGCGCCGGGCTACGCGGCGGCGCTGGCGGGACTCGGCGCCGCCCTGCTGCTGCTGGCGCTGAGCCGAATCCCGCCGTCCTTCGCGCTCACTCACCTGCGCTGGGTGCTGCTGCTCTGCGCGTTCCTGACGGTCGTGCTCGGCCTGACGCCCGACGGCGAGCCGCTCTGGCAGGCGGGCGGCGTCGCCCTGAGCCGCGAGGGCCTCTGGACGGGCGGGCTGATATCGGTCCGGGCGACGGCGGCGGTGCTCCTCCTCCTGGTGGCGATGGGCACGGCGCGGGTGCACGTGACGTTGAAGGCGCTGCGCCGGCTGCGCGTCCCCTCGGTCGTGGTGCAGATACTCGGCTTCTCCTACCGCTACGTGTTCGTGCTCTTCGACGAGCTGCGGCGGATGCTCTCGGCGGCTCGCGCGCGGGGCCACGGGCGCGCCCGCGGGCTGCGGGCGCTGCATAACGTGGGCAGCATGCTGGGCATGCTCATCGTGCGCAGCGTCGAGCGGACGCGGCGCGTGCGCCAGGCCATGCTGGCCCGCGGCTATCGGGGCGAGATGCGGACGCTGGAGCAGTTCCGCCTGCGGAGGGCCGACCTGGCCAAGGGCGCGGCGGCGCTCGCCGCGTGCGCAGGGCTGATCGCCCTGGAGGTGGCCGGATGAGCGCGGTGGTGGACATCCGGGAGCTGAGCTTCACCTACCCGGACGGGACGCGCGCGCTCGACGGCGTCACGCTCCGCCTCAACGAGGGAGAGCGCGTCGGGCTGGTCGGGCCGAACGGCGCGGGCAAATCCACCCTCCTGCTGCACCTGAACGGCCTCTTGCGGGGGGAGGGCCGGGTGGAGGTCTGCGGCGTCCCACTGGAGGACGGCCGCCTGGACGAGGTGCGCCTGAAGGTGGGGCTCGTCTTCCAGGACCCCGACGACCAGCTCTTCATGCCCACGGTCTTCGACGACGTGGCGTTCGGGCCGCTCAACATGGGGCTGGACCGCCAGGAGGTCGAGCGCCGCGTCGGCCGTGGGCTGCGGGAGGTGGACATGGGCTACGCCGTCGAGAGGTCCTCGCATCACCTGAGCTTCGGCGAGCGCAAGCGGGTCTGCCTGGCCACGGTGCTGGCGATGTCGCCCGAGGTGCTGGCGCTGGACGAGCCGACGGCCAACCTCGACCCCCGCCACCGCCGCCAGATCCTGGAGCTGCTGGGTGGCTTCGCGCCGGCGATGCTGGTGGCCAGCCACGACCTGGACGCGGTGCTGGACCTCTGCGGGCGCGTCGTCCTGCTCGACGGCGGGAAGCTGGTCGCCGACGGCCCGGCGGAGGAGATCCTCACGGAGGGCGAACTGCTCGAGGCCCACGGCCTGGAGCTGCCGCTCACGCGGCGGGGATGAGCCACCCCTACAGGCCCGGCTCGACGGAGACGACCTGCCAGGCGCGCTCGTCCAGACCAATGCGGACAGTGACGGTCTCGCCGACCTCCCGGCCCATGAACTCGCGGCCGAGGGGGGCGTTGTAGGCGTAGATGCGCTGCTCGGGGCTCGCCTCCCAGGGGCCGAGGAAGGTGAAGGTCTCCAGCTCGTCCGTGGCCAGGTTGCGCGCGGTGACGCGGCTGCCGATGGTCACGTGCTCGGCCTCGGCCGCCATTTCCGGGGTGATCAGCCGCGCCTCGGCGATCTCCTCCTGCAAGCGGGTCGCCCGCTCGGCCAGCCGGCCCCGCTCCTGCACGGCGGACTGATACTCGGCGTTGTCGCTGATGTCTCCGAAGCCGGCCGCCTGCCCGATCTCGCGGATCACCTGCGGCAGGCGCTCGTGCACGATCTGCTCCAGCTCCCGCTTGCGGCGTTCGATCCCGGCCTGGGTGCTGTAGGTCAACTCCTCCTCCCAGGGCGGGACCTCCTTCTCGAAGAGCACCGGCCGGATCGCCTGGAGCATGCGCGAGAGGTGCTCCTGCATCGCCGGCGTCAGGGCGGGGTTGCGCTCGCCCAGCGACTTGACGGCGGCCACCTGCTCCGGGCGCGCCCTCTCCAGGGCATCGCGCAGGGGCCGGCCGTCGCGCACGAAGAGCGCGTTGCGCAGCTCGGCGATCCGTTCGCGGCGCGCATCTTCGCTCAGGTCCGCCGCCCGCACCAGTCCAGCCAGCGCGTTGAGCGCCTCGATCGCGACGGCGACCGGGGCGAGCTCGGCCTCCGGCCCACCCGCCGCCGAGGCGCACTCGCGCCAGAGCCAGGCAAGAGCCCCGGGATGGGCGTCGGGCCGGCCGAGGATCTCGCGCTCGCCTTCGGCCCGCGCGGCCCCTGCCCCGGCGGCGCGCAACTGCCCCGCCACCCCGGCGCAGGCCTCGCGAGGCGCCAGGGGCATGAGCGCGGCGGCGAACTGCGGCCATAGGTCCGGCTCGCGCCGCCGCAGGTATGCCACCGCGCACAGGAGCACCTCTGGGTCGGTCAAGCACGCGGCCACTGCCTCGGGGGCGACCATGGCCGCGCGGACCGCACCTTCCGGCAGCGTCTCAAAGACCTGAGCGGCCTCGCCCTGGCGCGCCAGGGCGTCCAGGACGGCGGCGGCGCCGACGGCCAATGCGGGCCGGCCGGCGGCGCGGCGCCGGGCCACCTCGGCGAGCCGCTCCGCCACGCCGGCCAGCACCTCGGGCTCGATGCGCCCGTGCTGCTCGGCCTCGCGCGCGATGTGCAGCGCCTGGGCCAGCCGCTCGAGCGGGCTCTCGGCCGCGTCGAACTTGCGCTGGAGCCGCTGGCCGTGGGAGAGCGGCTTGCTGCGCAGGAAAAGCGAGGGCGAGCGCCCCTCCGTCATCCCGATCACCGACGAGCGCCGCAGCGCGCCACGCGCCGCGGACCACCACTTCGACCAGCTCCCCACGACCGGCTCCAGGTAGAGCCGCAGCCGTCGCTGCTCCATGCGCTTATCCAGCGTGGTCAGCGCGAGGCGGACCAGCTCCTCCGGGTCTTCGCCGGCCAGCCGCTCCAGGCGTTCACGCTCGAAGGCGCAGAGCGCGCGGAAGTCGTCCTCCTCGGTCGGCTCCAGGCGCCCGACCAGCCCCGGCCCGTAGACCTTCTGCCCGTCGTCGGTGGCGATCACCAGCCCCCTGCGCTCCAGGTCCAGCGTCTGCACCCGCCCCACCGTCCCCCGCCGGCTGTCCACGACGTAGTCGCCCGGCCGCAGGGACATCATCTTCTCCATCGCCTCGACGGCCTGATCCAGCGGCAGCGATCGGTCGGCCACGGTCAGGGCGATCAGCTCCTCGATGCCCGCCTGGCCGGCGTGCTCCTCGGCCCAGAGGTCACAGACGAGCTGGCGCAGCAGCGAGCTTTCGGGCAGCAGGCGGGCGCCGGAGTCGCCGGCCCGGAGCGCGCGCCCGTGCTCGCCGCGCTCGCGCAGGGCGTCGACCAGGAACCAGACGAGCGTCTCGGCCAGCTCCTCCCTGCCCCGCTCGGCCACCTGGCCGGCGACCTGCACGAGGCGCTCCACGTCGAGGTCGGGCTCGGCGACGGCGTCCATCCACGCCGACTGGAGTTCGTCGAACTTGCCCTTGCGGGCCAACCTGGTCAGCTCTGCGGGTTCCATCGCGGGATATCGCAGGTGGATTGAGGACGGGCGGAGGCGGTTCGCGAGCGGCCCCGACGGCCACTATAGCGCCTGAGGGCCCGGCACACAACGCGCGGGGGCTTTTGCTTGATTTCGCCCCGGTCACGCCCCACAATCAGCGCGGAGGACGCCCATGAGCACAAAGCTGCCGCGCAACATCGTCCATCGCTGGGAGGGCAACCCGGTCATCGCGCTCGCCGACCTGCCCTTCCAGGCGAGCGACGTCCACAACGCCGGCGCCGTGCGCCACGACGGCGGGTATGTGCTGCTGGTGACGGTGGAGAACCTGCGGGGCGACTGCTCCATCTATTGCGCGCGCAGCGAGGACGGGCGCTCGTTCGAGATCGACGAGCAGCCGCTGCTGGCCCCGGCCACCGAGGGCCCCTTCGCCCCCTACGAGAGCCGGGGAGTGCGCGACGCCCGCATCACCGTCTTCGACGGCGTGCACTACATCGTCTACCTGGCCGAGTCCGAGCACGGCGTGCGCCTGACGCTGGCCCGCACCGACCACTGCCGCAGCATCGAGCGCGTGGCCTTCATCTCCGAGCCCGACACCAAGAACGGGGCCCTCTTCCCCTGCCGCATCAACGGCAAGTACGCCCGCCTGGAACGCCCGCGTGAAGGCGGCAACATCTGGATCAGCTACTCCGACGACCTCGACTACTGGGGCGGGTGGCAGGTGGTAATGACCCCCCGCCACGGCTTCTGGGACTACGACCGGATCGGCGCCTCGGTGCCGCCCATCGAGACGGAGCCGGGCTGGCTGCTCATCTACTACGGCGTGCGCAACCTGCCGGGCGGGCCGCTGTTCCGACTGGGGGCGGCGTTCCTCGACCGGCAGGACCCCTCGAAGGTGATCGGCCGGTCCAACGTCCCGATCCTCGCCCCCCACGAGCACTACGAGCGGATCGGCGACGTGCCGAACCTGGTCTTCGCCACCGGCGCCGTCCTCTCCGAGGACGGCTCCGAAGTCCAGATCTACTACGGCGCCGCCGATAGCTGCATCTGCCTGGGGACGGTCGGCCTGGACGAGCTGATCAAGGTCTGCATGGGCGGCTCAGCGCCGTAAAGGAGGCCCGATGGCAAGCGTGGTGCAAACGGACCTGCTCGACCGTTACGAAGGCAACCCGGTCATCGGGCCCGGCGACGTGCCCTTCACCTGCAACACGGTCTTCAACGGCTCCCCGCTGAAGTGGCGGGACGAATACCTGCTGCTGCTGCGCGTTGAGGGGCAGCACGGCTACTCGCTGTTCGCCCTGGCGCGCAGCGAGGACGGGTTCGACTTCACCATCGACGAACTGCCGGTCATGGTCCCCACCGACGAGGGTCCGATGGCCAAGTACGAGGTGGCCGGTATCGAGGACCCCCGCCTCACCATCCTGGAAGGCCGCGTCTACGTCGTCTACACCGCCTTCAGCGGTTACGGGCCCGTGGCAGCGCTCGCCACCACGGTCGACTTCGAGGAATACGAGCGCCTCGGCGTCATCTCCGAGCCGGGCAACAAGGACGTGATCCTGTTCCCCCGCCAGGTCGAGGGCCGCTACGTGCGCCTGGACCGGCCCATCGGCAACGATGTGGGCAGCATCTGGGCCTCCTTCTCCGAGGACCTGCTGCACTGGGGCGACTCGCGCATGGTCATCACGCCGCGCCAGGGGTATTGGGACGCCTACCGCGTCGGCGGCTCCACCGTGCCGATCGAGACCGAGGAGGGCTGGCTGGAGATCTACCACGGGGTGAAGATGACCTCGGGCGGGCCGATCTACCGCGCCGGGGCGCTGCTGCTGGACCTGGAGGACCCGTCCGTGGTGATCGGCCGCAGCGACGTGCCCATTCTCGCCCCCCGCATGGAATACGAGCGGGTCGGGGACATTAACAACGTCGTCTTCGCCTCGGGGGCGATCGGCGAGCCGGACGGCACGGTCAAGGTCTACTACGGCGCCGCCGACACGGCGATCTGCGTGGCCACCGGCACGATCGAAGAGCTGATCGAGGTGGCCAAGGAAGGCCGCGCGCGGTAGGCGCCTGCCGCACACCGACGCGCCCGCGCCAAAGGCCGGCCCGGCTTGGCCACAGCCTGTCATCCTGAGCCCCGAAGGGGCGAAGGATCTGCGACCCGCGCCTGTGCAGCCCGAACCGATGTGCTCGCGGCGAGGGCCGGGGGAGGGCCGCGCACAGTGCTTGTCGCGAGTCCCTCTCGCCTGCCACGCACCGTGCCTGGTCGGAGATGCTTCGCGCCGCAGGGGCCGGCGGCGATGGAGGCAGCGCCCCAGAGCCGACTCGTCGCCCTCCGTCGTGCCGTCGTGGTCGCCCTGAGCGCCTACGCCACGGCGAGCGCGTCGATGATCTGGCCGTCGTTGGGCAGGTCCGCCTCGCTGAAGCCGAACTCCTCCAGCAGACGCGCGCAGAGCTGCTCGTTGACCGACCAACCCATCATGTCGCGCCGCAGCCGCATGGCGCCCATGTAGTCGAGCGAAGCCGTGCACGTGCCCATCAGCAGCGCGTTCGGCTGGGCCGTCGGGAGGCCGTGCGGCCCCGGCTCGCTCGCCCAGAGCGCCTCGACGATGCAGAGCTGCTGGCGCGGGAAGAGCACGCTGCCTGTCTTCGGGTCGATCGCACCCAGGATCTCGGGGCTCTTGTTGATGCCGATCAGGTAGTCGGCCCCGCCTCCTTCACGGTGAGACGGGCCCGGCTCGAACGTGCCGAAGTGGTTCTTGCAGGACATGGTGAACTTCCCGAACTGATGCACGTGGCCCTTGCAGAGCGCCAGGTCCACCAGGATGTCCACCTCGCCCCTGACCAGGTGGCCCAGGCAGCGGGCCTCGCGTTCGCCGGCCCAGTAAGGGGCGGGCACGCGGGTGGGCACCTCAGAGCCGCCCCACTGGTCCGCCAGGCTCACGCCCTCGGGCAGGCCCTTGAACGGGTTGTTCGCGGCCATGCCGCCGCCGTGGCAGGCGTCGTAGATATAGATGTTGGAGCCCTTGACGCCGATCACGTCGGTCAGCACGTGGCAGACCTTGCTCATCACTGCGCTGCGGGTGCGCTGCTGGGCGATCTGGTTGGTCTTGACGCCCACCACGACGTCCGAGGCGCTCTTGCCCGCCGGGACGAGGAAGATCTTCTTCCACGCGTCGGCCGCATTGCCCTCCTCGGCCAGCGCCATGGCCATGCGGTCCATGTTCTCGGCGACGGCCGCCGGCACGGTCAGCTCCTCCTGCACGGCCCAGCCACAGCTCTCGTTGACGGCGCTGGTCATGCCCGGGTCCCGCAGGCCGACCACCCGGAGCGGGTCTATGTAAGGATGGATCTTGCCACCGGGCTGGTAAGCCTCCACGCGGCGGGGGATGATGACGGTCGGGGCGGCGCCGAACGCCAGCGCGCCGACGGCCGTCGCCTTCAGGAATCGCCTGCGGGACATGCCCGCGCTGTCTTTGTCCGTCACGGTCCGCCCTCCGCGTGAAGTTCCTCCCGAGTTCCACTATAGCGCCATCCCGTCGCGGCGCCAAGCACGGGGGGGGGAAGGGGATTGCTCAGCCCTTCGGGCCGATATCCGCCCGCCTGAGCAGCGTGGAGTTCGAGACGACGCTGACGGAGCTGAACGCCATGGCCGCCTCGGCGATGGCCGGGTGCAGCAGGCCGAGCATGGCGGCCGGGATCGCCACCACGTTGTAGCCGAAGGCCCAGAAGAGGTTCTGCTTGATCTTGCGGAACGTGGCCCTGCTCAGCTTCACCCCGCTGACCACGGCGCCCAGGTCGTCGCGCACCAGCGTGATGTCGGCGCTCTCGATGGCCACGTCGGTGCCGCTGCCCAGCGCGATGCCCACGTCGGCGGCGGCCAGCGCGGGGGCGTCGTTGATGCCGTCCCCCACCATGGCCACCATGCCCTTCTCGTCGCGCAGGCGCCCTATCTCGGCGGCCTTCTGGTCGGGCAGCACGCCGGCCAGGACCTGCTCGATCCCGACCTCGTCGGCCACGGCGCGGGCGGTGCGTTCGTTGTCGCCGGTGATCATGGCCACCTCGAAGCCCATGCCTTTGAGCTGCGCGACCGCCTCGGCGGAGTTCTCCTTCAGCGTGTCGGCGATGGCGATCACGCCGACGGCTTCGCCGCCGACCGCGACCACCACGGTGGTCTTGGCCTCGCCCTCGAGCCGCTCCAGGTCGGCGGCGGCGGCGCAGCAGTCCACGCCCTCGTCCTCGGCGAACTTCCGCGTGCCGACCAGCACCTCCCGCCCGTCGGCCCGGCCGCGGATGCCCTTGCCCGGGACCGCCTCGAAGTCCTCCGTATCGGACCACTCGAGCTCGGCCTCGCGCGCCTGCTCGACCACGGCCTGGGCCAGCGGATGCTCGCTGGCCGACTCGACCGACGCCGCCGGCCGGAGCACGTCCGCCTCGTCGCGCTCACCGAGCGCCACCACGTCGGTCACCTCCGGGCGGCCCTTCGTGATGGTGCCGGTCTTGTCGAAGACGATCACGCGCACGTCCTTCATGGCCTGGATCGCCTCGCCGGAGCGGATCAGGATGCCGTTCTTCGCCCCCATGCCGCTGCCGACCATCAGCGCCGTCGGCGTGGCGAGCCCCAGCGCGCAGGGGCACGCGATCACCAGCACGGCGACGGCGGCGAAGACGGCGAGCGATATCGCCGATACCTCGGGGTTGACCCAGGGCAGCACGCGCGAGGCCGCCTGGGCGAACGCGTGCAGCGGCCCCTGGAACAGCAGCCACGCCCCGAACGTCAGCAGCGCCAGCGCAATCACCACCGGCACGAAGTAGGTGGTGACCCGGTCGGCGAATGCCTGGATCGGCACCGTGCTGCCCTGCGCCTCGCGCACCATGCGGATGATCTGCGAGAGGAAGGTCTCCTCCCCCACTTTCGTGGCCCGCACCTTCAGGCGGCCCTGCTGGTTGACCGTGGCGCCGATCACCTCATCGCCCTCCTCCTTGGCGACGGGGATCGGCTCGCCGGTGGCCATCGACTCGTCGACCGCGCTGGTGCCCTCCTCGACCACGCCGTCGGTCGGTATCTTCTCGCCGGGCCGGACCACCATCACGTCGCCGACCTCGATCTCCTCGACGGGGACTTCGACCTCCTCGCCGTCGCGCAGGATGCGGGCGGTCTTGGCGCCGAGTTCGAGCAGCTCGCGGATCGCGCGGCCGGCGTTGCCCTTCGCCCGCGCCTCCACGTAGCGGCCGGTCAGGTGGAAGGCCATGATCATGGCCCCGACGCCGGCGTAGTTGTGGATGCCGAGACCGGCGATGCTGAGCGGGCCGGTGATGAAGGCCGCCCCGCTGCCGAGCATGATCAGCGAGTCCATGTTCGGCGAGAGCTGCAAGAGCCCTTTGACGCCGCCCCGGTAGGTCGGATAGCCGGCGACGGCGAGCACCGGCACGGCGAGCAGCGTCACGGCCCACTCGTAAGCCGCGCGGTAGGGCTCCAGCGCGTCGATCCCGCTCATGAACGGGATCATCAGGGCGATGATCGGTCCGGTGATCGCCCAGGCCAGGACCATGCGGCCGCGCGCGCGCTGCATCTGCCGTTCGGCCTTGGTCAGCGCGTCGGCCTCCTCTTCCGCCTCGTCGGCCACCTCGTAGCCGGCGGCGCGCACGGCCTCCTCCAGCTGGCCCTGCGAGGCGCGGGAGGGATCGTAGCGCACGCGGGCGACCTCGGCCCCGAAGTTGACCGACGCCTCCGCCACGCCCGGGACCCTGCCGAGGGACTTCTCGATGGTGCGGGCGCAACTGGCGCAGCTCATCCCCCGCACGGGCAGCGTGACGGAGGCGGCGGCCTCGCCTTCCGCTTCCTCAGCGCCTTCCCCCTCCGCTTCGCCACCCTCCCCTTCGGCGAGGAAGCGCTCGGGGTCGGCCTCGAAGCGCTCCTTGCAGCGCACGTTGCAGAAGTAGTACGTGCGGCCCTCGTGCTCGCTGCGGCCGGCCGCCTCCTCCGGCTCGACCGTCATCCCGCATACCGGATCAATGGGCATCTGAGGCCCCCCTTCCCCCTGAGCGCCGTGCTGGCGCGGAACTGGAACGAATCCCCTCTGTCTCTTATTATACGGCCCTTCGCCCCACAATGAGAACTCGAGCACGCGAGGCAACTGCATGTCCCTAAACGAGATGGACCTGGACACGCTCTGCATCAACACGATCCGCACCCTCTCGATCGACATGGTCCACCGGGCCGACTCGGGCCACCCGGGCGCTCCGCTCGGCTGCGCGGCGCTGGCCTACACGCTCTTCACCCGCCACCTGAAGCACGCCCCGCCCGACCACCGCTGGCCGGACCGTGACCGTTTCATCCTCTCGGCCGGTCACGCCTCCGCCCTGCTCTACAGCCTGCTGCACCTGAGCGGCTACGAGCTGCCGATGGAGGAGCTGAAGGACTTCCGCCAGTTCGGCAGCATGACCCCCGGCCACCCGGAGGCGGACTGCGCGCCCGGGGTCGAAGTCGCCACCGGGCCGCTCGGGCAGGGCATCGGCGACTCGGTCGGCATGGCCCTCGCCGAGCGCTACCTGGCCGCCCGCTTCAACCGGCCCGGCCACCGGATCGTCGACCACTACACCTACGTGCTGGCCAGCGACGGCGACATGATGGAGGGCATCAGCCACGAGGCCGCCTCCCTGGCCGGCCACCTGAAGCTCGGCAAGCTGATCGTCATCTACGACGACAACCGGATATCGCTCGAAGGCCCGACGGCCGAGTGGTTCACCGACGACACGGCCGCGCGCTTCGAAGCCTGCGGCTGGCACACCTGCCGCGTGGACGAGGCGACGACCGAGATCGAAGCGTTCAGCCGCGCCGTCGAGCAGGCCCAGGCGGTCGCCGACCGCCCGTCGCTGATCGTCTGCCACACCCACATCGGCTACGCCAGCCCCGTCCAGGACACGCACAAGGCCCACGGCGCCCCGCTCGACGCCGGCCAGATGGCCCAGACCAAGCGGGCCCTCAACTGGCCGGAAGACGAGATGTTCCTCGTGCCCGAGCGCGTCCGCGAGCGGTTCGCCGAGGTGGCCGCGCGCGGCCGCCAGGCAAGGAAGGCATGGGAGGATGCCTTCGGCCGCTACGCCGAGCAGTTCCCCGAGCTGGCCGACGAGTGGCGGCGGGCCTGGGACGGCGAGCTGGCCGCCGGCTGGGACGCCGACCTGCCCGCCTGGACGCCGGATGACGGCCCCGTGGCCACCCGCTCCGCGGCCGGCGACACGCTGGAGGCGCTGCGCAAGAACTGTCCCCTCCTGATCGGCGGCTGCGCGGACCTCGGCTCCTCGACCCGCACGCTCCCCTCCGACGGGCTGAGCATGGAGCCGGGGCAATACGGCCGGCAGAACATCCGTTTCGGCGTGCGCGAGCACGTCATGGCCGCCGCCTGCAACGGCATCGCGCGCCACGGCGCCCTGCGAGCCTACGGGTCCACCTTCGGCGTCTTCAGCGACTACTGCCGCCCCGCCCTCCGCCTGGCCGGCATCATGGAGGTGCCGACCGTCTACCAGTTCACGCACGACAGCATCGGCGTCGGCGAGGACGGGCCCACCCACCAGCCCGTCGAGCACCTGCTGGCCATCCGCGCCATACCGCACTGGACCGTGATCCGGCCCGCCGACGCGAACGAGGCCCGCGAGGCGTGGCGGGCCGCGTTGATCAACGGACACGGGCCGACGGCCATATTCTGCAGCCGCCAGAAGCTGCCCGTGCTCGATCGGGACGCCCTCGCCCCGGCCGAAGGGCTCCACAAGGGCGCCTACGTGCTGAGCGACCCCGAGGATGGCGAGCCCGAGATCATCATGATGGCGAGCGGCTCGGAGGTCGCGCCGGTGCTGGAGGCGGCCAAGCAGCTCACGGGTGAGGGCCGGCGCGTGCGCGTGGTGAGCTTCCCCTCGTGGGAGATCTTCGAGCGCCAGGACCAGGACTACCGCCGCTGCGTGCTGCCCCCGTCGGTGCGGAAGCGCCTCGCGGTGGAGGCCGGCTCGCCGATCGGATGGGAGCGCTACGTCGGCCAGGAGGGCGCCGTGATCGGCCTGAGGCGCTTCGGGGCCTCCGGCCCGGGTCAAGAAGTGCTTGACAACCTCGGCTTCTCGGTGGAAGCTATACTACAGAGGGCGAAGGAAGTGCTGGGCGCCTGAAGGTTCCGTTGAACGGAAGGACGGACGCCATGGGGCCCCTCGATGTAGTCCTTTACGTCGCCGCCACCTCGGCGGCCATCATCGCCGTGGGGGCGCTGATCGGGTGGTGGCGCAGCACGAAGGTGCGGCCGGGGCTGCGGCGGCTTGAGGAACAGACGCCGCTCGCCGTCGGCCGACGTCGCTACGAGGCGGGGGAGATCGGCGAGCGCGAGCTGGAGCAGGTCCGCAGGCGCGCCCGCGCCGCCTGAGCGCACCCCGCCCCGCCGTGCCGCTGTCCACGTCGGCTGCTCTGCATGAGCGCGATGGATTTCGAGCTCGAACGTCTGGTTCTGGTGCGCTCCGTCGTGGCCGGCGGCGGCATCGTTCTGCTGCTCGCCCTGGAGACCTGGCTGCCCTTCTACCCCGGGCGCAGCTCGCGCGGGCGTCACGCCGCCCGCAACCTGGCGCTCGGCGGGCTGAACGCCCTGGTCGTCTTCGCCCTGTTCGGCGGGCTGCTCCAGCGCGTCTCGCAGTGGTCGCAGGCGAACTCCTTCGGGCTGCTGAACCGGCTCTCCCTGCCGCCCTGGGCGATGCTCGCGGGCGCCGTCGTGCTCTTCGACGGGTGGATGTACTGGTGGCACCGCGCCACGCACGAGCTGGGGCCGCTCTGGCGCTTCCACCGCATGCACCACAGCGACCGCGAGCTGGACGTGACCAGCGCCGTGCGCTTCCACACCGGCGAGATCGCCATCTCCACCACGCTGCGCCTCGGGGTGCTCGCCCTGCTCGGCATGGGGCTGCCGCTGCTGGTGATCTACGAGCTGCTGCTGGCGCCGATCATCCAGTTCCACCACAGCAACGTGCGCATCCCCGAGCGGCTGGACCGCTGGCTGCGCGCCGTGATCATCACCCCGCACGTGCACCGCATCCACCACTCGGAGATCCGCCGGGAGCACGACGGCAACTACGGGAGCATCTTCTCCTTCTGGGACCGCCTCTTCGGGAGCTGGCGGCGCCGGGAGGACCTGCGGGAGATGACGCTGGGGCTGAAGGACTGGCGCGACGAGAAGTGGCTCCGCCTGCCCGGCATGATCAAGACGCCGCTGCGCTGAGGCCCTATTCGGGCAGGGGGGCGAAGCGGATGTCGTCGTAGTCGGCGGCGGCCCGCCAGCCGGTGTTGTCCGTGTCCGTCATCACGGCCACGTGGGTCACGCCGGTCGGCTCCTCGCCGAAGGCCTTCTTGTAGTCCTCGTAGACGTTGCGCTCCTCGCCCACCCACCGGCCGGCCTTCTGGTCGCCGGACTCGACGGCGACCATCATCGCACGGTCGGTGTAGGCGTTCGGGAGGAACTCGCCCCGGGGCAGCTTGTTGGCCCAGATGTAGTTCAGCGTGTGCAGCGGCGGATACTCCCCGTGGCGGCGCTTGGCCAGCTCGTACTTGGCGCGTGTTAGCAGGCCGACGCGGCCGGGCTCGTAACGGAAGTTCACGTAAATGCGGGCGGCGTAGTCATCGCCCTCCTTTGTGTGGGCGTCCCCTTCGGGCAGCGTCCCCTCGATCCGCCAGCGCCATTTCAGGATCGGGTATCGGCGCAGGTCGACCGTCACCGCCTTGATCAGGCCCGAGGCGGAGCGGTCGGCCTCGGCGCGGAGGAAGGCGTTGTCGTCCTGGCGGCTCACCCGGTAGGTGGTATGGCGCTCGATGCTCTCGAAGCGGAGTTCCTTCCATCCGGGCGGCAGGCCGCCCTCGGTCGGTTCCCCCTCGAAGTCGTCCACCAGCACACCGGCGGCGGCGGCCGTCAGCGCGAGCAGAGCCAGCAGCCGAAGCAGCATCGCGTGTCCTCCCCCCCTCTCTGCGGGTTCGCCTTTCCAGGGTAGCGCCTCGCGGCCAGGGCGCAAGGGCAGGCTGCTTCCGGCGCGCCCCATTGCCGGGGTGAGAGGCCCTGTCGCTTGAGAACGGCGTCTCCTTGCGGGGCGCGAGTGCCGGCTCTACAATGCCGAGGTTGCCGCCGTTCGTTCGCTGCGTCCCCCCCGCCCGCCGAGGAGAACCTGCATGAGCATTCCGCGCCGACAGCGCCGTCACGAGCTGTTCCAGCGCCATTCGGACAATCCGATCCTGACCGCCGCCGACTGGCCTTACCCGGTCAACAGCGTCTTCAACGCCGGGGCCACCCGCCTGGCCTCGGGCGAGACGCTGCTGCTGGCCCGCGCCGAGGACATGCGCGGCATCTCCCACCTCTGCGCCGCCCGCTCGCCCGACGGGCTCGGCGAGTGGCGCATAGACGAGCGGGCCACCCTGATGCCCGACCCGGTCGAGCATCCCGAGGAGATATGGGGCATCGAAGACCCGCGCGTGACCTACGTGCCCGAACTCGGCCAGTACGGCGTCGCTTACACCTGCTACTCGATGGGCGGGCCGGGGGTCTCGATCGCCCTGACCGAGGACTTCCACACCTTCCGCCGCGTCGGCATGGTGCTGCACCCGGACGACAAGGACGCCGGGCTCTTCCCCCGCCGCTTCGACGGGCGCTGGGCGCTGCTGCACCGCCCGACCGCGCCGCACCGCCCGGCGCACATCTGGCTCTCCTTCTCGCCCGACATGAAGCACTGGGGCGACTTCCGGATACTGCTCGAGGCGCGCCGGGGCGGCTGGTGGGACGCGGGCAAGATCGGCCTCTCCACCCCGCCGATCGAGACCGAGGCCGGCTGGCTCATCCTCTACCACGGCGTGCGCATCACCGCCGCCGGCTCGATCTACCGGCTGGGGATGGCGCTGCTGGACCTGGAGGACCCCCGCCGCCTGCTGCGACGCGGCGACGAGTGGCTCTTCGGGCCGATGGAGGCCTACGAGCGCACCGGCGACGTGCCGGACGTCGTCTTCCCGTGCGGCTCGGCCCTGGGGGACGATGGCGAGACGCTGCGCCTCTACTACGGGGCGGCCGACACGGCGATCTGCGTGGCGACGGCCCGCCTTACCGAGCTGCTCGACTGGCTGGATGAGCACGGCAAACTCGGCGATTGAGCGCCCGAGGCCGACCCTCCCTCAGATCGGCGCGGAGTCGGAGATCTTCTCCTCCAGCTCGGCGAACTCCTCGCGCCGGCCCAGGAAGGCCTCCGCCACGTCGGGGGCGAACTGCGTGCCGCTCCCCTGCCGGATCAGCTCGACGACCTCGTCGCGGGGGATCGGCTCCTTGCGGTAGACGCGCGGGCTGCGGCAGGCGTCGTAGAAGTCGACCAGGTGCACGATCTGGCCGCAGAGCGGCGTCTCCCGTTCGGCCGTGCCGGCGGGATAGCCCTCGCCGTCCCAGCGCTCGTGATGGCTGCGGGTCACGTCGATGGCCATGTCGATGAAGGTCGATTCTTCCTCGCCGAGCCTGTCCTTGACCGACCGGCACATCCGCGCGCCGTTGGTGGTGTGCTCCTTGATCTGCTCGAACTCTTCGGCGTCGAGCGGCCCGGGCTTCAACAGTATCTTGTCCGGCACGGCGACCTTGCCGATGTCGTGCAGGGGAGCGCACTCGGACAGGTGCTCGATGAAGTCCGAGGTAATGACGCCCGGCCCCTTGCCGCTCTGGGCCAGGTCACGGGCGATCAGCCGGGCGTAGGCGGGCACGCGGCGCAGGTGGGCGCCGGTCTCGGCGTGGCGGAACTCGGCCATATCGCAGAGCGACTCCAGCAGCGCCCGGCGCGTGTGCTCCAGCACGGCGGTGCGCTCCTCGACGAGGTTGGCCACGCGCTCCCTTCGCCGGCGCTCCTCGATCTCGAGCCACCGTCGCCGCAGCGCGCGTCCCACGGCGAGCTGCACGCCCTCGGGGATGAGCGGCTTGACCAGGTAGTCGTAAGCCCCGGCCTTCAGGGCGTGGATGGCGGTCTGGATCGCCGCCACGCCCGTGGCCACGATCACCACCGTCTGCGGCGCCCGCCCCGCCAGCTCGTGCAGCAGGTTCGTGCCCGGCTCGCCGGGCATCAGGATGTCGAGGATGACCAGTGCGAACGGCCCGTCGGCGGCGATCCGCTCGCGCGCCTCGCTCACGGAGGCGGCCTGGCCGATCCGTTCGTAACCGGTCCGGCGCAGCGAACGCTTGATGATCTGGCGCACGTCGGGCTCGTCGTCCACGATCAGGATTCGTTCCCGCTGGCTGGGATGCATGGGGCTCTCCTCCGTTCAGGACCCCTCCATGGCTTCTCGCACGTGCTTGGCCAGACGCACGGCCGTGAACGGCTTGTGCAGCACGGGCAGCTGCTCCAGGTCTTCCGGCGCGCCCGTCGGGGGGCTCTCCGCATATCCGGACATGAAGAGCAGGCGGAGCGTGGGACGCTTCAGCCGGGCGCGCTGGGCCAGCTCGCGCCCGTCCATGGACGGCAGCACGATGTCGGTCAGCAGCAGGTCGATCTCAGCGGGGTGCTCGTCCAGCACCCGCAGCGCCTCGGGTCCGTCCGCTGCGGAAAGGACCGTGTAGCCGAAATCGGTCAGGGCGCGGGTGGTCAAGTTGCGCACTTCGGGGTCGTCTTCAACGACCAGGACCGTCTCGCCCCGGCCGCTCAGGAAGTCGAGGGTGGAACTGTCGGGCGGCACGGCCTCCTCTTCGGCCAGGGGCAGGCAGACGTGGAAAGTCGCCCCCTGCCCCGGTTCACTCTCGCACTCGACGTAGCCCCCGTGGCCCTGCACGATGCCGTAGACGGACGAGAGGCCGAGCCCCGTGCCGTGGCCGACCTCCTTGGTGGTGAAGAAGGGGTCGAAGATGCGCTCGCGCACCTCGGGCGTCATGCCCGTGCCGCTGTCGCGCACGGTGAGCACGGCGTGGGGCCTTGGTTCGGCGTCCTCCCCGGCGCCTCCCGCCGGCATGTCCTGGCGGGAAGTGCGTATGAACAGCTCGCCCCCCCCGGGCATGGCGTCGCGCGCGTTGACCACCAGGTTGACCAGCACCTGCCCCATCTGGGACGGGTCGGCCAGGACGGGCAGGGGCTCGTCGCTCAGCTCGACCGTCGTCTCGATGTTCTCCTCGATCAGGTGTCTGATCATCCTGGTCGTATCCCTGGTGCAGGCACTGAGGTCGATCACCACGCGCTCGCCGGCCGGCCGCCGGCTGAAGGTCAGGAGCTGGCGAACCAGGTCGGCGGCGCGGCGGGCGGCGCGGCGCACCTGCGTCAGATCCTCGTGCAGGGGGGTGCCGGGCGTCAGCTCGGACAGGTTCAGCTCCACGTAGCCGAGGATGGCCGTCAGCAGGTTGTTGAAGTCATGCGCCACGCCGCCCGCAAGCTGGCCCACGGCCTCGAGCTTGGCCGCCCGCTGGAGCCGCTCCTGGAGCCGGCGCTGCTCGGTGACGTCGATGCCCGTGCCGATGACCCACTGCACCTGCCCGTTCTGGTCGCAGACGCGCGAGTTGGCCCAGGAGACCAGGCGGCGCTCCCCGCTTCTGGTCACCCAGTGGTTCTCGTAGGTGCAGAAGTCCGCCTCGCCCAGCAACGAGCGGAAGACCTCCCTAACCCCTTCCCGCTCCTCGAGGGGCACGAGCGTCTCCATCAGTTCACATCCCTCGACCTCCTCGGCGCTGTAGCCGGTGCAGATCTCGCAGGCGCGGTTGAAGCGCACCACGCGCCCGTCGGTGTCGAGCACGACGATCAGCGCGCCGGCCGTCTCGATCACCGTATTGGCGAACTGGCGGGCCGCCTCCAGCTCCTGCTCGGCCAGCTTGCGCTCGGTGATGTCCCGCGCCACGTGCACGAGCTGGACCGTGCCCCCCTGTTCGTCACGGATCGGATAACACCGGATGTCGAACCAGCGCCCCCGGAGCCGGTCGGAGAAGAACGTCGCGCGGGCGAGACGGCCGCTGCTCAGCGCCTGCACGGCCAGGCACTGCTCGGACGGCGGGGGCCTGCTGTGGAACGCCGCACAGGAGTCCGCCGGGTCGAGCCCGGATTGCGACAGCGCGTTCGTCATCGCCGCGTTGGCGCGCAGGATCTGACGGTCGGGCCCCATGATGCAGACCAGGTCGTCGATGGCGTCGAATGTGCTCTCCCAGTGGCGGGCCATCTCGGCCAGGGCGTCGGCTGCGCGCTTCTGCGGCGTAATGTCGGTGACGGTGCCGAGGACGGCCGGCTCGCCGCGCTGATCGATCAGCGTCGTGGAGATGATCACGTCCATGCGTCGCCCGTCCCGGGTCACGATCGCGCATTCGTAGGGCGCCACCTCTTCGCCGGCCGCGTGGCGGCGGAACGAGCGCTCGACCCGTTCCCTGTGCTCTGTCGCGATCAGCTTGCAGAAGTCGAACTGCGGCGCGTAGAACTCCTCCCGACTGTAGCCCAACACCTTGACGCAGCGGCTGTTGACGTAGGCGAGGCGGCCGCCGCAGTTGATGAAGATCATGTTCGGCGACTGCTCGGCCAGGATGCGGAACTGGCGTTCGGCCCGGCTCCGCTCGATGGCGTGCCGCAGCGCCCGCGCCAGCCGGGCCCCGTTCACCTCGCCCTTCACCAGGTAGTCCTGCGCCCCCTCGCCCACGGCCCGGAGCGCCGCCTCATCGTCGTCCAGCCCCGTCAGCACCACGATGGGCACGTCCGGCGCCGCCGCGCGGACCTGGACCAGGGCCTCGGTGCCTCGGGTCCCCGGCAGCGCCATGTCCAGCAGCACCACGTCCACCCCGTCCTGCTGAAGGCGCCCCAGGCCCTGCTCGAGCCGCCCGACGCACTGGCACGCCACGGCCGCCCCCTCGGCCGCCTGCAGCATCCGGCGGATCGCCTCGGCGTCCTCGACGTCGTCCTCGATCAGCAGCACGTTCATGGTCATGGCGCAGACATACCCGTGGCGTGAAGGTTGACAGGCGAAGAGCAATGATCGCCCGCAGGGCGTAGACGACCACACGCCGGGTAGGTGCTGCTGCCGCGCATACTGCTGTCACCCGTCTTCTGCCCCCCCCAGGGCGACAGCAGCCCGCGCGCTGCCACGTCGATCCCTCACCGTAGATACAATACATTATCCCAGCCACGCGACCCGAATGCAACACATACGCCGGCCTGGCCGCCGGCTACCCCCCGATCAGCAGGGCCAGCGCGATCGGCGCCAGCACACGCCCGATCGGCAGCACGGCCTCCGCTATCTGCTCGCTCATCGCCTCTCCACCGTCGCGGAAATCAGGCGCCGAGGATGGCCTCGACCTCGTCGCGCGGGACGCGGCTCATCACCAGCGGCTGCCAGAGGTCCGGCTCGGAGCGCTGCCACCTGACCAGGCAATCGTGGGGCGGGATGAACGCCGGCCCCTCCAGCGAGAGGCGCCTCAGCCGGGGAAACTCGGCGTCGAAGGCCGCCGCCCGCCCCCCTCCGTGAGCCTCTCGCACAGATCCTCCAGCGACATGTCACGGCCCTCCGTTCGGGAACGTCTCTCGGGGCAGGCCCGGCTCGGCGGCGGGCGACAGGTACTCGACGCGGCCCTCTTCCTCGAGCCGCGCGATGAACTCGGCCTGGGCGGCGGCGCGGCGCCGGCGCAGCAGCCGCCGCCGGATCAGCGCCTGAGCCTCCTCGAAGGGCGCGGGGCGCGCGGGGCGGACCTCCTCCAGCCGGACGATCGCCCAGCCGCCCGCCACGCGGCGCAGCTCGGCCGGCCCCCCCGGCTCCAGGCCCCGCACGGCGGGCGGCAGCCAGTCCCCCTCCTCCGGCAGCTCCACCTCGTGCAGCCCGCCCGGGTAGCTGTCCCGGTCGGCGGAGAGCGCGTCGGCGAGCTCGCCCGGATCGCGGCCGGATCGGACCTCCGCCAGCGCCTGCTCGGCCTCCGCGCGGGCCGCCTCCTCGTCGCCGCCTTCCTCGACGACGAAGAGGACCTGGCGGTAGACGGCGGCCGGCGGGCGGACGAACTCGTCCCGATGCTCCTCGTAGTAGCGGCGCACCTGGGCCGGAGCGACGCGCGCGCGCGCGTGAGCCTCGTCCCAGAGCAGCTTGGCCGCGAGCAGGTTCTGGAGCTGCATCTCCTTGTATTCCTCGACGGTCAGGCCGGCCTGCGCCAGGAGCTTGCGCGCGGCGAGCCGGGAGCCGACGCGCCGCTCCAGTTTGCGCAGCTCTTCCTCGGCCAGCTTCGCCAGGGCGTCCTCGGCGTCCCGCCCGGCGAGGTACTTCGCCCGGGCCGCGTCATAGAGCAATCGCCGCTCGATCAGCTCGCGCAGCGCCCGGCGCCGGCGTTCAGCCGCGATCTCCTCCCGCTCGGCGACCGGCAGGGCGCCCCCCCCGGGGGCGGCCCGCTCTGCGGCGCCGCTCAGGCGCAGGTGCCGCTCCACGTCCCGCATCGTGATCTCGTGGCCGTTGACACGGGCCAGCGGCGTCGGCTCCACAGGCTCTGGAACGGGCGGGGGCGGCGCGGCCCAGAAGAGCGAACTCATGACGAGGATGGCACTGACCACGGGCTGCCTCTCAGATGTAGAAGACGGCGTTGCCGGTGGACTGGAAGACGGTGTCGACGATGGCCCAGATGCCACCGGCCAGGAAGTAGCCCATGACCATGCCGATGGCGAAGCGCCGGGCGGGGCGAAACATGGCGGGCCCGCCGAAGGTAATCAGCAGCGTCTTGACCAGCCAGGCCAGGAAGACCGAGAGCCAGAAGTAGTAGACCATGTGGCTGGAGCAGATCAGCAGCCCCACCGGGTGGAGCGGCCACCAGAAGAAGGTGCGCTGGGCGACGATCAGCCCGCTCATCAGCAGCAGGCCCGCCCCGCCCCAGACCATCCGCAACCAGCTCGGACCGCCGTGGTGCTGCATGGTGGCCTGGGCCCAGTTCCAGGGCAGGCGGGGGAAGTTGCCGAAGAACCACGGGTCCATGTTCGAGCCGCCGTGCTTGTAGCAGACGTAGATGGCGCAGAGCGAGCCGGCCACGTAGGTGACGGCGAGCCCGAGCAGCATGGGCCAGAGCAGCCCGCTGCGCCGCCGGCGGGTCAGGTGCATGCCGTGCGCGGAGCCGGACATCACGGAGTTGCGCATGTCGAAGTGCCAGCCGTAATGGCTGGCCAGGACGGTCGCCTCCGACCGGCCGAACATCGTGGGCCCGAACATGCTGGCCATGAACTGGTTCGGGTAGATGGGCGGGCTGAGCATGGGCAGGCCGCACTGCGCCACCACCCGGGCCATGGCGAAGTAGATGCCGAGCGTCACCAGGATCAGCATGCCGCTGGAGAAGTAGCCGAGCCCGCGCCGGTGCAACCAGACGACGGTGACGGCGAAGCTGATGAGCGCCAGGACGAAAGCCATGCGGTAGGAGGTCGGCTCGCCCCGGTCGTAGCCCTCCTCCCCCCGGCCGAAGGCACAGCGCAGCGCGCGCTTCAGGTGGCCGCGCGAGAGCCAGAGCGTGCCGACCACGAACGCGATCGTCGCCCCCCCGGCCGCGTGCTGCATCTCGCTGCCCAGCACGTACTGGTCCGGCAAGCTCAGGTTGTACGACTGCATGTAGGCCCGCACGAACCAGGAGAGCAGCGCGACCGACCAGACGGTGAAGGCGATCCGGTTCGGGATCAGCATCACCAGCCCCACCACGACCAGGTCCACGTAGAGCGCCAGCTCCCACGGGGTCTCGGGCAGGATGGTCTGGCGCACGCGCACCAGGAAGGGGAAGCCGCCGTACTGGCTGAGCCCGCTGAGGCTCACGGCCAGCAGCGTCGGCGCCAGGCCGGCCCAGAAGGCGCGGCTGCGGAAGACGGACGTCGGCCCGAGCGGGTCGCCGGCCGCGCTGCACAGCTCGCCGGGCACCTGCGCGATGGGGAAGCTCAGGTGCTCGTAGTCCATCCACTGCTTGCGCATCAGGGTCATGATGGCCATCATGCACGTGAAGAGCGCCATCAGGAAGACGCCCCAGATCAGCAGCGGCTGCATCCACGGCCCCCAGGGGATCGGCTCGCCCGCCCGCAGGCCCGTCCAGAAGCGCGTGATGGCGATGGTGCCGCCGTTCGGGTCGAGCGGCGCCAGCCCCTCCGGCATGTAGGGCCAGAGCTCCGTGTGCCACTGGTTGCTGGCGTTGGCCAGGTTGTAGGCGCTGGAGATGGAGGGGATGAAGTAGGCGATCAGGCCCGAGCTGACGATCGAGCCGCCGACCAGCATCATGGCCCCGACGGCCATCATCTCGTCGGTGCGCAGCGCCAGCCGCTTCCAGAGCGTGCCGAGCCCGAGGTTGAAGACCAGGAAGAGCAGGAACAGCCCGAACGTTGCGCCCGCTGTGTGGTAATCCGCGAACATGCGGGAGGTCTGGAGGTAAATCGTCCAGTAGGGGCCGGCCAGGCCGATCAGGGCGCACATCAGGCAGCCGATCACGACGGCGCGCAGGCGAGGCCGGCCCGCGGCCTCGGACCCCGTCCCCAGCCGGCCGCCTTCGTCGCTCACCGCTTCCTCCCGCCTCCGCGTCCCCCGAAAGGGCCGCATTATAGCGGCCGCTCCGGGCTACGGGAAGCGGAGGCGACGCTCCAGCGCCGGCCGGTCACCGGCGGGCCGGCTCGGGCAGGCGGGCCCGCTCGGTGGTTTCCTGTTCCCGGTGATGATGCCGGGACCGTCCCGTGGCGCAGAAGCCGTTCGCAAGGTCCGGGAGCTGCTCGCCGCTGGCGTCCATCCTGGCGCGCGCGATGACACAGGAGTGACACCTCTGCACACCGCGGAGCTTGCCCGAAACAATGACGTGGCTTCCGTGCTTCGGGCGTACGGGGCGGAGGAATGAACCGTGCTGTGCAGGTGATACAGCGCGGCCTTGCCGAGGATGGCGATAGGATGTGCACGAGCCAGCTTGCGGGAGCCCGGCTCAGGATGCCGGCAAGCCGTAGTCGGCGGGGGTGAACTTCGATACGTCCACCTCGGCCATCATCTGCCCGATGAAGGACTCCTCGTCCTCGGGCAGGGACGAGAGCGACTCCTCCATGCGGGCCAGATACGGCAACTCCCGTTCGTCTACCTTCAGGCGGCCGGCCTCGATCGTCTCGCGTAGCAACTCCGCCGCCTGCATCCCTACCCGACGGCCCGCCGTGTAGTGGTCCGGCGACTCGGCTATCGTCGCCGCAAATGCGACCGCGTTCGCCGGCGTCAGCACCAGCGCCTGCGGGTCGTGCGGCGCGTCCGAGTCCACCAGCCAGTCCCGCAACCGCCGCGCGCCCTCCGGGCCGTCCGCCGACGCGCGGTTCATCAGCCGGCAGTCGTAGATGAGTTGCTCCATGTAGCAGGTCGGCGCCATGCCGCCGAGCAGCCGCACGTTCTGCACCGACTCGTTGGACCAGAGGTCGCAGGCCGCCGCGCTGACGTTGCCGACCGGGCTCAGGTGCGCGCACGCCGCCGTCTTGCCCTCCATCGACATCGGAAAGCCGGTGAGAGCTTTCAGGATCACGTTCTCGTAACCGCAGTCCTTGCCCGGCCCGACCGCCCCGCACTCATAGGCGACCAGGCTCCGCACCGCCGTGATCGGGCGCACCACCGCCGCGAAGACGCGCGGGATCATCCGCTGCTCGGCCAGCACCATCGCCGTGTTGCCGAACCCGCAGGCCGTGTCGCCCGCCGGGTGCACGCCATGCCGGCCGGCGACCTCGACCATCGTCTCCCACAGGAAGCGCATGTCGCGCACACCCATCACGCAGAGGGCGAAGAGCACCCCGCGGATGTCGCACATGGTCAGCGCGTCGTCGTGCACTTCCTTGCCACCGGCGGACTCGATGCTCAAGAGGTCGGCCCCGGCCGCGCAGCAGCCCTCGAAGGCCTCCAGCATCGCCTCCCACTGCGGACCGCTGCGCATCAGGGGCGGACGGATCATCTCGCGGTTGTCGTTCGGCGTCACGCGCAGTGCGGTGGGGATGCCGTAGCGCTCCTCGGCCTCGTCCATGCCGTCCCGGAGGACGGCGGTCAGCTCGACGGCCCACTCGTGGCGCTCGGTCATGGCGGGGAGGGTCTCGAACTCCAGCACCACGCCGGGGGCGTGCAGCTCGGCAGCGCGGCGCAGGGCGCCCTCGGCGATCTGCTCGTAGTGGCGGCGCACGGCGGGCCAGGTGTCGTCGGTCAGGTCGGTCGGCGGCAGCGTGAAGTTCAGCTCCGGGTAGACGGTGCCTCCGCCGAGGACGATGCCGCTGCGGGTGGTGAGCGGCTTCGGCGCGGTCCCGAAGAGCAGCTCGTCGGCGTCCGTGATGGCGGGCTGGTTGAACTCGGGCATCTTCGTCCTCCTTGTGGTAACGGCGCGGATGTTGCCCCGATGCCATGATAACGGCCGGCGGGCCGCGCGTCGCGTGCATCGGCGCTGGCGGGTATGATGCGGGGCGGGCAGGGCTCGTGAACGGAGGGCGGAGCGATGACCGGGCGGACGAGGACGTTGGCGGTGGCGGCCGCGCTGGTGGGGCTGGCCCTGACGGGCGCGCGGGCGGCTATGACTGCTCCCCGATGATGCGCCAGACCGCGTCCATGACTTCCATCACCCGCACGCCCTCCTCGGCGGTGACCGGCGGCTCGCGCCCTTCCTGCACGGACGCGTAGAACTCGCGGATCAACGTCTCCATCCCGACGTAGGGCGTCCAGCGGCGCCGCAGCACGCGCAGCATGCCGCCGAGCGTGCCCCGCAGGATCGTCCATGCCTGCGCCACGTTCAGCAGCGCCCGCGAGACGGGCTTCGGCACGCCGCGCAACACGCGCTGACGCACGAGCCACTGGTTCAGGATGTCCACGAAGACGCTCCCGCGCGTGCCGAGAACGTTGAGGTATTGGAAGCGGGGGCTGACCGCCAGCGAGACGGTGACCATGCCGGAGGCCTCTTCGCTCTCCAGCAGCACACGCAGCTCGTCGGCCGGGGCGTGCGGCAGCACGCGGCCGTAGCGGGCGTGGGCCGTGGTGCGGACCTCGGGCCCGAGCACGTCGAGCGCGAGGCAGAGGGGGTGCGGCGCCAGGTTCTGCAACAGGCCGCCGGGCAGGCCGAACGTCCAGTGCTCCCGCCCCCCCGGCATCATGTACTTGCTCGCCCGGTTGTCCCCAAGGTTGAATCCATAGTAGCTTTCGGCCCAGATGACCTGCCCCAGCGCACCCGATCCGATCAGTCGCCGCAGGCGAACTATGACGGGATCGTAGACGTGGTTGTGATCCACGCAGAGCTGGAGGCCGGCGGCCCGGGCGGCCTCGGCCATGCGGCGGGCCTCGCCGGCGTCGACGGCCATCGGCTTCTCGACCAGCACGTGGGCCCCGGCCTCGAAGGCGGCCCGGGCAAGTTCCAGGTGCGTCTGCGGCGGGGTGAGCACGTGGACGACGTCGGGCCGCTCGGCTTCGAGCATCGCCTCCGCGTTATCGTAGGTGCGGGGGACGGCGAACTCCTCGGCCAGCTCGGCGGCGGCGCGCACGTCCACGTCGCAGATGGCCGCCAGGCGGGCGTTGGGCATGCGGGCGAGGATGCGCAGGTGCTCGCGGGCGATCCCGCCGCAGCCGATCACGCAGGCGGTGAGGGGCGGCAGGCCGGCCGGCGCCCGCCCCAGGCGGCTCGGGTCCGCGCGACGGCTCAGCCGCTCGCGCTCGCCCAGGTCCTCCATGGTGCGGGCCAGCGCCTCCGCCCGGCCCGTCTCGGGGCGCCAGCCCAGACGCTCCTTCGCGCGGGCGTTGGAGTAGGCGACCGGGCGGTGACAGACGATGAGCTGGGCCGGGTGCAGCGGCGAGGAGCGCCCCAGGGGCTTGAGCAACAGCCCGCTAAGCCCGCTCAGCGCGCGGGCCACCGCATAGGGACAGGCGACGATGCTCAGGCGCGGCCGCACGTCGCGCTTGATGCGCTGGAGGTACTCGCGGGGTGTGAACGTCTCGTCGTCGAGGATGTTGAACGCGCCGCCTCGGACCTCCTCGGCCTCCAGGCCCCGCACGACGGCACGAGCGGCGTTGCCGACGTAGCAGACGGGCAGCGGGTTGCGCCCCCGTCCGATCAGCACATACAGAGCGCGCCCGAGCGCGTAGCCCATGCGTGGCAGGTTCCAGCGCCCGCCCGGTCCGTAGAGGATGCCGAGCCTCAGGATGAGCACGTCCACACCGTCCCGCTCGGCGAACTCCTGCGCGGCGCGGTCCGCCGCGAGCTTCGAGCGGGTGTAGTTGGTCAGCAGGACGGGGTCGTCTTCGAGCGGTGCGTCCTCCTCGAGCGGCTCGGCGGGCGTGGCGCCGGCCATGCGGTAGATGCCGACGGAGCTGACGTGCACGAACCGCCGCACGCCGGCCCGCTCGGCCGCCTCCAGCAGGGCCCGCGTGCCCTCGACCGTCGCCGCCTCGAATAGCCGGGGCGGCCCGCTCATGGTCGCGGCGGCGTGGACGAGCGCCTCGACGCCCTGCGCCGCGCGGGCCAGCGAGTCGGCGTCGGCCAGGTCGCCGAGCACGGTCTCGACGCCGAGCTCATCGAGGCGGCCCGTCCGGCTGGTGCGGCGCACCAGCGCCCGCACCTCGTGGCCGGCCTCGACGAGCATGGGCACCAGGTGCCCGCCCAGGAAGCCGGTCGCTCCGGTGACCAGCACCCTCATGGCTTCGCCTCCGCGCGCTCCAGGGCCGCCAGGACGGTCCGCGCGCGCTCGGTCCAGTTGTGCCGCTCCCGCACGTCCGCGCGGGCCCGGCGTGCGAGCCGCTCCCTCAGAGCCGGCTCTTCCATCAGCCGCCGCAGGGCGGCGGCGAGCGCGCCCGCGTCGCCGGGCGGGAAGAGCAGCCCGTTCACCCCGTCCCGCACGACCTCGGCGATGGCCGGCACGTCCGGCACGACCACGGGCCGCGCCATGGCCATGTACTCGAAGAGTTTCATCGGCGAGCCGAATGCGTTGGAGTGCGGCATCACCGCCGCGTCCATGGCCTTCACGTAACGCGGCACGGCGTCGTGCCTGACGGCGCCGGGCAGCCACGCCCGCCCGGCCAGGCCCAGCTCCTCGAGCTGTGCCTCGACGCTCGGCCGCTCCACCCCGTCACCGACGAGCATCAGCCGCGCCTCGGGACCCAGTCCATGAACGGCCTCGATCAGCACGTCCGGCCGGTGCCAGGGCACGAAAGCGCCGACGTAGCCGACCACGAAACCGTCCCCGAAGCCGGCGGGCACGGAGACGGCCTCGGTCCGCGCGGGATCGAACGCCTCGGGGTCGGCCGCGCTGTGCGTCACCACGATCCGCTCCGCCGGGAAGCCGTCCTCGAGGAGCATCCGCCGGAACCGCTCCGAAACCGTCGCGAAGACGTCGGTTCGCCGCGCCACCCAGCGCTCGATGCCGCGCGTCAGGCGCCGCAGCGCAAGGGGACGGAGCCGACCGATGCGCGTCGTCACGTTGACCTCCTGGACGACCGGCGCCCCCCACCAGCGAGCCAGCAGCGTGGGGGCGACGCTGTTGGAGGTCATCCGCTCGTAGACCAGGTCGGGGCGGCGCCGCAGGGCGCGCCGGGCCATGTCCGCCAGCGACCAGACATTATAGCCGAGCTCGGCCAGCTCGAACACCACGGGCGGCGCCTTGCGGGCGAAGCGCTTCAGCGCCCGACGCACCGGCCCCTCGGCCGGCGCCGGCGCCCGGGTGGGCCCGGCGGCGGCCTTCCGCTCGGGGTCGCAGCCGGGCGGGCTGCATACCTCGACGGTATGGCCGAGCCGCCGCAGGGCGCGCACGATGCCGAGGATGTGGACCGCCTCGACCCGGTCGCCCGCCGTGCGATGGTGGTAGAGCACGTGCATCTACCCGTCCTCGCCGCGCCGCCGCACGATCCGGGCCGGCACGCCGACGGCCGTGGCGCCGTCCGGCACGTCCCGGGTCACCACCGCGTTGGCGCCGATGCGCGCCCCGCTGCCGACCCTCACTGCGCCGATCACCCGCGCGCCGGCGCCGATGAACACGTTGTCCCCGAGCATGGGGCTGCTGGCCTTCTCCGCGCCGATGGTCACCCCGCTCTCGATCACAACGTTCGCCCCGCCGCGCACCGAGGTGTTGATGACCACGCCGACGCTGTGCAGGACGACCAGCCCGGGGCCGAACTTTGCGCCCCGCCCGATCACCGCGCGGCTCAGGAAGGCGTTCAGCTTGTAGACGGCGGCGGCGAGCGGCCCGAGCCCGGCGCGGCGCAGCGCCTGCATCAGCCGGTAGAGCACGGTGCAGAGGCTGCCGTCGCTGAAGAGCATGCGCAGCGCCAGCCCGCGCGTGGACCGGCCGTGGTACCAGACCGCCTTGGCCCGCATGTCCATGCGCAGGTCGCTCAGGGGGCCGCGCGGGGGCTCTGCCGCCTCGACCGACTCGAACCGATCGGTCAGCAGCTTCACGTGCGTACCTCCTCGGCGCGGGCGCGGTGCTCCTCGACGGCGGCTCGCAGCATCTCGTGCAGCCGGCGCGCGTTCGCCTCCCAGGTCATCGGCTCCACGCGGGCGCGCAGGGCGGCGCGGTCCCAGTCCTCGGCGAGCACCTCGCGCATGCCGGCCGCGAGCTGGCGGGGATCGTCGGGATCCACCAGCACGCCGCCCTCCATCCCGATCAGGTCCGGCACGTCGCCCACGCGCGTGGCGAGCACCGGCGTGCCGCACGCGAGCGCCTCGAGCACGACGCTGGGGCAGCCCTCGTCGCGGCTCGGCAGCACCAGCGCGTCGGCGGCGTTAAGGTAAGCGGGCACGTCGGGCCAGGGCACGTGGCCGAGCAGGCGGGCGGTGCCGTCCAGGGCTTCGTCGCGCAGTTCGCGCCTGAGGCGGCGCTCCATGGGGCCGCTGCCGGCGATGAGCACTTGCAGCCCCCGCGGGGTCTGCCCGCTGAGGCGCAGTTCCCGCAGCGCGTCCAGCAGCACGTCAGGCCCCTTTACGCGCCGCAGACTGCCCAGGAAGAGCAGGATGGGGGCCTCCGCCGGCAGGCCGAGCCGGGCGCGGGCCCGGGCGCGGGGCTCGACGGGGAAGCGATCGGCGTCGACCGCGTTGTGCAGCAGGTGCACGCGCCGGGGATCGGCGCCGAGCTCCACGGCGTGGGCGACCAGGTTGCTGCTGAGGGCGACGGCGGCGGCGGCGCCCCGGACGGCCTCGGCGGTGCGTTCACGGCGCGCGCCGCGGGCGGGCAGGGAGTGCAGGTCGCTGCCGCGGGCCTTGACGAGGTAGGGCAGCCCCCGCCGGGCGGCGACCTCGCGGGCGGCCCGCCCGTAGGGATAGGCAAAGGTGGCGAAGACGACGTCGAAGGGCGGTTCATCGAGGGCGGCGAGCGTCCGCTCGGCGGCCCGCTCGACGGCCCTCCACGTGCGCCCGCGCCCCATCAGCGGCAGGTGCCACAGGACCGGGTGGTGGATGACGACGCCGTCCAGCACGTGGTCGGGCCGCGCAACCAGGCGCCGCCAGGCGCGCCCCCGCAGCAGGCGGTGCCAGGGGACGGGGTTGACGACGGTGAGGCGACAGAGCGCGGAGAGGCACTCGACCTGGCGCCGGTTCTCGGCGTTGCACCAGGGCTCCAGCGAGCTGGGGAAGTCGCAGGCGAGCACCAGGCAGTGCACGGCTCAGTCCCCTCCGGCAGTCGGGCGTGGCGGCGCGGGGCGCCCCCGAGGGTATCCAGCGGGGCCGCCGGCGGCAACCGGCGGCGCGGGGCCGCCCTCGACGACGGGCGCGTCCGCCCCGGGCACGCGGATCGGTCTGAGCAGGAACAGGTCGAGTCGCCGGGGGAACCGCCAGTGCGCCTCAGGCTCCGAGCGGGCCAGGAACAGCTCGCGCGCGGCCCGGTAGCGCTCCGTCTTCAGGTAGTGGGCGTCGAGCACCAGCCAGACGCGGCGGTGGTTGAACACGTAGCTCGTCAGGTCCGCCACGCGCCGGTGCTCCTCGCCGCCGAGGAATCCGTGCAGCTCGCCGGCGGCGTCGACGCGGCTCAGGCGCACCGTGGCCGGGGCGTCGGGCCCGGCATAGCAGGTGAAGCCGGTCTCCCCGATGTCCGGGTAGAAGACGGCGACGTCGCCCTCCCATGCGCGCTCGGTGACGTGGCGAGCGAGCCCGCGCCACTCGTCGCGGTTCGCGCGGCGGAAGTAGAGCGCATCCGAGGCGATCATCAACCCCAGGCAGAGCCCGACCAGCGGCACGGCGACCCGCCGGTCGAGCCGTAGCGCCCCGTCGCCGAACAGGAGCGCCAGCGCCGGCAGGAAGATGAGCCCCTTGCGCGCGTCGTAGAACTGCACGTCGGCCACGAAGACCATCAGCACGATGACCGGCAGCGGCACCAGCAGGCTCGCCGCCAGCAGCCAGCGCCCACGGCACCGGCCGGCCCACGCCGCGCTGAGGGGGACCAGCCAGAGCCCGGCGCAGATGACCGGCAGGACGACGAAGAGGCGGCGCGGCACGTCGCGCCAGACCAGCGTGCGGCCGAACATCAGCGTCAGCGGCGCGGCGAAGAGGTGGAGGCGGCTCGAACTGCCCTCGGAGACCTCGCTGCTGCGCACCGAGAGCTGGTGCAGGAAACGCGGCACCCACGGCAGGAAGAGCAGCGCCACCGCCGCCTGCGCGCCGAGCCAGAGGCCCTTGCGCCGCAGGTCCGACCGCCCCAGCAGCACCCAGACGTTGACGGCGGCGATGACCAGGCCGCTGTAGTAATGGGTGTAAAGCCCCGCCACGGCGGCCGCCCCGTAGCCGAGCAGCGCCAGCCGCGAGCCGGTCCGCGCGTAGCGCCACGCCGCCCAGAGCAGCGCCACCGTCACCAGGAACAGGAGGCTGTACATCCGCAGCTCCTGCGAGAGGTAGAGGTGCACCGGGCTGAGCGCGATGAAGGCCGTCGCCAGGCGGCCGGCGCGGCGGGACAGGACCTCCCGCGCGAAGCCGTAGAAGAGCGCCACGCTCGCGATGCCGATCAGCGCCGGCAGCAGGCGCAGGGCCGCCTCCGAGCCGCCGACGGCGAGCCGCCAGAGCCGCGCCAGCGCGAAGAAGCCCGGCGGGTTGCCCAGGTCGCCGGCCCGGCCGCTCAGTATCTCGCCCAGCGGCGCCTGGCTGATGCGGGCCACGACCACTTCGTCGTACCACAGGCTCTCCCGCCCCAGCCAGGTCAGGCGCAGCAGGGCCGCCAGGGCGATCAGCGCCGCCGGGACCATCCATCGCGGCGGCCCCTTCGTGCCACGCTGCTCCATGTCCTGTGCATGAGCCATTCAGTCCTCCCGCTTGGGCGGCTTCAGGGGGGAGAGGGGGACGGCGACCTCGGCCAGCACCATGCGATGATCCGAATGGTCCGTGGGCAAGGCGGCAGCATAGTATACGCGGGCGCCTCGGGGCACGTAGATCATGTCGACGCGCAGCATGGGCAGGCGGGCCGGCACGGTCTTGCCCCAGCCGAAGCCGGCCTCGCCGAAGCAGTCCACGAAGCCCCGCGTGGCGCGTCGCACCGCCGGGAAGCGCGGCGGCAGGTTGAAGTCTCCACCGAGCACAACGGCCCCCCTCGCCCCGTGCTCCTCCAGCGCCGCGCGCAGGTCGGCGAAGCGGCGCTCGGTGCCCTCCACGGCGTCCGCGAGCGCCCGGCGGTCGTGGGGATGCTTGACGAGGTAGGGCTGGAGGATGGAGCGCTTCATGTGGACGGTCAGGCAGGTCAGCTCCGCGTCGGGCGCGACGCGGACCCGCCAGATCGAGCCCCGCCAGGGCCGCAGCACGCCGGCCGGCACCGGCGTGAGCGGGAAGCGGCTCAGCACGGCCGTGCCGTGCGCGATGCCCAGGTGCCACGGCTCTTCGGAGTCCAGGGCGTGCACCGCCGCACGCAGCCGCTCGGGGTTCACTTCCTGGAGCAGGGCGATGTCGGGCTCCAGGGCGACGAGCTGGGCCACGGCCGCCTCGGGACGCTCGCGGGTGTGGTAGACGTTCCAGGTGGCCACGCGCAGCGGCACGCGCGCCTCGGAGCGCGCCGGGTTGCCCGACGGGCGGCTGCGAAAGGCCATGCGCGCGTCGCGGAACTCCGCCCGCGCCCGGTCCGGCTGCGCCCGCAGCCACTGCGCGACGTCCTCCACGGCGAACAGCCCCACCAGCCAGAGCAGGCCCGCGCAGAGCACCCACCGCGTCCGCACGCCGACCACCGATACGGCGATCATCCCCGCCACAGCGGCGAACCACGCCAGCGGCGGGATGACGGTGACGTAGACCATGGCCAGGTTCACCCGCGGCCAGTGGCAGAGCAGCGCCACGAGCACGACCCCGGCGCAGGCGGCCGCAAGGCAGGCGCCGGCCGCGCGGCAGAGCCAGGACCGGCGGCGCAGGAAGCGCGTCGGCGCCTCGGGGGCCGGGGCAGGCTGTCGCGCGGTCTCGCTCATGGCACGGCCGCCCCGCTCGAGTCCACCGGCTGAGAATATCCCGCGAGGCGGCGGTAGAGCCGCGCGTGCCGGCGCGCCGTCGCCTCGAGGCTGAAGAGCTCCTCGACCCGGCGCCGCCCGGCCCGGCCCATGGACCGGGCCAGCTCGCCATCGTCCAGCACTCGGGCCAGGGCCCCCGCCAGCTCGCCCGGCTCGCCGGGCGCCACCATCAGTCCCGTTTCCCCGTCGCGGACCGCCTCGGGCACCCCGCCCACGGCCGTCGCGACGACGGGCAGGCCGCTCGCCATCGCCTCCAGCACAGTCAGCGGGAACGCCTCGCTCAATGACGGGAGCACGAACGCATCCGCCTCGCCCAGGAGCTTCGGCACGTCGTCCCGCCGGCCCAGGAAGCGCACGCGCGAGGCGACGCCGAGCTGGCGGGCCAGCGCCTCCAGGGCCGCGCGCTCGGGCCCGTCGCCGATGATGTCCAGACGCACCTGCCGCCCTTCCCCGGCCAGCGCCGCCAGCGCCCGCAGCAGGACGTCGTGCCCCTTCTCGGGCGCGAGCCGGGCGACGCAGACCAGCGCGAGTTCCCGCCCTCGACGGCCCGCCCCGCGCTCGGGGGCGAAACGTTCCGGCTCTACGCCGTTGTAGATGACCGAGCTGCGCCGGCGGCTCACCCGGCCGACGCGCACGGCCTGGTCCAGCACGGCCCGACAAACGCCCACCGTGTGCGAGGCGAACCGGCCGGCCAGGCGCTCGGCGGCGTTCGGCTCGCGGAAGACGAACCCGTGCAGCGTGCAGACGACGGCGGGCCGCCGCGCAACGCGCGCGGCCATGACGCCGTAGACGTGCGCGCGCCGGTTATGGCAGTGCAGCACGTCCACCCGCTCACGCTGCAGAATGCGCGCCAGCCGCCAGGTGAGGCCGAGCTCGAACCCGTCGCGCTGCGGCCCCTCCCGCACGGCGAGGGTCCGCACGCCGCTCTGCTCGAAGCGCCGCCGCATCGCGCCCGTGCCGAAGAGCGCTGCGACGCCGACGCGGAGGTCCTCGCCGTTCATGGCCCGGGCCAGCTCCAGCGCCACGGCCTCCGCCCCGCCGACCTCGTAGGTGGCGAGCAGGTGCATCACGTTGAAGGTCGCCGGTTCCGGGGTCACGCTCTGCCCTCCCCCTGCGGAGGGCGGGCGGCAATGAGCGCCCGCTCGGGGTCCTCCAGCATCTCCAGCGCCGTGGCGAAGCTCGATACGGCGAGCAGGCCGTTGACCCACGAGCTGTCGCCGGCCAGTTGCCGCTCGACGGCGACGCCCAGGCGGTCGACGTCCAGGTAGGGGGCGAGGCGGTCGCGGCTGCCCATGACGTGCTCCAGCACGCCCCGCGAGGCGCCGCGCAGGGCGTAGCCGAACTGCACGTTGGGGTGCGGAACCCAGCGGCGCAAGTGGAGCACGCGCTGGAGCGGCCGGCGCGCGAAACGCCGCCACTGTGTGGCCAGGAACGTCTTCAGTACGCCCGCCGTCGAGGTGGCCAACGGCAGGTCGTTGGTGTTCGGCACGCGCGCCAGCGCCGGGAAGCGCCGGCAGATCATGTCGCGATAGGCCCGCTGGCGCTCGAGCGCGGCGTGGGGGACGCTGCACATCAGGTCAACGAAATCACGGTCGTAGAACGGCGCGATGATCGGCGCGAACTGCTGCATGTAGAAGAGCTGGAACGAGATGAACCGGCGGCGGTAGAAGGTCAGGTCGAAGTGCGCGAACTGCTGAAAGGCCGGCCCGTCGAAGGAGAGGAACGCCTCCCGGGCCTCCGCCAGACGGTCGTCCACCAGGTCTTCAAGGAGGAGCCCGCGGGCCTCCTCGGGCGGGAAGCGGCACTCGTTGATCGGCCCGAGGGCGACCTGGAAGCGCTCCTCGGGCGGCTCGGCCGTCGCCGCCGAGTTGAGGAACCGCCCCGTCAGCTCGCCGCCGAGGTGCCCGGAGATGGTGGGGATCGCCTCCCCGCCGGAGCGGTAGAACAGCGAGAGGTAGCGCGCGGTGTGCGCGTCGTAGAGCCCGCCGTTGATGGCCACGCAGCGCTCGCGGTGCGCGGCCATGAAATCGTCCGGCAGCGGCACCACGTCGTGGCGCACCGCGGCCCGGCGCGCCATGTGCCGGGCATAGCGCATGTCCTCGGTGTACCAGCCGTAGGTGAACTGTGTGACCGCGCGGACGTCGGCCGGCCGCTCCGCCAGCAGGCCGAGCATCACCCGCGAGTCGAACCCGCCCGAGAGGGGCAACCGCAGCCGACCGCTCGGTAGGCGCCGCTCCGCGCTGCGCTCCAGCCGGGCGTGCATCTCGTCCGCCACCTGCTCGACAGAGCGGTCCCATCGCTCGTCGCTGAAGCGGAGAGCGTCGACCGAGCGCGCGTTGAACTCGCCGTCCTGGAACGTCGTAACGCTCCCCGGCGGGAGCACGGAGACGTCCTCGTGCAGCGTCCGGGTGCCCTGCTGGCAGCTCAGCATCAGCAGATCGGCGAGCCCGCGCACGTCGACCGCCCTGCGGAACGCCGGGTGGCGGGCGATGGCCCAGACGTTGGAGGCGAAGGCGAAGCTCCCCCCCGAGCGCCACAGGAAGACGGGCATCAGCCCGAGGACGTCGTTCATCAGCTCCAGCCGCCGCTCGGCCGGGTCATACACGACGGCCAGGTAGCGCCCGTTGAGGCCGACGAGGGCCTCCGCGCCATGCTTCCTGTAGCGGCGCAGCAGCACCTCGGCGATCTCTCCGTCGGTCGTCGGCTCCGGCCCCCCGTCGGCGAGCTGGTCGCGCGCGATGAAGCCCCACCACGCCAGCAGCGGCCCGTCGTCGCCGCCGGCCGTCGGCTCCTCGCCGCCGCCGGGCTCACGCGAGGCGAGGCAGCGGAATGGGGCGCGCTCGATCGCAAAGGATTCCTTCGCCGGCGCGATCTCGATCCACTCGCCGAGCCAGCGCGACATGCGCGCGGCGGCCCCGGCGTCCCCTTCCACATATCCCAGCAAGCCGTGCATCGCTACTGCCCCCCTTCGGGCCGGGGCTCCGCGCGCAGCCGTTCGAACCGCCGCCGTCCCAGCAGCGCCTTCCCCGCCCAGAGCAGCCGCACCAGCGGCGTCGGGCGCGCCCGGCTGCGCAGCGGCAGCGGCCAGGCCAGCAGCGAGCGCAGCAGGCATCGCAACGCGGCCCAGCGCCGCCCGGCCTCGTAGCACGTGATGGCCACGTCCAGGTGCAGGTGCGCCCGGGCGCGGGCCCTCAGCGGCCAGGTGCCCGGCGCCTCGGCGAACGCCTTCTCCAGCACGCGCCGTTTGTTGACGCACATGCGCGCGGGGTCGGCGCTCATGTTGTCCCCGTGCAGGCGGTAGGCGTTGAGCACGGCGTCGTCCACGGCCGCCGGGAACCGGCCGGCGACGCGCAGCCACATGTCGCGGTCCTCGGCCGCGCGCAGCTCCTCGTCGAAGAGGCCGACCTCGTCGAAGACCTCCCGGCCCATGATCGCATTCGAGGGCGAGAGCCCGCAAGGTCCCATCAGCAGTTCCCCGCGGGTCACGGGCCGCAGCGCAGCGTCCTGCGGCAGCGGCGGGAAGCGATAGCTCGATCCGTCGGCGAAGTTCAGCTCCGCGTTGCCCAGCAGGGCCAGCTCCGGATGCCGGCGCAGGATCGCCGCCTGGTAGGCGAGCTTCTCGGGGCGCCAGACGTCGTCGGCGTCCAGGAAGGTGACGTAGCGCCCGCGCGCCGCGCGTATGCCGGAGTTGCGCGCGGCCGAGAGGCCCCGGTTGCGCTCGTGCCTCACCACGCAGAGCCGGCCGGCGCGCTCGTACTCGGCCAGGACGGCCGCCGTGCCGTCCGTGGCCGCGTCGTCCACCACGATCAGCTCGAACTCGTCGAACGTCTGGGCGAGAACGGACTCGATCGCCTCGCGCACGTATCCCTCGCAGTTGTAGGCGGGGATGACGACGCTGACCATGGGCTCAGGTTCGCTCATCTTCGCTCCCCGCGCTTCGGCCCAGGATCATCTCCATCGTCTCGGCTATCATCTGCGCGGCGCTGAACCGCTCCTCCACCCGGCGCCGCGCGGCCCGGCCCATCCGCTCGGCCGCCTGCGGATCGCAGAGCAGCCCGACCAGCGCGTCGGCCAGCGCCGCCGGGTCGGCCGGGGGAACGACGTAGCCCGACACTCCGTCCTCGACCAGCTCCCGCACCCCGCCCACGTCCGTCGCCACGGCGGGCCTGGCGCAGGCCATGCCCTCCAGCAGGCTGAAGGGCAGGCTCTCGCTGAGCGACGGGAGCGCCACCACGTCGTAGGCGCAGACCAGGCGGCCCACGTCGTCCCGCTGGCCGAGGAAGCTGACCCTCCCCGCCACGCCGAGCCGCCGCGCCTGCGCCTCGAGCTCCGCCCGGCACGGCCCGTCGCCGGCCAGCAGCAGCCAGGCGCCCGCCACCACCTCGACCACCGGGGGCAGCGCCTCGATCAGGTAGCGATGGCCCTTCAGCGGCACCAGCCAGGCCGAGACGCCGACCACGCGGGCGTCGAGCGGCACGCCGAGTTCGCGCCGGACAGCGGCCGAGACGGCCTCGACCTCATCGAGCGGGGGCAGCTCGGTCCCGTTGTGCACCACCCGGAGCCGGTCGGGGTCGATCGGCACGCGCCGGCGCCAGCGGCGGCGTCCGTCTTCGGAGACGGCCGCCATGCCGTCCACGCACGCGAAGCAGAGCGCCTCCAGCGCGCGGCGCGCGAGCGCCGAGCCGGCCGCCCCGCCGGCGGGCAGGCAGTTCAGCGCGCCGGTCAGGCGGGGCACGCCGGCCAGGCGGGCGGCCAGGATCTGGGGGTCGGGCCCGAGGTCGCTGAAGTGCAGCGCATCGAGCGGCGCCCGCGCGAACGCGCCCCGCATGCGCCAGGCGTCCCTGAGCTGGCCCAGTGCGAAACGAACCTGCGCCGGCACGGCGGCCCGGTAGAGGCCGCGCAGAGGATTGTCGCCTTCGCCTTCGGCCTCCGCATCGCCCGGCGAGCCGGCGACGCCGTTGTCGTAGCTGACCAGGCGGGCGCAGTCGCCGAGGCGGGCGGCCCACTCGCGGCGGGCCGAGGCGGGGTGGAAGACGACCACCTGGTGGCCCTGCTCCGCCGCGCCCCGGGCCAGCTTGCGCAGGTACTGCTCGGTGCCCCCGTAGCCGCTGTGGGCGGAGCAGAAGCCGACCGTGCGCCGCGCCGACGTGCGCCGGGCCGGGCGGGCAGGCCGGAGGGACTGCATGATCTCGTGGGTGCGCTCGGCGACGCGCTGCCAGTTGTAGCGCTCCAGCACGTCGCGGCGGGCGGCCTCGCCCATCGCCTCGCGCCGCTCGGGGTCGGCCCGAAGCGCTTCGATCTTCGCGGCGATGTCGGCCGGGCTGCCGTCGGTCAGCAGCCCGTTCTCGCCGTGGCGGATGACCCGGCGGACCTGCCCCTCATTATCAGCGATGATCGCGCGGCCGCAGGCCATGTAGTCGAAGAGCTTCAGCGGCGAGAGGTAGAAGCCGATCGGGCACCAGTCGAACGCGCGGTAGACGCAGAGGCAGGCGTCGGCCGCCGCGATCAGGCGCGGCATCTCGAAGTAGCTGCGCCGTCCGGGGGCGACCACGTTCGGCGGCAGGGGACGCGGCAGGTGCGCGGGGTCGCCCACGATCAGGAACCGCACGTTCGGCGCACTGAGCCGCCGGGCGGCCCCGATGATCTGCTCGACCCCGGACCAGAACCACGCCGTCCCCCCGCCCCAGAGCACGACGAAGTCCTCCTGCCCCAGGCCGAGCTCGCGCCGGCCGGCGGCGCGCGCCTCGGGGGTGAACAGCTCGGGATCGCCGCCGTTGGGCAGCACGCTGACCCGCCGCAGCCCGAACTGGCGCGCGGCGTAGTCGCCCATCTCGCGACTGACGCAGATCGCGTGGTCGGCGCAGGCGCGCATCAGGGCGTGGTTGCGCGCGTAGAGGCGCGCCCTGTAGCGCATCGACCAGAGCTGGCCCGGCACGCACTCGCGAGTCAGCTCGTAGAGCGGCGCGTTGAACTCGCAGACGAGCGGCGTGCGGCGCCGCGCCAGCAGACGCCAGGCGCAGCGCAGGTCGAAGCCGTCCTCGAACGGGAACCGGGCGTAGAGCAGGTCCGATTCGCGCAGCACACGGGCCAGCCCCTCCGCCGTGCGGGGATGCTCGCGGGCGCCGGGCACGGCCTGGCGGCCCCAGGTGTGCACCTCGTAGCCCATCTCGCAGAGCCGGTGCCAGAGCTGGTAGACGTGCACGGACGGTCCCCCGCGCGGGGGATAACTCGTCTCGCAGGCGATCAGGCCGACCCGCGCGCGCGGCGCGGCGCATCCCCGGGCCTCAGCCATCTTCGCCTCCCCCGCCGGCGGCCTCGGGCGCCAGCTCGAAGAGGAAGAGCTTCCCCGCCCGCTTGCGCAGCGTCAGCTCCTCCCGGTGGGCTTCGACGACCGGCTCCAGGAACTGCGCCTTCGCCTCGGGGTGCGTCTCGTTGACGACCAGGAAGCGGGCGCCCGCCTGCCGCGCCAGTCGCCAAATCCGCTCGTGGTCCTTCGTGAAGGGGAAGTGCCGCCAGCGCCGGCCGGCCAGCGTGTGCGGCCATTCCCAGCGAGACATGACCACGGCGTCCTCCTCGCTGTTGTCGCGCAGCCACCTGGCCGCGACGATGTACTCCTCCTCCAGGCGCCGGGGGGCGTAGCCATGCCGCGCGCGCGCCAGCGTCAGCATGGACATGTTCCACACGAGCAAGGCCACGGCGACGCCGACCCAGCCGCGGCGCAGCGTCAGTTCGCGCCTGCGTGGCCCGCCGCTCTGGAAGTAGATGAACCCGACGCCCGCCATGACCGCCGCCCCGAGCACGGCCAGCCCCGTCGCGGAGAGGCCGAGCGCCACCGGCGCCGCCGAGCGGTGCAGGGCGATCGCCACCGCCGCCCCGATCGCGCCGGCCGCCAGCAGCCGGAAGGCCCACCGGCCCCACCCCCGCTCGTGCACCCACGCGCCGATCCCCCGCAGGCCGACCAGCAGGAAGTAGAACCCCAGCGGCAGGACGGGCAGCACGTAGCGGTCAAGCGGCCTCGCCGCCAGCGCCAGGATCGCCCCGTAGCAGAGGCAGTAGCCGGCGGCCACGTTGTAGCCACGCAGAACGCTGAAGGCCGCCGAAGCGAGCGCGAAGAGGCCCAGCGCGAGCCAGAAGCCGCCGAAGGCGGGCGTGACGCGGTGAGCCATGTTCTCGCCGAGCATGCGCAGGTTGCCCAGCGGGCGGTGCACGACCGTGCGGGCGAGCACCCGGCCGACCTCCACGCGCGGTTCGTCGGCGTAGGACTCATCGGCCCCGGTAAAGGTGCGGGCCAGGTCCGGCGCGTAGGAGTGCCCCGCCTCCGCGGCCACCAGCCGGTTGCGCGCGTGCCAGGCCCCGAGGGGCACCGCCACGAGCAGCGCGAAGACGGCCAGCTTCTTCAGCGCCGCCCTCCCCCGGCGCCCGCGCTCAGGCGCGATCAGCAGCCCCGCGCCGACAGCCGGCAGGAGCGCCGCCCCGACCAGCCGCGTCAGGTAGGCCGCCGCCACCGCCGCGATGCAGGCCGCCCCCGCCGCCGACCAGAGCCGATCCTGCCGGATCCAGCGCACCGCCGCCAGCAGCGCCACAAGGCTCAGCGCGGTGTAGGGCATGTCGCTGAGCACAAGCGTCGAGTACTCGAAGAACAGCATCGTGCCGGCGAAGCAGAACGCGGTGAGCGCCCCGAGCAGGCGGCTGCCCGAGAGCCGCTCGGCCAGGCTCCACGCCGCCAGGAAGGCCACCCCGGCGAGCGCCGCGCCGAGCAGGTTCATCGCCAGGTAGTCCTCGCCGACCGTAACGATCACGGCGGCGAGCATGGCCGGGTAGACGGGCGGGTATTTCACGTGCGGTCTGCCGTCGAACGCGTACGGTTCGCCGGCCGCTGTCTGGCGCGCGAGCGTGAGGTAGATGCAACTGTCGGCCGGGCCCTGGATGCGCCCCGAGGCCCCCGTGGCGGCATAGGCGGCCACCAGCAGGGCAAGCGCCAGCTTCAGGGCCAGCCATCGCTTCGACCCGCCCGAGGGGGCCTCGTGACTCTCCTGCTCTCCCACGGCTACCTCATCTCCCTCAGGTGGCATCGGGTCTGGCGGCGGCCTCCCGCAGCGCGCCCCGCCCCAGGATGGCGATGCCGAGCCCCGCGCAGGCCAGCTCCGCCGCCGTGAACCAGAGCCGCGAACCGAGCCCCACCACGATCGCCGCCTCCGTGCCGATCATCTGCGGCAGCAGCGCCATCAGCACCCCCTCGCGCACGCCGACGCCGGCCGGCGCGAAGACCGCCACCAGCCCCGCCGTGCCCGCCAGCGCGAGCGTGCCCGCCAGCGCCGGCGCCTCCTCCACCCCGACCGGCGCGAACGCCGCCACCAACGCCCAGAAGCCGAGCCCGAACGGGACCCAGATGCTCACAGAGAGCGCAATCCACCAGAGCACGCGCCGGTAAGGCATGGCCAGCCCCAGCTCCCGGCGGCCCGTCAGCCGCAGCGCCCGGTCGATGGTCGCCACGTAGAGCCGCGGGTGCAGCGCCGCCGTGCCCCCGAGCGCGAACGCCGCCGTCACGGGCAACAGCCAGGCGAGCCCGCCCCCCAGCAGCAGCGGCGCGGCCAGCAGGGCGAAGTAAGCGCCGGCCACGACCATGGCAAGCTGACTGAGCAGCGAGAGCGCCCCGGCCGAGCGCAGCTCCGCCCCGTCCCGCGCCAGGAAGTAGGCCCGGCCCATCACCGTCCATACCTTGCCGGGCAAATACTTGCCCAGGTTCGCCACCAGGGCGCCGCCGGTCGCGCGCCAGAATCCGGCCTCGACCCCCGCCCCGCGCGCCTGCACGGCCCAGACCATGCCCATGTAGACCATGCCCGCGCAGAGGGCGAGCACGGCCAGGGCCAGCGGCAGCGGCCGCACCGTCCACTCCCGCCCCATCAGGTCCTGCCAGTTCAGGTAGACGTGACGCGCGATGAACGCCAGCACCGCCGCCACCGCCGCCGTGCGCGCAACACGGGCGGCGGCGCGCAGGATCGCGCGTTTGCGCTCTGAGTCCACGAAAGCGGACACTCCCGGTCAGGGCCCCGGGGCCATATCATCACGTGGCGAACAAAGCGCCGCAAACCCCATGCCCCCGCTACGGCCGGCACCCGCGCCGGCCGTTGCTCCCGGCCATAAGGATAGACTGCGCGTGCGGCTTTGACAACACCCGCGCGGCGGCTTGCCTCCCCGTCAACGGCCGGGCCTTGACGAAGGAGAATCGCGGCTCACAATGGAGGCGCGGTGGGCACAGGACAGTGGTGAGCCTGAGGAGGCGTCGCATGGTCCATCTCGTCATCGGCACGCGGGCGCAACTGGTCAAGATGGGCCCCGTCATGGCGGCCCTGGCCAGACGGGGGATGCCCTACCGCCTGATCCTGACCGCCGAACATCGCGAGACCATGGGCTCGATGCTGGAGATGTACGGCGTCCGGCAGCCCGAGATCGTCTTAGGCGATCTGGGCAGGGACATCACGTCGGCGCGCCAGCTCGTGCCGTGGTTCGCGGGTATCCTGGCGCACACGGCTCTGCGCTCGGACCGGGTCTTTGCGGGCGACCGCACGGGCATCGTGGTTGTGCACGGCGATGCCCCCCCCGCCCTGCTCGGTGCCCTGATGGGGAAACTGCGCGGCCTGAAGGTCGCCCACATCGAGGCCGGACTCCGCTCGTTCAACGTCCTTGATCCCTTCCCCGAGGAGATCGTGCGCATCCTCACCGCCGGGCTCGCCGACATCTTCTTCGCCCCGGGCCAGTGGGCCCTTCGCAACCTGCGCTGGCGCCGCCGCGCACGCAAGGTCGACACGGGCGCCAACACCCTCTACGACGCGCTCCGCCTCGCCATCGCGAGCCCCGCCGAGCCCGACCGGCCCGACGGGCCCTACTGCGTCTTCAGCGTCCACCGCTTCGAGAACCTCTACGTCGGCCGCCGCTACAAGTTCATCATGGACGCACTCGGCGTGCTGGCCGACCGGCTGCCGGTCGTCTTCGTCCTTCATCCGGTCACCCGTCGCAAGCTCGCCGCCGAGGGAGACCTGCGACAACTCGAGGAGCAGCCGAACGTGCTCCTCCGGCCGCGCTACGACTACTTCGACTTCATCAAGCTGCTGACCGCTGGCGAGTTCCTGGCCACCGACGGCGGCTCCAACCAGGAGGAGTGCGCCTACCTGGGCATGCCCTGCCTGCTGCTGCGGGCGCGCACCGAGCGGCGCGAGGGGCTCGGGGCCAACGTCCTGCTCAGCAATCTGGAGCTGGGGCGGGTGCGCGCATTCGCCGAGGGCTACGCGCGCCTCCGCCGCGAGCCGATCCGGCTCGAACGCAGTCCCTCCGAGACCATCGTGGACGTGCTGGCCGAGTACAGCCCATAAGAGGCGCCCTCAGCGCGGGCGGCAGAGGGCCATCGTCCACGGCAGGGGGCTGCGGACCGCCTCCACGCGCGCGTAGCCCGAAAGGAACTCCACGAAGTCCCCGCGCGACCAGTGGTTGACGTGGCCCGGCGTGTTGCCCAGGTCGCGCCAGTAGGCGCCCCGCGCCAGGTTCAGGCCGCGCCAGAGCGGCTCGGCCGGCACGCTGAAGATCGCCCAGCGCCGCGCCACCCGCATCACCTCCGCCGCTGCTCGCCCCGGCTCCGGCACGTGCTCCAGCACCTCGATGGCGAGGACGGTGTCTGCGGCGTAGTCGGCGAAGGGCAGTCGCCGGGCGTCGGCCGCCGCGACCGGCACGGCGAGCCCGGCCTCGCGGGCCGAGCGCAGGACGCTGCTCGACAGGTCGACGCCGACGGCCGGGAGCTGCGGCCTTCGCCCGAGGACGTGGCGCAGATCGTGCCCCTCGCCGCAGCCGATGGCGAGCAGCCCGCGGGGCCGGGCCGTGTCGAGAAGCTCGTCCAGGGCGGACCAGAACCTCCGCATCACCAGGCGCACGAGGGGGTTGCGCGAGGAGCACTTGTCGAAGACGTTGCCGGCCGGGCAGGGCTCAGTCGCCATCGTCGCCATCGGACGGCCCTCCGGCACGGCCGGCGGGGCCGGCGCCCAGCTCCTGCCTGCGCACGCGGTAGAGCGTCTCCTCCAGCAGCTTCCTGTTCGCCGCGACCACGTCGGCCAGCAGGCCGAGCACGAGGAAAAGGACGCCGAGCAGGAGCAGCACGCCGCCCACGAGGAGCGACTGCACGTGGCCGGTCGGCCCCTGGACGGTCAGGTAGAAGTAGAAGAACCGCACCACCAGGACCAGGCCCGCCAGCAGCGGCAGCGCCCCCACGCAGACGAACGTGCGCAGCGGCCGGTACATCACGTAGATGCGCACGATCGTCTGCGCGGACCGCCAGACGTAGCCCCCGATCGAGGCGAACAGCCGCGACTCGCGCGTCTTGGGGTTCGTCTCGATCGGCACGTGGGCCACGGCGATGCCCGTCTGTCCGGCCTGGATCAGCGTCTCCAGGGTGTAGGTGAACTCGGAGACGACGTTGAGCCGCAGCGCCGCCTCGCGGCTGTAGGCGCGGAAGCCGCTGGTGGCGTCGGGCACCTCGGTGCCGGAGAGGCGCCGCACCACCCAGCTTCCGAGCCTCTGGAGGCGCTTCTTGAGCCAGGAGAAATGCTCGATCGCCTCGATGGGCCGCTCGCCGACGACCACGTCCGCCCGCCCCTCCAGGATCGGCTCGACCAGCCCGGGGATGCAGCCGGCCCGGTACTGGTTGTCGGCGTCCATGTTGACGATCACGTCGGCGCCGAGCGCGAGGCAGGCGTCGAGCCCGGCGCTGAAGGCGCGGGCCAGGCCGCGGTTGTGGGTGAAGCGCACGACGTGATCCACGCCGGCCTCGCGGGCGACCTCGACGGTGCGGTCCGCGCTGCCGTCGTCCACGATGAGGATCTCGACCTCGTCGACGCCTTCGACCTGGCGGGGCACCTCGCCGAGGGTGACGGGGAGCGTCTTCTCCTCGTTGTAGCACGGTATCTGGATGATCAGCTTCACGGGCCGGCCTCCGCTGGCGCAGCGCAAGAGAGCAAACCTCGTGCCTCCGCATCCGGCGCCGGCAGCGGGGGGCCGGCGTCCGGGAAACTAAACACGCCGTGTTGGGAAATCAGCACACTTCAGCTCTCCTCCGCCGACGCCGGACGCATCCGCGCCAGCAGCACCCGCCCCAGCGAGAGCAGCTCCGCATAGGTGCCGGGCGAGACCAGGTAGAGCGCCGCCCCGTAGGCCGCCACGCCGAGCGGCACCTCGGTGACGAGCAGGCCGTAGCCGGGCAGCTCCAACCCGCGCGTCGCGAAGGCCCGGTAGCCGAGCACCACGGCCGCCATCAGCGCCGCCGCGCAGGCCGGCCCCCGCACCGCCCGCCACAGCGAGAGGAGCCGCGCGTCGATGAGCCGAAAGGCGAGCCAGCACTTGGCCGGACAGAGCAGCACCTGCGATATCGCATAGCAGACGGCCACGCCCTCCAGCTTCCAGCGCAGGCCCACGGCGAAGGCGGCGACGGTGACGGCGGTCGCCGCCGCCTCGTAGCGCAGGTGCAGGTCGGCCCGGCCCTGCGCGCGGAACACGTGCGTGAGCGGCCCGCTGATGGCCTGAAGCGCCCCGGCCGGCGCCAGCACCTGGATCAGGAAGGCCGCCCGCAGCCACCTCTCGCCGAGCACCACGCGCACGGCCTCCGGCGCCACGATCATCAGCCCCGCCATGGCGGGGAAGGCCGCCAGGGCGATGACGCCCGCCATCTGCAGGAACCCCCGGGCGACGCGGGGGCGATCGTGCTGCACCTGCGAGAAGGCCGGGAAGGCCACGCGCGAGAGCTGGGCGCTGATCCGGCGCAGCGGCGCCAGCATGATCGTGTAAGCCATCGAGTAGATGCCGACGGGCCCTTTGCCCAGGAAGCGGCCGATCAGCAGATAGTCGGCGTTGCGGCTGACGTACTCCATGACGCTGGCCCCGGTTACGCTCGCGCCGAAGCTGACCAGCGGCACCGCCGAGCCGAGCCGCGGCCGCGCGCGCGGCCGCCAGGGCGAGGCAAGCCAGACCACCACGGTCCGGCCCAGCTCGGCCGAGAGCGCCTGCCCCACCAGCGCGTAGACCCCGAGCCCCGCCGCCGCCATCCCCACCGCCACAACGCCCCCCGCCAGGTGGCAGCCGATACGCACCAGCGCCAGCATGCGGAAGCGCAGCGCCTTGCGCAGCAGCGCCTCGTGCACGTGCACGAACGACTGCACGAAGAAGGTCAGCCCGAGCAGCATCGTCACCGGCGCCAGCTTCGCCTCGCCGTAGAAGCCCGCAACCAGCGGCGCCCCGGCCGCCGTCAGCCCGCTCAGCGCCGCCCCGAGCGCCAGCGTGATGAGGAAGACCGTCGAGAGCTGCTCCTCGCTGACGTCCTTGCGCTGGATCACCGCCGAGGTGAGCCCCAGCTCCTGAAAAAGCTCCAGGAACGCCGTGTAGACCGAGACCATGGCGATCAGGCCGAACGCCTCCGGCGCCAGCAGATGGGCCAGCACGATCTTGATCGCCAGCGCGATGAGCTGGACCGCCACCTGCTCGACGGCGACCCAGCCGATGCTCTTGACCGCGCGCTGTTTCAGCTCGCTGACCATGATGGCCTCAGGTGAGCATGGGGAACGCGGCCGTGGCACGGAACTCGGCCGGGGACATCCACCGCTCCACGGGCACGCGCCGCACCTCGTAGGGGTCGAAGGCGCCGAGCCGGCTCGCGCCGGTGCAGTAGGAGTAGGCCAGCGCGTAGCCGGCCTCGCGCGCCGCCCGCTTCGCCCGCTCGTCGAACCGCCCGACCGGGTAGGCGAGCGTGCGCACCTCCTCCCCCAGCGCCGCCTCCAGCGCCGCCTTCGAGCGAACCAGCTCCTGCCGCACGGTCTCGTCCTCGGCCATCGGCAGCACCGGATGGCTCTGGGAGTGGCTGCCGAGGCCCATCCCGGCCGCCCGTAGCGCGCGCACCTGCTCCCACGTCATCAGCAGCTCGTCGCCGGCGCGGACCACCTCGTCCGCATCGGCGCCGGCGGCGCCGACCAGCCCCTCGGTGAACCGCTCGATGTGCAGGGCCGGCGTGGTCTTGACCAGTGCCAGCAGGGCTCGACGGGCGTCTTCCCGCTCGCCCTCCGAGCCGAGGGACAGCGAAAGCGGGCGGGGATATGCGAGGCTCAGCTCAGAGCTTGCACCGCGCCGGGCGCAGAAGGCGATCACGTCCCACCAGAACGGACGCCGCTCTTCGACATGCCGGGGGCAGACGAAGAAGTCGGCCGGCACGCCCGCCCCCCGCAGCAGCGGCAGCACGACCTCGCAGGCGTCGCGATAGCCGTCGTCGAAGGTCAGCACGAGGGGGTTCGGCGGCATCGCGAAGCCGCCCTGCGTCCAGCGGACGACCTGCGCGGAGGTGATCGGCGTGAAGTGGCGGCACAGGAAGGCGAGCTGGCTGCGGAGCTGCGCGGCCGTGGCGCTGATCACGTCGGGGTCGTAGGCGTAGCCCGGCCCCGGCTCGCAGACGCGGTGGTAGGCGAGCACGGTGAGCCAGCGGGGGCGCCCGGAGCGCCGCAGCTCCAGCGCCGCTCCCGCCGGCAGGGCGCGCCGGAGCAGTCCACGGAGGGAAGCCGGGATCATCGCCGCCCCCCCCTGCCGCCGGCCTTGAGACGCCGCAGCCGCCGCGCCAGGCGCGTCGCCAGGCGGCGCGTGCGCTCCTTCAGGCTGCGGCGGCTGAGGCGGAGGGTGACCAGGTCGCGCTCGGCGTTGCCGAGGCTCCGCTTGTAACGCGCGTCGCCGATCAGGAAGTCGTATTCGGTCGCGCCGCTGCGGATCGCCTCCCGGATGGCGTAGTAGTGGGCGATCATGCCGGTGCGGATGCGCTGGTCGCTCAGGGCGCGGATGCCGCACTGGTAGAAGGCGATGCGGTCCCCGTAGCGAATGTTGTAGAGGCAGGCCATGGCGCGACCGTCGACGCTGAGCGTCCAGATCTCCGGCCAGCCGAGGGGGAAGGTCCGCTCGATGAAGCGGCGGTGGAAGCGGCCGAACCGCTCGCTGGCGAAGGCGCCCTCCTTGCCGCGGCCGTGCCAGTGGTCGCGGTGGAGCCGGCCGAGCCGCGCCAGGTCCTCGACGGCCTCATCGAGCGTCTCGGACCGCCGGAAGCCGACCTCGCCCATGATCTCCAGGCCGCGGATGCCCCGGCGGAGCTGCTGGCGACGGTTGGAGCTGAGGTTGCGGTCGTAGCCGTCCACGTCGCCGGGCAGCGCCACGTAGGGGCAGGCGCCGGCCCGGCTCTCCTGCACCCGCAGCCGGCGGGAGCGGGCGGCCTCGATGAGCGCGCGCCGGGCCACGGCGTTGGGCTGGATCCGGGGCGCCATCAGGTCGTCCCAGCCCCATCCGTCGGCCTCCTCGAGCAGGCGCTCGGCCACCTGCTCGGCGACGCCGGGGGCCAGGTCGGGCCGCACCGGCCAGTCCACGTATTCGGAGAATACCTCGTCGGCTTCATCCTCCCCTGTGCCCATCAGGTCGAGCCGCCGGTAGCGGAACAGGCGGCCGAGCCGCACGCTGCGCCGCGCCACAGGGGCGATGGCCACGGCCACGCCGCGGCGCCAGGCGACCACGGCCCTCAGGGAGCACCCCTCGCCGAACTCCTCGCACCAGGTCTGCACCCACTGCCATGAGTACATGGGATGCGCGACGCCGCCCGAGTTCTGGATGTCGCGCCATGCGGCTTCGAGCAGGTGCAGGTCCTCCTCGTCCCCCGCGTCGAGCACTTCGATGGCGAGCGCATCACTGCTCATCGCTCGGCCCCCCGATCGGGTGGACGGCGTAGAGGGCGAACTCGTCGGACTCGTAGACCGGCTCGGTGCGGGGCGAACGCCGCAGGGCGGCCTCGTCATGCGCCGCGAGCCGGGCCAGCTCGTCCGGCTCCATGGCGACCTGCTCGGCGAGGCGGCGGTTCACCAGCACGTGGCTGAAAGGGAAGCGCCGCCCCAGCTCGCGGGTGCGGGGCTCGGCGAGCCGTCCGGCCAGCACGCGGGCGACCAGTTCCTCGCGCGGGCCGTACTGCGCGTAGGGGTTTCCCAGGCCCGGCGGGACCAGCACGGCCTTGCAGCCGAAGTAGTAGCGGGCCCGGTAGGACGTCCACCGGTCCGAAAGCGCCACGCGGCCGCGCAGGGCGCGGGCGAGGGCCGGGTGCGCGGCGAAGAAGGCGTGGTCGCTCTGGGCGCCCGGATAGCGCCGCGCCCGGTAGATCATGCGGGCGGTGAACGGCTTGGCCGCCCAGGAGGTGAGCGCGGCGATCACCACGACGCCCACGAGCAGGCCGAGCCGGTCCGGCGGCGCGCGCCAGCGCGCCCAGAACCATGCGGCGCCCCAGCAGGCGACCGTCAGGCCGAGCACGGCCAGCATCTCCGAACGGGCCAGCGCGGGCGTGCGCGCGGCCATCGAGCGCCCGAAGAGCTTCTCCATCAGCCCGAAGAGCGGCGTGAAGAGGAGCGCCAGCGCGGCCAGCAGCCCGAGCGCCAGGTAGGCGGCATGCCGGTCGCGCCCCCAGAGTGCGCGGCGAGCGCAGAGGCCCCCGCCCAGCAGGGCGAGCACCGCCATGCCGGGCCCGCCAGCCAGCGCGGCCGCCGCGCCGGGCCGCGCGATGCGCAACCAGCGCAGCCCGCCGAGGGCGACGCCGATGCTCCCGTAGCGCTCCGCGTGGCCCCCCGCGCCGTGGCGCAGGTAGAGGAGCGCCGCGTGAGCGATCCACGGCGAGGCAATGGCCAATCCCGCGGCCCCTGAGAGCGCCAGCCCGCCGAGCACACGGCGGCGCGGCACCGCCCGCTCTGCCACGCAATGGGCGAGCAGGATCAGCAGCGTCGAGCCGAACGCCATGATCCCGGCGAACAGGTGCCAGCCTGCGCAGAGCCCGAGCAGCAGGCCGCCGGCGGCGTAGCCGGGCGGCCCTGCCTCACGCTTCACCGCCCGCAGCAGCGCCCAGTGGGCCAGCAGCATCAGCGAGAGGGCGGTCGCGAACGGACGGGCCATGGTCCAGGGGTCGGCCGTCTCGCCGGCCGGCACCAGCAGGCTGAGGACGGCGGCGAGGGCCGCGAGCCGGCGCTCCTCCAGCACGAGCGCGGCGAGCAGGTAGACGGCGATGAGCCGCAGCGCCAGCCCGCCGGCGCAGGCTGCGAGCCAGAGGAGCGCCGCGTTCGCGCCCGCGGCGACCGCCACGCCGCCCAGCACGTGGAAGAGCCCGTACTGGGGCGGCGTCGGCGCGCCGGGGAAGTAGGCGTCGCCGGGGAAGAGGCCGTCCTCGGCCGCCTCGCAGATGAGCGCCAGGTGCGTCCAGGCGTCGCCCCGGTTGCCGACGGCGTAGCGCCAGTGGGCCAGCAAGAAGCCGAGCGCCAGCGCGAGCGCCGCCAGCACGACGAGGAGCCCCGCGCGGCGGCCCCGGCTGCCCCGGGCGATGAGCAGCCCGGCGCCGAGGGAGAGGGCGCCGAGCCACGCGACGCCGGCGGCCAGGTGCGCCGGCGGGATGGTGCCGAGTGGGGTCACCTGCTTCCTCCGTGGGGGGTCACTCGTCGCTGGCGTCCGGGTCGCCGCCGTCCGGCAGCGCCTCGGCCAGCGCCTTCCTGGTCCGCCGGAAGACCCAGTGGCGGGCCAGCGTGAAGTTGACCAGCAGGCCGGCCGCGATGCCCGCCACGGCGCAGACGTAGGGCTGGAAGGCGAAGGCGGGCAGCGAGCGTTCCAGCCCGACCGAGGCCGACCAGCTCACCACCGCCCCCAGCGAGCACGAGGCCACGAACCGGACGTACTGCCCGAGGATGCCCTCCCGCTCGCGGTCGGAGAACGTGATCAGCCGGTTGCCGGCGAAGTTCCACGTCATCGCAACCCAGATGGCAACGGCCCGTGCCAGGTAGAACTCGAGGCCCGCATGGAGCAGGGCGGCGAGCGTGCCCAGGTCCACCACCATGCCGGTGGCGCCGACGGAGCAGAACTGGCCCAGGCGCGAGACGACGCCGAACTTGAAGTCGGCGAGCCGCTTCAGGTGCTGAAGGTAGCGGAGCTGCTCCTTGAGGCTCAGCTTGCTCTGGCCGCGCTTGCGGTCGGCGAAGTGGATCGGCACCTCGCGCACGCGGCGGCAGCCGCACTTGACCAGCAGCTCCAGCCCGACCTTGTAGCCGATGGGGTTCAGCGGCGCGGCCCGCTCGAAGACCTCGCGGCGCAGCGCGAAGAAGCCCGCCATCGGGTCCCTGGCCCGCGTGAAGGGCCGCGCGAGCAGCGTGGCGACCTTGCTGTTGAGCCAGCGCAGCAGGCCCCAGCCCTCCTCTGTGCTGCCGCCACGCACGTAGCGGCTGCCGATCACGAAGTCGGTCTCGGGCTCCTCGGCGGCGCGGACCAGCTCCGGCAGCGCCTCGGGCGGATGGCTCAGGTCGGCGTCCATGCAGACGAGCACGCCGCCCTCGGCCTCGCGGAAGCCGCGCAGGACGGCGCCGCTCAGGCCCCGCTCGTCGGTGCGGGTGACCAGGCGGGCGGGGTGGCCCTCCCCGGCGAGCTGTGCCATGACGCGGGCGGTATCGTCGGGGCTGTCGTCGTCGACGACGATGACCTCGAAGGGCCGGCCCGCGGGCCGCATGGCGGCGGCGATCCGCTCGATTAGCTCGCGCAGGTTCTCCGCCTCGCGGTAGGTGGGCACGACGATCGAGACCTCGGCCCGCCTCTCCACGCCGTCGGCCGCTGGCTGGTCCATGGGACGCCCCGTCAGCTAAGGAGGAAGCGGATCATCACGTAGAGGGCGGGGATGCTGAGCAGTTCGGCGGCGAACACGTATCGGCAGTCGCGCATCACGAAGGCGCCCTCCAGCGTGCCGGCCCGGCGCGCATAGGTGTTGCGCATCCCGGCGAAGAGGCCGAACAGGACGTAGAGCGGCAGGTGGTAGGTGCGGGTAAGGAAGAAGCCGGCCACCAGGAACCCGACCAGCCCGGCCAGCCCCGCGCGGGCCAGGCGCGGCAGGTCCCGCGCCGTCCTGCGGGCCTCCTGGTCCTCGAGCTCCTGTTCTTCGGCTTCGGCCCCTGAGAGGGCGTAGCTGTCCTTCAAGGTAGCGAGCACCATGGCCAACCAGAAGAAGTAGCCGAACAGGCCCAGCTCGCCCCAGCACTGCACGAAGGAGTTGTGCGCCGAGCGCCCGTCCTCGGAGAATTCCTCGAACCGGTCGTGCCCTTGCCCGAACACGGGGTAGCGTTTGAGCATGCGGTTGCCGTCGGCCCAGGCGACCAGGCGGCCGCGGGCGGCGCCCTCCTCGGCGCTGATGGTGGCCATCCGCGTGGGCCCGAGGGTGAAGATCGCCACGGCCACAGCGAGCCCGACCACCGCCGCCGTCTTCTTGTAGGGCACGTGCAGGTAGAGGTAGGCGGCCGCCATCGCCATCAGCGCCAGCCAGCCGCCGCGCGAGTTGGTCAGGTAGATGCAGTAGAGCATCGGCACGGTGAGGGCGAGGCTCAGCGCCCGCCCGCCGATCGAGCCTGCCCCCCGGCTCAGCCCCCTGCTCAGCAGGAACGGCAGCGCGACCACCAGGATCAGGGCCAGGTCGTTGGGGTCGAAGAAGATTCCGAACCCCCGCACGCGCACCATCTCCTCACCATCCTCCTGCCGCACGATCGCCTCGGACTGGCGCGTCTCGCCGAACCCCGTGTGGTCCTCGGAGTGGGCCTGGATGATGCCGTGGACCGAGAGGAACAGGCAGCCGACGACGATGGCGGCGATGATGACCTTCGTGCGGCGCAGCGTGTTGACCAGGGAGGCGATGAACAGGTAGGGCAGGAACTTCTTGCCGAAATCGCCGAAGCTGACCAGGAACGCCGCGAAGTAGGTGTGCCGCACGTGGCTCATCAGCACCCCCGCGTAGAGGCCAAGCATCAGCCAGTCCTGCGGCGCCTGGCCGAAGCGCCAGCGGCGCAGCCGCAGGTCCCAGAGCCACAGCAGCGCCGTGGCGGCCATCAGGTAGTCGACGATCGGCAGGGCGTAGAGGAACGAGACCCACTCCTGCGGCCGCACGAACAGCACCAGCACGTAGATGACCAGGACCGTGAACGCCAAGGCGAGTCCTTTCACACCTGAGGGCCGGTGGGCGTGCGGGCTCGGCGGCGGCCGGGCCATAAAGGACGGGGTGCCGCAAAGACTGTGCCCACGGGCTTGTCCCGGCGCCGGGCGGCGGCCGCGACCGGGGCTCTCGGCCGAGCCGGACAGGGTGTCCAGCATTGTAAACACCCGCCCCCGGCCGGCGCAATCACCTCTCCACGCGGACCGTGCCGACCGTGAAGCGCCCCGCGGCGTCTGCGCCGCGCGTGGAGACCTGCACCCGGCGGCCCGGCGCGCGGGGGTCGTCCCACAGAAGCGACACCTTCAGCGTGTAGGAGCCGGGGGCGAGCGTGGGCGGGACGCTGAACGGCGCCTCTACCGTCACTTGCTCCCCGGGCGCCCATCGGGAGGTAGGCGGCTGCGGCGCCGCCGGCAGGACCAGGGCCAGCCGCCCCTCGTCATCGAACAGCGAGACCTCGATGCGCCGGTCGGCGTAGCAGGGGGCGGCGCCGCGGTTGGCCCAGACGGTGCGCAACTGCTCGACCCGCCCGGCGCCGAGCGTCGGCGGGCACGATGCCTCCAGCAGCGCGAAGCGGTATCCGACGCGGAGCCCGTAGTCCCGCAGCACGCCCTCCATCTCGTCGCACGCCTTCTGGGAGCCGGTCTCGGAGCCGGCCAGGTTCACGTAGGTCGGCGGGCAGAGCCGGAAGGCCCATTCCAGCACCTGCCCGGGATCCTTGCCCTGGAGGCGCCAGCCCCAGACGCCCCCGCCCCGCCCGGAGCCCTCAAAGGCGACCGGCAGACGGGGCCAGAGGTCGCGCACGGGCCAGCCCTCGGCCGACGGGTCCCCTTGCGGATACGGCCAGCCGCCGAGCCCGTCGTCGCGCAGCCCTACCCCGTTCTCGACGAGAACCTTCAGCACGTCGCCGCGCCGCGAGCCGCTGTGCGCCAGGCAGTCGTAGCCGATGAAGAGCCGCACGCCGGGGAACGCCTCGCGGTACATCTGCACGAAGGTGCGGACCATCTCGTAGACGGTCTCCTCGTCCATGCCGGCCGCGCGGTAGCGCTCGACGGGCTCGAAATGCCATTCCCCGCCGGTGTTGCCGACCGCGCCGACATCCACGAAGGCCAGGTAAGGGGAATCGCCGAGCCGCTCGCCGAGGAACTGCACCAGCCGGCGATGGTCCTCGACGTAGCGCTCCTCCCAGTAGCGCAGCGCCCCGCCGCCTTCGACGGGGAAGACGACCGGCTCGCCCTTCAGCGCCTCGGGCAGCGCCGTAGGCGTGTTGGCGTAGACGCGGAAGCCGACGTGCCGGCCGTTGCCCATCCAGCTTTCCAGCACCCGCAGCGGGCGGGAGCCCTCGAACCCGCCGTCCGGCCCGTCCCAGGCGTTGCGGGGGTGGCGCGTGTAGACGACCGAGGCCAGCGCGTAGGGCTCGCGCCCGCCAGCGGCGCGCCGGCGCAGGCCGTAGCCGTCCTCGTAGCTGTAGGCCACCCAGCCGCAGTCGGGATTCATGGCGAGTTCGTCGCTCTGCTCGAAGCGCGCCATGACGCGCTCCTGCCCGCAGGCGGCCCGTTGGACGGCGCCGGCGACGAGGACCGCCGCGAGCGCGGCCGGCCAGAAACGCAGCATCGTCCGCACGCTTCTGCACCGATGCACCATGGTCTCTCGGCTCCCTTCGCCCCGCTGAAATCGCCCCCTCAGCCCGGCCCCCCAGCATAGTGGGGCCGCCGTGCCCTGTCAAGACTTCGCTCATCGCGGCGCGCCTTCCCGAAGCCGGTGGCCCGCGGCGGCGCCATGTCCGGCAGAATCAACACGCGTGTCGCACCATCTGGACACGTTCGGCGGGGGCGGAGCGGCCAGGGAGGGGACCCGCGGGGCGCGCTTGACGGGCGAAGCCGGCGCTGGTATGCCATCTGTTGGCGGACGGGCGGCCAACTGGCGTGCGGTGCGGTGAGGTCGGTCGGTGCGTGTCGAGCCGATTGGACGCACCTGTGCCCGGATAGCCGCAGGCGAGCCGTGCCGACGGCCCAAGGGGGCTGTGAAGCCGCCCGACGAGCCCCGGAGCGGCCGGGGGGGCGGCACGGGCTTTGCACTGCCTGCGCCGGGCGTCGCGGGAAGAGTCCGCGCGGGCGCCGACGACGTTGACCGGGAGGACCTGAGACCATGAGTCGCCGCAGATTGCAGGTAGCCGTGCTGCTTGCCGCCGCGGCAGCGGCGGCCGGTTGCGCGAACGGGGACGCGAAGCTGATCAACGGGCGCCTCACTTCGATGCAGATGATACGCAAGAGGCCCCCGGACGCCACCTACGTGGTCGATCCGCCCGACACAATCAGGGTGGAGGCGCTGGACGACCCGTCGCTGGGGCGAGAGGTCCGTGTGCGCCAGGACGGCGTGGTCACCCTTGCCCTGCTGGACGACGTGCACGTGGGCGGGCTGACGACCGAGCAGATCCGCCGCAAGCTGGAGGACCTCTACTCGACCTACTACAAGGAGCCACAGTTCCTGGTCACCGTCACCGGCTACAACAGCAAGCACATCAGCGTCTACGGCGAGGTGGCCAGCCAGGGCAGGCAGCCCTACACGGGCTACCAGACCGTCGCCGACGTCATCTCACAGGCCGGCGGAGTGACCCGGCGCGCAGCCCCCACCTGGACCAAGGTCATCCGGGGCGATCCCGACGCGCCCGAGATCTACAAGGTGAACCTCAAGAAGCTGCTGCTGAAGGGGGAGACGCGCGAAAACGTCTCCCTGGCGGAGAACGACGTGGTCTACGTCCCCCCGCACCTGCTGGCCTGGCTCGGCTACCAGATCGACAGCGTCCTCTGGCCGTTCCGCGGCGCCCTGTCGGCGGCCGCCAGCGTGGAACAGTTGACCGATTAGCCCCCTGCGGGGCGCTGCGAGCCGAGCGCCGAGGAAGGTCAAGCCCATGTACCTGGAACACTTCGGGCTGAGGGAGTTCCCCTTCACCACGGCCGCCGACCCGCGCTTCTACTACCCCACCGCCAAGCACAAGGAAGCGCTGGCCTGCCTGCTCTACGCCGTGGAGCAGCGCTGCGGGTTCGCCCTGATCACCGGCGAGGTCGGCGCCGGCAAGACGATGCTGTGCCGGGCCGCCCTGGCCCGCTTCGCCGACGAGGTGGAGGTCGCCCCCATCGTGCACACCTCGCTCTCGCCGCTGGAGTTCCTCCAGGCGCTGGGCCGCAAGCTCGGGGTGCAGTGGGAGGATCGGCCCAAGGTGGAGCTGCTCGGGGCGCTGGAGGCGGACCTGCGCGCCCGCCACGAAGCCGGCCGCAACGTGGTCCTCATGGTCGACGAAGCCCAGGGGCTGCGCGAGGAAGTGCTGGAGGAGATCCGGCTGCTGGGCAACCTGGAGGCCGCCTCCGACAAGCTGCTCCAGATCGTGCTGGTCGGCCAGCCCGAGCTGAGGCGCCTGATCGGCACGCCTCGCATGCGCCCGCTCGACCAGCGCATGGCCATCCGCTTCCACCTGGGCCAGCTCTCGCCCGCCGACATCGACGGCTACGTCGAGCACCGCCTCGGCGTGGCCGGGGCCGAACGAACCGGCATCATCACCCCCGCCGCCAGGGCGGAAGTGCACCGAGCCAGCGGCGGGCTGCCCCGCCGCGTCAACATACTCTGCGACCAGGCCCTGCTCCAGGCCTACGTCCGCGACGAGGCGGCCGTCAGCGCCGAGGCCGTCCGCTCCGTCGTGCGCGACATGGCCGGCTACTACATGGACACAGGCGGCCCGCCGCGCAACGGCGAGCCGGCTCCGGCCGCCGCCCCCGAAGCCGCCTCACCACCGGCCGAACCGGACGAAGAAGCCGAGCAGGCGCCCGCCCCCCACGCTCCCGAGCCAGGGGACGGGGAACCATGGGAGCCTGCTCTTGCTGCGCCGGGCGCCGAGTGGCAGACGCCCTCACGCCCGCCTCGTCGCCCCGCCGGCCGCCCCGAGGCGCGGCGACGCGCCATGGCGCCGGCCGGTCCGCCCCCGTCCGTGCCCTCGCTGGCCCACGCACTGCGGCCCGAGCCGCCGGCCCAGCCCGCTGCGCCGGCTGGCGAGCAGCTCGCACAGCGCCCCTCGCCGGCCACGGGGCCGAAGGCCGAGCGGTTTGCCGACATAGCCGAGCTGGCTCACGCGCTCGCCGTCGGCATGTTCGAGCCTGTCTTCGCCGACCGGGCCGGCGACCTGGACGTGGCCGCCTGCGAGGGGCCCGGCGTGCCGGTCGACCTGAGACTGACCCGCGCCCATGGGCGCAACTACCTGGTGCTGCTGGCGCACGCGGGCCACGGCGAACACCCCGACACGAAGCAGCGCATGGAGGACCTCGTCGCCCGGCTCGGCTACGTGCATATGGCGGGGGAAAGCTATATGCGCAGCAACGGCGGGCACGCACAGACCCTGAAGATAGGCGCCGACAAGATCGGGCTGGCGTGCAGCCTGCGCCAGAACCCGGACCGCCAGGCCGTCGCCAAGTGCCTGCTGGTATTGCATGAGGAGCTGGCCGGGCTCGCTGAGGCGGCCCACCCCCACGCGCCCGCGCAGCAGCAGCCGCTGCCCCCCGCCGAGCGGCGGCCCGCACCGCAGCAGCCCGAGGGCACCGCACAAGAGGAACGGGACCGCGCAGGGGCGCGGCGGGGCCTGCGGCGCCGCGCCCGCTCGGCCGGCCGGCGGCTGGTGGGCCTTCTGCGCGGCGACTGAGCCGTGACAGGTCGCCGAAGAAGGGTTCAGGGCGAGCGGTTTTCGGTTAGAATGGAGCGGGTGCGCGGCGGCGAGCCGCGGAGCGGACAGAGGCAACAGGCCCGGAAGACAAAATGGCAGAGACGACGGCGTCGAAATCGGTTCGCGACTACGCGCGGCTCTTCTTCCGCCGCAAGTGGGGGCTCGTTCTGCCGGCCCTGGCGGGGCTGGCGCTGGCGGCGCTGGTCTGGGCGCGCGTGCCGCCGGTGCCACACCTGCTGCCGACCAAGTACCGGGCCGTGGCCGTGGTGCGGCGCAAGGACCTGGCCCTGCTCGGCACGGCGCCCTCCTCGCTGATCGCCCGTGGGCAGAACGGCGTCTCGCTGAACGCCCTGCGGGTGGAGATACTGACCTGGACGAACCTGGACCGCGTCATCCGCCAGATCAACATGGACGTGGGGCTGAAGAGCGCCGAGGACTGGCAGCGGCAGTACCGCGAGCTTCAAGACACAATCACCGTGAACCCGGCCGCCCAGGGCCGGGGCATCGACCTGGTCGAGATCGCCGTCACGCACGAATCGCCGAAGATGGCGGCCCGCATCGCCAACGCCCTCGCCCACAACTACATCGAAGAGAGCAAACGCACGTTGCGGGGGGACAGCAGAACAGCCGTCGAGTTCCTGGAAGAGGGCCGCGACGAGTACCTGGAGCAGGTGCGCAAGCTCGAGGCCCAGATGGAGAAGTACCGTGAGAAGCACTTCGCCGACCTGCCGAACGTCAAGGACGGCATCCTGAGCCGGCTGCTCGAGCTCCAGATGCAGCTCACCTCCCACTCCCTCCAGCTCGCTGAAGCGCGCAACCAGCTCAGCGAACTGGCGAGCCAACTGGAGGAGACCGAGCTGACGGTCAGGTCTGAGGTCACCACCGAGGACAACCCCCGGGCCCGGGAGCTGGAGGAGAAGATCACCCAGGCCAAGCGCCTGCTCTCCGACTACCTGCTGCGCTACACCGAGGAGCACCCGTCGATCAAGCAGTTCAAGGCCCGCATCGCCGAGATGAAAGGGGAGCTCGCCGAGACCGAGAAGCGCATCACCGGCAGCGAGCGCGAAATCATCAACCCCCTCTATCAGGAGCTGATGGCCGCCAAGCTGGACCTGGAGCGCAGGATACGGGGCCACGAGGCTGCCGTCGAGCAGGTCGAGGCGGACATCCGGGCCAACGAGGAGACCATGCGCGCCCTGGTCGCCGAGGAGGACAGCTACCAGGACCTGCTGAGGGAATACAATGAAGCCTCCGAGTTCTACGACACCTACCGGCGCAGCCTGGTGGCCCACCGCACCCGTCTCCAGGTCGAAGAGGGCGAGCGAGGCACGCAAGTGGAGATGATGGCCTCGGCCCTGGAGCCCGTCTTCCCCTATCGGCTCGCCTACGGCAAGGTCATGTTCGCGCTGATCATCGGGGGAATGGCCGCCGGCGTCGGCCTGGTGGTTGCCCTGGAATACTGTGACCGCTCGTTCCGCGACATGGAAGACGCCTCCGGCTACCTGGGCATCCCGGTGCTCGGCAGCATCTGCACCATCGTCACCGCCGGGCAGGTCGCCCGCCGCCGGCGGCGCCGGCGGATCGTCCTCGCCGGCTTCGTCCTGGTGGCGCTGGTCGCCTGCGGCGGCGGGCTCTACGTCTGGCACCTGATGGACCCCGGCGCGCCGAGCCGCTTCCTGGCGCTGATGAAGGAAGCCGTCGTCGCCGTCTGGAGGCGCATGTCCGCCTGACCGGCACCCGACAGCCGAGGGAATACGACAGCATGGCCGAAGAAGAAGGCAGGTTCTCGCGCGCGATCTCGAAGGCCGGCGGGGGAGGCAAGCTCTCCCAGGGCAGCCCGTCGCCGGCCTCCGAGAGGCCCGTGCAGCCCGGCCCGCCCTTCGAGCGGGTCTGCGGCCGAGCGGCCGAGCCCGAGCAGAGCGTCGTGTTCGTGCACGACCCGTTCGGCGAAGTCGCCTCGCAGATACGCGCCGTGCGCGCGCGCATCCTGGCCTCCAACGACGGCAAGCCTCCCCGCGTGATCACCGTCACCTCCAGCGCGCGCGCCGAGGGCAAGACGACCACGGCGCTGAACCTGGCCGCCGCCCTCAGCGAGGTGGACCCCGGCCGGGTGGTGGTCCTCGACGGCGACCTGCCCGCGCCGGGCCTGCACAAGCTGGCCGGCATCGAGCCGCAGAGCGGGCTGGTGGACGTGCTCAACGACGCCCTGGAGCTGGCGGGGCGCGTCTACGAGACGCAAGTCCCCAAGCTGGACGTCATCCCCGCCCAACCGGGCGCGCTGGAAGAGTCGACCGAGTCGCTGCTGAGCCAGAACTGCGCCAGGCTGCTGGCCGGCCTGCGGCGGCGCTACTCGTTCGTGATCGTCGACACGCCGCCGGTACTGGCGGCGAGCCAGGCCTGCACCTTCGCTCGCCACAGCGACGGCACGCTGCTGGTGGCGCAACTGGAAAGGACGCCGCGCGAACTGGTCAAGCGGGCCGCCGAGGAGCTGCGTCACTGCGGCGCCCGGGTCATCGGCTGCGTGCTGACCCAGCGCAAGCACCATATCCCCGACTTCCTCTACCGCTTCTTCGGCACGCCGCCCGGCTACTACTACGGCTACTCGCGGGGCCGCCATGGCGCGGCCTCGGGCTCCCGCCGGGAGCAGCCCGCAGAGGCCGAGGAGCAGGGCTGAGAGGCCGTCTCGGCGCCCCGATCAAGGGCGAGCCGGCGCAGGATCGCGTTCCACTCCCGCGTGAGGCAGCAAGATGACCCCCGGCTCCTGGATCGCCGCCGTCGGGCTCGGGCTGCCCGTCTACTCCTACCTGGCCTATCCCGTGGTGCTCTTCGCCCTCGCCAGCGCCGTGCAGGCCGCCCGCGATGCCTACTTCCTGCTGACCCGCAGGGAGCGCCGGCGCCGCGCCGCGCACCTGCCCACCGTCACCGTCATCATCGCCGCCTACAACGAGGCGGAACTCGTCGGCGACACCCTGGCCTGCTGCCTGGAGGCCGATTACCCCCGCGAGCGGCTCCAGGTCATCCTCGGCTCGGACGGATCGACCGACGGCACCGTCGAGGCCGCCCGCCGCATCGACGACGAGCGCCTCTCGGTGCTGGAGTTCTCCGAGCGGCGCGGCAAGCTGGCCGTGCTGCAGGACTGCGCCGCCCACGCCCGCAGCGACATCCTCGCCTTCACCGACGCGAACACCTTGCTCAGCCCGGACAGCATCTCCTACCTGGTGCGCCACTTCAGCGAACCCGCCGTCGGCGCGGTCTGCGGCGAGCTGCGCCTGATCCAGCCCGACGGCGCCGAGGCCGCCGAAGGCGGCTACTGGCGCTACGAGGCCGTCCTGAAGATCCTGGAGAGCCGGGTCGATTCGGTCCTCGGGGCCAACGGGGCCATCTATGCCCTGCGCCGCGAGCTGTTCCCCCGGCTGGAGACCAACCTCATCACCGAGGACTTCGTGATCCCGATGAAGGTGCGCGAGCGCGGGCTGCGGGTCGTCTACGACCCGGAGGCGGTCGCCTCGGAGCTGGCCCCGAGCGGCGCGGCGCAGGAGTTCCGCCGGCGGGTGCGCATCGGCGCGGGCAACTGGCAGGCGCTGGGGCAGTGCTGGCGGCTGCTGCTGCCCTGGCGCGGTTTCGTCGCCTTCTCGTTCTGGTCGCACAAGGTGATCCGCTGGTTCACGCCGTTGCTGCTGATGGCCGCGCTGGCGGCCAGCGCGCTGATGCTCGATTCGCCCACGTGGCAGGCCGCCTTCGTCCTCCAGCTCGCCTTCTACGGTTTGGCCGGGGTGGGGGCCCTGATGGAGCTTCTGGGGCTGCGGCCGGGCCCGCTCGGTGCGGCGACCTACTTCGTGACCATCAACGCGGCGCTCGCCGTGGGCATGGTCAGGGGCATGCTCGGGCTCCAGCAGCCGGCCTGGCGACGCACCGGCCGCCGGCGCCGCACCGCCGGGGAGGACGGATGAGCGCGCTCCTGACAGCCGGGCCGGGGCTCGCCGCCTTGGGCTTCCTCCTCGGCGCCGCCTGGCTCGCCTATCAGGCCCGCCGCCGGCACGTGGCCCTCTGGCTGCCGTCCTACTTGCGCGGCGAGTGGGCCGGCCGGGGCCAGCGGCGTGCGCGCCGGCGCGCCGGGCCGGTGCACGTGCTGTTCTGCGTGGCGGATCACTTCGAGCCGGGCGTCGGGGAGCCCGGCATCGAGGCCGAGTGCGCCCGCGTGCAGCACTGGCTGGAGCGCTACCCGGCCCTGGCCGACCGCTTCCGCGACGCCGACGCCCGCCCGCCGAGGCACACCTTCTTCTTCCCGGCCGAGCAGTACCGTGCGGATCACCTAAAGGCGCTCGCCGAGCTGGTTCGCGCCGGCTACGGCGAAGTGGAGGTCCACCTGCACCACGACGCCGACACGAGCGAAGGTCTGCGGGTGACGCTCGATCAGTTCATCCAGCGCCTGCGCGAGCACGGCCACCTGGGGACCGATGAGGCCGGCCGGCCCCGCTTCGGTTTCGTCCATGGCAACTGGGCGCTGGACAACTCCCATCCGGACGGCCGCTGGTGCGGCGTGAATGACGAGCTGCGCGTGCTGGGGCGGGCCGGGTGCTACGCCGACTTCACCATGCCCTCGGCGCCTTCCCCCACCCAGACGCGCCGAATCAACTCCGTCTATTACGCCGCCGACGATCCGGCGCGGCCCCGGTCCCACGACGACGGCGTCGAGGTGCGCGTCGGCGGCGAGCCGACGGGCGACCTGCTCCTGATCCAGGGCCCGCTCGGCCTGCGCTGGCCCGGTCCGTTCGGCCTGCTGCCCCGCATCGAGAACGGCTGCATCGACGCCGCCGCCCCGCCCACGCCCCGGCGCGTGGACGCGTGGGTGCGGGCCGGCGTATGCGTGGCGGGGCGGCCGGACTGGGTCTTCGTCAAGGTCCACACCCACGGCGCCAAAGAGGCCAACTGGCCCGCCCTGCTCGGCCCCGCCGCCGAAGCCATGCACCGCCACCTGCGGGAGCGCTACAACGACGGCGCGCGCTGCCGCCTCCACTACGTGACCGCCCGCGAGATGTATAATGTCGTCAAGGCCGCCGAGCGCGGGCTGAGCGGCGAGCCGGGCCTCTATCGCGACCTGGAGATCGCCCCGCCGCCGGCCGCCGAGCCGGCCGACCTGCCCGCCCCAAGCCTGCGAGAGCCGAGCCGATGAGCGAGACCCCGGCCAGCGCCGAGAGCCACCTGACCGGCGAACGCCGCCGGCTGATCGCGTTCGCCGTCGCGCTGGCGGCGCTGCTGGGGGTCGGGTTCTGGTGGACGGCCTACTGGATGGGCTACCGCTGGATGCAGCCCAACAGCTACTACAGCCACGGCTGGCTGATTCCGCCGGCCAGCGCCGTGCTGCTCTACATGCGGCGTCGGGAGCTGCTGAGCTGCCCCGTGCGGCCGAGCGCATGGGGGCTGGCCCTGCTGGCGCCCTCGCTGCTGCTGCACCTGTTGGGCACGGCGTGGCAGGTCGGCTTCTTCACCGGGTTCGCCTTCCTCGGCGTCGCGGCGGGGCTGATCTGGACGTTGCTCGGCCCGGCGGTCCTGCGCGTGGCGCTGTTCCCCATCGCCTTCCTGGCCTTCATGATCCCGGTGCCCGAGGTGCTGCTGGAGACGGTGAGCTTCAAGCTGAAGCTGGCGGCGGCGGCGCTGGCCACGCAGTTCATCGGGCTGCTCGGGCTCGCCGGCGTGCGCGAGGGCAGCTACGTGCACCTGCCCTCGGGGACGGTGGTGGTGGACGACGTGTGCAGCGGGCTGAAGTACCTGATCTCGCTGACGGCGTTCGGCGCACTCTACGCCTACATATCGAGCCTGAGGGGCTGGCGCAAGCTCGCCCTGTTCCTGGCGGCGATCCCCATCGCCTTCGTGGCGAACGTCTGCCGGGTCATCCTGCTGCTGCTCATCGCCTACAAGTGGGGGCCGGAGAAGACCGAGAGCTGGTACTCGCACGACGTGCTCGGTTTCGCGCTCTTCGCCTTCGCCTTCTGCATGCTCTTCGCCGTCGAAGCGCTGCTCCTGGGCGAACGGGAGGAGCCGGCGTCCGCGGACCAGCAGGAGGCGCCCGCCGGGCAGCGGGAGCGGCCCTCGCGGAGCTTGAGCGGCACGGTGCTGACGCTGATGGCCCTGGCCGCCGCGGCCTCGCTCCACGTCTCCTGGCCCCGCCAGACGGTCGCGGCCGGCGAGATCCTGGCCTCCGTGCCCCGCAGCATGGACGGCTGGCAGGGCTCCGCCCACGTGCTGGACGAGCGCGTCTACGAGGTGCTCGGCACGCGCGACGTGCTCTCGCGCCGCTACGTCAACGGCCGCCAGGAGCGCGTGGACCTGCTGGTGGTGCTCGCCCACCAGGTCCGCCGCCGCACCCATCCCCCCGAGCAGTGCATCAGCGGCGAGGGGCGCCGCATCGCCGCCTCGCAGGAGAGGCTCGTCGAGCTGCCCGGCTCGGGGCCCACGCTGCGCGTGCGCGAGCTCATCGTCGACCGCGGCGAGACGCGGAGCCTGGTCTGGTACTTCTTCAAGAGCGGGCCCGAACTGAACATAAGCTACTGGCGCCACCAGGCCGGCGTAGCCCTGCGCAAGCTCGCCGAACCCGACGCCGCCGACGTGCTGATCATGCTCGACGGCCGCGTGGCAGGGGGCGACCTGGACGCCGCGCGGGCCGTCCACGCGCGCTTCCTGGCCCGCTCCTTCCCGGTGCTGATGGACCGCCTCCCCTGAAGCGCCCCGCTTCGCTCCTAACATGGCCGTAACAGAGCACTTGGGCGCTCGTCCCTCCGTGTTGACTCCGCTCAACAGGCCCTGCCCAACTTAGCCAACACGCCGGGGCGGCCCGCGTGAGGCGCCCAGGGGGCTGACCCCCATCCCCTTTCTCCGCAATGCCTTACGACCGCCTCCCTCGCCGCGCTCCCGGCCGCCCGGCCGTGGCATACCCTTTGCTCCCCATTGCTTCGCGAAGTACTCACGTGTGTCCACAGGAGGGGGCAGGTGCCCGAACCCGCGTCCATAACGTTGCTCGGCACAGGCTGTCTGGGGCTGGCGATCCGCACGCTCCAGCGCCACTACCGGGCCGCCAAGCCGTATGCCGACTGGGCCATCGCGCTGGCGCTGATGCTGCCGGCGGCTCCGGTGATCCTGGTCTGCGCGGCGCTGGTGAAGCTGACCTCGCGGGGGCCGGCCTTCTACGTGCAGGAGCGCGTCGGCCAGCACGGGCGCGTCTTCCGGATGATCAAGCTGCGCACGATGCGCCAGGACGCCGAGGCCGAGAGCGGCCCCGTCTGGGCCGAGGGCGAGGACGACCCGCGCGTCACGCCCGTGGGCCGCGTGCTGCGGCGCCTGCACCTGGACGAGCTGCCCCAGCTCGTCAACGTGCTGCGCATGGAGATGAGCCTGGTCGGCCCGCGCCCGGAGCGGCCCTGCTTCGTGCAGGAGCTTCGCCAGCAGGTGCCCGACTACGACAAGCGCCTGGCCGTGCGGCCGGGCATGACCGGGCTGGCCCAGATCCGGGCCGGCTACGACCGCAGCGTGCGCGACGTGCGCCGCAAGGTCCGCCTCGACTGCCTCTACATGCGCCGCATGTGCTGGTGGGTCGATTTCCTCATCCTCGCCGGGACGGTCAGCCGACTGCTCACCGGCGAGGCGCAAAGGAGGGACTCAAGATCGAGAACCATCGCAGAAAGCTGATGAGCGGTTGTCTGGAAGAAGTGCCCCCTCACCCCAAGGATGGGAGGCCGAGCATGAGGAAAATGTTGGCCTTAAGTGTGTTGGCCCTGGCCGCGGTAGCAATCGCGGCCGGTCCGGCCAGTGCAGTGCCGTTGTTCCCCGGCGTGCCGAATACGTTCGGCGGGGCGGCGGTTGCCGAGGACGCCGGCTATTTCGGCGCCTTGGCGGGGACGCAGGCCGACTTCTGGGCCTACGCCGGCTCCGAGGTGTCGATCGACACGAGCGGAGCGACCCCGCTGGTCAACCTCAACCAGATCAACCCGGCCAACGGGTTCCCCACGCCTGCGGGAATCGTCTACGAGACAACGCAGGTCAAGGACGGCGCGACCGTCTCGTTCGGCGAGGAAGTCACGGCGGTGATCGGCGGCGTCTTCCCGACGCTGCTGACGCCGACGAACTTCACCGCCCCCGGGGGCGGGGTCGACAACGGCGTAGCGCCGGGCAGTACGGCCGGCGACGGCCAGCCGGACCAGCTCGCGCCGGGCCTGCTGGGCCAGGTGTCCTTCACCACCAGCTTCGGGCCGGCCACCTGGAACGCCGGCAACCCGAACGCCTTCGATGCCGACCTCGACGGCGACATCGACGGGGCCGACTACATCGCCGTGTTCGGCGGGCTGCCCGTCTTCGAGATCTACGAAGACGTGCCGCCCACGACGGATCTGGACATCGGAGCGGCCACCACGACGCTCGTCGAAGAAGAGTTCGACTTCGACGGCAGTGGCCCCTCTGTGCCGCCTCCCACGGCGGTTCCGAGCCAGTTCGAGAACGGGGCGGACGGTTTTCCCCTGCCAAACAACGTGAGCACGGCGACCGACGGCTCGCTGTTCGCTGCCGGATGGCTCGACACGGTGAGCGTGACCTACACGTTCTTCGATTCGAGCGTGACCGGCAGCGCGCTGGGCGCCGGTCCGAACGGCGGAACGGTCTACAAGATTGATCTCACGGCCAAGGGCGTCGTCACCGACGGCGCCATCCTGGGCAAGCTGATCCCGATCGAGGTCGGCGGCGCCTGGGACGGCAGTGACATCAACATCACGTGGGCCGGCTCGTTGTTCGGCGAGGCGTTCGACCAGGTGGTGGCCGGGGCGGCCTACGGCTTCGACCTCTTCGCCGCCTGGGGCCTGCGCACTTCACTGGCTGGCAACTCGGGTGATGCGTCGTTCACCATCATCCCGATCCCTGAGCCGGCGACCATGGCACTGCTGGGCTTCGCCCTGGTGCCGCTCGCCTTCCGCAGGCGGAAGAAGTCGGCCTGAGGGGGAGCTGAAAGCTAAGGCAACTTAGCCCTCACGAGGGCCCGCGCGGTCCGATGCAAGGACCGGCGGGCCCTCTTCTTTTCGGCCGCCGGTGCGGAGGGGGCGGGCACGGAGTGTCGCGCAGAATCAACACGACCGGGCACGGACCCGACACCCCTCCGGGGTCGGAACGCCGGACCCGACGCGCGCTGCAAGAACGTAACCCGTTTGCATGTAATGCCTTACGGCTGATCGTGTTCCGGTGGGCGCCGAGCGGCCCGGGCGGGCACGGCGTTTGCCTCTACAGGCTGCCGGAGGACCGTAGCGTGAACGAGGGGTGAGACAGGCATCAGGGCCCATGGCCCGTTTTGGAGGAGTCGCGATGAATCGCAAGGCAGTGCTTGTACTGGCAGTAGCGGTGGCCCTGTCGCTGGCCGCCGCCGTTTCGGCGGTGCCGCTGTTCCCGGGCGTGCCGAACACGTTCGGCAGCGGGGGCGTGGTCGACACCGCCGGGTACTTCGGCGCGGCGGGCGGCACGCAGGCCGCGCTGTTCGGCTATCAGGGCTCTGAGGTCTCACTGGATGCCAGCGGCATCAGCGGGTCGTCCCTGGTCGTCAACCTTCCCCAGGCAGGCGCCACGATCAGCGGCGTCTCAGGACTCGTGCCTCCGCCCGTGGGCGTCATCATGGAGACGACCCAGGTCAAGGACGGCGGGACGACCGCCTTCGGCGAGGAAGTCACCGCCGTGATCGGGGGCCTCTTCCCAACGGCGCTGGTGCCGTTCAACCACACGGCCCCGGCCGGTTCGGGCACCGTGGACAACGGGCTGGCACCCGGCAGCACCGCCGGCGATGGCGTGCCCGACCAGCTCGCCCCGGGAGCGGGAGGCACGGTGACTTACGCCCTGACCTTCGGGCCGGGCACCTCTCCGTTCCCCTATCCGGCGCCGCCCGTCTTCGAGATCTACGAGGACGTGCCGCCCACCGGGGACCTGGACATCGGCGCGGCCACCTCGACGCTCGTCGAGGAGGAGTTCGACTTCGACGGCAGCGGGCCCTCCGTGCCGCCCCCGACGGCCGACCCGAGCCAGTTCGAGAACGGGGCAGACGGGTTCCCGCTGCCCAACAACGTGAGCGACGCGACCGACGGGACGCTCGTCGCCGCCGGCTTCATCGACGTCGCGCAGGCTACCATCACGTTCTTCGACGGGAGCGTGATCGGCAGCGGCGGCTCGGGCCCCAACGGCGGCTACGTCTACAAGATCGAGGTCACCGCCAAGGGCCGCGTCACCGACGGAGCGTGGCTGCCCATGCTCGGCACGATTGAGACGGGCACGGCCCACGACGGCGGCGATATCAACATCACGTTCGCCTTCAGCCTCTTCGGTGAAGCCTTCGTGACCTCGGGCAACGCCTCGACGGGCTTCGCCGCCTCCGACGGGATCGACCCGAGCGCCTCCTGGGACATCCGCACCAGCCTGGCCGGCAACTCCGGCGACGCCTCCTTCACCATCCTGCCGGTCGAGGATGAAGGCGGCGGCGAAGGCTGCACGCCCGGCTTCTGGCGCCAGTCCCAGCACTTCGTCTTCTGGGCCGAGACGCCCTACAGCCCGACCGACAGCTACGAGGCCGTCTTCGGCGTCGACCTGACCGGCGGGCTCGACGGCTTCACGCTGCTGGACGCCGTCTGGGTCGGCGGGGGCGGCGCCAACCGGCTGTTGCGCCACTCGGTGGCCGCGCTGCTCAACGCCGCGCACCCCGACGTGAACTACGACTTCACCGAGGCCGAGGTCATCGCCGCCGTCCAGGCCGCGTTCGCCTCGGGCGACTTCGATGCCGTCTCCGACGTCCTGGAGGAGGCCAACGAGCAGGGCTGCGACGACATCAAAGACGACGACGATGGCGACACCGGCCCGCCGCCGAGCCCGGGCCCGCCCGGCGGACCGCCCCACGGGCCGCCGCCGAGCCTCTGAGGCGCAAACAAGTGAACTCGTGAAAGAGCGGCTGCCTGCGACCCCGTCGCCGGCAGCCGCTCAGCTTTCGGCTGGGGAGTCGATCGGCGCTTCCGGCTCGGCCGCTGCGTTGACGCGCGGCAGCTTGCGCGCCGGATTGCCCGCCCAGACCTCGCCGGCGCCGACCTCGCGGCCCTTGGTCAGCATCGCCGCCGCCGCCAACGTCGCGCCCTCTCCCACCGTGCAACCCGGCGCGACGACGGCGCCGACGCCCACCGTGGCCCGCCGCCCGACGCACACCGGCCCGAGCACCACCGAGTCGCCCTCGATGAAGTGCCCGAGCACGAGCGCGTACTCGCCGATCGTCGCCTCGGCGCCGACGCTCGTCAGCCACGGGTCCGTCAGGCGCACCCCGTAGGCGATCCGCGCCGACCAGGAGACGCGCGCGCCCATCAGGCGGTAGAACAGCGCCGACAGCATCGAGTAGTGGTGCAGGTAGCCGAGCAGCGGGCTGCGGCGGGCTATCTCGCAGATGGCCATGTTCCGCAGCCACTTGCGCGCCTGGGGCGAGTTGAGCGGATACGTGCCGGGCCGTACCCGCCCCCCGAGCAGCACGCGCAGGATCGCCGCCACCAGCGCCAGCGCAAGCCCCGCCACGTGGAAGCCGACGGCCAGCCCCACCGCCCAGCCCGCCACCGGGCCGAGCGCGGCCACCAGCCACCGCACCAGCGGCACGCACGGCAGCACGGCCAGCGCGTGGGCCAGGACCTGAAGCGCCAGGAAGAACGCCTGCACCAACGCCGATCCCCCCACGGCGGCGACGGGATTCGAAGAGCCGGAACCCGGTCGAGGTTCGTGCGCTTCCTCGCTCATGGTCGGTTGGGGGCTCCGCCTTGTCCGAGGGATTCGATCAGATCTGCCGCCGCACGGGGCGCGTCGCACGCCCGGATACTGACGGCCAGCTCCGCGGCATGCTGCGCGTAACTCGGTTCGGCCAGCATGGCCCGGCACGCCCCGGCGAGCCCATCGGGCTCCAGGCGCCGGGAGACGAGCTTGCGCCCCGCGCCGAGCGCTTCCACGCGGTCCATGTGATACTCCTGCTCGAAGAACGTGGGCAGGCCGAGCACGGGCGTGGCGACGCTGAGCGCCTGGTAGATCGTACCGTTGCCCCCGTGGCAGACGACCAGGTCCGCCCGCTCCGCCAGGAGGCAGCCGGGGGCGAACGGCGCGCAGCGGAAGTTCGCCGGCCAGCCGTTGGCCGCCGAGCCGGCGCCCGTGGTCATCATCACCTGGAACTCCTGCCCGCCGAGCGCCTCGGCGAGCAGCCGGCCGACGCCGTTCGCCTCGCCCGTGCTGCCCAGGGTCACGTAGAGGGCGGGGCGGCCCCGGTTCACCTCGCCGAGCCACTCGGGGGCGGCCAGGGGCGCCTCCCACATGATCGGCCCCACGTAGCGGAAACGCGGAGGCAGGTCTCGCGTAGGTCCGAACTCGGGGATGTCGGCGATCAGGTTCAGCGTCGGCGACTCCAGGATGTCGAGCATGTTCCGCACCGGCGGCATGCCCTCCCGGCGCCTGTAGCGGCGGATCGGCCCGGCCATCAGATAGAGCATCAGGCGCTGGAGTCGCGGCACGAGCAGGCCCGCGATGCGCCGCCCCAGGATGCGCGTCAGCGGCAGCGTTTCCGGGGGCGGGTGCTCGGCGGCGTAGTAGCGCGTGAAGAGCGCGTTCGTGATGGTCACGTAGGGCAGCCCAACCAGCTCGGTGGAGACGCTGAGCGAGGGGCGAAAGTCGCCGAGCACCACGTCGGGCCGCTCGCGGGCGAACGCCTCCAGCTCGGCCTCCACGTAACGGGCGAGCATCTCGTCGTCGTCGCGATAGCGCCTGCCCTCGCGCACGCGCGCCAGCGCCCGCGCGGGATCCTCGGTCAGGATCGGGCGGCAGGTGAACCCGCGCTCGGTCACGAACCGGTCGTAGCGGCTGCTGCACGCGAAGGCGACCTCGTGGCCGTCCTCGCGCAGGGCACGGGCCACCTCGAGCGGGCGGGTCACGTGCGCCAGCGCGATGCCGTGCGGCAGGGCCAGGATCTTCATGGCGTCGCCCTCCGCCTCAGGAGCCGTCGGGCGGGACGTGGCTCAGCTCGTAGTCGCTGGCGGCGGCCAGCATGTTGGCCTGGTGCAGGCTGGCGAAGGTGCCGGCGTCGGTCCACTGGAACGGGAGCCGCCGGCAGCTCATCTCGCCACGTTCAATGTAGCGGTTGTTGACGTCCGTTATCTCCAGTTCGCCGCGGGCCGAGGGCTCCAGCTCGCCGATGATCTCGAAGACGCGGCTGTCGTAGAGGTAGCAGCCGGTGACCACCCAGCGCGAGGGGGGCGCGGCGGGCTTCTCGATGATCGCCGTCACCCGCCCGTCCTCGGCGACCTGGGCGACGCCGAACCGCTCGGGCGTGGAGCTCTCATGCAGCATGATGCGGGCCCCGCCCTCGAAGTCCTCCACGTAGGGGGCGAGGTCGCCGATGAAGATGTTGTCCCCGAGCAGGACCATGACGTCCTGGCCGGCGGCGAACTCGGCGCAGAGGCCGAGCGCCTCGGCGATGCCGCCGGCCTGGTCCTGCACGCGGTAGGTGAAGCTGGCCTCGAAGGCGCTCCCGGAGCCGAGGTTCTGCACGATGGAGCCGAGGTGCTCGACGCCGCTGACGATCATGATCTGGCGCACGCCGCACTGGAGCAGGCTGTTCAGCGGCCAGTAGATCATGGGGTAGCGCCCGACCGGCAGCAGGTGCTTGTTGGTGATCTTGGTCAGCGGCCGCAGCCGGCTGCCGGCCCCCCCGGCCAGGATGATGCCCTTCATGGCTCGCTCCTCGTCCAGTCGTACTGCCCCGGGTCGCAGGGGTGAATGAGGCAGTCGCGGACGGCCTCCTCGACCGGCCGCAGCCGGAAGCCCTCCGCCGCGAGCTTCGCGCAGTCGACCAGGGCGTTGACGCGGTGCGCCCGGAGGCCGCTCAGCAGTTCATTGTAGCCGATCGGCTCGACGCTCATCTCGGGCTGGCAGTGCTCCTTGATCATGCGCGCGATCCGCAGCGGCGTCGTCCAGCCCTCGTTGGTGATGTTGTAGGGTCCTGTGCTGCCGCGCAGGAGGAGCTGCCAGACCACGGGCAGGCATTCCTCCAGGTGGCTCATCGCGTTGGGCTCGTCGATGAAGCGGCTGTAGGAGGCGAGCTTCCGGAGCAAGTTGCGCGGGTGGCGGTGGTTGGAGAAGGGCTGGCGCATGCGCACGGTCAGGATTCGGGCCGCGTGCGGGCGCAGGCGCTGCTCGGCCTCGCGCTTGGTCTCGGTGTAGCGGCAGAGCGCCGCCAGCTCGTCGCCCTCGGCGTAGGGGCGCGCGTTGTCCGGGTAGAGGCAGGCCGAGGAGAAGTAGGCCACGCGCGCGCCGGCGGCCAGGGCCTCCTCGACGACGTTGACGGCGCCCTCGACGTTGACGCGCCGCGCCTCCGCGTAGTGGTCCTCGCACCAGTCGGTCTCCGCCTTCGCGGCCAGGTGGAAGACGGCCTCCGGGCAGAGCCCGGCCATGCGTTCGGCGACGGCCGCCCGGTCCGTCACGTCGAGCTCGGCGCTTCCCAGGGAGTCGACGCGTTCCAGCCCGACGTGGCGGGCCAGGTAGTCGGTCAGGATCGAGCCGATGTAGCCCGTGCCGCCGGTGATCAGCGCGCTGGTGATCTGTCGCGGTACCATTCGATCGTCTCGCGCAGTCCGTCTTCGAAGGGCGTGGCCGGCCGCCAGCCGAGCGTCTCGATGCGGGCGGTGTCGACCGCGTAGCGGAAGTCGTGGCCCTTGCGGTCCTCGACGAACGTGACCAGCTCCTCGGGGGCGCCGAGCGTGCGCACCACCTTGCGGGCCAGCTCGACGTTGGGCATGAAGCACTGGGCGCCGATGTTGTAGGCCCGCCCCGGCTCGCCCCGGCGCAGCACCAGGTCGATGGCGGCGCAGTTGTCGCGCACGAAGAGCCAGTCCCGCTGGTTTCGCCCGGTGCCGTAGACGGGGATCGGCTCGCCGGCCAGGGCGTTGGCTATGCACTTGGGCAGGAACTTCTCGCGGTGCTGGCGGGGGCCGTAGTTGTTGGAGCTGCGCGTGATGACCACCGGCAGCCCGTGCGTCACGTAGTAGGCCCAGGCCAGCTTCTCCGCCCCCGACTTGGTCGCCGCGTAGGGCGAGCTGGGCAGGTGCACGGCGTCCTCGGCGAACCAGCCCTCGGTGATGGGGCCGTATACCTCGTCGGTGGAGACGTGCACGAACCGCTCCACGCCCTCCTCGAGCGCGAACATCAGCAGTCGGAGCGTGCCGATCACGTTCGTCTCGGCGAAGACGACGGGCCCCCCGATGGAGTTGTCCACGTGCGTCTCGGCGGCGAAGTGGACCACCGCGTCCACGCCGCCCTCGAAGGCGCGCTTCAGGTCGGCCGGGTCGGTGATGTCGCCCTCGATGAAGCGGATGCGGTCGCGGCTCGCGCCCAGGTTGGCCGGGTCGGCCGCGTAAGTCATCTTGTCGATGACGGTCACCTCGTGCTCGCCGCGCTCGGTGAGCAGGTCGACGAAATGGCTGCCGATGAAACCGGCCCCGCCGGTGACGAGGATGCGCTTCATGCCGTGCCTCCCATCGCTGCCTGCCGCCCTGCCTGCCGGCTGCCCTCCGTCAGATGCGCCCGGCGCCGGCCAGCTCACGCACGTCGGCCGGCAGGCCGGCAAACCGGGCGATGGCGCGGGCTGCCTCGCGCGCGCCGTCGCTCGCGGCGAGCCTGCGGGCCATCTCCTCCGCCCGCCCGGCGTAAGCGTCGTCGCTGAGGACGGCCCCGACGCCGGCCAGCACGTCGCCCACGAGGTGACGCCCCGGCCGGGCCCGCAGCCCCAGGCCCAGGGCCTCGACCCGCTGCATGTTGAAGTCCTGATCGTGGAACTCAGGCACGCCCACGACCGGCGCCCCGCCGCTGAGCGCCTGGTAGATGGTGCCGTTGCCGGCGTGGCAGACGACCACGTCGGCCACGGCCGAGATCGCGCTGCCCGGGCAGTAGCGCGCCGCGAACAGGCCACGCCGCTCGGGCCACGCCTCGGGCTCGGAGGTCGCCGTCGTGCAGACCACCTGGCAGCCCGTCTCCAGCAGGGCGTCGGCGATGGCCCGCATCTGCCCCAGCGGGCCGGTGCTGCCCATCGTCACGTAGGCGAGCGGGCGGCCGGGGTCGAGCCGCCCAAGCCACTCGGGCGCCGGCAGGTCCGGCTCCCACAGGACCGGGCCCACGAAGCGGAAGTGCTCCGGCAGGCCGGCCGCAGGGAAGAGGTGCGGCGAATCGGCGAGCAGCGTCAGGCCCGGCGAACACATGCAGTCGCGCACGTCCGTCGGCGCGCCCACGCCGTAGCGGGCAGCGACGCGGCGGAACGGGCGGGCGTAATGCCGGTAGGCGGGCCCCTCCAGCCGGGGCGCCAGCGCGCGCATAACGCGCCTGCCCAGGATCATGGTCGGGAGCCAGGACGCCGGCGCATCGAGCGGGAAGTCGCAGTAGCGGGTCCAGACGACGTTGGTCACGCTCACGTAGGGCACGCCCGCCACGCAGGCCGAGATGCCGAGCGAGGCCCGGAAGTCGCCCACGACGGCGTCGGGCCGCAGCCGCTCCAGCAGGCGTATCTCGGACTCGACGTAATCGGCGAGCGTGGCCTCGTCAAAGGCGCTGCCGCCGGCCTTGAGCCGCGCCAGCAGGTCTTCGCGCGGCCGGGTGTGGACGGGATGGACGGGCCTGCCCGTCTGGCGGAGCCGATAGGCGTGCGCCCCCGAGGCGGCGAAGTGCAGCCTTACGTCGCCCCGCTCCCGCAGGTGCCGGGCCACGGCCAGCGCCCGCCCGACGTGCGCCAGCACGCTGCCCTCCGGCATCAGCAGCAGCGTCTTCCTGTCTGCGTTCACCCCTGCCCCTAACCCTTGACCCATAAACGACTTAGAAGCGGCTGCCTCACAATGTTGCAGGCATGTAGTGTGGAGCAACGCGCATGCCGAAAGCAAATCCGGCCTCGGGCGGTACGTTGGAAGTCGCTTCTGGGAAAGGCGTTACGTGGAAGGAACGCGGCCCGACAATCCGCACGACGGCCCCCGTGTTGGCCCACGCGGGGCCACTACAGCGCGCTGAGCTCCCGCATGGCCTCTTGCGCCTCGGGGAACTCATAAGGCAGGCTCAACGCCTCCTCCAGCTCCCGCCGGGCCTCCTCGCGGCGCCCGGTCTTCAGGTAGGCCATCGCCAGGTGGTATCGGAGGGTGGGCATGCCGGGCATCCCGCGCCGGGCGGCCTCCAGGTATTGGATAGCCTCCTCGGCCTCTCCGTTCAGGTAGTGCACCCATCCGAGCGTGTCGAGCACCTGGGGGATCGGCCCGCCGAACCTGAGCGCCTGCCGGGCCAGGGGCAGCGCGGCGGCGGGGTCGCCCTTCTGCGTGGCCGTCAGGTAGGCCAGGTTGTTGGCCGCCAGCGCGGCCACGGCCGGGCTCTGCATGGCCGCCTGGTAGCTGGAGACGGCCGCATCGATCTGGCCCATCCCCTCGTAGAGCTGGCCGAGCCTCAGGTGGATGACGGCCACCTGCCTTGCGCTGGCCAGTGGCAGCGCCTCCTGGAGCACGGCCACCGCCTCCTGCTGCTCTGCGTGGCGCGCGTGGCTCTCGGCCAGGCGCAGGCGCGCGAAGAGCAGATCGGGGAAGCCCGCCATGATCCTGCCGAACCGCTCGACCGCCTCCTCGTGCTCGCCCCGCCCGTCCAGCACGTCCGCGTACCAGCACTCGACCAGGGGCTCCCCGGGCAGCAGCACGTCGATGGACTCGACCTTCTGGCGTATCTCCGCCAGCGAAGCGGCCCGGCGCAGGGCCACCAGCATGTTCAGCTCGGCGGCTGCCTGCCGGCGCCGCGCTTCGTCGGCCCCCGATAGGCGGCTCAGCAGTCGGGCGCGGTCGTCCGCAAAGCCGAGCTCCGTGGATCGGACGGCCTCGCTGTGGGCCAGCGCCGTCTGCAGGTCGCCCTGCCCGGCGGCGATGACCGCCCCGTACCAGTGCAGCGCATCGCCGATCGGCTGGGCGATTTCGCTGCGGGCGAACACCTCGTCCAGCACCTCGCCCGCCCGCTCGGGCTGGCCGGCGGCCTGGAGCGCGACGGCATAGGTCACGCTCGACGCGATCTGCCCGGGGAAGCGTTCGTGCGCCCGCTCCAGCAGGGCCACGGCCTGCTCGGGCCGGCCCTGCTGGAGGTCGAGCAGCGCGCGCCCGTAGGCGGGCAGGTGGTCCGCATCCGCCTCCAAAGCCCTCTCGAAGCTCGCCCGTGCGGCATCCAGCTCGGCGTCCCGCCAGAGCAGCTCGGCGAGCACGACGTGGACACGCGCCTGCTCGGGCGTGGCCTGCACCTGGGCCTGCGCCAGGGCAATGGCCTCCTCCAGCCGCCCTTCGCGCAGGTAGAGCCCCATCAGGAAGGCGCGAACCGTCTGCGGGTCGAGCACCTCCTCTGCCTGTTCCAGCACGGCACGGGCGCCCTCGGCGTCGCCGATCCGCGCCAGCAGGCCGAACAGCCCGGTGATGGCCGCCAGGTCGCGCGGGTTCGCCTCCAACGCCTCCTCGTAGACCTTGCGGGCCTCGGCGAAATGCCTGAGGCGCACGTGCAGCGCGGCCAGCTCGTAGCGAAGCCCCTCCCCGGGGAACCGCTCCATCAGGTCGCGGTAGAGCTCGACGAGTTCGCGGAACGCACCCTCGCGCGCCAGCAGCCTCGCCAGCATCCGACCGGTCCTCAGCCCGCCGGCCGGCCCCTCCAATCGGGTCCGGAGCAGCTCGACGGCCTCGGGCATCTTCCCGGCCGCCGCCAGCCCGCCGGCGTGCAGCAGCCCCAGCTCTTCCCGGCGCGGCAGCGGTTGCTCGGCCTCACGGGCGAGCCGGTCGGCCAGCTCGTATGCCTCGTCCCGATGGGGCATCACGGCCAGGGCCTGGGCGGCCTGGTCGGCGGCGGTTGACGGCTCCTCGTCCGCCAGCTCCTCGGCCAGGGCCTTGTGCGATTCGTACTTCATGCGGCGCCCTCGCTCGGCGAGCCGTGCCGTGGGCAGCAGCGTCTGCCTCAGGTCGTCCAGCGTCCTTCGATACGCGTCGATCGCCTGCTGGCGGACGCCCCGGGCCCTGAGGGCCTCGGCCAGCGCGAAGCGGGCCTGCGGCCAGGGATCGGAGGTGCGGGCGAAGATGCTCTGCAGCAGGGTGGCCGCCTCTTCCGGGTGCCCGGTGGACAGCAGTACTTGCCCGCGCAGGTAGAGAGCGCCGAGGTGGTCGGGCTGGCGCTGGATGAGCTGCTCGGAGTGCGGCGCCGCCTCCTGCCATCGCTCGGCTTCGACCAGCACCTGGGTCTGGAGGGTGAGCATCACCGGGTCGTCCTCGGCGATCCGCTCCGCCGCGCGCAGTTGCTTGAGGGCCTCGTCGTAGTCGCCCTCGGCGCGGGCCGCCTCGCACATGAGGATACGGGCGGAGCGGTGGTCGGGCTCATCTTCCAGGATGGGGTTCAGGACCTTGCGAGCCTCAGCCGGACGGGGCACGAACGTGCCGAGCAGGTGCCGGGCCAGCGCCAGGCGGGGCCCCGCCAGGTCGGGGTCCAGCTCGATCGCTCGCCGGTAGGCCTCCACGCCGGCCGCCTGCGCCCGGCCGACCTCGGGGATGACGGCCACCGCGTCGCCGTGGATCGCCGCCGCCTCGTCTACGTGGCCCAGGACCCGCGCCCGGTCCCTCTGCTCGCCCAGCAAGCGCCACTTGCGGGCCAGGGTCGCCGATTCCTGCATGCACAGGTGGCCTATCTGCGTGTAGGCTTCCGCCGGGCTCGGGGCCCGCTCGGCGTGCTGACGCGCCGTCTGGATGGCGGGGCGGAGGAACTCGGCCAGCACCGCGTCGCACAGGGCGGCGTCGGCGGTCTCGCCCGCCGAGTGGAGCCTGTATTGCCCCTCGGCGGCGAGCAGCTCGGACATCAGCAGGCCCCGCCTGGCCTCGCCCACGCCGATGCGGGCCGCCTTCTCCAGCTCGGCGCTGGCGCCGGCGAAGTCCCGCCGCAGGGCATATGCCCGCACCAGGCCGATCTGAGCCTCGATGTGCTCGGGCTCCTCGGCCAGGGCGCGCTGGAAGGCGTCGATCGCATCGCGAGGCCGTCCGGCCTCCAGGTAGATCTCGCCCTTCTGATACAGCGTCCAGCCCTTCCCGCGCAGTCGGTTCAGCACCAGGATCGCCGCGCCGCCGAGCGCCAGGAGCAGGAGCACAATGACGACCCAGCGCTTTCGCCTGCGCCGGGGCCTGCCTTCATCGGACACGGGCGTCGTTCCTCACGCCGTGCGCGGCATCGTCTCACACGGCATAGCTGTGGGCAACGGGGACAAGAGGCACGTGAGGCGCGTCGCCGGCCCCCGCCCGGCGGGCCTGCCGGGGTGGGGTCGCGCGCGTGCGCCGGCCAGGCGGCCCGGCGCCGCAAGACCTATAGTATGGACGACGTGGCCCTGACTGTCAATGCCGCCGGGTTGAGGGGACTACGCGAACGAAGTCCACTTGTCCCACGGCGCGTCCGGGTATTGCTCGCGCAGGTACTCGACCGCCTCGCGGGGCGCCTCGCTCAGAACCGGGGTCAGCTCCACGAAGAAATAACGCAGGTCCTCGGTGCTGAGCCTGTAGGCGTTCTCCAGCAGATGCCTGGGAGTGCGATTGGTGAAGAAGAGCCGGATCAGCTCGTCGTTGCCCTGGCACTCCTGCCTGACGGTATCCAGGTCCAGCCGCTTGGCCAGGGCGGGATTCCCCTCGACGCTGGGGTACTCCTTCAGCCCGCCGAGCGGTTTGAAGAGCAGGTACCGCTCGTAGTAGTGCTCGTGGCGAGGGTTCACCGTGATGCACAGATCGTTGACATCGAGCACGAGCGTGGCGTAATCGAAGACGCGCTTCATCAGCACCTTCACCATCGGCAGCGTCCGCCGCAGCTCCCGGCGCCGGTCGGCCAGCATGATCACCTCGGCCAGCTTACGGCCCTGGTCTCTGAACTGCTGCACTTCCTCGTGGTAGATCGAGTCCATGGGCAGGCCGACCGGCGTGTCCGGCACGATCGAGACGGTCGCCACCACGGTGTCGTGCACGAGGGCGACGAACGTGCGGGTGTCGGGGAAGGCGTTGAAGACCGAGAGCCGGAGCCCGGACGGCTCCTCACGCACGTAGCCGCGCTGCACGTAGCTGGCGTAGACGAGCCGGTAGGCCTCCTCCAGCTCGTCGCGCGAATGCGCCGAACGAACCTTCACGCCGTTGGTCAGCGGATCGACCCGCCGGGACTGCGACCGGTCCAGTGCCATCCGTTCCCCCATGGGAAGCACCGCAACGCCTGGTTCCGCGCAGGCTGGCGCCCCTCTGCCACGCAGGCCAGGAGCAGCCGAGGGCTGGCGCGGCTCCCGCCGCCAAACTCCCTGCTGCACAGGTTTCTACTACAAATGACCCTTCCATACAACCGCCGGCGGCCCCGGCGGCCCCTCGGCCGGCCCGGGCTGCGCCGTGCAACGACGGCGTACAGTCGCATCGAGATGCCGCAATAACCGTTCCCAAATGCGTGCCGCCGGGCGGCTTCTTCCCTGCGCTCGCGGCGGCCCGCCGGCCCGGCGGGGTCGGCCACTGCGGCCGCGGCCCCGCCTGCCCCTGGCGGGAAGGTGTGGCGAGAGCGCGGCTCTGTGTCCAGCAGAATCAACACGAAGGCGTTGCGCCGACCGGCGCCCTTTCCCGAGCAGTGAAGCAGCGCCTGGCCCGCGCGACGCCAAGTCGCAACACCGATTGTCGAGAAAAAGCGACACAGTCCGCTGAACAGGTGTCCCGATAGCACGTGCCGGCGCTCCCTGCGGCGACGCCGACGGTTGCACAGACGGCGGCCAAAGGCACCCTGGGCGCCACTGCGCCAGCCCGGCCGAGCGGGACGGCGGGACCGGACGCGGGCGCTGCGCCGCGCCCGGGCGGGCGGTGGCGGCACAGCCTTTGCTCGCCACGAAGGCGAGTCGGCCCGTCTCTGCCCTCCGGCCCGCGGGGAACGACGTTCCTATGAGAGATGTTTCCATCCTGCTGGTTACCAGCGACGCGGAGACAGTGGCCGCCGTGCACCGCCTCGCGACGAACACCGGCTCGGGCCTGCGGGTGGTGGGCACGCTCCAGGGCGCGGCCAAGGCGTTGATGCGCCAGAACGCGGACGTGATGCTGGTGCAGGTGGACGCGCCCGGCGTCCACGCCCGTCGGGAGCTCAGCGCCGCAGGCGCCCTGCCCGCCGCGACGCCCGTGCTCGCGATGGCCCGGCAACGGACAATCGCCGACGCCGTGCTCGCAGCCCGCGCCGGGGCCTTCGACTACGTCGCCCTGCCCCCGGGGGATGGCTCCGCCCTGGCGCGCGCCATCGACAGGGCCGTCTGCGGGGAGGAAAGGCGCGCGCGCGAAGCGCGGGGCGACGGCCGGACCGGCCCCGTGCTGCGCGGCGTGGTCACGGCCGATCGGCGCATGCTGGCCGTCTGCCAGACCCTCGCGCGCGTTGCCGAGTCCGACGTGCTGGTCGTCATCCACGGGGAGCCCGGCACCGGCAGGAGCCTGCTGGCCGGCGCCGTGCACGCCGCCTCCAGGCGCTCGCTGGGCCCGCTGGTCGAGGTGAACTGCGGCGCCCTGGGGCCGGCCCAGGCCGACGGCGAGCTGTTCGGGACCCCGCCACAGGAAGGAGCCGGGGGCGTCGAGGTCCGCGGGGCGCTGGAATGCGCCGACGGCGGCACGCTGGTCGTCGGCGGCCTGGAAGGGCTCGGACCCCGGCTGACGGAGGCGGTGCTGAGCGGCGCGCAGAGCGGGCAGTACGTCTCGCCCCGCACCGGCCGTCGCCTGCGCGCCAGCGTGCGGCTGGTGCTGACGGGCGGGCCGACCCGGTCCGCGCGGAGAGGCAAGGGAGGCGCAGCTCGGCAGGGGAGCGGCGCCGCCGCCGTGCCCGTTCAGGTCTGCCTGCCGCCGCTGCGCGACCGGGTGCAGGACGTGCCCCTGCTGGCGCGGCACTTCCTGCGGGCATGGTCGGCGGCGCGGGGCCGGCGCGCGCCGGAGCTCTCGCCCGAGGCCATGGCCCTGCTGGTGCGTTACGGATGGCCGGGCAACGTGCGGGAGCTGAAGGCCGTGATGGAGCGGGCGGCGGGGATGGCGCGCCGAGGTGTGATCGGGCCGGGCAGCCTGCCCGAGGCGGTGACGGCCGCCTCCCGCAAGCGGCGGGATGGAGCGGCCGGGCGCGCGCCCGCTTCGCTGAAGGCGGCCATGCGCAGGCCGGAGCGCCAGTACATCCTGCGCGCGCTGCGATCGTGCCACTGGAGCAAGCAGCGCGCGGCCGAGGCGCTCCAGATCAGCCGGTCCACGCTCTACAAGAAGATCAGGGAGCACGGATTGGCGCGAGAGATCGCCAGGGCGGCCCGCCAGGAGCTTGCCGGAAACGACTTAGAAATCGGGGTGGGCGATCGGGCATAATACGGTGCCCGTGCGGCGACGGCCGCGGCGTTCTTACCGCCTACAGACCATGGTTAGGGCATGCGCATGGAGCGACGGAGCTGGCCCCGCCTCAGACTGCGGCTGAACGTTCAGTTCAGCTCGCCGCCACAGAGGGCAGAGGAGCCGGAGGCAGAGGGCTCCGGTTTCACCGACAACGTCTCGGCCGGTGGGATGTACTTCCTCACCCCCGACTGGCATCGACTGCACGCCGGCCAGAAGCTCGAGCTGCGCATCTCCGGCATGAGCGGCTACAACCACGGGCCGCTGTTCCGGACGCTGGGGGGCACGGCGACGGTCTTGCGGCTCGACGCGCCCGAGGTAGAGAAGTCGCCCTTCGCCAAGGCCGGGGTGGCGATGAGCTTCGATGAGAGGCCCCGCGTGGAGCTCTACAACCTCTCGGCCTGAGCGCGCCGGGCGGCCCCGGGCCGCCTCAGGCGTCCATCAGACCGTGCTCGTGCAGCTTGTTGTACAGCGTGGTGCGGTTGATGCCGAGGCGCTTGGCGGCCTCCTTGCGATTCCCCTCGCTGGCCTCCAGGCTGGCCAGGATCAGGCGCCGTTCCACGCGCTTCATCGCCTCCCGCAGGGGCGCCACCTCGCCGTCGGCCAACAGCGCGTCCTGGGCCTGCACGGACTTGATGCTCAGGTCCTGCGGCGTGATGCGGCGCGAGCGGCACATCACCACCGCCCGCTGCACCACGTTCTCCAGCTCCCGCACGTTGCCCGGCCAGTGGTATTCGGCGAGCGCCCGCGCGGCCTCGGCGCTGAACCCTTCGATCGGGTGGATGGCGTCCTCTCTGTATTTCTCGACGAAGTGCTCGGCCAGCGGCATGATGTCCTGCGTGCGCTCGCGCAGGGGAGGGATGTGGATGTTGACCACGTTGACCCGGTAGTAGAGGTCCTCGCGGAACTCGCCCTTCTTGACCAGTTTCTCCAGCTCCGTGTTGGTGGCCAGGATCAGCCGCACGTCAACCTGCCTGGTCCTGGTGCTGCCGACGGGCTCGAACTTCAGGTCCTCCAGCACGCGCAGCAGCTTCATCTGCAGGGAGGGGGTGGCCAGCGAGATCTCGTCCAGGAAGACCGTCCCCTTGTCGGCGGCCTCGAACCGGCCGGTCTTGTCGGTGATGGCGCCGCTGAAGGCGCCCTTGACGTGGCCGAACAGCTCGCTCTCCAGCAGCGTGTCGGGCAGCGTGCCGCAACTGACCTCCATGAACGGGTGGTCCCGCCGCGCCGAGTTCAGGTGGATGGCGCGCGCCGCCAGCGTCTTGCCCGTGCCGCTCTCGCCGGTGATCAACGCGGTGGCGTCGGTCTCGGCCATCACCCGCACCATCTCCAGCACGTCCTGCATGCGCGGGTCGCGGCAGACGATGTTCTCGTGGTCGAACGTGCCCTTGAGCTGCTGGCGCAGGCGCTTGTTCTCCTCCAGAAGCTGGCGCTGCTGGAGGGCGCGCTCGATGGCCAGCTCCACCTCCTCGTCGGCGACCGGCTTGGTCACGTAGTCGAAGGCGCCCATCTTGACCGCGCGCACGGCGTCCTCGATGCTGCCGTAGCCGGTGAGCATGATGACGGCGCTGCTGATGCCCTGCTCACGGATGTACTCCAGCAGGTCGAAGCCGCTGCCCTCCGGCAGACGCACGTCGGCCAGGATGACCGGGTAGTCGCCCCCGTCGAGCGCTTCGAGCGCTTCGGGCAGCCCCGGCGCCTCGGCGACCCCGTAGCCCTCCAGGCGCAGGTACTCGCTGAGGCTCCTGCGCACGATCGGGTCGTCGTCCATGACCAGCACGGACATCTCGTCAGCCATCGGCAGCTCCCCCGCTCACGGCCGCTTCGGCCGGCACGGTGATCTGGAAGACGGCGCCCTGCTCGGACGGGAGCAGCTCTATGCCGCCGCCCAGCCGGCCCAGCACGTCGCGGCACGCGGCCAGCCCCAGCCCGGTGCCGGTGCCGTCGCGTTTGGTGGTGTAGAACGGCTCGAAGATGCGGTCACGCAGCTCGGGGGGCACCCCGGGCCCCGAGTCGGCGATGGTGAAGACCACCTCCCCGTTGCGCGGCTCGGCCCGGACGTTCAGCGTGCCGCCGTCGGGCATGGCGTCCAGCGAGTTCTTGATGACGTTGCTGAACACCTCGAACAGCTCGGGGCTGGGGCAGACGGGCAGGTCGGGCGGCACGTCGGCCTTGACCTCGACGTCGGTCACCCGCGCCCGCTCCTCGTAGAGCGCCAGCGCGTCCCGGAGCGCCTGGCTCAGTGTGGGGGGGCGCCCCGTGGCGCGGTGCCCGCGGGAGAAGGCGAGCAACTGCCCCACGATGCTGCCCATGCGCAGCAGCCCGCGCCGGCTCTCCTCCAGGAAGCGGCGGGCCTCATCCGGCTCGTCCTCGAGCTGGCGCGTGGCCAGGTTCAGGAAGCGCAGGATGCCGTCCAGGGGGTTGTTCAGCTCGTGCGCCACCTTCGCCGCGATCGTGCCGACCAGGGCCAGGCGCTCGGAGTGGGAGAGCTTCGCCTCCATCTCCACGTCCTCGGTCACGTCCCGCACCGTCAGGATACCCCCGATGGTGGCCCCGTCGGAGTCGTGCAGGGGCGAGCCGTGCACGTCGAACACGCGTTCGGCGCCGTCGGCCTTCCACGGCACCCGCTCCAGGCGGAAGCCGGCGTCCTCGGCGACCACCCCGTGCAGCTTACGGCGCCACTCGGCGGGCTCCACCTCGAGCCGGCCGGCCAGCGGCAGCTCGACCTCGGCCAGGGGGCGCGCGTCCGCCCGGATGGCGAACGCCTCCTCGGCGGCCGCGTTGGCGAAGCAGGTGTGCAGGTCAGGGTCGTAGGCGATGACGCCGAGCGGCACGCCGTTGAGGATGTCGGAGCTGAGCACGCGCATCGCCTCGACCTGGCTGTCTTTCTCCACCACCAGGTCGGAGCAGGCGCGGAAGACCTCCACCAGCCGCTCGTTGAAGTAGCGCAGCTCGCTGAGCAGGCCGAACGGCCTGAGCAGGGCGCCGAGCTTCTGGCCCAGCGCCTGCGCGGTCTGGAGGTCATCGGGCTCGAACGCCTCCCCGTCGGCGGGCATGGTCAGGCAGACCACGCCGAGCAGTTGCTCCCCGTCGGTGATCGGCACGGCCAGGCAGCTTGCGTTGGAGTAGCGCTCGCAGGCGCGCCCGCGCAGGCGCCTGACCTGGCGGGCGTCGGTCACCAGCACCGGCTCCCGACGCTCGGCCACCCATCCGGCCAGGCCTTCGCCGAGCTTCTGGCGCAGGCCGAGGCGCTGCTCCTGGTCGGGGCCCTCGGCCGCCTGAAGGACGAGCGTCTCGCTGCGCTCCTCCCACAGGTAGAGGCTGCCGGCCTCGCAGCGCAGTATCTCCATGTAGTTGCGCAGCGCTTCCCGCAGCGTCTCGCCCAGCTCGGTGAAGGCCGAGAGGTCGCGGGCGATGCTCCAGAGCTTGTTCCGCTCGTCGGCGGCCCGCGCGTCCAGGCGCATCGCGCTGTCCAGCAGCCGGCGCTTCAGCACGCTGGAGCGGAACTCGCTGGCCCATCGCAGCCCGTTGCCCTGAAGGAAGCGCGCCATGCGCCGTGCGTTCTCCGGGGCGGTCACGTCGCCCCGCAGCCAGAGCCGGCGGTCGGCGGCCACGAACGCGTCCGGTTCGGCCTCACCGTCCGGCGTGCAGAGGATCATCTTGCCCGACGGCAGCCGCGCGGCCAACTCCCCCGAGAGGCGCTCCGCCTCCGCCTCGTCGGCGGCCTTGACCAGCACGGCGCGCGGCTCCTCGGCGGACACGAGCGCCGTGAGGGCCTCGCCGGGGGTAGCCGCCCGGTGGGCCTCCACTCCCTGCGAACGGACGGCCTCCTCGATGGGAGCTTCCGCCGCGTCGTCCAGGTATACCACCATGACCCGTTCATCGGGTGTCATCGCCGTCTTCCTCCGCGTCTTGCGGCGTCGTGCTGCCGGCAGATCCCGCCCTCGGCCGGGCCGTCCCACTGTGCAGGCATCGCGTGAGCCCGGTTCATGCGTGGCGTTAGCATCCTACAAGTCTGAGGCAGGCAGCGCACCCATGCGGGCAACGGCCCGCCCGGTCGCCGGTCCCGCCCATGAGCGTACCCGACCATCGGGACGCGGACCGTCACACCTCCGAATGCGCTGCTGCATGGTCTGCCGCCCGGCAGGCGCCTTTCATCCCCCCCGCACCTACCGGCAGCCGCCGGGATAGGTCTGGCCGCGGACCGCTCTGTCCAAAACCCGGCGCGTTGAAGAGCCGGACGCCGCGACCGACCCGTGTTGCCTTTGCGCAACACGCCGTGTCTCTCGAACCGCCCTGAGAACGCCCGGGAGCGCCGGCGTCTGCACAATGACGACCCTTAGGAGCTATTGCAGAACCGTGACCTACTGCGGCCGGCTGCGAAGCCGGATGGCCGCGTCGTTGACGCAGAACGTCCTCAACGTGGCCTCTGGCCACGCCTGCGGGCGTTCTGTGCCAGCCTCCTTGCCCTCCGACTTCTCGCTCGGCCTCGCTACGGACATGGTTCTGCAATAGCTCCTTTACTATTGTAGCGGTATTCCGCGTCTTCGCAAGCCCTTTCTGTTGAATTCGGGGGACACCGGCCGCGCGCCCTTTGCGCGGCGGCCCGGCCCGGCCATAGAATGGTCCGCGCCGCCGACCCGGCGGCCCCGGGTGAGGAGACGAGCGTGTTCCGGCTCGACCTGAACGGCACGTGGACGCTGGCCTGGTGCGAACCCGGCCGGGGAGAGGAGCGCGGCTGGCCGACGCTCGGCGTGGAGTGCCCGAACGCCGTCTCGGCCACCGTGCCCGGCGACGTGCACCTGGACCTGATCGAGGCCGGCGTCATCGACGAGCCGCTCCACGGGCTGAACTCCCGCGACTGCGCGTGGATGGAGGAGATGGACTGGTGGCACTCGCGCAGCTTCGCGCTGGGCCGGGCGAACATGGGCGAGCGGATCGAGCTGGTCTTCGGCGGGCTCGACACCACCGCCGACCTCTGGCTCAACGGCGAGCACCTGGGCCGCACGAACAACATGCACGTGGCGCAGACCTTCGACGTGACCGAGGTCGCGCGGGCCGGGCGGAACCTGCTCGTGGTGCGGCTCGACGTCGGCCTCCGCGCGGTCGAGGGCAAGGACCTGGAACGCTACGCCATGCTGCGCGGGCCGGAGCCGCGCGTCTACATGCGCAAGGCGCAGTTCACCTTCGGCTGGGACTGGGCGCCGCGCCTGGCCACCTGCGGCATCTGGCGGCCCGTCGAGCTGCGCTCCTACCGGCGGGCGGCGCTGCGCGAGCTCTGCCTGCGCACCCGGCTCGGCCCGGACGGCGCGGCCACGGTCGAGGTGCTCGCCGAGGTGGAGAACCTGACCGGCGGCCTCCTCCCCGCCGCACTGAGCCTCGCCCTGAGCCGCGACGAGACGCACGCGGTGAACCTCGAAGCGATGCTCGAACCGGGGACGGGCGAGATGGCCGGCGAGATCCGCATCGAGGACCCCGAGCTCTGGTGGCCGGCGCCGCTCGGCGAGCCGGCCCTCTACGAGGTGACGGCCGTGCTCCACAGCGGCGCCCGCGAGCTGGAGCGCCGCAGCTTCCGCTACGGCCTCCGCGAGGTGACGCTGGCGCAGGAGCCGATCGGCGAGGAGGGCCGCTCGTTCGTCTTCCACGTCAACGGCGAGGCCGTCTACTGCAAGGGGGCGGACTGGGTGCCGGCCGACTCGATCGTCGCGCGCGTCTCGCCCGCCCGCTACCGGGCGCTGGTCGGGGCGGCGGCCGAGGCGAACTTCAACATGCTCCGCGTCTGGGGCGGCGGCATCTACGAGGACGACTGTTTCTACCGGCTCTGCGACGAGCGGGGCATCCTGGTCTGGCAGGACTTCCTCTACGCCTGCGCCTATTACCCGGACGACGACCCGCAGTTCGTCGCCGAGGCGCGCCGCGAGGCCGCCCAGGCCGTCCGCCGGCTGCGCAACCATGCCTGCCTCGCGCTCTGGTGCGGCAACAACGAGAACCAGTGGCTGCACGGCGACCGCGCCGGCGCGCCCGGCGCGCCCGAGCGCTGCCTCGGCGAAGGGCTCTACAACGCGGTGCTGCCCGGCGTCTGCGCCCGGCTCGACCCGACGCGCCCCTACTGGCCCTCCAGCCCCTGGGGCGGCCCCGAGCCGAACAGCGAGCTGGAGGGCAACCGCCACGCCTGGGACGTGAGCATCCGCGCCCCGGCCCTGGAAGACCGCATCGACTACGAGCGCTACGCCGAGGACAGGGGCAAGTTCATCTGCGAGTTCGGCGTGCTCGCGCCGCCGCCGCCGGAGGGGCTGCGCCGCTACCTGCCGCCGGGGGAGCTGAGCCGCGACTGCGAGCCGTGGGCCCACCACAACAACCGCTTCGAGAAGGGCACCAACCAGGAAGCCCTCAGGCGCTACTGGCGCCCGGCGGAGGATCTCTCGCTGGACGAATACGTCCGCTACTCGCAGCTCATCCAGGCCGAGGCGCTCTCGTTCGCCGTCGAGCACTGGCGGCGGCGCAAGTTCCGCACCGGCGGGGCGCTCCTCTGGATGTACGCCGACTGCTGGGGCGAGGTGGGCTGGACCGTCATCGACTACTACCTGAACCGCAAGCCGAGCTACTACGCGGTGCGGCGGGCCTGCGCGCCGGTGCTGGCGAGCCTGAAGCGCGAGGAGGACGGCGTCGGCGTCTGGCTGGTCAACGATATGCTCCGGGCCGTGCCGGGCGAGCTGACGGCCGGCTGGCTCAACGTGCGCACCGGCGAGATGACCGAACGGACCGAGCCGGCCGAGGCGCCGGCGAACGCCGCCCGCGAGGCGACGCGACTGGCCCTGCCGGAAGGCGAGTTGGATGCATGGACGGCCTACGCGCGGTTCGCGCGGGACGCAGAGGTGCTCTCGCGCAACCGCCTCTTCTTGGCCGGTTTCCACTTCAACCGGCTCGCTCTGCCCGCCGTGCGGCTGGCCTGGCGCCTGGCGGGCGACCCGCCGGCGCTGGAGGTGGGCGCCGACGGCTTCGCCTGGCAGGTGCACGTGGAGGCGCCCAGGGGCGTGTGGGTGGAGGACAACGACTTCGACCTGCTGCCCGGCGAGGCGAGGACGGTCCCGCTGCGCGGGCCGGCGCCGCTCTGCGAACGGGTGCGGGTCTGCGCGCTGAACGAGACAGAGAGGGAGTGAAGCGGCAATGGCCGAGCAAGTGCGCATGGCGGCGGTCGGCTTCGGCGGGATGGCCAGCGCAATGCGCGAGCGCGCAAAGACGCTGGAGGGCGTGGAGTTCGTGGCGGCGGTCGACCCGCTGCCCGAATCGCGCGAGCGGGCGGAGGGGCTCGGCCTGGAGACCTGCGCCGAGCTGGACGAGCTGCTGGAGGCCGGCGTGGCCGACGCCGTCTACGTGGCCACGCCGAACAAGTTCCACGCGCCGGTCAGCATCCGCTGCCTGGAGGCCGGGCTGCACGTCTTCTGCGAGAAGCCGATGGCCATGAACGCGGCCGAGGCGGAGCAGATGGTCGCCGCCGCCGAAGAGGCCGACCGCCGGCTCACGATCAACTTCTCCTTCCGAGAGAACGGGGCGGCCCGCGCCCTGAAGGCGCTGGTGGACCGGGGCGAGCTGGGCCGAATCTACTACGCGCGCACCGGCTGGATGCGCAACCGGGGCATTCCGCGCGGCTCGGGCTGGTTCGGCGACCGCGAGCTGGCCGGCGGCGGGCCGCTGATCGACCTCGGCGTGCACCGCCTCGACCTGGCCCTCTGGCTGATGGGCTACCCCGAGCCGGTCGCCGTCACCGGCGTCACCTACGACCTGCTGGGCCGGCGCATCGCCTCCGAGCGGGGACAGGACTTCGACGTTGAGGACCTGGCGGCCGGATTCGTGCGCTTCGCCGACGGCGCCGCGCTCGCGCTCTCCGCCTCCTGGGCGACCAACAGCGAGTGGGCCGAGGACATGTACACCTACGTCTACGGCACCGAAGCGGGGGCCGTGCACCGCCACGTAGGTGGCACGTACACGTTCGAGGCGCGCCTCTGGGGCCCCCGGGGCGATGCCTTCGGGGAGACCGCGCTCAGCCGCGTGCCGCGGCCTTCGAGCCACCTGGAGGACTTCGTCCGCGCGGTGCGGGGCGAGGGCGAGGTCCCCGTCGACCCGCGCCAGGCGCTCACCGTGCAGCGCATCATCGACGCCCTCTACGCCAGCGCCGACTCCGGGCGCGAGGTGCGCCTGGGCGAGGGCTGAAGAGGGGCGCCTACAGCACGCGAGGCTCCTGCACGGCGCCGTGCGTGTCCACCGTGTACTCCTGGAGCGTGCGGACGCTCAGCTCCGTCTGGCGGCTGGTGCGGGTCGCCTCGGCGGCCGCCGAAAGGGCGCGGATAGTGGTGATAATCGGCACGCGGCGGGCCCACGACGTGCTGCGGATCGCGATCTCGTCCTGCCGGGGGTGCTTGCCGCTCGGCGTGTTGATCACCAGGGCGATGTCGCCGTTGATGATGCGGTCCACGATGTGCGGCCGCCCCTCGCGGACCTTGTTGACGCGCTCCACCCCCAGGCCCTGCTCGCCGAGCCAGGCGGCCGTCCCCTCGGTGGCGCAGAGGGCGAAGCCGAGCTCGGCGAAGGTGCGGGCCGAGGCGGCGGCCTCCGGCGTCTTGTCCCGATCGCTGAGGCTGAAAAAGACGGTGCCCTCCTGCGGCAGGTGATGGCCGGCCGCCGTCTGGGCCCTGGCGAAGGCGACGCCGAAGCTCCGCGCGATGCCCATCACCTCGCCGGTCGACTTCATCTCCGGGCCGAGCTGCGTGTCCACCCCGGGGAAGCGGGCGAAGGGGAAGACGGCCTCCTTGACGGCGACGTGGCCGATCCGGACCTCTTCGGTGAAGCCGAGCTCCTCCAGCGACTGGCCGAGCATGACGCGGGTGGCGAGCTGGGCGAGCGGCACGCCCGTGGCCTTCGAGACGAAGGGGATGGTGCGTGAGGCGCGGGGGTTGACCTCGAGCACGTAGACCTGCCCGCCCTGGACGGCGTATTGCACGTTCATCAGGCCGACCACTTCGAGCGCCTCGGCGAGGGCGCGCGTCTGGCGGGCGATCTCCTCGCAGACCTCCTCGGTCAGGTTCTGTGGCGGGATCACGCAGGCGCTGTCGCCGCTGTGCACGCCGGCCTCCTCGATGTGCTCCATGATGGCGCCGATGACGGTGCGCCGGCCGTCGCTGATGGCGTCCACGTCCACCTCGGTGGCGTGCTCCAGGAACTTGTCCACCAGCACGGGCCGCTCGGGCGAGGCCGTCACGGCCTCAGTCATGAAGTGCTCCAGCTCTTCGTCATCGTAGACGATCTCCATCGCGCGCCCGCCCAGCACGTAGGAAGGCCGCACCAGCACGGGGTAGCCGATCTGCTCGGCCAGGGCGAGCGCCTCCTCGTAGGAGGTGGCCGTGCCGTTCGGCGCCTGCTTCAGGTCCAGTCCGTGGAGAAGCTCCTTGAAACGCTTGCGGTCCTCGGCCAGGTCGATGCTGCGGGGGCTGGTGCCGAGCAGGGGCACGCCGTTCGCCTCCAGGTCGGCGGCGATGTTCAGCGGCGTCTGCCCGCCGAACTGGAGGATCACCCCCGTCGGGCGTTCGGCCTCGACGACGTTGAGCACGTCCTCGGCCGTCATCGGCTCGAAGTACAGCCGATCGGAGGTGTCGTAGTCGGTGCTGACCGTCTCGGGATTGCAGTTGACCATGATGGCTTCGAGGCCCTCGTCGCGGACGGCCATGGCGGCGTGGACGCAGCAGTAGTCGAACTCGATGCCCTGGCCGATGCGGTTCGGCCCGCCGCCGAGGATCATGACCTTCTCGGCGTCGGTGGCGCGGCACTCGTCGATCTGGTCGTAGGTTGAGTAGAAGTAGGGCCGCGCGGGGTCGACCTCGCCCGCGCAGGTGTCCACCAGCTTGTAGACGGGCGTGACGCCGAGCTCCTTGCGCCGGCTGCGCACGGCCCACTCGTCGGCGCCGCAGAGGTGGGCGATCTGGCGGTCGCTGAAGCCCCAGCTCTTGGCCCGGCGCAGCGTCGGCTCGTCCAGGGCTTCCAGCCCGCCCTCGCCGGCGGCGGCCAGCTCCTGCTCCATCTGGACGATCTGGTGGAAGTTGGACAGGAACCAGCGGTCGATCCTGGAGAGCTCGTGGACCTGGTCGACCGAGAAGCCGCGCTGGAAAGCGTAGCGGATGTAGAAGATGCGCCGGTCGTTCGGCACGGCGAGTCGCTGGGTGATCTCGGCCTCGCCGGGCAGCTCGGCCGGGTCGCGCCCGTCGGCCCCGAACCCGTAGCGGCCGATCTCCAGCGAGCGGAGCCCCTTCTGGAACGCTTCCTTGAAGGTGCGCCCGATCGACATCGACTCGCCGACGCTCTTCATGCTGGTGTTGATGACCGGCTCGGCCTGGGGGAACTTCTCGAAGGTGAAACGCGCCGTCTTGTAGACGCAGTAGTCGACCGTCGGCTCCTGGAGCGTGTAGGTGTTGCCCGTGACGTTGTTGAGCACCTCATCCAGCGTGTAGCCGACGGCGAGCTTGGTGGCGACGCGGGCGATGGGGAAGCCGGTCGCCTTGCTGGCCAGCGCCGAGGAGCGCGACAGGCGGGGGTTGACCTCGATGACCACCACGTCGTCGCTGGCCGGGTCGCCGGCGTACTGGATGTTCACCCCGCCGCCCTTGACGCCGACGCGCCGGATGATGCGCCGGCAGTAGTCCACGTAGCGGGCGTAGTCGCCGGCGGTCAGCGTCTGGGCGGGCGCGACCACGGCGCTGTCGCCCGTGTGCACGCCCATCGGGTCGACGTTCTCCATGCTGGTGATCATGACCACGTTGTCGGCGCAGTCGCGCATCACCTCGTACTCGATCTCCTTCCAGCCGAGCACGCTCTGCTCGACGAGCACCTCGGTGATCGGGCTGATGTCGAGCGCGCCGGCGAGCAGCTCGGGGGCCTCCTCCAGGTTGTAGGCCGTGCTGCTGCCCGTGCCGCCGAGGGTGAAGGCCGGCCGCAGGATCACCGGCAGGCCGATCTCGTCGATGATCGCCATCCCCTCCTCGACCGTGTGGGCGATGCCGCTGGCCGGCACGCAGAGGCCGATCTCGAGCATGGCGTCCTTGAAGGACTCCCGGTCCTCGGCCGTGGTGATCGCCTCGGGATCGCAGCCGAGCACCTCGACGCCGTAGCGCTCGTAGACGCCCTCGCGGGCGAGGAAGACGGCCACGTTCAGCCCCGTCTGGCCCCCGAGCGTCGGCAGGACGGCGTCGGGCCGCTCGCGCTCGATGATCTTCTCGATGAACTCGGCCACGATCGGCTCGATGTAGGTGCGGTGGGCCATGACGGGGTCGGTCATGATCGTGGCCGGGTTGCTGTTGATCAGCACGACCTCGTAGCCCTCCTCCAGCA
>CAYSWA010000008.1:0-95914 GCA_964434535.1 uncultured candidatus Brocadiaceae bacterium | reverse complement strand
GCCTCGCTCCAGGGGATGATGTCGATCTTCTCGCCCTTGACCTCGTCGATGATGCTCTTGATGCGGGTGCCGCGCACGCCGACGCAGGCGCCGATGCAGTCCACGCGGGCATCCAGGCTCTCCACGGCGACCTTGGTGCGCAGGCCCGGCTCGCGGGCGATGCGGCGGATCTGTACCACCCCTTCGGCCACCTCGGGCACCTCCAGCTCGAAGAGGCGCTGGATGAACTGGGGGCTGGAGCGCGAGAGGAAGATCTTGACCAGGCTGTTCATCTTGCGCACGTCGAGGATGATCGCCCGCAGCCGTTCGCCGGCCTGGTAGTGCTCGCCGGGGATCTGCTCGGAGCGGGGCAGGATCGCCTCGGTCTTCTCGATGTTGACGATGATCGAGCCGCCTTCGAAGCGCTGGACGCTGCCGGTGATCAGGCTGGCGACGCGCTCGATGTATTCGTCGTAGATCGTCTCGCTCTCGGCCTCGCGGATCTTCTGCACGATGACCTGCTTGGCCGTCTGGGCGGCGATGCGCCCGAGCATCTCCGGCTCGATGCGCTGCTCGCCTTTGAGGGCGGCCACGTCGCCCGTCTCCCGGTCGATCACCACCGAGATGTCTTCCTCGGTGCCGAAGTGCTTGCGGGCGGCCGTCTGAAGGGCGCTCTCGATCGCCTGGAAGATGACCTCCTCGTCGATCTCCTTGTTGCGATGGAGACTGTTGACGAGGCGCAGTATCTCTTTGCCCTGCATCGGCGCTCACCCACAAGAAAAAAGGGCGCACTACATCGGTTGCCGCGCGTCGGCCGCCGCCAGACACACGGCCGGCCACCGCTACCTATCCCGCACGGCGCGACAACCGTCGCACCCGCTTACCTTCCCTCCGGCCACGGCCCGCTGATGCACCCGAACCGCAGCTCTTGTGGTGACCATTGTAGCGGCCCGGCCCGAAGCTGTCAAGCCGGAACTGCTCAAGAACGCTCCAGAACCCGCCTGGGGCGAGCCAGAGCAAGGTGGGACCGAGCGGGACACACCCGCGTGGCGTTTCCCCTCAGTGGGGCACCAGGGGCGTCTGCCAGGCCTTCTTCAGCGCCTCCAGGGGCTCCTCGGCCAGAACGTCCCCTTCCCGCCCGCGCACGATCAGCACGGCCGAATCGACCGTCTGGCCGATGCGGGCGAACGAGATGCCCTCCAGGCGCGCCTCGAACTCGCCCGCCTCCTCCGGGCGGACCTCGACCAGGAAGCGGCTGCTCGATTCGCTGAACAGCAGCACCGGGTCGATCCGGTGCGCCGCCTCGCCCTGGTAGGGCACGGCCCCGGCGGCGAGCTCCAGCCCTACGCCCCCGGCCAGCGCCGTCTCGGCGGCGGCGAGGGCGAGCCCGCCTTCCGAGAGGTCGTGGCACGAGCGCACCAGCCCCTCGGCGATCGCCCGGTGGAGGGCGAGCATAGTCGCCCGCGCCTCCTGTGCCCGCACTTGCGGCACCGTCGTGCCCTTCAGGCCGAACAGCTCCAGGTAGTGCGAGCCGCCCAGCTCCGGGCGAGTCGTGCCGACCAGGTAGACCGAGTTGCCCGGCTCCTTCAGGTCCATCGTGACGGCGCGGGCGGCGTCGTCCATCACGGCCATGGCGCTGATCAGCAGCGTGGGGGGGACGGCGATGACCTCATCGCCGGTGTGGAACTCGTTGTTGAGGCTGTCCTTGCCGCTGATGAAGGGGACGGCGAAGCCGCTCGCGTAGTCGTAGCAGGCCAGGGCGGCGCGCACCAGCGTGGCGAGCTGTGCGGGGCGGCGCGTGTTGCCCCAGCAGAAGTTGTCCAGGATCGCGGCCCGCTCGATCGAAGCGCCGACGGCGGTCAGGTTGCGCAGGGCCTCGTCGATGGCCGAGGCGGCCCCGTGGTAGGCGTCCACGTCCATGTGCTTCGGGTTCAGCCCGCAGCAGACGGCGAGCCCCCGCCGCGAGCCGAGCACGGGGGCGATCACGCAGGCGTCGCCCGGCCCGTCGGCGGCGGGCCCGACCAGGGGCTTGACCACCGTCTGGCCCTGCACCTCGTGATCGTACTGGCGGATGATCCATTCCTTGGAGCAGACGTTCGGCGCGGCCAGGACGGCCTTGAGCGCCTCGCCGTAGTCCTGCGGCCCGGCCAGGGCGCGCCGGCAGGCGTGCGCCTCGCCCCCCCACGAGCCCTCCACGAGCGGGTCGGGGTCGGCCGGCGGCTCCCAGCGCGCCGTGCCGCGGAAGCGGGGCAGCCCGTGGTGGAGGAACTCCATCTCCAGCTCGGCCACCAGGTTGCCGCCGTAGGTGACCCGCAGCATGCGGTCGTCGGTGAAGCGGCCGATGACGGTGGCCTCGACGTCCTCGGCGTCGAAGACGGCGAGCAGCTCCTCGCGGTTCTCGGGCGGCACGCCGACGACCATCCGCTCCTGGGCCTCGCTGATCCAGATCTCGGCGTAGGAGAGGCCCTGGTACTTGAGCGGCACGTGCCGGATCTCGGCCTCGGCGCCGGTCATCTCGGCCATCTCGCCCACGGCGCTGCTCAGCCCGCCGGCGCCGCAGTCCTGGATCGACGTGTAGAGGCCCCGCTCGCGCGCCTGCATCAGCGTGTCGACCATCTTCTTCTCTGTGATCGGGTTGCCGATCTGCACGGCGCTGCCGCAGACCTCCTCGCTCTGGCTGGTCAGCTCGATCGAGGAGAAGGTGGCCCCGTGGATGCCGTCCCGTCCGGTGCGCCCGCCGACGACGACGATCAGGTCGTCCGGGCGGGGCTCGTCGTGCATGCGCTCGACGGGGATCAGCCCGATGTTGCCGCAGTAGACCAGCGGGTTGCCCGTGTAGCGGGGGTCGAAGCAGACGGCGCCGTTGGCGGTGGGGATGCCCATGCGGTTGCCGTAGTCCCGCACGCCGGCCACCACGCCTTTCATCACGCGCAGGGGGTGGAGGGCGCCGGCGGGCACGTCGGCCTCGTCCATCTCGGGCGGGCCGAAGCAGAACACGTCGGTGTTCAGGATCGGCCGGGCGCCGAGGCCGGTGCCGAGCGGGTCGCGGATGACGCCGCCGATGCCGGTGTTCGCCCCGCCGTAGGGCTCGATGGCGCTGGGGTGGTTGTGCGTCTCGACCTTGAAGCAGACGTGGTAGTCGTCGTTGAACTCGATCACGCCGGCCCCTTCGACGAAGACGCTGACGCACCAGGGCTTGTCGAGCTCCTCGGTGGCGCGCACGACGGTCTGTTTGAGCAGGTTGTCCAGCACGAGGCGGCCGTCCGCGTCCAGGTAGTCCTCCCACCCGGGTGGGACGGGGCCCTCGTAGGTGATCTGGCCCTTGAGCGTCTTGTGCACGCAGTGCTCGCTCCAGGTCTGGGCCAGCACCTCAAGCTCCAGGTCGGTGGGGTCGCGCCCGAGGGCGGCGAAGTGGCCCTGGATCGCCCGCATCTCCTCCAGCGAGAGGGAGAGGGTGCCCTCGGCGCTGATGCGTTCCAGCTCCGCATCGTCGGCCTCGCGGATCGGCACGCGGGCCAGCTCGAACTCGTAGCTCAGCTCCTGCAGGGGGTAGGCCACGTCGGGCTCGTCGACGTGGACCTCCTCGACGGTGTCGTTGGCCAGGGCCTTCGCCGCGATGCGCTCCAGCTCGGCGCGCTCCAGCTCGCCGCGGATCAGGTAGCGGCGCGCGGTGCGCACGGCCCGGAGCCCCTCGGCGAGCCCCAGGTCCCGCGCCCCCTTCATGGCGCTCTGCTCGGCGGGGTCCATCACGCCGGGGCGGCGCTTGACCTCGATGGAGTGCACGGCGCCGTGCTCGGCCCAGGGCCAGCGCTCCTGGTCGGGGCCGCAGAGCCGGTACTGCTCCACCACGGGGTCGACCAGCAGATCCTCGGCCAGGCGGCGGGCCCGCGCCTCGTCCAGATCGCCGTCGAGCAGGTAGACCTCGACGGCGCGCACGTCCTGCACGCCCTCGATGCCCAGGTCGCGCACGTCGGCCAGCGCGGTGAGGCCGGCCGGGTCTTTGCGCTCGGGACGGTGGATGACTTCGATCCTGTGCTGCATGGCGGCGGCTCCGGGGGGCGGGCTCAGTTGCGGTGGCGGCGCTCCTGACGCTCGCGGGCCAGGCGCTCTCGCGTGTCGCGGGCCTCGGTCAGGGTCTGCTCCAGGGCGGTCAGATCGCCGTCGTCGAGCGCGTCGGCCATCCGCTCGATCAGGCGCCCGTAGGCCCGGAGCGCCTCGCGGACGGGCCGGCGGTTGGTGGCGCAGATGTCGAGCCATATCTCGGGCTTGCCGCTGGCCACGCGGGTGGTGTCCAGCAGCCCCGTGGCGCAGAGCGGGCCGTCGGGCTCCTGTAGCATCTCCAGCAGGGCGGCGGCGGCCAGGTGGGGCAGGTGGCTGGTGCGGGCGACGGCGCGGTCGTGCTCCTGGGGCGTCATGCTCAACACCTCGGCGCCGAGGGCGCGCCACAGCTCGGCGATGCGGCCTTTGTGCTCGGGGAACGTGTCGGCCAGGGGCGTGATGACGCAGACGGCGCCCTCGAACAGGTCGGCGCGGGCTGCCTCGGGCCCGCTCTGCTCGCTGCCGGCCATCGGGTGGGTCGGCACGTAGAAGATGTCGGGCCGGCCGCGCAGCCCGGCGGTGATCGTCTCGACCACCTCCGTCTTGGTGCTCGCCACGTCGGTCAGCAGGGCGCCGGCCCGCAGCGCCGGGGCGAGCTGCTCGATCAGCCCGGCGAAGGCCCCGATGGGCGTGGCCAGCACCACCAGTTCGGCCCCGTCCACGCCGGCGGCCGGGTCGAGAGCGGCTTCGTCGATGGCGCCGGCCGCGAGCGCCTTGTCCAGCGAAGACTGCCGCCGGCCGATGCCGACCACGCGCCTGGCCAGGCCGCGCTCGCGCAGGGCGAGCCCCATGGAGCCCCCGATCAGGCCGGGGCCGACGATGGCGACCTGTGCGAACATGGGCCGTCTCCTGCGCAGCGGGTCGAAGTAGGAAGGGCCGGAGGACGCGGCGCCGGCGCCCCCCCCCGCCACGGCAGCGGCATGGTAGTCGCAGGCGTCGGGCTTGTCAACGGCAGCGAGCCCCACCGCACGCGCAACGAACGATGAGCAACGAGCCGTCCGCCTTGACACCCCCCGGCCCGGCGCCGTACGATGGGCGGTAGAGAGGTGTCCCCAACCTGCGAGGAAAGGTGGTTGAGGCATGGCGAAGCCTTACCTGGGGGTCTGGGTCGATCATCGTGAGGCGTACCTGGTCTGGGCCGACGACGGCGGCGAGGCCGAGCTTCAGCACGCGGACTGCGATTACCCGGAGAGGCAGCAGCGGGAGCACCTCTCCGTCGGCGGGGCCGGCGGCGCCTTCGGGGGCGTCCCGCCGCACGCCGACCTCGGCGCGAAGCAGCGCCGTGAGGCGCGCCGCTTCCATGAGCGGCTGGTGCCCGCCATCCGTCACGCCGACGTGGTCTACATCTTCGGCCCCGGCCAGGCGAAGAAGGAGCTCCACAGGCAGCTCGCCGAGCACAAGGACTTCGCCGGCAGCATCCGCGGCGTCGAGAGCGCCGAGCGGATGAGCGAGGGCCAACTGGTGGCGCACGTGCGCGCCGTCTTCGGCCTGCCCCGTTCGCCCGAGGCGGCCTGACGGTTCCTTGACAGGCCGGCCCCCGGCGCTTAGCATGAGGGCCGGCGTGGCGGAGTAGCTCAGGGGTAGAGCAGGGGATTCATAAGCCTCGGGTCGGGGGTTCAAATCCCTCCTCCGCCACCACCTCTTTCCCAATCGGGTTTCCCGATCACCGGCCGCTGCCATATTGGCAGCCCGCGCGGAGGGTCCCCCGGCCCGCTGTCGGAATGGCAGCGCGCCCACGCAGCGCCCCGGCGGCGGTCAGCGGGCCGGGCGCGCGCGACGCGGCCGGCCGTAACGTGATGCTCTAAGGAGCTATTGCAGAACCCTGACCTACTGCGGCCGGCTGCGAAGCCGGATGGCCGCGTCGTTGCCCCAGAACGTCCTCAACGTGGCCTCTGGCCACGCCTGCGGGCGTTCTGTGCCAGCCTCCTTGCCCTCCGACTTCTCGCTCGGCCTCGCTACGGACATGGTTCTGCAATAGCTCCTCAAGGGGTTTGGGGTGCACCGCCGCGACAGGCGGGCCGGGCCGAGCGGCCCGGCACGAAGCCGGCGTGGCCGGCCGTCGCAACGCCGTGGCACGATGTTTGCGCCCGCCAGAGCGAGCGGGTCGCTTTCTTGCTTCATATGACCAACAGCCGCCCACCGGCAGGAGGATTGCCCAGATGGCCGCAAAGGAGTTGGCCTTCGGACAGGAGGCACAGGAGAAGCTCTTGGAGGGCGTGTCCAAGCTCGCCCGCGCCGTCAAGCAGACCCTCGGGCCCCGCGGCCGCAACGCCGTGCTCGACAAAGGCTGGGGCAGCCCCAAGATCACCAAGGACGGCGTGACCGTGGCGGAGGACATCGAGCTGTCCGAGCGCTACGAGAACCTCGGCGCCCAGCTACTGAAGCAGGCCGCCTCCAAGACCAATGACGACGCCGGCGACGGCACCACGACCGCCACGGTGCTGGGCGAGGCGCTCTGCCGCGAGGGCATGAAGCGCGTGGTGGCCGGCTGCGACGCCATGGCCCTGCGGCGCGGCATGCACCAGGCCGCCGAGGCGGTGGGCGAAGAGCTGGCCCGGCGCAGCCAGCCGGTCGAGCAGTCCGAGGACATCGCCGCCGTGGCGGCCATCGCGGCCAACAACGACAGGGAGGTCGGCCGCATGATCGCCCGCGCCATGGACAAGGTCGGGCGCAACGGCGTGATCACCATCGAGGAGGGCCGGGGCCTGGAGACCGAGGTCGAGGTGGTCGAAGGCATGCAGTTGGACCGCGGCTACCTCTCGCCGCAGTTCATCACCGACGAAGAGTCGATGCAGTGCGTGCTGGAGGACTGCTACGTGCTGGTCTTCGAGAAGAAGATCAGCACGCCGAAGTCCGTGGCGCCGATCCTGGAGAAGGTCGCCGCGCAGAACAAGCCCCTGCTGGTCATCAGCGAGGACGTGGAGACCGACGCGCTGGCCACCCTCGTGGTGAACAAGCTGCGCGGCGTGATCCGCTGCTGCGCGGTGAAGGCGCCCGGCTACGGCGACCGGCGCAAGGCCATGATGGAGGACATCGCCGTGCTGACCGGCGCGCGACCGATCTTCCAGGACCTGGGCATCGAGCTGGACAGCGTCGAGCTGGCCGACCTGGGCCGCGCCAAGAAGGTGACCGTCACCAGCAACAAGACCACCGTCGTAGAGGGCGCCGGCGAGAGCGAGGAGATCCGCGCCCGCGTCAACCAGATCCAGCGCGAGATCGAGACCACCACCAGCGACTACGACCGCGAGAAGCTCCAGGAGCGCCTGGCGAAGCTGAGCGGCGGGGTGGCCGAGATCCGCGTCGGCGCCGCGACCGAGACCGAGATGAAGGCCAAGAAGGCCCGCGTCGAGGACGCCCTGAACGCCACGCACGCGGCGATCGAGGAGGGCATCCTGCCCGGCGGCGGAGTCGCGCTGTTCCGCGCCGCGCCCGTGCTGGACGGGCTGAAGCTCGGGGCGGACGAGGCGGCCGGCGCCCAGGTGGTGCAGGCTGCGCTGCGGGTGCCGCTGATGACCATCGCCGAGAACGCCGGGCTGGAGGGCGCCGTGGTGGCGCGCAAGGTGGAGCTCGGCGAAGACTACGCCTTCGGATACGACGCCGAGGCGGAGCACTACACGAACCTGGTCGAGGCCGGCGTCATCGACCCGACCAAGGTCATCCGGATCGCCCTGCAGAACGCCGTCAGCGTCGCCGGCATCATCCTGAGCACCGAGTGCCTTGTGCGCGAGGCGAAGGAGCAGGAACAAGAGGGCCCCGCCGGCGCCGGGATGGGCGGCGGCATGGGCGGCATGGGCGGCATGGGCGGCGGCATGGGCATGATGTGATCGGCCCGCCCGCGCAAAGACCATACCTACCCTACACCGACAGAGACAAGCATTCTCACGGACGGAGGACAGGCAGAGATGGCGAAGCTTCAGCCGTTGGACGACCGCATCGTGGTGGAGCCCCTGGAGCAGGAAGACAAGACCGCCGGCGGCATATTCCTTCCGCAGACGGCCAAGGAGAAGCCCCAGCAGGGCAAGATCGTCGCCACGGGGCCGGGCAAGCTGCTCGACAGCGGCGAGCGGGCCGAGATGAACGTCCAGAAGGGCGACGTGGTGCTCTTTGCCAAGTACAGCGGCACCGACGTGGAGGTGGACGGCAAGGAGCTGCTGATCATGCGCGAGAGCGAGCTGCTGGCCGTGATCGAGGCCTGACGCGCCGCCCCACGCCAAACGCCACCCACGGAGGAAACAGATGGCAGCCAAGCAACTGATGTACGGCGACGAGGCCCGCACCAAGATCCTCAAGGGCGTCAAGAAGCTCGCCGACGCGGTGCGCGTCACCATGGGGCCGACCGGCCGCACGGTGGTGCTGCAGAAGAGCTTCGGCGGCCCACGGGTCACCAAGGACGGGGTCACCGTCGCCAAGGAGATCGAGCTTCAGGACAAGTTCGAGAGCATGGGCGCCAAGCTGGTCAACGAAGTGGCCAGCCGCACCAGCGACGACGCCGGCGACGGCACCACCACCGCCACGGTGCTGGCCGAGCAGATCTACCGCGAGGGCCTCAGGGCCGTCGCCGCCGGCGCCAACCCGATGGCCGTCAAGCGCGGCATCGACGACGCCGTCGCGGCCGTCGTGGCCGAGCTGAAGCAGAAGAGCCACCCCGTCGCCAGCAAGGAGGAGATCGCCCAGGTCGGCGCCATCAGCGCCAACAACGACCGGGAGATCGGCGACCTGCTCGCCGACGCCGTCGAGAAGGTCGGCAAGGACGGCGTCATCACCGTCGAAGAGGGCCAGACGCTCGAGACCGAGCTGGAGTTCGTCGAGGGCATGCAGTTCGACAAAGGCTACCTCTCGCCCTACTTCATCACCGACCCGGAGCAGATGCAGGCCGCGCTGGAGGACGCCTACATCCTGATCCAGCAGGCCAAGGTCAGCAACCTGCGCGACCTGATCCCGCTGCTGGAGAAGGTGGCCGGCGCCGGCAAGCCGCTGCTGATCGTGGCCGAGGACATCGAGGGCGAGGCCCTGGCCGGGCTGGTGGTCAACAAGCTGCGCGGCGTGCTGCCGTGCTGCGCCGTGAAGGCGCCCGGCTTCGGCGAGCGGCGCAAGGCCATGCTCGGCGACCTGGCCGTCGTCACCGGCGGGCGGTTCGTCAGCGAGGACCTGGGGCTGAAGCTGGATAGCCTCCAGCTCAGCGACCTGGGGCGGGCCAAGCGCATCACCGTGACCAAGGACGACACCACGGTGGTCGAGGGCGGCGGCAAGGCGGCCGACATCAAGGCCCGCATCGACCAGGTGCGCAAGCAGATCGAGGAGAGCACCAGCGACTACGACCGCGAGAAGCTCCAGGAGCGCCTGGCCAAGCTCAGCGGCGGGGTGGCCGTCATCCGCGTGGGCGCCGCCACCGAGGCGGAGATGAACGAGAAGAAGGCCCGCGTCGAGGACGCCCTGCACGCCACCCGCGCCGCGGCCGAGGAAGGCGTCATCCCCGGCGGCGGCTGCACCCTGGTGCGCTGCCGCGACGCCGTCGCCAGGCGGCGCGAGCGCCTGCGCGGCGACGAGAAGATCGGCGCCGACATCATCAGCAGGTCGCTGGCCGGCCCGCTGGCCACCATCGCCGAGAACACCGGCGTCAACGGCGCCGTCGTCGTCGCCGAGGTGCTGGAGCACGAGGACGGCATCGGCTTCGACGCCAACACCGGCCAGTACGTGGACATGGTCGAGGCGGGCATCATCGACCCGACCAAGGTCACGCGGACGGCGCTGGAGAACGCGGCCAGCATCGCGGGCCTGATGCTCACCACCGAGGCCATGGTCACCGAGATCCCCGAGGAGGAAGAGGAAGGCACGGCCGCTCCCGAAGGCGCGGTGCGCTGACGCACGGGGAGGAGTCGGCCGGTCCGGCAGGCGCAGAAGGCCCGCAGGCGAGCGGCCCGGCCGGCCCCGAGCGGCCGAGTGCGCTCGCGACGGCCTGAACCGGAGGGCTGCCGCCGGGGGGCAGCCCTTCCCATTGAACGGGACGGCGCCGCCGGCGAGAGGCCCGCTGCGGCGCCCGCGGACCCCATGAGCGATCGCGACTACTACGAGGTGCTCGGCGTGAGCCGGGACGCCTCCGCCGCAGAGATCAAGAAGGCATACCGGCGGATGGCGATGGAGTGCCATCCCGACCGCAACCCCGGCGAGCCCGCCGCCGCCCGGCGCTTCAAAGAAGCCGCCGAGGCTTACGAGGTGCTCGGCAACCCCGAGACGCGCGAGCGCTACGACCGCTACGGCAAGGCGGGGCTGCGCGGCGTGCCGCTGCACGAGTTCAGCTCGGTCGACGACATCCTGAGCGTCTTCAACGACTTCTTCGGCGGGGGCGAGGTCTTCGGCGACCTGTTCGGGCAGCGGCGCCGCCGCCGGCCCGCCGGCGGACGCAACCTGCGCATCGCCCTGGAGGTCGACCTGCGCGACGTGCTCACCGGCGCCCAGAAGACCGTGGCGCTGAGCCGGGCAGAGTTCTGCGAGCGCTGCCAGGGCAGCGGCGCCCGCGAAGGCGGCGTGCGCACGTGCAGCCAGTGCCGGGGCTACGGCCAGGTGGAGAGCCGCCAGGGCTTCTTCCGCGTGCGGCGCACCTGCGCCCGCTGCGGGGGCACGGGCACCGTGATCGCCGACCCCTGCCCCGAGTGCGGCGGCTCGGGCCGCCGCCAGCAGGAGGTGGAGGTCACCATCGAGGTGCCCGCCGGGATCGAGTCGGGCACCAGGCTGCGCATCCGCGGCGAGGGCGAGCCCGCCCCCGGGGGGCCCCGCGGCGACCTCTACTGCGACGTGTTCGTGCGCGAGCATCCGGTCTTCCAGAGGAACGGTCCCGACCTGCTCTGCGAGGTGCCGATCACCTATCCGGTCGCCGCGCTCGGGGGAACCGTCGAGGTGCCCACGATCGAGGGGGATGCCTACGAGCTGGCCGTGCCCGCCGGCACCCAGAGCGGCGAGGTGCTCCGCCTGCGCCGCATGGGGCTGGCGGACCTGAGGCGCGGCGGGCGCGGCGACATGCTCGTGCGCGTCGGCATCGAGACGCCCCGCAAGCTGACCCAGAGGCAGAAGGAACTGCTCAGGGAGCTGGCCGAGATCGAGAACGTGAACGTCTCCGAGCAGCGCAAGAGCTTCCTGGCCAAGCTGAAGGAATACATATACGGCGAGCTCGGGCCCGAGGACGAGGCCTGAACCCCGCCGGCGAATGCCTACCGGAGAGAACACCATGAGCGGCCCCGAACCGCAGAACGAACCGCAGGACGAGCAGACCGACGCGCCGCCCGAAGCCGCGGCCGAGGAGGCCGAAGGGCTGGAAGAGGCCGAAGGGGGCGAGGCCGCCGTCATGCTCTCCTACGCCGAATACGAGGAGCTGAAGACGCTGGCCCGCGAGCGCGACGACTACCTCAAGCGCCTCCAGAGGGCCATGGCCGACTACCAGAACCTGCAAAAGCGCATCGACCGCCAGCAGGAGATGGCCCGCCAGGCCACGCTCCGCTCGCTGGCCGAGGGCATCCTCCCGGTGGCCGACAGCCTTGAGCGCGCCCTGGAGGCGGCCCGCCAGACCGAGGGCGGCGGGGAGATCGTCAAAGGGCTGGAGCTGGTCGCCCGGGAGTTCTACGGGGCGCTGGCCCGGTTCGAGATCGAGCCGATCGAGGCCGTCGGCCGCGCGTTCGACCCCCACTTCCACGACGCGCTGATGCAGGAGCCGACCGACGTGGTCGAGCCGAACACGGTGCTGCGCGAGCTGAAGAAGGGCTTCGCCATGGGCGAGGCGGTGATCCGGCCGAGCCAGGTGATCGTGGCCGCGCCCCCGGCGCAAGGCTCTGAGGCGCCCGAGGATCGCCACTCAGGGGTTTGACCCGGCCTCTCAGGTCGCCTACAATGACTGCCCTTACCCGGCGGCCCGCGCGTGCGCCAGCCTGCAACGCAGAGCCACAGATGCCTACCTACGACTACCGCTGCCGCAGGTGCGACCACCGTTTCGAGGCCTTCCAGTCCATCACGGCCGATCCGCTGACCAAGTGCCCGCGCTGCGGCAAGCAGTCCCTGGAGCGGCTGATCGGCGCGGGCGCGGGGATCATATTCAAGGGCTCGGGCTTCTACGTGACCGACTATAAGCGCGGCTCCTCCGGCTCCGGCGCGAGCGAGTCCGGCAGCTCCGGCGGCGGCTCGGGGGACTGAGGGCCCGACCGACCGCATAGCGCGCCATGCCTTCAGAGCGCCACGAGATCCGATGCCGCGTCTGCGGCAAGCCGGTGGTCCTCTCTGCGCAGCGCGAGGCCCCCGACTTCCCGTTCTGTTCGCAGCGGTGCAAGCTGATCGACCTGGGCCGGTGGCTGACCGGCGCGCATCGCATCGAAACCCCGCTGGAAAGGGAGCCGGGCCCCGAGACAGGCGCCTCCCAGGGGCAGTGACGGCCCCATCTTTTCGGGTTGACAAAGACGGAGCGGCATGTATAAAGTGAGCGTCCGGGGACTTCATGTCGCGCCCGAGACACGCCTACGCCACTCGCAGGAGAGCTGAGCCATGACGAATCGCACAGGAGACTGGCGGGACCTGCTGTCGGCTTACGGTCTGGCGCTCGACCCGAAGAAGGTGTTCGTCGGCTTCGTCGCCGTGCTGGCGAGCGTGTTCGTGATGGTCATCGCCGTCGAGGCCTACGCGATGCTCGACGGGCCGGCGCACTCGGTGATCGAGCTGAGCACGCTGCGGATCGAGTCGAAGAGCCCGCTGCTGTGGCACTTCAGCGAGGGGACCGGCCTGTTCATGCTCGGCCAGTTCCTTCCGCTGCTCAACCCCTTCGCCGGGGGGAACGTGACGCACTTCGTCATCTCGGTGCTGCTCTACGTGGCGCTCTTCTACGTATGGAGCGGTGCCGGGGGCGCCGTCAGCCGCCTGGCGGCGCTGGAGTACGCGCGCGACGAGCTGCCCACGCTCAACGAAGCGCGCCAGATGGTGCGCGCCCGTCGGAAGGCCTACTTCCTGGCCCCGGTCATGCCGCTGCTGCTCATCGTGTTTCTCAGCATTCTGAACGCCCTGGGCGGCCTGGTGGCCTCCGTGCCCTACCTGGGCCCGATCCTGCTGGTCTTTCCCGGCTGGCCGCTGCTGGTCATCACCACCGTGCTGATCGTGTTCCTGGCCGTGCTCGGCGTTCTCGGCTTCGGCATGATGATGCCGGCGGTCAGCGTGGAGGGCAAGGACGCCTTCGAGAGCTGGAGCACCGCCTACGGCTACGTGCTGTGGGGGCTGCGGCGCTTCATCTGCTACACGCTGGTGATCGGCGTCATCGGCCTCATCGCGGCCGTGGTCGCCTGGGCCATCGGCGAGCTGCTCATCTACCTGATCTACCAGACGGTCAACCTCGGCTTCGTGCGGCAGATGCCGTGGCTCATCTACGAGGCGGGCCGTGTGGAGTTTGGGCCGGCGGCCGGCGCCTGGCGCATCGGCCTGCTGCCCGGCCCCGATCCCTACATGGGCGTCTTCAGCGGCATCCTGCTTGCCCTGCTGCTGCTGGTTCGGGCCGTGCCGGTCGGCTACGTGCTCGGCTACTTCTTCACCGCCAACACCATCGTCTACCTGCTGATGCGCAAGGACCAGGACGGCATCGAGGTCGACGAGGTCTGCGAGGCGGCCGAGGAGACCGAGCTCGGCGTGCCGCCCGCGCCCCCGGAGCCCGAGCCGGCCCCCGAAGAGCCCGAGCCGGAAGAAGAGCCGGAACAAGAGGAAGGGCCAGAGCAGGAGGAAGACGAGGAACAAGAGGAACAGACAGAGCAGGAGCAAGAGCAAGAGCGAGAGCCAGAAGAAGGGGAACAGGAAGAAGAGGAGAAGGAGTAACGGCGCATGGGAGGGCCGGCCGGATGCCCCGAATGCGCAAGGCTGACCATCGAGGGAGGGCGGCGCCCGTCGCCCTCCCTATCTGTTGGACGCTCCCGCCGGATTCGTGTTGCGCGGGCGGGCGTTTCTGCTAAAGTATGGGGCGCACGGCCCGTTCTGCCCGACGCTGCTTCGGAGGCGCTCGATGCTCATTGACTTCCACGTGCACATGCTCGACGAGCCGGGCTACGGCGAGTCGCTGGTCGAGACGGCCAGCAACCTGGGCATGGACCGGCTCTGCATCGCCGGCGGCGAGGCCCGCTACGGCCTGGCGGCCAATGCCGAGGTGCGCCACCAGGCGGACAGCTACCCCGAGCTGTTCGTGCCCTTCGCCCACGTCAGGCTCGCAGAGGAAACGCCCGCCACCCTCGAGCGGCTGGCCCGCATCGGCTTCGCGGGCCTCTGCACGTGGGCCCCGCCGGCCCCCTACGACGACGAGGCATTCTTCCCCCTCTACGAAGTCGCCCAGGCGCTCGAGCTGCCCATCGTCTTCCACACCGGCTACGCACCGCCGACGCCGCTGGACCGCGCCGAGCGCATCCGCTCGGCGAACATGCGCCCGGTCTACCTGGACACGCTGGCGCGCTGCTTCCCGGGGCTGAAGGTGGTCGGCGTGGGGCTCGGCAGCCCGTGGTACGAGGAGGCCGCGGAGACGCTGCGGCTGCACCCGAACGTCTACTTCGACCTCTCCGGCGACGTGCTCCACCGCAAGGGGGCGGACTTCATCGGCGCGCTGTTCCGGCCCGCGCACGCCACCATCTGGCACGACGACGCCAGCAACGTCTGGGAGCGCATCGTGTTCGGAAGCGCCGTGCGACACGAGGACATCGCCTCGGTCGAGCGTGACTACCAGCGCATCTTCCGCTCTCTCGGGCTCGTTCAGGAGCAGATGAGCGCCGTGATGGGCGGCACCGCCGCCCGCCTGCTGAACATGTCCGTCGACTCGTAGCCCCTCTGCCCGCGGAGTGGTCAGCATGAGCAATGGCGACGAGCTGAGCCGCGCCGACTGGACCTTCAAGGCCGACGCGACCGTCACGCACGCCGCGATGTGCCACGATGCCGACATCAGCATGGCCGCCGACCAGGACCGCAACGTCTACCTGCTGGACGGGCGGGGCAAGCCGACCGGCACCTTCCGCGCCGGGCGGCCCGTGCGCGGGCTCGCCGCCAACCGGCGCGGGGACATCTTCATCGTGCTGGCCGGCGAGAACGTGATCTACGGGATAAGCCCCGAGGCGGAGCTGGATTGGCGCGTCGAGCTGGGCGGCTGGGTCTCCGCGTGTTCGCTGGAGCCGGAGGGCGAACGCCTCGCCGCCGTCGCCAGCCAGGGCTGGGTCGGCTTCTTCGGCGCCCGGGGGCAGGAGCGCCGCGTGCTGCCGATCGGCTGGCGCGCCACCTGCGTGGCGATGGCCGGCGGCATGCCGCCCGGCGCCATCGTCTCCAATGACGAGGGGCGCCTGGCCCTGATCAACGGCGACGGAGCCACCGAGTGGGAGAAGGACCTCGGCCACCTGATCGGACCGCCGGCCGTGAGCGCCGCCGGCGACCTGGTCGCCATCCCCGCCGGCGAGCGCGGGCTGCTGCTGCTGACCATGGCCGGCGAGGAGCTCGAGGCGCTCGAGCTGGAGGAGCCCGTCCTGGAGGCCGCGCTCAGCGTCGGCGGCTCCCTGATCCTTGTCGAGACGGCCGACGGGCGCCTGAGGCTGATGCGGCGGGACGGGACGGTCCAGTGGCAACTGCGCCTGGCAGAGGAGCCGACCGCCTGGGCGATGGGCGCCGACTGCGGGGTGGTGATCGCCGCCACCGGCACGCAGCGCCTCTGCGCCTACGAGACCGGCGTAGTCGCCGATGAGGAGGCCGAACAGCCGGCCGAGGACACCCGGGTGCGCACGCGGAGGCGCGTGGAGGCCGCCTTGAGCGCCGGGCCTCCCGCCGAGGAGCCCGAAAAGGAGCCGGCCCCGGCCGGCGATGCGGAGGAGTCCGCATACCTGGGCATCGAGTCCGCGCTGGCCGGCGCGCTGGACGTCCTGGAGGAGCCCGAGCAGGGGGCGCCCGCCGGGCCCCCCCAGCCGGAACACCCCCGGGCGCGTATCGCCTGGGACCGCAAGGTGCCCCGACGGCTGCTGCCGGTGCGCGACCGGCAGTTCCGGATCAGCGCGGACGGCAAGTTCGTGGCGGCCGTGCTGCGCGACGGCACGGCCCTGGTGATCGACGGCGAGGGCGAGCCGGTCTTCCAGCAGCAGCTCGAGCTGCCGGTCAGGCTGGCGCCGGCCTGCCCGGAGCGCTACGTCTGCGTCTGGAGCGCGGCCGAGGTGGTCGTCTGTGAGCCGGCTGCCGGCGGGGCGCGCTCGCTCTCGCTGCGCGGCATGCCGTTGCGGTTCTTTGACTGCGCGCCCGACATGCGCCTGTTCTGCTCGGTGGGTGAGGACGACGTCCTGCGCGGATACAAGGGCGCCGAGACGCCGTCCTGGCACAATGAGCTGGACGTGCGGGCCGAGGGCCTGATGGTGAGCCCGGACGGCTCGACCATCGTGGTGCCCGACTCGGAGGGCAAGTACCGCTACCACAACCCCGAGGGCCTGATGGTGCGCAAGTTCCGCTTCCGCCATCGCCGCGCCTTCCGCCCCCTCGGGCTCGGGCGGGGCTTCGGGGTCTTCGCCGGGCCGCCCGGACGCCTGACCATCGTGGACGACGACGGCGAGGAGGTCTGGTCCCGACGGCTCTTTGAGAGGATCGAGGGAGTGGACCTGCTGGGCGAGGCCCTCGCCGTCTACGGGGAGGAGGGCCGCTGCGCGGCCGTCAGCCCGGCCGAGGACATGATATGGGAGTTCCACCTGCCGCCGGGGCTGCGACGCGTGCGGCTGGCCGGCGGGTTCGACCCCGTCGCGGTGCACGCCGACGGGAGCGAAGTGGTCGCCCTCGGCGGGCGGCCCGAGCAGCCCGACGTGCTCTGGCGCTGCGAGCTGGGGGCCGACGTGACGGCCCTCGACGCAGACCAGGCCCTGCTGCACGTGGCCGCCGTCGCCGGCGAATCGGTCCACATGATCGAGTCCCCCGAGCTGGCCTGAGCGCCGCGAGGATCGACATGCTGATCGGCGTCATCTGCGACACGCACGACAACCTGCCGATGGCCGCCGCCGCCGTCGGGCTGCTGGTGGGGCGCGGCGCCGAGGCCGTCGTCCACGCGGGCGACTTCGTGGCGCCCTTCACGCTGAAGGTGCTGATGAAGCCCGGCATCCCCCTGATGGGCGTTTTCGGGAACAACGACGGGGAGCGGGCGGGGCTCGCCGGCCTCTGCGCCGAGCTGTTCGAGCCGCCCCACCGCTTCACACTCGGCGGCCGCACCATCGTGGTCGGCCACGACCCGGATGACCTGGCCGACGTCCCGCGCGAGGGGGTGGACCTGCTGATCCACGGCCACACGCACCGGGCGCGGGTCGCGGGGGGCGAGCCGCTGCTGCTGAACCCGGGCGAGGCCGGCGGCTGGCTCACCGGGCGCTCGACGGTGGCGCTGGTCGAGCTGAGCGTGCTGAGGGCGGAGATCCTCGAGGTCGGCCCGCAGGAGACAGTAGAGATATGAGCCGAGGCACTTCAGCGCTGCTCGCCTCTCTGGCCGCGCTTGCGCTCTGGGGCTGCGTCGAGCGGAAGATGCTGATCCGCTCCGAGCCGCCGGGGGCGCCGGTCTACGTGGACGAGCAATACGTGGGCGAGACCCCGCTCGACCATCCCTTCGCGCACTACGGCGTGCGGCGCATCCGCGTCGGGCCGCTGCGCGACGCGGCCGACCGGCTCAGCTACCGGGAGCAGGAGCAAGTCGCGGAGTTCCGGGCGCCGTGGTACGAGACCTTCCCCATCGACTTCGTCTTCGAGGTGCTCTACCCCCTGCGCATCGTCGACGAGCACCCGGTGCCCACCTTCGTGCTCGAGCCGGCCGCGCCCGACGAGGTCCCCGCCGACGTGCGCGTGGAGCAGATCCGCCAGCGGGCCGAGCGGTTCCGCGACCGGGCCCTGCGCGCCGTCCCCGAGGCGCAGTAGCCGCCCCCCTACCCCACGTCGGCCAGCTCCAGCCCCTCGCCGTGGCGCTCGATGACGGCCCGGCGCAGAAGCGCGCTCTCGGGGCGCGCCAGGCCGGGGTCGGAGCGGACCAGCCGCATCGCGTCCTCGTGCGCTTCCTTAAGGACCTCGGGGTCCGAGAAGTCGTAGCAGCGGAACTCCGGCATCCCGCTCTGGCGCACCCCGAGGAGCTGGCCCGGCCCGCGCAGGCGCAGGTCTTCCTCGGCGATGCGGAAGCCGTCGCTCGTCTCGGTCAGCACCTCCAGGCGCCGGCGGGCCTCCTCGGTGGTCGGCTCCGCCAGGAGGAAGCAGCGCCCCGGATGCTCGCCGCGCCCGATGCGCCCGCGCAGCTGGTGGAGCTGGGCCAGGCCGAGCCGCTCGGCGTGCTGCACGATCATGACCGTCGCCTCCGGCACGTCGATGCCGACCTCGATCACCGTGGTGGCGGCCATCACCTGCGCCCGGCCGCTGCGGAAGTCCTCCATCACGCGCTGCTTCTGGTGGGCCGGCATCTGCCCGTGCAGCAGGCAGCACGCGTAGCCGGGGAAGACCTCGCGGCTCAGCCGCTCGTAGCCCTCCCTGGCGCTGGTCAGGTCGAGCTCGCGGCTCTCCTCGACCAGGGGGTAGACGACGAAGGCGCGGCGCCCGGCGCGCAGCTCCTCCCGTGCCGCCTCGAAGGCGCCGTCCCAGGCCGCCGGCAGGCGCAGCTCGGTCTCGACCGGCCGCCGCCCGGGCGGCATCTGGTCGATCACGCTCACGTCCATGTCGGCCAGGTAGGCCATGGCGAGCGTGCGGGGGATCGGCGTGGCGGTCATGATCAGCGTGTCGGGCGGCGGTCCCTTCTCGCGCAGCGCCAGGCGCTGGCGCACGCCGAAGCGGTGCTGCTCGTCGACCACGACGAGGGCCAGGTTGCGGAACTCGACGTCGCTCTGGATCAGGGCATGGGTGCCGACGACCAGGCCCACCTCTCCCCGGGCGAGCTTGGACAGGTTGGCGCGGCGCTCCTCGCGCGGGGCGCCGCCGCTGAGCAGCAGCGTGCGCACCCGCGCCCGCTCCAGCAGGGACCGGAGGTTCAGGTAGTGCTGCTCGGCCAGGACCTCGGTCGGGGCCATCATCGCCACCTGGCGGCGCTTGCTGCTCTCGGCGAGGGCGGCGAGCATGGCGTAGAGGGCCACGACGGTCTTGCCGCAGCCGACGTCGCCCTGGAGCAGCCGGTTCATGGGCCGCTCGGCGCGCATGTCGGCGGCGACCTCGGCGACGGCGCGATCCTGCGCCCCGGTGAACGGGAAGGGGAAGAGGCGCCGGATGCGCCGGTCCACGTTCGGCCCCACGCGGAAAGAGACGCCTCCCGCCTGCCGCCGGGCGATGCGACGGAGGGCGAGCGCGGCCTGGAAGACGAACAGCTCCTCGTAGGCGAGGCGCCGGCGGGCGGCGCGGGCGCGCTCGGGGCACTCGGGGAAGTGGACCTCCCGCACGGCCCGGGCGGCGCTCGGCAGGCGGCGCTCGCGGCAGACGGCGCGGGGCAGCACCTCGGGCATGGCGTCGGCGCCGAGCTCGACGGCCGCCGCCACGACGTTGCGCATCACCCCCTGCGAGAGCCCCTCGGTGAGCGGGTAGATGGGCAGGACGCGGCCGAACTTGTCCGAGTCGGCCGGCCCGGCGCCGACGTGGTAGTCGGGGGCCACGATCTGGAGCCCGCCGTAGAAGGCGAGCGTGCCGAACGCCGTGATCTGCTGCCCCTCCGGGAAGGAGCTACGCCAGCCGGGGCTCGCGTTGAACCACACCAGGGAGATGCCCCCGGTGCCGTCGGCGACCTCCACGCGGAGGATGCCTTTCCAACGGCTGCGCTGCGGGCGGAACTCGACGCCCCGGATCGTCCCGTGGATGACGGCCTTCTCGCCCGCGCGCACCGAGGCGATGGGCCGGGGGTGGCGGCGGTCCTCGTAGTCGCGGGGCAGGTGCAGCAGCAGGTCGCGGACGGTGCGGATGCCCAGGTTCGCCAGCAGCTCCGCCCGCTTCGGTCCGACGCCCTTGACGTAGCGGACCTCCCGCTCGAGGGGGCCATTGGTGGTCTTCTGTGCGGCCAGCGTGCGGCTCCGGTTGGGGCGATGCTCTGAGGGGTTTATAGCACATGGGCGGCGCCCTTCCCAGCGGCCGCTTTGACGGCTCCCGCCGGGCCGGCCTATAATGCCGTGTCCACCCGGGAAAGGAGCCCGCATGAAGCTCGGCGTCTACTCGCTGGTCACGCCCGACTACCGCATCGAGGAGGCGGCGGCGCTCGCCGCCGAGATCGGCTACGAGGCGATCGAATGGACCGTTGACTACCCGAACGCCGTCTGGGACGGGGGCGCGAAGTGGCACGTGAGCACCGACGAGCTGGAGGCCACCGCCGGCGCCGCCCGCGCCGCCGCCGAGCGGCACGGGCTCGAGGTCCCCTGCCTGGGGACGCGCTGCAACTGCTTCGAGCCCGACAAGGTCCGCCTCTACATGGACGTGGCCCGGCTGGTCGGCTCGCCCGCCATCCGCGTGATGGCGCCCCGCTACGACGGCTCGGAGCCCTACGACGAGCTGCTGGCCCGGGCGCGCGAGGCCTACGCCCGGGTGGAGGACCTGGCGGGAGAGATCGGCGTGCGGGCCGTCGTCGAGTTGCACAACGGGCTGATCAGCGCCAGCGCATCCGGCACGCGCCGCCTGCTGGAGGGGCGCGACCCCGAGCGGATCGGCGCCATGTTCGACCCGGGCAACATGATCCGCGAGGGCATGGAGAACTGGCGCATGGGGCTGGAGATCCTCGGGCCCTACCTCTGCCACGTGCACGTCAAGGACGGCCGCTGGGTGCCAGCGGACGGCGGCGGCTGGCGGATGGAGAACGCGCCGCTGGCGGAGGGGCTGGTCGAGTGGCCGGCCGTGATCGACGGGCTCCGCGCCGTCGGCTACGAGGGGTTCCTGGACATTGAGGACTTCCGCGGCGGCTACGCCTGCCGGCCGGTCGGCATCACCACGCGGCAGAAGCTGCGGGAGGATTTCGCGTACCTCTCGTCCCTGCTCTGACGGGCGCCCTTCAGCGGCCGACGGGCACCGGCTCGCCGTCGGCGTCGACGCAGACCATCACCACCGTGCCGTCGAAGGTGCGCTCGGGCCGCCCGCCGCTGCCGTCGCGCACCAGCACCTCGACCCGCACGTGCACGGAGCTCTTGCCCACGTGCTCGATGCCGAAGCCGAACTCCAGCATATCCCCCAGGTAGGCCGGCGCGGTGAACTCGGCGTCGAGCACGGCGCGCGTGACGAAGTTGCGCCCCGGGTAGCGGCGTGAGCAGGCGATGAAGGCCAGCTCGTCGATGACGGCGAGCACAACGCCGCCGAAGAGGCTGCCGTACTGGTTCAGGTGCTCCTGGCGGACGATGAGGTGGTGCTCCAGGTCGCGGGGCATGGCCGGGTTCCTCGTCAGTGGGCGGGCCCCCGCATTGTCGTCCATCGCGGGCTCGGCTTCCAGCGCAGGCGGTCCTTCGGCCCGCTTTACCGGCCGGGCGGGCGCCTGTAGAATGCCTGTGGAATGCCTGTGGAATGGCGCAATGGCCCGAGGGGAGGTGGCAGGAACCGTGAGTCAGAGCCCGAGGGAGATCGTCCAGGCGGCCCTCCGCTTCGAGGGCCCCGAGCGCCTGCCGGTGCGCATGGGCTGCTTCGGGCGCGACGACACCGCATGGATCCCCGTCAAGACGGCCGGCCCCGCGCCCGGCGTCGACGAGTGGGGCTGCGCGTGGCACTTCACCGACGTGCAGAACATGGGCCAGCCGAAGGGGCACCCCCTGGCCGACCTCGGCGAGCACGGGAAGCTCCGCCCGCCCGACTACAACGAGGACTGGCGCTATGAGGACTGCGAGGAGGCGCTCAGGGCCGCCGAGCGCGGGGACCGCTACAGCCAGGTCGGCATCTTCATGGTCCTCTTCGAGCGCATGCACGCCCTGGCCGGATTCGAGAACGTGCTGGCCGGCCTGCTGGTAGATCGCGAGAACGCCGCCGCCCTCGCCGAGAAGATCGTGGAGACGCACCTGTGCCTGGTGCGCAACTGCCAGGAGCGCTTCGGCCAGCGACTCCATTCCTTCAGCATGACCGACGACTGGGGCACCCAGAGCGCCGCGTTCGTCTCGATCGAGCTGTGGCGCGAGTTCTTCCTGCCCCGCTACCGGCGCCTCTTCGAGGCCATGCACGCGGGCGGCCAGGACGTCTGGGTCCACTCCTGCGGCAAGGTCAACGAGATCGTGGAGGGCTACATCGAGGCGGGCGTCGACGCGGTGAACCTCCAGCAGCCGCGCGCCCTCGGCATTGAGGAGATGGGCGAGCGATACCGCGGCCGGATCACCTTCGAGTCGCTCGCCGACATCCAGGCCACTCTACCGAGCGGCGATGCGGCCCGCATCGAGGCCGACGCCCGCGCCCTCGCGGAGCACTGGATGAGCGCCGAGGGCGGCTTCGTGCTCAGCGATTACGGGGACGGCAAGGCGATCGGCGCCACCCCCGGGGCGAAGATGGCCATGTACCGCGCCTTCAGCCGCGTCTCCGCGGAACTCTACGGCCGGCCGCTGCCCGAGCCGGTGCCCGTCGGCTGAGGCCGCGCGAGCCGGGCCGAACTTGACGCCGTACTCCCGCAGCGATGGAAGGCGACGACCATGGGCAACCGACTGGCCGGGAAGCGGGCGCTGGTGACGGGCGGCAGCCGGGGCATCGGGCGGGCGACAGCCGTCCAGTTCGCCCGGCAGGGCGCCTCGGTGGCCATCCTCAGCAAGAACCCCGACCGCGTGACGCGCGCCGGGCGGCAGTTGCGCGCGGAGCTGGAGGGCGTGCGCATCGTGGCCGTGGCGGCCGACGTGCGGGAGCGCGCCCAGGTCGAGGGGGCCGTGGGCGAGGCCGTGCGCCGGCTCGGCGGGCTCGACGTGCTGGTCAACGCCGCCGGCATCGCCTCGCTGGGAGACATCGACCAGATGCCGCCCGAGCAGTGGGAGGCGATGATCCAGGTGAACCTGGTCGGCGTCTACCACGTCACACGCGCCGCCTGGCCGCACCTGAAGGACGGCGGCGGGAGCATCATCATGATCTCCAGCGGCTCGGGCCGCCGGGCGCACGCCGGCTGGAGCGCCTACTGCGCCGGCAAGTTCGCCGTGATGGGCCTCGCCGACGCGCTCGCCAAGGAGGGCCGCCCTTACGGCATCCGCTGCAACGTGATCTGCCCCGGCCCGACCGACACCGACCAGCGGCGCGAGAACTTCCCCGACGAGGACCGCTCGGGGCTGCTCGAGCCGGAGCAGGTCGCGCGGGCGGCCGTCTTCTTCGCCTCGGACGAGTCGCGCTGGGTCAGCGGCCCGGGCATCGACGTGCGCCGCGAGCCGATCTGAGCCGGGGCCCCCGCGCTCAGAGCAGGTAGCTGAGCATGAAGAGGCCGAGCGCGGCGAACAGCGCCGCCATGGCGAGCTTGGTCGCGGCCAGGTGGCGGCGGAACCAGGCGGTGAGCCGCTCCGAGGTGAGCCCGAAGATCACCGCCACGAAGACCACCACCAGCGGCGCGATGAAGCAGACGTTGTAGAGCACCAGCCAGCCGAGCGGCCCCCACAGCCGCCCCGGCGAGTGGTGGAGCACGTAGACGATGACCGGCGCGTAGACCTGCCCCGTGCAGGGGAACTCGAACAGCGCCACCACCCCGCCGAGCACGGCCGTCGCGGCGACCGTCAGCCCCATGCGCGTGCGGCGGGAGATCGTGCGGCGGATGCGGCTCTGGAGCGCCTCCGGCAGGGCGAGGGTCAGCTCCGTGGTGCGCCCCGCCATGGCCCGCAGCCCGTCCCGCAGGCTCAGCGCGGCCGCCAGCAGGGCCAGCGCGGCGGTGACGGCGTAGATCGCCTTCTGCACCCTCGCCGACCACGCGGCCGCCGCCGTGAGCACGCCCGCCAGCCCCGCGCCGATCGCCAGGTAAGTGACGAAGACAGCCGCCGTGAAGACGACGCCCGCCGTCGCGATCTGGCGCCGGTCCCGGCCCACGTGCGCCAGGTAGGCCAGGAAGAAGATGATCACGGTGAAGGCGCAGGGATTGATGCCGTCCAGCAGCCCGGCGGCGACGACCACGGGCAGGCGCAGCCCCTGGTAGAGGTGCTCGATCTGCCCGTCGGACCCCTGCCCGCCGCCGTGGGCTACGGCGGGGGAGGGGAGCCCCTCGGCGGCGGCGGCCAGCTCGGCCATCGAGCTGAGAGAGATCTCGGCCCCGATCAGCCCGCCCCGCGCGGAGAAGACCGACGGGGCGACCAGCCGCTGCTCGGCCGGGACGTCGAGCGCCTCGCAGATCGCCATGTTCAGGCGCGTCGCCTCCGGCTCGGACAGGTTCATCTTGCGCAGCGCCAGGCCGGGGAACATCCGCTCCAGCTCCGGGAGCAGCGCCTTCACCTCGTCGCAGAGGGGGCAGCCGGGCCGGTCGAAGTAGACGAGCTGGGCGACGCCGGGCCGCCCGCTGCGCAGCTCGGGGATCGGCCGGCGTTCGGCCGCGGCCGAGAGGGGGGACTTCTCCAGCGCCTCGCGTTCGGCCTGCGTCACCTGGAGCCCGGCCGCGTCGAAGGCGCGGGCCAGCTCGACGAGCAGCGCCACCCGCGTCTGGGCCGCGCGCGTCTCCAGGGCGGCGGCGAGCGCCTCCCGCAGCAGCCGCTCCCGCTCGGCGCCGGGCAGGTCGCGCTCCTCCCGCGCCATGCGCAGCAGGCCCCGGGCGCGGGCCTCCGGGTCTTGCTGGCGGGCCGCGTCTTCCGCCTCGAGGCCGGCCTTCTGCGGGGCGTCCCTCTGTTCGGCGCTATCGGAGGGGCCCGTGGCGTCGTGCACGGCGGCGAGCAGCTCGCCGCGGCGGCGGGGATCGGCCAGCTTCCTGGCGATCCGCTCGGCGTCGTCCCGGAGCTCGGCCGCCGCCTGCTGGTGCCCCATGTCGGCGCATGCCCTGGCGACCGCGATCAGCGCCCTCACCCTGGCGGCCGGCTCGCCGATGCCGCCGGCCGTGCGGTGGGCCGCGCGCAGCAGGGGGTCCTCGAGGGCCGGCGGCTCCTCGGCCGGCGGCGCGCCGGCCTGCTGCAGCGCCGCCAGTTCGGCGTCGGTGAGGGGGAGGCCGCCCTCGTGGTAGGCGCGTGCCACGCGCAGCAGGAGCTGCACGCGGGAGGTCGTTTCCTGGACCTGGATCACCGCCTCCAGCAGCTCGCGCAGCAGCGCCGCGCGCTGCGCCGGTTCGATCTCTCCGGCCAGCTCGAGAGTGCGCAGGAGGCTCTCCGCCCGCAGGTGCGGCAGTCCGATCTCGTGGCCGGCGGCGGCGGCCAGCTCCATGTAGGCCGAGTCCGAGAGCAGCTCGAACATCTCCTCGACGGCGTTGTCGCGGCAGCTCGCGCAGCCGACCTGCATCGCGGCGGCGATGGCACGGGCGGCGGCCTGCTGGCTCTCTTCGCTGCGGCCGAGGGCGTGGAGGCCCATGGCGACCTGGTGCAGCAGCTCGGCCTGCACGTTGGCCCCCTTCAGCTCCGCGATGTCTTTGTCCAGCTCGCGCAGCGCGGCCAGCGCGTCGGCCGTCCTGCCCAGCTCGCCCTTCTTGGTCGCCAGCGCCGTGCGCAGCCGGAGCCGGTCGTGCGGGGAGGTCAGAAGGCCCAGTATCTGGACGGCCGGACGGGCCTGTTCCATCGAGCCTGCGTCCGCCAGGCAGTGGCGGGCGACTTTCAGGAGGGCGTCGTCGCGGGTGACGACGAACGCGATGGCCTCGGCCCGTTCGAGGGCCGCCGCGAAGTCGCCCCGCTCGGCGAATGCCTCGGCGTAGGCGACCAGGACGGCGTCACGCACGGCGAGGGGTTGGAGGCCCATGATCCGGTGCCAGGGCACGGAGAGGCCCCACAGCTCCCGGTAGGCGATCCCGATCTGGGCGAGCCTGCTGCGCCCGGCGGTCCGGCGGTAGCGGGGGTCGACCGCCTCGACGATGCGGACCGCTTCCGCGTAGTGTCCCTCCTCGACGTGGCGCACCGCGATGGCGAGCATCTGATGCGCCATCCGCCCGGGGCTACTCGCCGCGGCGGCGACCCGCTCGGCCGCTGCCAGCTCGCCGGCGGCGGCGTAGGCGCTCAGCAGCTTGTCGCGCGCGGCGGCCGCAAGGGAGTCGTCGGCGACCTCCCGGCAGATGCGCTCCGCCTCGGCCAGCGCCTCCAGCAGCATGTCGCGCCGGCCGATGGCGCGGCACGAGGCGGCGACCATGACGAGCATGCCGACCCGGCGCTCCGGCTGCGGGGGCGAGTGGGCGATGCTGGCGGCGGAGTAGAGCACCTCGGCCGCCCGCACGGGATCGCCGGCCTTCGCGTATGCCTCGGCGATGCGGCAGGTGGTGCCGACGGCCACCTCCTCCACCATCGCGCCCCGCGCCGGGCCGAGCGCCTTCTCCAGCCGCCCCGCCTCAAGGTACGCCTCGGCGGCGTGTTCGATGGCCGCGCTCTGCCTCACCGGTCCGGTCTCGTTCTGCGCCTCGGCGATGACCATGCCGAGCGCCTCCTCGAAATCGGCCTCCAGGCCGGCCCGATGGTAGAGGACGGCGATGCGGCTCCAGGCGCGGGCGGCCGGCTCGCCCGGCTTCACGGCGGCGGCGGCCGCCTCGGCGGCACGGCGCAGTGCCTCCAGGGCACCCTCGCGCCGGCCGGCTTCGATCTGCGCCTGGGCGGCTTCGCAGAGCGTGCGCACCGCGTCCGGGCCGTAGGTCATCTTGCTGGCCGCCGCCAGGGCCGACTCGTAGAGCCCGGCCCGCACGCTCGCCTCGCCGGCGGTCAGCAGCAGATGCCTGACCGTCGGGGCCTCCAGGGCCAGCTCGATCGCCTCGGCCATCGCCGCCGACGCCTCCTCGCGCGCGCCGAGCGCCGCGTAGGACTCGGCGAGGGACCGCAACGCGTCCGACCTGGCGTGCGCCACCTCGAGGGTCTCGGCCGCCCGGCGGGCGGCCTCGATGATGGCCAGTGGCGCCGAAGGGTCTGGCGGGGTCGCTTCTTCGGACGCGAGGGCCACTTGCGCCAGTAGCGCGGCCAGGACGATTGCGATCAGGTGGTGCTTAGGAGCTATTGCAGAACCATGTCCGTAGCGAGGCCGAGCGAGAACTCGGAGGGCAAGGAGGCTGGCGCAGAACGCCCGCAGGCGTGGCCAGAGGCCACGTTGAGGACGTTCTGGGGCAACGACGCGGCCATCCGGCTTCGCAGCCGGCCGCAGTAGGTCAGGGTTCTGCAATAGCTCCTTAGCTCTGCGGGCCATCCTCGGCGGTCTCCTCAGGGGAAAGGGCGGGCGCGGGCCGGAGGGCGGGCGCACCCGTGGCCATCACCGAGCGCCCGGCCGTTACCCGGTCGCCCGGCTTCACGCGGATCGTGTACCGGTCGGCGGCGGGCAGGTAGAGCTCGACGCGGCTGCCGAACTTGATCATGCCGAACCGCTCGCCCTTGCGCAGCCGGTCTCCGAGCGAAGCATCACAGACGATGCGCCGGGCCACCAGGCCGGCGATCTGGTTGATGAGGACGCGGCGCCCGTCCGCACGCTCGATGCCGAGCAGGCTATGCTCGTTGCGCCGCAGGGCCGCCTCGGAGCGCGCGTCGCTGTGCCCGCCGGGATGGTGGCTGACCCAGCGGACCGTGCCGCCCGCCGGCGAGCGGTTCACGTGCACGTCGAACAGCGACATGAAGATGCCGACGCGGACGGCCGCCCCGTCCAGGAAGGCGGGGGGCTCGACCAGGTCGACGTCCCGCACCGTGCCGTCGGCCGGGCTGAGCAGGTCGGCGGGCTCGCAGTCGGCGCGCCGCTCCGGGTCGCGGAAGAAGGCGACCAGCGCCACCCAGGCGAGCGCCGGCACGGCGCCCGCCGGCGGCCAGGCCCACGCGCAGATGGCCGCCACCGCCGCCAGCAGAACGCTGCCGACGGCTATGGTGCCGAGGCCGTGCCTGCTGATGGGGATGCGCAAAGTGCGCCTCGCGGCCTTGGAACGGGGGGGGACGCCTGCAAAGCAGTTCGAGTATCCCAGAGGCGGCGCGCGCTGTCAAGTCGGCGGGCCTTGCAGGGCTGTGGATTGGGCATTACGGAATGGGGGTTGACCTCAACTGCAACGACGGGGACGAGCGGCGGCGCGGCGGATCGGCTATGATGGCGCCGCTTGCGGGCAGGCAGGCTGAGCAGGAGACGGACCGTGGCCCCGGAGAACGAGCGGCTCGCCATCGACATCTGCGCGGGGAACCCCCGCTACTGGCAGCTCGGCGGCCGGCCGACGCTGCTGCTGGGGGGATCGGTGGAGGACAACCTGTTCCAGATCCCCGACCTGGCCGCGCACCTGGACACGCTGGCCGGTGCCGGCGGCAACTACGTGCGCTGCACCATGTCCTCCCGCGACGAGGGCAACCTCTGGCCCTTCGCCCGCGTGGAGGGCCTCTACGACCTCGACGTGCCGGACCGGGAATACTGGCTGCGGTTCGCCACGTTCCTGGAGGAGACGCGCCGGGGCGGCGTCGTCGTGCAGGTCGAGCTCTGGGCCACCTTCGACTACTACCGCGAGAACTGGGCCCGCAACCCGTTCAACCCCCGCAACAACCGCAACTACACCGCCCGCCAGAGCGGCCTGCCCCTGCACGTCGGGACCCATCCGAGCAAGGCGGAGAACGAGTTCTTCCGCTCCGTGCCGGCCGCCCTCGACCTGCCCGTCGTGCTCGCCTTCCAGCAGCGCTTCGTCGACGAGCTGCTCGCCTACTCGCTCCAGTACGACCACGTGCTCTACTGCATGGACAACGAGACGTCGGTCGGCCCGGAGTGGGGCGCCTACTGGTCGGACTACGTCAGGGACGCGGCGGGCCGGGCCGGCAAGCGCGTGCACACCACCGAGATGTGGGACCCCTGGGACCTGGGCCATCCGATGCACGCCGCCACCGTCGACCACCCGCAGACCTACGGCTTCGTCGAAGTCTCCCAGAACAACCACGAATCGGGCCGGGTCCACTACGACCGCCTGCTCGGGGTGCGCGAGCGGACCGCCGGCCGGCCGCGCCCGCTCAACAACGTGAAGGTCTACGGCGCCGACGGCGGGCGCTTCGGCGATGCGCGGGACGGCGTGGAGCGGTTCTGGCGGAACGTCTTCGCCGGCTGTGCGGCGACGCGATTCCACCGCCCGCCGGCGGGCATCGGGCTGAGCCGGACGGCGCAGCGCGTGATCCGGGCGGCGCGCGAAGTGACCGACGCGATAGAGGTGACCCGTTGCGAGCCGCGCCCGGACCTGTTGGGCGGCCACGGCGAGAACGGCGCGTACTGCCTGGCCGAGCCCGGGCGCTGCTACGCCGTTTACTTCCCCGACGGCGGCGCCGCGTCCCTCGACGTCGGGCCGGACGCCGGCACGCTCGAGCTGCGCTGGCACGACGTGGCGGCGGGCGGCGCCTGGGTGGAGGCGTCGTGCCTGGTGGGGGAGGGGGCGGCGGCGCTCTGCTGCCCGGGCAAGGGCCACTGGGTGGCCGTGCTCGACCTCTCGGAAGCGTGACGCGCCGCTCAGCCGGCCTTGCGCTTCGGCGGCTCGGGGTAGAAGACGACGGGGGCCGGGGCCTCGGGCTCGTCGGCGGGCCGGCCGCAGTAGTTGAAGCCGACGCGCTCGGGACCGGGGCTGCCTTCCCGCTCGATGACCTCGCAGTTGTGCGCTTCGAGGACGGCCACGATGTCCTCCCGCAGCGCGCGCAGGCAGGAGCGGGCGTCGGCGCAGGCGGCGGCCGTCTCCGCCGCCTGGCGGGGCAGCGGGTTGAAGCGCCCGATCCACTCGTCCACCTGCCAGACCAGCGGGAAGAGGGCGCGCACGAAGGACTCCTCGGTCTCGCGGGCCGAGCGGACGGCGGCGCTCTCGGCCGGCGGAGCCGACGCCGCCCGGGCCGCCTCGCCCAGGGGCCCGCAGAGCGCGTGCCTGATCGCGCCGACCAGGCCGGACATCAGCGCCGTGTCGCCGGCGCGGGCCTCGGCCAGCTCACCGATGGCCTGGAGCCGCTCGCGCGCGGACGGCCCGAGGACGGGCTCGGCCTCGGCCGTGGCGGGCCCGGCGGGCTCCGGCGCTTCGACGGGCTCGAGCCGGATGATCGGGCGCACCGTCAGGTCCTGGGTCTCCTCGGCTGCCGGCGCAGCCGCTGCGTCGCCGGCGAGGCCGGCGTCCTCGAGCACGGCCTGGACCAGGAAGGAGGTGCACTCCTCCTCGTCGGGGGCGGCGGGCGCGGCCTGCGCCAGGTGCACCGTTTCTTGCGGCTCGGGCTCCTTCGCCGGGGCGCCGGCGGTTACCTCGGGCGCGGGGGCCTCGCACTGGGCGCCGACGTAGCGGATGAACTTGCGCAGCACCGCCATGTCGAACTGGCCCCGCATCTCGGAGACCATCGTGTTGAGGGCGCTGTACTCGTCGACGGCCCGCCCGTAGGGGCGGTTGCTGGTGATGGCGTCGAAGACGTCGACGATGCGCGCGGCGCGGGCGAAGACGTTGATCGACTCGCCGCTGCGCCCCTCCGGGTAGCCGCCGCCGCAGGCGTTCTCGTGGTGCTGGAAGATGATCGATTCGGCCGTGGGTGAGCGCCGCAGGAAGGGCCGGGCGATGCTGAGCCCCTCGCGGGGGTGTTTCTTGATCCGGGCGAACTCCTGCCTGGTCAGTGCGCCGGGCTTCTCCAGTATCTCCAGCGGGACCAGGGCCTTGCCGATGTCGTGCAGGACGGCCCCGAGCGCGATCTCGGTCAGCAGCCCGGCGTCCTCCACGCCGAGCGAGCGGGCGGCGAGGCCGGCCAGCATCGCGCAGACGTTCACCGAGTGCACGTGCGTGTGGTAGCGCAGGGGGCCGCGCTCGACCATCGTCCACTCGACGCCCGGCTGGCGGCGGATGACCTGGACCAGGGCCGAGACCAGCTCCTTGACCCGCTCGTAGCGGCGGAACGAGTCCGGGCCCGCCAGCATGTCCTCCATGCCCCGGCAGGTCAGCCGGTAGGCCCAGGGGGCGATGGCGGCGGCGGGCGCCTGGCCCGCGCAGAGGATCGCCGACAGGTTCTCCTCCAGGTAGTCGTAGAAGAGCTCCCGGTCCTCGCCGCGCACGTGCACTGTGGCGAAGCCGTGCGCCTCCAGCCTGTCCCACGTGTTGGCGTAGACCGGCTCATCGGCCTTGCGGAAGCGCAGCAGCTTGCCGTTGCCCGGTTTGCGCACGTAGATGCCGAAGGGCGGGAACGTGGCGGGGCGCAGCAGTCGCGGGTGGATTTCCAGCGGGGCCTGGCTCTCGCCGGCCTCTGCGTCGTCAGTGGCCATGGTCACCCTCACACTCCGAGGCTAGGTCGCAGAAGCACCTCGCGTTCCATCCCGGCGCCGGCACGCAGACCGGCACCGGGGCGGGATCACGCTGCGGCGGCGCTGAAGGTCCCTATTCTCGGAAAGGGCGCGCCCTCGCTGCAACGCCAATACGCCACAGGCGCTCTGGCGGCTCTGCACGACGGTTTCGGCGGCCTGGGGCTCACGCGCTTTTTCTGCCCCTGATATCACGCTATCGCGCCCGCCGGGCCGTTGGCATCTCCATCGGCGGTTGGGAAACGCAACGCGCCCACCCCCCGCGCGGCGCGCTCAGAGCCCCAGGGAGCCCGCCAGCCGGCCCGGCGGGCGGCCGGCACGACCTTTGCACTTCGGCCCCGCCCGGGCCGGTGCGCCGCCGGACGGGCGCCGGCGGCGAGCGCGCTCAGCCAGCGCGGGGAAAGGGAACATGAGCGAGACGGCGGCCATGCAGGGGGAAGCGCCGGCGCGCGGGCGCGGCGAGCCGGCCGGCCTGATCTGCCCATGCTGCGGGGGGCATTGCGCCGAGTTCCTGCCGGCCGGCGGCCGGCGCAAGAGGCCGAACCGCAAGTGCCCCGGCTGCGCGTCGCTGGAGCGCCACCGCGCGCTCTGGCTCTACATGGTCAACCGCACCAACCTGCTCACCGAGGAGCTGCGCGTGCTCCACTTCTCGCCGACGCCCGTCCTGCGCGACCTGCTCAGGCGGATGCCGAACGTCGACTACGTCGCGGCCGACCTGGAGGGAGCGCGCGCCGAGCTGCGCATGGACATCACCGACATCCTCTTCCGCGACGGGCTCTTCGACGCCGTGCTCGCCGTGCACGTGCTGGAGCACGTGCCCGACGACCGCCGCGCCATGCGCGAGGTCTTCCGCGTGCTCAAGCCCGGCGGCTGGGCCATCCTCCACTCGCCGACCGAGCCCGGCCGCGAAGTCACCTTCGAGGACCCGAGCATCGTCACCCCCGAGGAGCGCGAGCGCGCCTTCGGGCAGAAGGACCACGTGCGCGCCTACGGCCACGACTACCCGCTGCGGCTCCGCCAGGCCGGCTTCCACGTGCGCCAGGACGACTACCTGCGCCGGCTCGGCCCAGGCGTGGCCGCCCGCCACCGGCTCGGAGGCGAGCTGGACGTCTTCCTCTGCATCAGGCCGACCGACCGACCGGACGCGAACGGAGGGCGCCATGACGGAGAGTGACGCCGGCGCGCTCCGCGCCCGGGTGCAGGCGTGCTACGAGCGCGGCGACCTGGAGGGCGCCCTGCGCGCCTGCTCGCTCCTGATCCAGGCCGAGCCCGCAAGCGCCGACGCCCTCAACGACATGGGCGCCATCGCCTTCGCCATGGGGCGCCGCCGCGAGAGCCTCGGCTACTTCGCCCGCGCGCTCCGCCTGGAGGAGGGCCACGCCGAGGCGAGGGCGAACCTGCGCGCCGCCTGCCGGGCGCTCGGCACGCCCTCCGAGGCCGCCCTCCAGGGGGATGCCTCCGCGCCGGCCGCACCGGACCGCACCGACGTCTCGGTCCTCGTCCCCGTCAGGGGGCACCTCGACGTCTTCGACCGCTGCCTCGACGCGCTCTGCGCGCAGAGCTTCGCGCCCGAGCGCTTCGAGGTCGTGGCCGTGGCCAACGGCATGGACGAGGCCGAGTGGCGGGAGCTGGACGGCGTCACGGGCCGCTGGGCCGGGCACTTCGCCGACCGGCTGCTGGTGCGGCGCATCCCCGAGGCATCGATCCCCCTGGCGCGCAACGAGGGCCTCGCCCACTGCGGCGGGCGCGTCGTGCTCCAGATCAACCAGGACAGCATCCTCTCGCGCACCGCCCTGGCCGAGCACTACGCCCGCCACGAGGAGTTCGGCTTCGACCCCCGCGTGGTGATCGCCGGCGGGCGGCGGTTCGGGCCGCACTACCTGCGCCACCTGTTCTGCTACCTGCACGAGTCGGTGCCGCTCTACACGGCGCTGCACCGGCCCCGGCCGCGGTTCCTGGGCGACTATACCTGGTTCGTCACCTGCAACCTGAGCGCGCTGCGCGAGGCGTACCGCCGCTTCGGCACCTACGACCCGACGCTCGCCTGGGGCAGCGACCAGGGCCTGGGCAAGGTCTGGCAGCAGGAGCACGGCTGCCGCGTCTACGTGGAGACGGGCATCGTCAGCTACCACCTGCACCGGCTGACCTTCGCCTCGTGGAAGGCCAAGTGCATCGCGGGGGCGCCGTACTGGTTCCGGCGCAACATGGGCATGCCGATCGAGGAGCTGCCCCCGGCCGGGCGACTCGCCGTGCGGCGCGAGCTGGACGAGAGGCAGATCGACCCGGCGGCGGTCGAGGCCGAGCTGAAGCGCATCGAGGAGAGCTTCGACGGGCCGGACCGCTTCCGCGGGGAGACGGTGAAGGGCCAGCCCGCCCGCACCCCCGAGGAGCTGACCTACCTGCTGAGGCCGATCCTGCGCGACTACCGCAAGTGGCTCCAATACAACGAGATATGGAAGCGCATCGAGCACCTGCCGCCGCCCGATGAGGCCGCCGGCGCATCGCCCGGCGACCTGGAGGCGGCGCTCGCCGACATGAAACGGACCTGAGGGACAGGACGCATGACCGATGAGTTGAACTGCGCCGGCCCGCGCATGCTCACGCTCGACTCGTGGCAGCGGGTGCGCGGGCTCGCCGAGCAGTGGATCGCGGCCGGCGCCCTGCGCCAGGCGTTCCGCCTGGTGCTCGCCTTCCGGCTCGGGCAGGCCACGCCGGAGTCGGCGGCGTTCATGCGCCGGCAGTTCCGGGAGGCGCCGCTGCGCATCGCCGTCGCCATGGTGCAGGGCATCGGCAACATGGTGATGCTCACGCCGGCCGTGCGGGCGCTCAAGGAACTCTACCCCCACGCCGAGATCGAGGTGGTCGGGCACTACCCGGCCCTCGAGGTGGTCGAGGGCTGGGAGCTGGTGGCGGCCTGCACGGAGCTTGAGCACTTCGACCCCTCGCCGCAGCGCGACGTCCTGCTGCTTTCGATCTGGTCCGGCCAGTTCCAGAAGGCGCAGTCCGAGCTGGTCGGCTCGGGCGAGGCGCCGGCGGTGGAGGTCAAGTTCTGGGACCACAAGCGCCACGAGTCCGAGTTCCACCTCGACCTGGCCCGCACGCTCGGCTACGAGGGGCCGATGCCGGCCCCGCACTGCGAGAGGCGGCCCGGCGAGTGGCCCTTCGCGCCCGGCCGGCCCGTGGCGCTCGTCTCCGACACGGCGCACCCCGACCCGCAGTGGCAGCGCAAGCGATGGCCGCATTGGCCGGAGCTGACGCGCCGGCTGACGGAGCGCGGCTTCCAGGTCGGCCTGATCGGCGGGTCGCTCGAGGCTGAGCAGTTCAACCCCGGCGACTGGCCGGCCGGCGTGGTGAACCTGCTGGGGCGCTGCTCCATCCCCGAGAGCGCCGAGGTGATCCGCCGGGCCGGGCTGCTGATCGCCAACGACAGCGGCCCCGCGCACGTCGCCGGCGCCGTCGGCGCCCGCACCTACGTGCTGTTCGGCCCCACGCTGGAGGCCAAGAACCTGCCGGGCGGCCCCGCGGTGCGCGTGATCGCCGCCGACCTCGGCTGCCGCCCCTGCCAGTACCTGCCGAGCTGGGACGAGTGCGAGCGCCACCGCTGCATGGAGCTGATCACGGCGGACCGGGTCATCGAGGAGGTATTCGGTGAACGCAAGGAACGCGAGCCGGCGCCGCCCGCCCCGCCTGCCCGCCCCGCCCGCCGCGAGGTCAAGGTCGACCTCGGCTGCGGGCGCTACAAGCGCCGGGGGCACGTCGGCATCGACATCGACCCCGAGAGTGCCGCCGACGTGGTCTGCGACCTGCGCGACGGCATCCCCCTGGCAACGGACTCGGTGGACGAGCTGGTCGCCGACAACCTGCTGGAGCACGTCGGCGAGGGGTTCGTCGAGCTGATGAACGAGATATGGAGGGCCTGCAAGCCGGGGGCGACGGTCGAGATCATCGTGCCGCTCTTCCCCGGCCAGAAGGCCGTCTCGGACCCGACGCACCGGCGCTACTTCACCGAGGAATCGGTCGGCTACCTGGACGGCGCCAGCTCGACCTGGCGGCTCTACGGGGCCTCGTACGGCTTCCGGCCGTTCCGCGTGCTCTGGGCCCGCAAGCTGGCCGGCGAGCTGGAGCTGCTGCTGAGCCCGGACAAAGAGACGCCGATGCCGGCCCGCGCCCGCCGGGGGGGCTCGCGGCCGCGCCTCTGCCTCTTCTCGCACAACCAGCCCGGCGCGGGCGGCGCCGAGAGGGCCCTGCACGAGGTGGCCAACCGCCTGGTCGAGGCCGGCTGCGAGGTGAGCGCCGTCCACAACGAGACGCCCTTCATCCACGCCCGCCCCGTCGAGCCGCTGCCCGGCACGCGCTACCGCCTCGCCTGGGTGCGCGGGGCCGACCTGGAGGCCTACCACCGCGCCGCCGCCCGCGAGCTGACCGAAAGGGCGGGCCAGACCGACCTGTGCCTCTCCCTGTGGCGGGCCACCAGCCCGGAGCTGATCGGCGCCTGCCGCGCCGCCGCCGTCCCGCACGGCATCTGGTGCCAGAACGTGCAGTACCCGCCCGAGCGGGGCAACAACTCGATCTTCCGCCTCGCCGACTTCGTGGTCGGCGTCACCCCCTTCGTGCGCTACGTGCTCGCCCAGCGCTTCAGCCGCACCGAGGAGGTCTACGTCATCCCCAACGCGGCCGGCGACGCCTTCTTCGACGCCTTCGTGGACAGGACCGGGCGGGAGCTGAGGCGCTTCGTCTTCTTCGGCCGGCTCGCTGACGAACAGAAGGGCCTCGGCACGCTCTGCAACGCGCTGCCCCTGGTCCGAAAGCACGTGCCGGACTTCCGCCTGGACGTTGTCGGCGACGGCCCGGACGCCGACGCGATGCGCTCCAAGATCGGCTCGCTCGGCCTCGGCGAGCACGTGCGCATGCTCGGCTGGCTCGGCGCCGAGGAGCTGGCCCCGCGCCTGGCCGACTACGACCTGTGCATCCTGCCGTCCAACTTCGAGGGATGCAGCCTGGCCCTGCTGGAGGCGATGGCGGCCGGGCTGCCGCTCATCACCACCGGCGTGGGCGGCAACCCCTGGGTGGTCAAGGATAAGAAGCACGGGCTGGTCATCGCGCCGGCCCGCCCGAAGCTCCTGGCGCAGGCGGTCAACTGGGCCTGCGACCACCCCGATGAGATGAACCTGATGGGCCGCTGGGCCCGCAAGAAGGCCCTCAAGCGCTATCACTGGGGCCGCGTCGTCAGTGACTTCGTCCGGCTCTTCGAGCGCGTGCTCGACGCCCGGACAGGCGCCCCCGGCGCGCGCCGGGCCGGCTGACCGCCTGACGGACATCACCTGAAGAGGACGGACGCATGAGCGGACTGAACGGCATGGCCTCCCCCGGCGGGGGAGGGCGGGCGAAGGACGCGCTGGAGGCCCTGCGGCTCCGGCTGAAGCGCTGCGCCGTGATTCCCGAGCGGCTGGCGGCGCTGGACCAGGCGGAGGGCGCGGCCCCCGGCCTGGAGCGGGAGGGGCGCCGGGCGCTGGAAGCCGCCCCCGAGGCGCAGGTGATGCAGGACGACGCCCTGCGGCTCATCAAGGCCTGGTCCCTCCAGCGGGAGGGCCGGCCCGGGGCGCGGGAGTACTACACCTGCGCCTTCGCGGAGGCGTCCGACCGCCGGGCGATCCGTGAGGCGCTCGGCGTGCCCGACCGCCTGGCCGTGGAGCAGGCGGCCGTGCTGGTGACGGTGGACTGCATGCGGGGCGACCGGGTCGGGGCCGGCGGCTGCCCGCGGCCGCTCACGCCCGCGCTCGACGCGCTGGCCGGCGAGGGCGTCTACTTCCCCCGCGCCTACTCGACGGCCGGACAGACGGCGCAGAGCTTCCCCGGCATCCTGCTGTCGAACTTCTTCCAGAACTTCGGACGCGCGCGCGTGGTGCCCGACCACCTGACCACGCTCGCCGAAGTCCTCTCGGCAAACGGTTTCCACGCGGCGGCTTACAACGCGGCCAACCCGCACGTCTCGCACTTCTACGGCTACGACCGGGGCTTCGACGAGTTCCACGACTTCCTCGGCGCCGACAACTTCAGCCACGGCGACGAGACCTTCTGCGACCACTCCCCCCGGCGGCTGCGTCCGCCGAGCGACGAGGAGCTGATGGCCGTCTTCGAGGACTGCCAGGCCCATCCGGACATCTACGACATCCTGCGCGAGACCACCGGCAAGGAGGGAATGCCCCTGGTGAGGGCCATCGCCGAGCGGGAACGCTTCTACCCCTACCACGCCGCCGACATGGTCCAGGGCGCCCTCGGCGGTCTGCTCGGCGAAGGGGCCGGGCGGCGCCGATTCCTCTGGCTCCACCTGATGGACCTGCACGAGAACATCACCGTCCCCTGGTCGCCGCTGGGCAGCTTCACGCCGGTGCAGCGGTTCTTCCTGAACATGCTGCTCACCTCGCCGCTGGGGGTCGAGGCGCTGCGGCCCTATGCCGACAAGTACTGCGACCTTTACGAGAGCGCCGTCGCCTACGTGGACCTGAACATCGGGATCCTGCGCACCTTCCTGGCCGACCACGGCCTGCTGGAGCGCTCGCTGCTCTGCGTGACGGCCGACCACGGGCAGGAGCTGCTGGAGCGCGGCGTCTTCGGCCACGGTTACGACCGCCTGGCCGAGGGCGTGGTGCACGTGCCCCTGCTCTTCGCCGGGGGGCTGGCGGGGCGGCTCAGGGCCGAGGGCTCCGAGCGGCCGGTATCCACGCTCGACATCGCGCCGACGCTGCTCGATTTGCTCGCCGTCCGAGAGGCGCCCGAGAGCTTCCTCGGCGCGACGCTCAACGACGCCGCGCCGCGCCCCGTCCACGGGCAGACCTTCTACGAGGCCGCCGACAACAAGTGCGCCGGCGCCCGCGCCTTCGAGCTGAAGCCGTTCCCCGCGCCGGTGCGCGAGTGCTGCCCGGAGATGTTCTACCGCATCGAGGGCGGCTACCAGATCGTGCACGACCGGGGCACCGGCCAGACGCAGGTCCGGCGGCTGAAGTCGGCACCCCCCGGCACGCCCGGCTCGCCGCCGGACGCCGAGGACGCGAAACGGCGCGCCGAGGAATACCTCTCCTCCGTCTACGAGCTGCCGGAGGAGGCCGGGGCGTTCCAGCTCTCCGGCGCCGACCAGCAGGTGGTCGAGGCCCGCCTGCGCGACCTGGGATACCTCTGAAGCGATGGCTCCGCGCGTCACCGTCCTGATGCCCACCTACAACCGGCGGGAGGTGCTGCCGGTCGCCCTGCGGAGCGTCCTCGCACAGGGGTTGGCCGACTGGGAACTGCTCGTCATCAACGACGGGGGCGAGGACGTGGGCGACCTCATCACGGCCGCCGGCGACGAGCGGATCATCTACCACCACCGCCCCGAGAACCGGGGCAAGGCGGCCTGCCTGAACTTCGGTCTGGAGCGCGCGCGGGGCGACTACATCGCCTACCTGGACGACGACGACCTCTGGTACCCGAACCACCTGGCCGCGCTCGTCGGCGCGCTCGACGAACGGCCCGACGTCGGCGTCGCCTACTCCGACCTCTACGCCGTGGTCTTCCTGCGGGGCCCCGACGGACGCCGCTATCCGCTGGAGAAGCGCATCACCATCTGCCGCGACTTCAACCGCATGCTCATGTTCCACTTCAACCACACGCTGCACGTGAGCCTCATGCACCGGCGCGGCCTGGCGGAGCGCGCCGGCGGCTACAACGAGGACGTGCGCGTGATGATCGACTGGAACCTGACGCGCAAGCTCTGCTTCGTCACTGACTTCCTCCACGTGCCCGCGACCACGGGCGAGTTCTACCAGGCCGTCTGCGGCTCGGACCGCATCTCCGACGTGCAGCGCCGCGACCCCGACGCCTACGCGCGCAACCTGCGCCTGATCCGCGCCGACCTGCCCCCCGAGCCCTGGCCGCACGTGCGGCGCGTGGCGGTGGTCTTCCCCGTGCAGCACTGGAGCGACGACGCGCGGGCCACCGTCCGCTACTTCGCCGACCGGCTCGACTACCCTTGCCGCATCGTGGTGGTGAACCGCGACCCGCGCTACGAGCGGGAACGCTGCCGCGCGGCGCTCGGACCCCTGGCTGAGCTGGGCAACCTGAGCGTGATCGACCTGCCGGGCGAGCCCCGGCGCCATCGGGCCTACCTGGCCGGGGCGGGGGCCGTCGAGGCCGACCTCTACCTGCTCGCCGCCGCCGGGCTCAGCGGCGAGGTGGAGCTGCGCCTCATACGCGGGCTCTGCTACATGGAGGAGGTGGGCGCCGCTCTGGTCCGCTGGGCCGAGGACGCCCCGCGGGCCTACAACGTGCTGCTGAGCCGCGAGCTGTTGCTCAACCATCCGCGCGCGCACTGGCCCGAGCCGGCCGTCGTGCCGGCCGGCTGGCTGCCGCCGGTGCTGAAGGCGGATCAGCTCCTCCGCTACGCCCGGCGCTGCATGGCCGACGGCAACCACCGGGGGGCGCAGCAGTTCCTGGACGAGCTGGCCGGGCTGGGGGAGGGGAGCACGGGCAAGCCGTACCTGGTGCAGCTCTTCGCGGCCGCCGCCTACGGCCTCGGCGAGTACGGCCGCGCCGAACGGATGTGCCGCGAGCTGATCGAGCGCGGCTACGGGGCCGACAACTACGTGCGGCTCGGCCGCATCCTCCAGGAGCAGGGCCGCCCCGAGGAGGCGCTGGAGGCCTACGCGCGCGGGCTGGAGGGGATCGGACTCGCCGAGGAGGACATCGGCTCCGGCGCGTTCCCCTTCGCCTGCCCGATGGACTACGACGCCTTCAGCGCGACCGCCGGCCGGGGCGAGTGCCTGCTGGCGCTGGGCCGTCGCGAGGAGGCGGCGCGCGCCCTGCGCCGCGCCTCGCGGCTGCGCGCCAACAGCCCGCGCCCCTACGTGGCGTTCGGGCGGCTGTTCCTCCAGCAAGGACAGCTCGGGGAGGCCGCCGAGGCGTTCATGCTCGCCGCGCGGCAGGAGCGGCCCGCGCGCGACGTGCAGGTCGAACGGGGCATGGCCGAGGTCCAGGAGTTGCGCGGCGATCCGGCCGGCGCCTTCGCGTGGTGCCGGCGGGGGCTGGCCCGCTGCCCGGACGACGAGGCGCTGATGGAGGCCGCCGGCCGGCTGGGGGAGCGGATCGGCCGCCACGAGGAGCTGGCCCGGCTCTACCGTGGCTTCCTGGGCCACCGGCCCGGCCACGTGGGGGCGCTGACGGGCCTGGCCGGGGTGCTGCGGCGGCTGGGGCGCGAGGCGGAGGCGCGGGAGATGGCCGAGCGCGCCGCCCTCCTGCGCAGCGCGGGATGACGGCGAACGGCTCTCACCGCAGAGGTCGCGGAGAACGCCGAGAACGGCGAACGGCAGGGATGAAGGCGGACGGCTGAAGAGCGGCGCACTCGTCCTCGTTCTCGGCCGTTACAGACGCTCTCGCGCGGAGGGTGCGGAGACCGCGGAGACCGGAGACGTCCCACCCGCAGGCCGTTCGCCTTTGCCGGACAACTGAACAACCGACAACCGCCGTTATGCCTCGAAGCTGCCGTCCTCGGAGCCCTCGCCGCCGGCGAACTGCGGGTTGGCGGCCACCTCGCCCCAGGCCGAGCTCAGCTCGCTGAGGATGCGGATGCAGTCGTCGATCTTCTCGGCCGAGCGCTCGATGTTGGCCTCGTTGAGGTGGCGGATCACGAAGCTGTAGAGGGCGCGCAGGTCGTTGCCGATCTCGGGGTCGGCTTCGACGTTGAGGCAGTTGTTCAGCTCGGCGACGATGTCCTGCGCCTTGCCGATGTAGACGCCCTTGAGGGCGTAGTCGCCCTCCTCGAGCTTGTCTTTGGCCACGGTGAGGAACTTGATGGCGCCCTCGTAGAGCATGACGATGAGCTTGCCACGCTCCTGGGTGCTGACGGCCTGCGCCTTGTAGGTCTCCGATGCGTCCATGAGCGACGCTCCTTCTGTGAAGTGTGACGTGTCTTTCGGGGTCAGGACAGGTTCGCGGCGAGCTGGTTGGCCCAGTCCTGGCGGCCCTGGAGCTGGACCAGCAGTTGCTCCAGGCGGGCGTACTTCGCGGTCAGGCGGTCCCGCAGCAACTCCAGCCGGGCGGTTTCCCGCTCGATGCGCGCGTTGATCTGCTCGACGATGTCCTCGTAGCTCTCGTCCAGGTTGTGCAGCAGCCCGTCGGTGGTGTCGAGGATCTCGTCGAGCCGGTCGGCAAGCTGGCCGCCGACGCCCTGGCGCACGCGGACGGTGGCGCTCTGCGTGGCGGAGGCGCCGTCCCAGACGGCGCGCACGTAGAGGCCCTCCTCCGGGTTGCCGGAGGTGCCGACCAGGTAGGGCGAGTCGACGGTCATCGAGCGCCACGTGCTCTCGGTGCTGAGCTTGACGCGTCCGGCGGTCAGGTTGCCGGCGCCGTCGAAGTCGGCCTCCACGTCGTAGATGCCCGGCGTGGTCAGCAGGTCGCTGGCCTGGTAGAAGGTCAGGTAGTCGCTGTCGGAGAAGCCGCTGAAGTCGTCGGCGAACAGGTCCACGACGGCGTTGAAGTCCTCGGCGAGGGCCGCCTCGAGGGCCGCCTCGTCGATCTGGATGGTGCCGAGGTCGGTCTCGGTGTCGGCGCGCCCGAGCGTCTCCAGGCCGACCTGCCCCAGCAGCGTGTAGGTGTCCGTGCCGTCCAGGAAGCCGGGGACGGCGCTGATGACGATCTCGCGCAGGATCGACTCGACGAGGGTGGCCCCGTAGTTGCCCAGCAGCACGCCGGCCTGCTCGGTCTCGGCGTCGTAGGAGGTGACCTCGTTGAGGAAGGTGCGCACGGCGTTGTACGCCTCGACGAAGGCATAGACCTTGGTCTTGACCCCTTCGGCGTCGGTGTTGACCGTCACCGTGACGGGCGTGCCGGAGGTGGTGCCGGTCACCGTCAGGGTCAGGCCGGGGACCAGGTCGGTCAGCACGTTGCTCTCGCGCTCCAGCCAGCTCCCGGCGGGGTAGCCGTTCAGGCGGACCTGGGCGTTGGTGGCCGCCTGGGCCTCGGTGAAGTCGGTGTCCTCGAAGGTGAACTTGCGCCCGCCCTCCAGTTGGGTCACGTAGGCCGTGTCGGCGTAGCCGTTGGCCAGCGTCGTGGAGAAGGTGATCGTGTTGGCCGAGGTGTCCACGGCGGAGATGGTGACCGTCTCGGAGTTGCTCCCGTCGGCGATGACGAGCGACTTGCCGACCTGGAAGTGGGTGGCGTCGTCGACGGTGACGGTCGAGTCGCCCCCGCTGGCGGCGTTGGCCAGGCCGCTGCCGATGCCGCGGGGGGTGACGTAGGCGTTCTGGGCGGTGGTGAAGTTGTCGGCGAGGGTGCCGCGCAGGGTCAGCGTGGTGCCGCCGATCGAGTCGATGATGTGGTACTCGGCCGCGCTGTCGTCGTCGTCCACGATGACGGCCTGGTACTGGACGAAGGGGGAGGCGTCGTCGACGGTGACCGAGGAGGCGCCGGCCGAGGCGTCGGCGGTCAGCGTGCCCCAGTCGCCCTGGAGCGTGGTGCCGGCGGCGTCGACGGCGATGGTGTAGGTGGAGCCCGTGTCGTCGCCCCGCAGCACCAGGTGGTGGGAGGTGGAGCCGGTGCCGCCGTCGCTCAGGACGGAGGCGGTGAGGCCGGGGTTGTTCGGGTCGTTGTTGATCAGGTCGGCGAGCTGGGAGAGGGTGACGCCGTGGGCGACCTCGACGGTGACGGACGTGCCGGCGTAGGTGTAGGCGAAGTAGAGCGCGCCGCCGCTTGCGTTGACGACGGTTGCTTCCTCGTCGAGGCCGCTGTGGACCTCCATCTCGGCGCCGGCGAGTTGGTTGACCTCCAGGCTGTAGGCCCCGGGGGTCGCAGTGCCGCTGACGGCGGCCTTGACGACGTCTTCGTTGCCGGAGCTGGCGGTGTAGGAGCGCAGCTCCGCCGGGGTGTCCATCGCTTTGACGGCGGACTGGAGGTCGCCGAGGTAGCCCCGGAGCTGGTCGAAGGTGGAGAGCTTGCTCTCCCAGGAGTCCTTCCACTTCTCCAGGGGGGTGATGGTGCGGCGGGCCCGGGCGGCGATCTCGGCCTCGATGATCATGCTCCAGTCGATGCCGGTGCCGACACCCGAGAAGTTCACCGTGCCCATCCGAGAGATCCTTTCCCGCCGGGGAAAGCTTTTCCGGTATCGCGTGCGGGCCGCAGGGCGCGTTCCGGACGGCCTTCAGGGCCTCTCGGCCCGGTTGCGCCCTTGCCCGCGCATCGCGTGCGGGGCATCGGCGCAAAGGTCATGCCGCAGAAAGAGAAGTGGCCTCCCGGATGGTAGGGGAGGCCGCTTCCTTGCGCACCCGGACTTAGCCGAGCAGCGTCGCTGCCAGCATCGGCACCGAATTGGCCTGCACCAGCATGGCCACGCCTGCACGAGCCATAACTTGATTCCGGGTCAGTTCGGCCATCTCCCAGGCAACATCCACGTCCGAGATCTGCGACTCGGCGCTCTGGATGTTCTCCCTCTGGATCTCGAGATTGGCGATGGTGTTCTCCAGACGGTTGACCATGGCGCCGAAGTGGGCACGCGCGGTGTCCTTGGTGCCGATGGCGGTGTTGATGGCCGTCAGGGCAGCCTGGGCCGAGGCCTGGGTGGCGATCGACAGGCTGCTGAGGCCGAGCGTCGAGGCCGTCACGTCCTGCTGCGTGATGTGGTAGTAGTCCTCGGCGGAGCTGTTGCCCGTGCCGAAGTGGATCTTGATCGTCGCCGACGCGTTCAGCCCGTAGATATCGTTGAACTTGGTGGCGTTGGCGATCCGATCGATCTCGTTGCGCATCTCCTCGAACTCGCTCTGCATCAGAGTGCGCTGAGCCGAGCTGTAGGTCCCGGTGGAGGCCTGCAGCGCCAGCTCCTTCATACGGATCAGCTTCTCGTCGATGACCTGCGCGGCGCCGTCGAAGGTCTGGAGCATCGAAATGGCGTCGTTCGCATTCCGAACGCCCTGGGACAGGCCCGCGACCTCGGCGCGCATCAGCTCGCGCACGGCCAACCCCGCCGCGTCGTCGTCGGCGCTGTTGATGCGCAGGCCGGACGAGAGGGCGTTGATGGACTCCGCGAGCGACCTGTAGGTGCTCCCGAGGTTCCTCAGGGCGACCTCGGCCATCATGTTATGCTTGATGACCAGACTCATGGCAAACGTCCTCCATACAGGTACATGACCTCTGCCACAGGGCGAGGCACCCGCCACGCCCTGCCCCGGAACGGCAGCTCTGGCTCGAGCCTTCTATCCCTGTTCTCGGCCGTTCGCCCCGCCACTTTAGCCCTTTTTTCGGGCACGGCGGTTGTCATCTGCGATCTCTGCGCGGGAAGGCCCGAACGGACGAGGACGAAGACGAGGCCGAGGACTACCGGGGGGCGGGGGGCTTCAGTTGCTCTGCTCGATGCCGTAGCGCTTGATCTTCTGCCACAGCGTGGTGCGGTTGATGCCGAGGATCTGCGCCGAGCGCGTCTTCTGCCAGCCCGTCTCTTCCAGCACGCGGGCGATGACGCGGCGCTCCATCTGCTCCAGCGACTCAACGCGCGGCTGGAGGGCCGGCGGCGCGGCCCTGCCCTGCCGCTCGGCGGCAGAGATGACCAGGTGCTGCTCGTCGATGAGCGAGGCGGTGCACAGGATGACGGCGCGCTCGATCACGTTGCGCAGCTCGCGCACGTTGCCGGGCCATCCGTAGGCGGCCAGGCGGTCCAGGGCGGCGTCGCTGAAGCCGGTGAACCGCTTGCTGCAGCTCTTGGCCAGTTGCTTCAGGAAGTAGGCGCTCAGCACCGGGATGTCCTGTGGCCGCTCGCGCAAAGGAGGGATGTGCACGGTGAAGACGTCGAGCCGGTAGAACAGGTCCCGGCGGAACTCGCCCGCCTCGACCATCTTCCACAGGTTGCGGTTGGTGGAGGCGATCACGCGGCAGTTGGCCTGGATGTTCTCGATGCCGCCGACGCGCTTGAAGGTCTTCTGCTCCAGCACGCGCAGCAGCTTGGCCTGGAGCTTCAGGGGCATCTCGCCGATCTCGTCCAGGAAGATCGCCCCCCCGTCGGCCGCGCCGAACAGGCCCCGGCGCGTCTCGACCGCCCCGGTGAAGGCCCCCTTCTCGTAGCCGAACAGCTCGGCCTCCAGCAGCGTCTCGCTCAGGGCCGCGCAGTTGACGTCGACGAACCGCCCGTCGGGGTGCTCGGAGTTCTCGAAGATGGCCCGCGCCACCAGCTCCTTGCCCGTGCCGCTCTCCCCCTGGATCAGCACCGTGGACTGGTTGCTCTGGCTGACCATCATGATCTTGCGGTAGATGTCCTTCATCGCCTCGCTGATGCCGAGCAGCGTCCAGCCGGGGGCCTCCATGCGGATGCCGTCCTGGTCCACCGTCATCAACTGTCCGCACCAGGAGGTGCGCCCGATGGCCTGCTCGATGGCCCGCTCGATGTCGGAGAGGGAGAAGGGCTTCTCGATGAACCGGTGCGCCCCCAGGCGGGTGGCGCGGATGGCTTTCTCGATGTCGGCGTGGCCGGTGATGACGATCACGGCCGTGGCGCTGTTGCGCTTGTGCGCCTCTTCCATCAGGAAGAAGCCGTCGCGATCCGGCATCTGGAGGTCGACCAGCAGCACGTTCGGCAGGTAGCGGTCGAGCTTCTCCAGCCCTTCGGCCGCCGTCGCCGCCGTGTAGACCCCGTAACCCTTGTCCAGCAGGTAGAGTTCGATGCTGGTGCGCACCGATTCCTCATCATCGACGAGCAGCACGCTGCAGGTCATCGCTCCTCCCGGGCAAGCGCTCTGTGGCCGGCTCTCGTTCTCATGGGACGCACGATGCGGCATTGTATGCAGCGGCGCCGGGCGGCTTCAACGCCTGCATGCCCGAGAGGGCCTTACACCCCCCTGAGGCCCGTCCTGGAGGCCGACGGGGCCGGTCGCGCGGCGCCCGTCCCGCGAAATCCGGCCGGGAAAATCTAATGCGCCCGGCGGCGTTTCCGATAATATGGTGTGTTGGGGGACAGCGGTGTGCCGCGTGGCCTTTGGCACGGTTTTGGCAGGGCAGTCCGCAGAAGGAGGGCCGCACAGATGGTAGACGAGATAGGCGGACCCGGCCACGACCGCTTCGATCGGTTGTCTCGCGCCGACCGCGCCAGGGCCGAAGAGCTGAAGAAGGCGGCCGCTGACTCCGCGCGAAACGAGGAGGCGCCGGAGGTGGTGGTTTCCAGCGAACTGAGAGAGCTGATCGAGCGCGTCAAGCAGGCCAAGACATACCGCAAGGACCGGGTGCACCAGGTGCTGGAGAAGCTCGAACGCGGCGAGCTGGTCACCAGCGAGACCGTGCGCGAGGCGGCCGAGACGATCCTGCGCGGGGGCATCTGAGGTGGACGGCAGGCCCTTCCTGGGCATCTTCTTCGAGTGCTGCCACACGTACGGGCGCATCTACCGCAACGCGGAGGCGAGCGCCTACGAGGGCCGCTGCCCACGCTGCGGGGCGGAGGTCCGCGTGCCCATCGGCCCCGACGGCACGCAGGCGCGCTTCTTCGCCGCCCGCCCGGGCGCCGCCCGCCCGGGCGCTGCCCGCCCGGGCGCCGTCCCGCGCTCCGCAGCGGCCCGTTCGGAGCGGCCGGGCCCGCGCTGAAAGTTCAAACGGCCGTTGGATATCCAAACGCGCGGTTGGGCTGCGCGACGATCGGCCCATCGCGCGTCGTTTTTTCCCGCCCCTCCTCTTCCCCCGCTGCGCCTTCCGTGCTGCCCCTCGGGCGCTGCCTCTGCGCAGAGGCCCCCGGCGCCCCGATCGCGCTTAGTCCCTTTTGGCAGGCTATTTGCGACCACCTCTCGGGCCGGCTCGTCTCACCGCCTGCCGCACCGTGCGGCCGCTCCGAGTCCCGCCCGGGGCGCGGGGGGCGGCCGGGCCGGCGACCGTCTTGAAAGAGGCATGTCGTGTTCCATAGCCTGACCGTCGCAAACGCGCTTCGCACAAAGAGCTACGCTTCCGCATTCCCGGGGGGGGATATGCAGCGAACCGAGCAGTGCGTACGTCGGCTGCTGGACGAACTGGCGGCCGCGCGCCGGGCCACGCTCCGGCGCGACCAGGTCCTGGATGAAGCCCTGCGCCGGGCCGAGGGCCTGGCCGAACTGGCCGACTCCCGGCCCGCGCGGGGGGCGGCCCGGAGCCTGCTGGCCGACCTGCGCGGCCTGCGGGCGGAGCTCTCCGAGGCGGCGGCCGACCGGCTGCGCGCCTGCACCGATCGCGCCGACGAGCTGCGCGAGGCGATCGCCCGCCATGCCGACCTGTCCCGCCTGGGCGAGCTCTCGGCCTCGGTAGCCCATGAAATCCGCAACCCGCTCTGCGGCATCCTCCTCTCGGTCGAGGTGCTCCAGACCAAGATGGATCCCGACGACTCGCGGGGAGTGCTGCTGGAGAACCTGCACCGCGAGGCCCAGAAGATGGAGAAGGTCGTCAACAACCTGCTCCACTTCGCCCGCCACTACAAGCCGCGACCGGCCCCCTGCCGCATGGAGGAGCTGGTGCGGCGCAGCATCGAGTCGGTCAGCTCTCACCTGCGCAAGCGCGAGGTCGAGGTCAGCGTCAGCCCCTGCGGCGCGGACTGCGAGGCGGAGGTCGACCCCCAGCTCGTGCAGCAGGTCTTCGGCAACATCCTGCTCAACTCCATCGACGCCAGCCCCGCCGGCGCCGCCGTCGAGGTGGAAGTCGGCCGCGCCGACGAGCCGGGCAGCGTTGCCGTCAGCTTCCGCGACTACGGGGAGGGGATCGATGAGGATCTGATCGAGCGCCTCTTCGAGCCCTACGTCACGTCCAAACCGAACGGCGTCGGCCTTGGCCTCTCGGTCAGCAAGAAGATCGTGGAGGCCCACGGGGGCTGCATCGAGGTGACCAGTCGGCCGGGCGAGGGCGCTACCTTCACCGTGGTGCTGCCCCGCCGCGCCGGCGAAGAGCCGGCCATGGTGGCTGCATGAGCCGCCGCATGCTGATAGTGGACGACGAGGAGACGATCCGCTGGGCACTGCGCGAGCTGTTCATGCAGGAAGGGTGGGAAGTCCACTGCGCCGATGACGCCGAGGCCGGCGCCCGCATGATCGACGAGAGCGTCTACGACTACCTGATCACCGACCTGAAGATGGCCGGTGGCGGCGGCATCGAGCTGATTCGCCGCGCCCGTGCCGACAACCCCTGGATGGGGATCACCGTGCTGACCGGTTACGCCTCCCTGGAGACTGCCGTGGAGGCCGTCCGCCTCCAGGCCTGGGACTACGTGGTGAAGCCGTGCAGCGCCGCCGCCCTGAAGGCGCGGGTCGAGGAGTTCTTCCGCCACGAGACGGTGCGGCGCAGCTCGACGGCCCGGCTGGAGCCGCTCGGCGAGGGGGTGCTCGCCGAGTTCCTCGCCGGCGCCGGCACCGAGCTGCTGGGCGTGGCGGACCTGGGCGGGCCCGCCGGTCACGGCGAGCTCTTCGAGCGCCTGCGGCGGCTCTTCAACGACCTGGGCTTCAGCCGTAAGCGCTGCGAGGACCTGGTGCAGTGCTGCGTGGAGGCGGCGGCGATGCTCGGCGACGGGGGCCCCTACGTCTCCGCCCGGGCAGGCGCGTTCCGCGGGCACCTGGTGGTGGCCCTGGCCGCCGCCGGCGGCGCCGAGGGCGAGCCGGCCCGAGCGCTGGAGCGCGTCGGGGAGCAGTTCGCCGTCAACGTCCGCCTCATCGGGCGGGACGGGGAGCGCACCGTGCTCTTGAGCGAGGCGATCCGATGATGCGCCTGCGACACGAATGCCGGCCCGGCCTGCTGACCGTGACCGTTCTGGAGCGCGCCCTGGTGGGCCGGCCCGACTGGGAGGGCGTGCTGGCGGCCCGCGCGCCGGACACCGTGCTGGTGGTGCTGGACCTGTCCGCCGTCGAGTTCCTCAGCAGCCTCTTCCTGCAGGGCTGCATGGACCTGGCGGCGCAACTCGCGCGGGAAGGGCAGGGCCTGGCGCTGCTGAACGTCTCCGCCTACCAGGAGCAACTGCTGGAGCTGGTCAACGGTGCCGCGCGGCTGCCGCTGCTCGCCGACGAGGCCGCCGTGCAGGAGCACCTGCACGCGCTGGGGTTCCACCGCCCGCCGGGCGAGGGCCCTTCGGGGGTCAGCCGTGCCGAGAAGTTCACCCTCTGGGGATAGGCCATGGGCGACGAGGACAGGGAGATCACCCCCGGCGAGGAAGCCGCCCCCCGGCAGCTTCCGCCCGGCCAGGAAGGTGATGAGGAGGAGACGATAGCCTCCGCCGTGGTGAGACCCGAAGGGGAAGAGGAGGAACCTTCGTCGGCCGCCGCAGAGCCGTCCTCCGATGTCTCGGCCGAAGCACCGCAGCCCGCCGAGGCCGAAGGCGCAGAACCGCCCCCGAACGAGCCGCCCGGGGACGGCCACGCCGGGGAGCCATCCCAGGACGACGAGGAAGGCCCCCCGGAAACGGGCGAAGGCGAGGAGGAGGAGGAGGACCAGGGGGCGGACGAAGGGCAGGACGGCTCCGCCGACGCGCAGCCGCCCCCCGAGGCCATGGAGGTGCCCCTGCCGGTGGTGGGGCGCGTGCCGCTGAAGGCCGTGGCGGCCCTGGCCCTGCTGGCGGGCGCGGCGTTCGTCGCCGTGCTCGTCTTCACGCTGGACCGGTGGCGGGGCGAGCCGGCGCCGGCCGGACCGCCGCCCCCCCTGGTGGCGGCCGGCGCTCAGAGGGAAGACGCCGAAGCCCCGCCCGCCATCGACCTGGGCGCGATGACGTACCAAGAGCTGATGGAGCTGGCCCGCCAGTACGAATCGCACGGGGACGACCCCTCGGCGGCGCGCGCCTACCGGGCGGCGGCCGAGCGCGCGGAGGCGGGCCTGCCGGAGGCGCTTTTCGCCCGCTACCGGCTCAGTTGTGTGCTCAACCGCAGCGGGCGTCACGAGGAGGCGCACCGCATCTGCGAGGCGCTCCGGGCGGTGAGCCGGCCGGGCGACGAGCTGTGGAAGTGCGCCGTGCTCGGCTCGGTGCGCGCCCTCTACGAGCGGGGCGAGTGGGGCGAGATGTTCCGCCACGCATACCTGTTGCGCGCCAACACGGCCCGCTACCCCGAGGAGGCGGCGCTGAACCGGTGGCTCGCCTACTGCAAGGCGATGGCCCGGGCCACCATCTACCTGCAGGCCGCTTCGGAAGGGGAGCAGCCGTTCGAGATGTCCGCCCCCGTGCTGGGCAGGGCCGAGTGCCCCACGCGGCCGCTCGCCGCCGGCGACATACTGCCCGATTCCGGCCGCTACGGCGACGGCAGCTGCGAGGCCACCTACGAAGGCGGCGAGCTGCACCTGAGCGCCCAGGCCGCCCCGATCGGCCGCGTGCTCGCGGCCGTCTCGGAGGCGAGCGGACTGCCCATCGACTACCGCGGCCCGGCCGACTACGTCGTGAGCGCCAGCCTGGAGACGATCTCAGTCCCCCACGCGCTGGAGCTGGTCCTCGGCTCGGCGGGCCTGAGCGCCGAGCAGCGGGACGGCGGCCTGGTCGTGCGCGATCTGGACGTGATGCCGCGCTCGCGCTCGGAGGCGCTCAAGGGCGCGCAGTGGGCCCTGCAGGAGTTCCTGATCCTCTACCCCGAGTCCGCGCACGTGGGCGAGGCGTATTACGCGCTGGCCTACCTCTACGTGCTGGAGGGCCAGCGCGAGATGGCGCTGGACCAGCTCGACGTGCTCTCGAAGGAATGCCCCCGCTCGCCCTGGAGCACCTACGGGCGCTACCTGGCCGGGCGGCTCCGCTACGAGATGGGCCAGTGGGCCCGCGCCGAACGCGACCTGCTGGCCGTGGTGGACGCCGAGGGGACGCACCCGCTGGAGCGTTCGGCATTCCTCCACGCCGCCCAGTGCCAGGTGCAACTGGGCCGCTACGAGGAGGCCGTCACCTGCTTCCGCCGGGCGCTGGCCGGCGCCACCGGCCACCCGCTCGCCCCCGGCATCCTCTACAACATCGCCTACTGCCTGGAGCGCTCCGGCGCCTCGCCCCTGGAGGTCGAGGAGCGATACCTGGAGCTGCGCACCCGCTACGCCGGCACCGACTACGCCCGTGAGGCCGACTACCGCCTGGCCCGCATGGCCCTGGAGGGCGGGCGGTACGAGAAGGCCGTCACCCGCTACGAAGCATACCTGGCGGCCTGGTCCATCGACGACGAGCGGGGCCGCAGCGCCTGCGCCGACCTGGTCAGGGCCTACGGGGCGACGGGCGACCACGTGCGGGCCGCCCTGCTGGGGCACGTGATGTGCAACGCGTTCGCCGAATCGCCGCAGTTCTGGCAATGCCTGCCGGCCCTGGTCAGCGCGCACCGCCGGGCGGGGATGGCCGCGCTGGGCCTGGAGCTGCTGGAGGGCTGCCGGGAGGCCGCCGAGGACGCCGACCGGCGGGGGCGGCTCTGCGCCGCCCGCGCCGGGTTCCTGGCCGACCTGGGCCGCACCGAGGAGGCGCTCGCCGCCCTGGACGAGATGCCCGCCGGGCTGGCCGACCCCGAGGTGCTCCACGCGGCGAACCTGGTGCGGGCGGGGCTGCTGACGCGCGGGGGACAGCCCGAAGCGGCGGCCAGGCTCTGCCGCGAGGTGGCGCTCAGGTCGGCGGACCGGGAGCTGCGCGCCGCCGCCCTGAAGCTCATCGCCCGGCAGTACGAGCTGCGCAAGGAGTTCGACAAGGTGGCGCTGGTCTACTCCGGCAAGGTCCCGCTCGAGCCGAAAGGGGAGGCGCGATGAGGCGAACGCTTGCGGCGATGATCGCGCTCACGGCGCTTGCGTGCGCGGCGGGCGCCGAGGAGGCGAGCCCGCCCCCCTTCGAGCGGCTCGACGCGGCCCGCTGGCAGCCGCTGACCGACGCGCAGCGGGGGCGGCTCTACGAGGCGGCCAGCGCGCTGCTGAGCGCCGCGCGAAGCCTGCCGCCGAAGATCGACCTCGGCGTGCGGCCCGCCGTGACACCGCCGCCGGCCGGGCCGCCCGAGGAAAAGCCCTCCCGGGGGCCGGAGCACCCCGCCCCGGCCGGGCCGCCCGGGCAGAGGTGGCTGACGGCGTGCGAGCAGCCGATCGTCGGCGAGGAGGACCTGGCCCACGCGCACTTCCGGGCCGGCTCGTTCCGCCAGGCCGCCGCCCTCTACCGCGAGCTGCGCCAGGAGCGCCCCGACGACCGGCACCTGCTGCTGATGCTGCTGCTCTGCGAGCGGAACGCCGGCAACGCGGAGGCGACGCGGGAGCTGCTGGCCGAGGTCGCGAAGGCCGGCGAGGGCGAGGCCGAGTGGGCCGAGTGGCTCAAGGCGATGAGCGCACTGAACGAGGAAGGAGCCGAGGAGAGCGGATGAAGGAGCTGCACGAGCAACTGGCCCACTCCTACCACCGAGAGCTGGAGCTCTACGGGGAGGTGCTGGAGCTGGTGCGCAGGCAGGACGCGCTGATGGCGGCCTCGCCGGACCCGGGCGCCGTGCTGGCCCTCTGCCGCGAGGTGGAGGCGCTGATGGGACAGATCGCCGCCATCGAGGAGTCGACGGCGCCGGCCAGGCAGCGATGGGGGCAGAGGCGCCACGACCCCCGGGGCGAGCTCGGCGACGTGCTGGCACGCATCGAGGAGCTCATCCAGGAGGTGGGCCGCGTCCAGGAGGCAGTGCAGCAGCGGCTGCTGGCCTACATGCAGAGCCAGAAGGAAGCCACCGACCGGGCGCAGGCCAGCATCAAGGCCGGCCGAGCGCGCCGGCTCTACCGCGCAGGATGAGGTGAACTAAGGGTGAAGGCGCTGGAGGAAGCGGCGGCGGTCGGGGCCGAGCAGGCCCGGGCGCTCGAGGAGGCGTTCGCCGAGTTCTGCGAGCAGACCGCGCAGCTGAGCGAGGCATACGCCGCGCTGAAGGGCCGCGCCGAGCAGATCGACATGGAGCTCCAGCAGGCGAACCGCGAGCTCGCCCTCAAGGTCCGCCAGCTCGACGAGGCGGCCAACCTCCAGCGCAGCATCCTGGCCAGCATCCCTACCGCCGTGGTCGTGACCGACCTGGACGGGGTCATCAACACCTTCAACCCCGCCGCGGAGCGGATGTGGGGCCGGCCGAGGGAGGAGGCGGTGGGGCGGCACTTCGGCGAGGTGATGGGCACCCACGCCGGGCTGCTGGCCGCGGTGCTGGCCGGGCGCCCCCCGGGCGAGGCCGTGCGCCGCGGGCTGGGCGGCGAGGAGCCGCGCATCATCTCCAGCACGGCCTGCCGGGTGGAGGACTGCGCGGGACGGCCGATCGGCGCCGTGCAGGTGGACCGCGACGTGACGCGCCTCTGCGCCCTGGAGGCGAGGCTGCGCCACCAGGAGCGCCTGGCCGACCTGGGCCGCATGGCCGCCGGGCTCGCCCACGAGATACGCAAGCCGCTCAACGGCATCAAGGGCTTCGCCAGCATACTGCAACGGCGGGCCGGCGGCGAAGAGGGCCCCGAGCAGCGCTACATCGCGAACATCATGGGCGCCGCCGACCGGCTCAACGACATGCTCGGGCGGCTGCTGGACTTTGCCCGGCCCGACGAGCTGCGCCCCGTGGCCTGCGACCTGCGGGCCGAGGCGGAGCAGGTCGCCGAGTTCGTGCGCGCCGAGCGGCCCGACGGCCCCGGCGTCGTCCGCGTCGAGGTGCCCGAGGGGTGCCGCGCCGTGCGCGCCGACCCGGCCCGGATCAAGCAGGTGCTGCTGAACCTGGTCAAGAACGGGGTGGAGGCCCTCGACGGCGAGGGCGAGGTGCGCATCGAGGCCCGCCCGGAGCCGGGCGGCGAGGAGCGGCGGGTGCGGGTGAGCGTGGCCGACACGGGAAGGGGCATCCCGCCGGAGGAGATACCCCGCCTGGCCGAGCCCTTCCACAGCACGCGGGAGGGCGGCACGGGGCTCGGGCTCGCCATCGTGGAGCGCATCCTCCAGCAGCATGGCACGCGACTTGAAGTGCAGAGCCGCCCGGGGCACGGCACGTGCATGGAGTTCCTGCTTCCCGCGGCCGACAAGCTGGAGGAGCGATGATCCGCAAGGTGCTGATCGCCGACGACGAGGCGATGGACAGGCAGTTGATGGAGGAGGTCCTGCTGAGCCTGGACGGCGAGCTGGAGCTGGCGAGCGCCTGCGACGGGGCCGAGGCGTGCCGGATGCTGCGCAGCGACGCCTTCGACCTGGTCTTTACCGACCTGAGGATGCCGCGCCGCGACGGGCTGGCGGTGGTCGAGGCCGCCCGCTCCTGCGAGCCGCCCAGCGAGGTGGTCGTGGTCAGCGGCCAGGGCGACGTGCCCACGGCCGTGCAGGCGATGAAGAAAGGCAGCTTCGATTACCTGCTCAAGCCGATCAGCATCGACCAGGTCGAGGTGCTGGTGGAGAAGATCCGCGAGCACCGGCGCCTGATCCAGGAGAACTACTACCTGCACGCCGAGCTGGCCGGCGGCAGCGCCGGGCGCGAGATCATCGGGCGCAGCCCCGCCTTCAGGGAGGTCTGCGCCCGGGCGCGCCACGTCGCCGCCACCGATGCCACGGTGCTGCTCCAGGGCGAGAGCGGCACGGGCAAGGAGCTGATCTCGCGGCTTATCCACCGCTCCAGCCCCCGGGGCAAGGGCGCGTTTATCCGGGTCAACTGCGCCGCGCTCTCGGAGTCGATCCTCGAAAGCGAGCTGTTCGGCCACGAGAAGGGCGCCTTCACCGGCGCGCACGCCGCCAAGCCGGGCCGCTTCGAGCTGGCCGACGGGGGCACGCTGCTGCTGGACGAGATCAGCGAGACCTCCGAGAAGCTCCAGGCCGAGCTGCTGCGCGTGATCGAGGAGAAGGAGTTCGAGCGCGTCGGCGGCACGCGCACCATCCGCGTCGACGTGCGCATCGTGGCCACCACCAACCGCGAGATCGCCCGCGAGGTGGCCGAGGGCCGGTTCCGCGAGGACCTCTACTACCGGCTCAACGTGGTGCCGATCGTCCTGCCGCCGCTGCGGGAGCGCGACGGCGACGTGGAGGGGCTCACGGCCCACTTCACCCGCCGCTTCGCCCGCCGGCTCGGCAAGCCCGAGCCGCGCCTGAGCGAGGGGGCGGCCGAGGCGCTGCGCCGCTACGCGTGGCCGGGGAACGTGCGGGAGCTGGAGAACCTGATCCAGCGCCTGGTGATACTGGACACCGACGGCGAGATCGGCGCCGACGACCTGCCCGACTACCTGGGCGCGGGGCGCACGCCGTTCCGCAGCGAGGAGGTGCTCGGGCCGACGCTCCAGGACGTGGAGCGCCAGGTGATCCTGCGCACGTTGCGGCAGGTGGGGGGCAATCGAACGCAGGCGGCCGAGAGGTTGGATATCTCAACGAGGACGATCCGCAACAAGTTGAAGAAATACGCGCAGGAGGGGAGCCTGCCGGAAGATCTTTCCTGAGGGCGGCAGTTTGTTCCGCCCGCGCGCCGCCCGCTGGCCCTGCTCGGCCTCAGGGGCGTCCAGGGGCCTTCGGAACTCCTTCACTGTCGCGTCTTTGGCACCCCTTTTGCACCCAAGCGAAGTCTGCGATTGCGCCGTCGGAACGGAGGGATTCGCCGATGGGCCTGCTCAACTCGGACGCGCTGGTCGGCCTGCTCGCGCACGCCGACCGCAACCACGCGCTGATCGCCAACAACCTGGCGAACCTGAACACGCCCGGCTACCGCACGGGGCGGCTGCGCTTCAGCGAGCAGCTCGACCGCATCCTGGACGAGCGGGGCGGGCTGGAGCCGGGCAAGCGGATCGCCGCCGACCTCTACCGCCCGCTGTTCCGCGACGCGGCGGCCGACGGCAACGACGTGACCCTTGCCCGCGAGCTGACCGAGCTGAACAAGAACGTGCTGCGCATGCGGCTCTACCTCGCCGTGCTCGGCGGGCGCATCCGCAAGCTGAGGGCGGCGATCGAGGGCCGCTGAGCCCTGGAGGGAAAACGACCGTGAACGACGCGCTGTTCCGCACGATGAACATATCCGCCTCCGGCCTGCACGCCGAGTGGGTGCGCATGCAGGTGGTGGCCAACAACGTGGCCAACGCCGAGACCACGCAGACGCCCGAGGGCGGGCCCTACCGCAAGCAGTACGTGGTCTTCAGCACGCTGATGGAGGGGCTCAACGGCGTGCGCGTCGACGACGTGCTCCCCTCGGCGGCGCCGGCGCGGATGGTGCACCAGCCCGGCCACCCCGGCGCGGACGAGCACGGCTTCGTGGCCATGCCCGACATCAAGGTGCCGTTGGAGATGATCGACATGCTCACCGCCAGCCGCGCCTACGAGGCGAACCTGGCGGCGATGAACAAGTTCCGCCAGATCTGCGAGGAAGCGCTCAAGCTGCTGAGGTAGACGCCCATGCAATCATCCCCGATCAACCCGAACGGCCCGGCGCCCCTGCGGGGCCTCCAGGGCGGAGAGCCGGCGCGCCCCGGGGGGGCCGCCGAGGAGTTCAAGGAGCTGCTCGCCCGCCACCTGGGCGAGGTCAACGCCCTCCAGGGCAAGGCCGGGCAGGCCGTGCGCGACCTGATGACGGGCCAGAGGAGCAACCTCCACGAGGTGATCGTCGCCATGAGCGAGGCCGACCTGAGCTTCCGGCTGATGATGCAGGTCAGGAACAAGCTGCTGGAAGCCTACAAAGAGATCATGCGGATGCAGGTGTAAGCGATGGGTCAATTCCAGGCCGCCGCGCAGCAGCGCAGCTCCCCCTGGGGCCGGCTCTCCCTGGGGCACCGCATCATCCTGGCGCTGCTGTGTTTCCTCAGCGTCGGGGCCGTCGTGGCGGCGGTGATCTGGGCCGGAGCGCCCGACTACCGGATCCTCTACACCGAGCTGAGCGCCAAGGACTGCGCGGCGCTGGTGGCGAGCCTGGAGGACGCGGGCATCCGGGCGCGGGTCAGCGAGGAGGGCAGCGCCGTGCTGGTGCCGTCCTCGAAGATCCACCAGGCCCGCATGGCCGCCGCCGGGAAGGGCATGCCCTCCGGCGGCCGCCTGGGCTTCGAGGCGTTCCGCGAGCCGAAGATCGGCATGACCCCGTTCGCCGAGCGTGTCAACTACCTCAACGCCCTCCAGAGCGAGCTGGCGACCACGATCACCTCGCTCGAGTCGGTCTCCTACGCGCGGGTGCACCTGGTGATGCCGGAGCGGGCGCTGTTCAAGAAGGACCAGGGCCGCGCCAGCGCCTCGGTGCTGGTGGTCACGCGGGGCGGGGCCCGACTGCCGCGCGAGGAGGCGCTCGGCATCGCGAACCTGGTGGCCTCGGCCGTCGAGGGCCTGGCGCCGGCCGACGTGACCATCACCGACGCTCAGGGCAACCTGCTGGCCGGGGCCGAGCAGGACGGCCCGGAGATGGCCGCCGACGACCAGTTCGCCTACCGCCAGCGCGTCGAGGCCTACCTCTCCAGCAAGGCCGAGACGATGCTGGCCAGGCTGCTCGGCCACGGGCGCTGCGAGGTGCGCATCAGCGCCGAGCTCGACTTCAAGGACATGCGCGAGACCAAGCGCACCTACGACCCCGACGGGCGGGTCGTCGTGAGCGAGCGGATCGAGAGCAGCAAGTCGGTCGGCCGCGGTGGCGGCCAGGCGGGCGGGGCGGTCGGCGCGGCCGGGAACGTGCCGGGCGAGGAGCAGGCGGCCGGCGCCGCGCCGGCCGGCGGCGACGAGACCAAGACGGAGAACATCGACACCTCCTACCTGGTCAGCGAGTCGCTGACCGAGACCGTCGACCGAGGGGCGACCATCAAGCGGCTCAGCGTGGCGGCGTTCGTGGACACCTCGGGGGGGGGCGGCGGCGGCGGCGAGGGCGGCGGCGAGGGCGGCTCGGCAGGCGGCCCGGTCCCGACCATCGAGGACATTTCGCGCATCATCAAGGACGCCGTCGGCATCGACGAATCGCGCGGCGACACGCTGAAGATCGTCGAGGCCGGCTTCCGTCCCGCCGGGGCGGAGCTGGCCGAGGTCGGCGGCGGTGCGCCGGGCTGGGTGGCGGGGGCCGGGCAGTACTTCGCGATCGGCGCGCTGGGGCTGGTGCTGCTGTTCGTGGCGAGGCGGGTGATGAAGGCGGTGGCGGCGGCGGCGCCGCGCCGCGTGGTGGTGCCGGAGGTGATGGGCGCCGGCGGGGAGGGCGGCCCGGGCGGGCTGAGCCAGGACGAGCTGGTGCGCCGGGAGATCGCCAAGTTCGTGCAACAGAGCCCCGAGGCGGCGGGGCGGATGCTCGAAGGCTGGGTGGAAGGGGAGGAGTAACGGCCCGTGGCGGGTGAGCTGAGCGGAGCGCAGAAGGCGGCCATGCTGGTCATGTCGCTGCAGGAGGAGCAGGCCGCCGCCCTGCTGAGGCACATGAGCGACAGCTCGCTGGCCAAGCTGCGCAAGGCGGCCGAGAGCCTGGATGTGGCCAAGATAGGCGAGGAGCAGAAGCGCGAGGCGCTGCACGGCTTCTTCCTGCGCCAGAGGAAGGGCGGTTTTTTCCTCGGGGCGCCGGACGAGCGATTCCGCCGCGTGCTCGCACGGGCCCGGGGCGAGGATGCCGTGCGGCTGATGTACGAGGGCGGCGGCGAGAAGGAGGAGAAGGAGGGCGAGGAGGTCTCGTCCCTGGAGTTCATCCAGCAGGCGCCCGAGGAGCAGCTCGCCGCCGTGCTGGCCCGGGAGAGCCCGCGGCCGGTCGCCGTGCTGCTCTCGCACCTGGACGGCGAGAAGGCCGGGCGGATCCTGAACCTGCTGGAGGAGACGCAGCGCGAGGCCGTCGTGGAGCGGATCATCTCCACCGAGACCGTGCCGCCCGAGATCGCCGAGGAGGTCATGGCCGGATTCCGCGAGAAGCTGGAGGAGATGGGCCCCGACGCGGAGATGGCCTCCGAAGAGCGGCGGGCCAAGGAGCTGGCCCGCATGGTCGCCACGCTGGACCGAGAGTCGCAGGAACGGGTGCTGACCCAGATCGCCGAGCGCGACCCCGAGATGGGCGAGCTGGTCGAGCGGCTGATGTTCACCTTCGAGGACCTGCTGAAGGTCAACACCAAGTCCATGCAGGAGCTTCTGCGCAACGTGGAGGTGGCCCAGATCGCGATGGCGCTCAAAGGGGCGCCGGACCGGATCCGGGACTTCTTCTACAACAACGTGTCGCAGCGCGCCCGCGAGCGCGTCGAGGAGGAGCGCGAGATGGCCGGCCGCGTGCCGCTCTCCGAGGTGGAGGCCGCCCGCGAGGAGATCATGAAGCAGGCGCGGCGCATGTATCGCGAGGGCGACCTGGTGGTCGAGATGGGGGACGAGCAGTATGTCGAGTGACCCGGCCCGGCTCCGGCTCAATCGCGCGCTCAGGGGCGTGCGGGGAGGCAGCGCCGCCCGCGCCCGCTCCGAGGGCGCCTCGGCGCAGCAGATCGAGCGCATCGCGCGCCAGCGTCGGGAGCTGGACGAGCGCGAGGAGGCCCTCGCCCGTCGCGAGGCCGATCTGGCCCGCAAGGAGCGGCAGATCGAGCGGCGGCTGGATGAGCTGGCCTCGCTGATCGGCAGCGTGAAGCAGGAGCGGGAGGAGCTGCTGGAGGCGAGCGAGGAGCAGATCGTCTCCTTCAGCCTCAGCATCACCGAGAAGGTGCTCCAGTGCGAGATCGAGAACGGGCGCTACCGCATCGGCGAGGTGGTCCGCTCCACCCTGCAGGCCGTGCGCAGCAAGGGGGCGCTGGTGCTGCGGGTCAACCCGCGCGACCACGAGCTGGCCCAGGCGGCCGTGCAGCGGCTGGGCAAGACCTTCGGCACCACGCGCATCACCACCGTGCCCGACGAGTCGATCCCCCTCGCCTCGTGCTGCATCGAGACCGACTCGGGCAAGGTCTTCTCCGAGATACCGGGACGGCTCGAACGCATACGCAACAGCCTGATGAAGCGAAGTGGGGAAGGCGATGGCGTTTGACCTGCGCCACTACGAGGAGCTGATCAGCGAGGTGGACTGCCTCGCCTACGAGGGGGAGGTTACGCGCGTGGCCGGCTCGATCGTCGAGGCCCGCAGCCCCGTGCTCGGCGTCGGCCACCTCTGCGAGATACACCACCGCAACGCCAGATCGAGGCGCACTGTGAAGGCCGAGGTGATCGGCTTCCGCGAGGACACCACCATCCTGATGCCCCTGGAGAAGCTCAACGGCGTGCAGGCCGGCGACCGCGTCGTCTCCTGCCCGGTCGGCCTCTCGGTCGGGCTGGGGCCGAACCTGCTGGGCCGCGTGCTGGACGGCCTCGGGCGGCCTATCGACGGCGAGGGGCCGCTGATCTGCCCCCACCACGCCCCGATCGACAGGCCCCCGCCCCACCCGCTCAAGCGGGCCGCCATCACCGAGGTCTTCCGCACCGGCATCCGCGCCATCGACGTGGCGCTGACCCTGGGCAAGGGCCAGCGCGTCGGCATCTTCAGCGGCAGCGGGGTGGGCAAGAGCGTGCTGCTGGGCGAGATCGCCCGCGGCTCGGAGGCCGAGGCGAACGTGATCGCCCTGGTCGGCGAGCGCGGGCGCGAGGTGGGCCAGTTCATCAGGCAGAACCTCGGGCCCGAGGGGCTGAAGAAGTCCGTGGTCGTCGTCGCCACCGCCGCCGCCCCCCCGCTGCTGAAGATCAAGGCCGCCTACACCTCGACGACCATCGCCGAGTACCTGCGCGAGCGCGGCATGGACGTGCTCTACATGATGGACTCGCTCACGCGCGTGGCCAACGCGCAGCGCGAGGTCGGCCTGGCGGCCGGCGAGCCGCCGACCACGCGCGGCTACCCGCCGTCGGCCTTCTCGCTGCTCCCCTCGCTGACCGAGCGGCTCGGCAACTGCGAGAAGGGCAGCCTCACCGGCATCTATACCGTGCTGGTGGAGCGGGACGACTTCACCGAGCCGGTCGCCGACACCGTGCGGGCTACCCTGGACGGGCACGTGGCGCTGGCCCGCCACCTGGCCGACCGGGGGCACTACCCCGCCATCGACGTGCTGGGCAGCGTCAGCCGGGTGATGCGCAACGTCGTCGACGAGGGGCAGCTCGACGTGGCCCGCCGGCTCAAGGCGATCCTGAGCACCTACCAGGAGGCCGCAGACCTGATCAAGATCGGCGCCTACACCCGGGGCACCAGCGAGGCCATCGACACGGCCATCGAGCTGATGCCCGAGATAGAGGCCCTCCTCAGGCAGCGCATCGGCGAGCGCGAGCCGCTGCCGGGCGCGCTGGCCAAGTTCAAGCTGATAACCGACCGCTGGACGCTGTAGGGCGAAGGTAGAAGGAGGAAGGGAAGATGGCCGGCGGATTCCGCTTCCGTTACCAGAACGTGCTCGACGTGCGCGCCCGGCAGCAGAGGGGCCTGGAGGTGGAGCTGGCCGGCGCCGACCGCCGGCTCCGGCGCGCGCGGCGCGCCCTGGCGGAGCTGGAGGGCAGCCGGGAGGAGAACCTCCAGCAGGCGCGGGCGGCCCGCGAGCGGGCCGACCTGGACGAGAACCGCCGCTGCGCCGACTACCTTCGCCACCTGCGCCGACAGATCGAGGCGGCCCGCCGCCAGATCGCCGCCCTCGGCGAGCAGCGCGAGGACGTCCGCCGGCGGCTCCAGCGCATGATGCAGTCGCGCAAGGTCCTGGAGAAGTACCGTGACAGGCTTCGGGCCGAGTTCGAGGCCGAGCAGGAGAAGAACGAGGAGCGGGCGGTGGACCTGCACACCGCGTGGGAGTACGCCAGAGCCGGGGGCGCACAGTGAAGAAAGCCGCCGTCGTCGCGGGGGTCCTGGTCGTGGCGCTGGTCCTGTTCGTGGCCAGCCTCGTCGTCGTCGTGCGCGTGCGCGGGGGCCTGAGCCCGCAACGCGCCGGGCTCGCGGAGCTGCCGCTGGTCGGGGCGCTGCTGCCCGTGCGCTCAGGGCCCGAGCCGGACGAAGCGGCGGCCGAAGCCGCCGCAGCCGCGCCGCTGCCGGCCGGGCGCGAGGCGCCGTTCCTGCGCTTCGGGCCCCAGGCGCGGCTGGAACGGCTGGCCGAGGAGCTGAAGCGCAAAGTGGCCGACTACGAGGGGAGCCTGCGCGAGCTGGAGCGTCGCGCGCGCGAGCTGGACGGCTGGGAGCAGCAGATCAAGCAGGAGCGCGACGCCCTCCGTGAGCGTTTCGCCGGGGAGAAGGAAGAGCTGGTGGCGCTCAGGGACGAGCTGGCCGCGCGCCAGGCCGAGCTGGCCGGCCGCCAGGTGCTGATCGAGCAGAGCGAGGAGACGAACCTGAAGAAGACCGCCGACATCTACGGCAAGATGGCCCCGGAGAGCGCGGCGCAGGTGCTCAAAGAGATGTACGCCAACCAGAAGCAGGACGCCGTGGTCAAGATCGTCTACCTGATGCAGGAGCGCAGCGCGGCGAAGACGCTGGAGGCCCTGGCCCTGAGCGACCCGGCGATGAGCGCCGAGATCACCGACCGGCTCAAGCGCGTGGGCCAGAGCCCCGACCGGGAGGGCTGAGGATGGACATAGCGACGATGCTGGGCGCGGTGGCGGGCTTCGTCTTGATCGCCGGGGCCATCTTCATCGGCGGCGGGGCGGGGGCGTTCGTGAACGTGCCGGCCGTGCTCATCACTGTGGGCGGCACGGTCTGCGCCACGCTGGTGCACTTCCCCCTGGCCGAGGTGCTGCGGATCGCCAGCGTGGTCAAGCGCACCTTCGCGGTGAGCATCCCGCCGGCCGAGCGGGTGATCTCCGAGATGTCGGAGTTCGCCCGCATCGCCCGCCGCGACGGCGTGCTCGCCCTGGAGGGGCCGATGACCGACTGCGACGACGACTTCCTGGCCAAGGGGCTCCAGCTCATCATCGACGGCACCGAGGGCGACCAGATCCGCGAGCAGATGCTCATCGAGCTCAACACCCTCCAGCGCCGCAACAAGCTCGGCGCCAACGTCCTGGCCTTCATGGGCGAGGCGGCCCCGGCCTTCGGGATGATCGGCACGCTGATCGGCCTGGTGCAGATGCTGCGCCAGCTCGACGACCCGAGCCAGATCGGCGTCGGCATGGCCACGGCGCTGCTGACGACCTTCTACGGCGCGCTGCTGGCCAACCTGCTGTTCATCCCGCTCGCCGGCAAGCTCACCACCCGCAGCAAGGAGGAGGAGACCGTCCGCCAGATGATGATCGAGGGCCTGCGCGGCATCCAGGCCGGCATCAACCCGAGCGTGCTGGAGGACCGGCTCACCTCCTTCCTGGCGCCCGGGCGACGCGAGGCAGGGAGGGCCGCCTGATGGAGCCCGAAAGCCAGGGCGACGAGCAGCAGGGCGGGGCGCCGGTGTGGATGATGACCTACGGCGATTCGGTCACGCTGCTGCTGACCTTCTTCGTGCTGCTGCTGACGTTCTCGACTCCCGACCCCGAGAGCTTCCAGCACCTGAGCGTGGGGCTGACCACGGGGGGAAGGCGCCTGGGCATGTTCGACGCCGCCATGGGCCAGGACAGCATCGGTCCCGACGAGCGCCGGCTCATGTCCTCCCGGCTCGACAGCGAGGGGGCCGAGAAGCCGCCGACCGAGACCGCGGAGCTGATCCAGGAGATGAAGCACCACTACACGGAGATCGACATCGCCCGCCTGCAGGACCTGAAGGGCGCGCTGGTGGTGCGCATCCCCGTGGTCGAGCTGTTCGGCACCGGCACGCAGGTGACCGAGAGCGGGGGTAAGGTGCTGGAGAAGTTCGTCAAGATGACCCGCGCCAAGCCGTACAGCGTCATCGTTCGGGTGGAGGCGGCCGCCGACCTGCCCGAGCAGCAGCGCCGGGCCCGCTCGCTGGCCATGGCGGCGCGGGTGGTGCGCTACATCAGCGAGCGCGCGGGCAAGGCCTGCCCGGACATCGGGCTGAGCGACAATGCGGAGCTGAGCGGCCCCGCCGTCGGGCGGGGCCAGTGCGAGATAACCATGCTGGAGGTCTGAGCCATCGCCGCCGCCGACCTGCAAAGGCAACCCGACGAGGAGAAGAAGGGCGCCCCGCGCTACCTGGTCGCCTACTGCTCGATCATGACGCTGCTGCTGGCCTTCTTCATCATCCTCCAGGCGTTCGCCACCGAGCAGGAAGCGGGTCTGTTCCACGCGGGGCGCGGCTCGTTCATCCGCGCCCTGCGCACCTTCGGGCTCGGCGGCGTGTTCCACGGCGAGGGCGCCCAGATGCTGGAGGGCAACGTGGGCCCGCGTTACAAGGCGACCGAGGGCGAGACGACGCCGCCGAGGTCGCGGCGGATCGACCCCGAGCTGGAGGCCGCCCAGGAGGCGCTCCAGTCGCTGCGCGACGAGCACGACGTGCGCGACGCCGAGAGCGCGATCGGCCACCGGGTCGAGCTCTCCACGCCGCTCGGCTACGCGCCGGGCGACGAGGGCCTCAGCGGGGCCGAGCAGGAGTTCCTGCGCGACCTGGGGCCCCGGCTGGAGCGGGTGCTGCTGGCCAGGGGCTTCGTGATCCGCATCGGCGCCGAGCTGGTCTCTCGGGAGGAGGTGGCGCTGGACCAGGCGGCCGCCGCCCTCGCCGCCGCTGAAGAGGTGCGCGGCAAGCTCATCGAGGGGATGGCCCCGGGCGTGCAGGACCTGGCGCGGCGGCGCATGTACACGTTCCTGCGCAGCGCGCCGGCGGAGGCGCCGCCAGCCGAAGACGAGCCCTGGCAGCTCAAAGTGGACGTGCTCCTGACCAAGCCTTACCTGGAGCAAGCTCGCGAGGAAGGAACACACAGCGATGAGAGCAACGATGCCGGATGAACCGAGGGCCGGCTTCATCTCGGTCCTGATGGTGCTGGGCGCGGCAGTGCTGCTGATCGCCGTCGCGCTGGGGCTGGCGGCCGCCTACGTGATGAGCAGCAAGCCTGCCGGGGCGCCCCCGAGCGAGACGGGGAGCGCCGCCCAGGGAGCCGAGCAGGCCACCGAGTACGTTCCCTTCGGCACCACGGTGGTGAACCTGGCGGGCGGGCGGCTCACGCGCTACCTCCAGGTGACGATCACGCTGGAGGTGGATAAGGCCTCCGCCGCCGCCGTCCAGGGGCAGATCAAGGCCAGGGAGGCGGTCTTCAAGAGCTGGCTGATCACCTTCCTCTCCGACAAGCAGCTCGAGGAGGTAGAGGGCGGGGCGGCCATACGCCGCCTGCGACGGGAGGTGCAGGACGGCTTCAACGCCCTGCTGGCCGAGCGCGCGGCGGGCCTGACGATCAAGGACGTCTACTTCGAGGAGTTCAACGTGCAATGAGCTCCGGCGCCGAAGGCAAGCTCAGCAAGGAAGAGGTCGAGACCCTGCTCCAGGCCACCCAGGAGGAGGAAGAGCAGCGGACCCAGCCGGCCGGCGCCGAGCGGGCCGAACCTTCTCGGCGCGTGCACAGCTACGACTTCACCCAGCCGAACCGGTTCAACAAGTCCGCCCTGGAGAAGCTGCGGCGCATCAACGACCAGCTCACCGAAGCCGCCAACACCCACGCCTCGCGCCTGCTGCGCACGAGCATGAAGACGCAACTGGTCAGCATGGACCAGATGAAGTGGGAGAACCTGGTGGAGGAGGTGGGGGAGTCGGTCGTGGGATACACCTTCACGATGGAGCCGCTCGGCTTCCACGGCCTGCTGAGCGTGGCCCGGCCGTTCGCCGGCACCTGCCTGGACCGGATGATGGGCGGGCCGGGCGAGGCCTCGGAGGTGGCCACCGAGTTCACGGACCTGGACGTGCGCGCCTTCGCCAAGTTCGCCTGGGGCTTCCTGGAGCCGCTGCCCGAGGTCTGGCAGAACGTCGGCGAGTTCAGCGCAACGCTGGGGCGCTTCGTGGGCGACCTGCCGGGCCTCGACCTCTACGCGCCCCGGGAGGACCTGTTCCAGCTCAGCTTCCTGATGCAGGGCAACATCGGCTCGGGCCAGGTGGCCCTGACGGTGCCCTTCCAGGCCGTGCGCTCCCTGCCGCCCCAGAGCCAGGAGCCTGAGCACGAGCATGCCGTGGCCGCCGGCGAGGAGGCGGTCGCCGCCGGGCTGCGCGAGAGCCTGCGCCGCACCAGCGTCGAGCTGAGCGTGGTGCTCGGCTCGACCGACATCCGCGTCGCCCGGCTGGTCAGGGCCGAGCCCGGCGACGTCATCGTGCTGGACACGCGCATCGGCGACCCCCTGAAGGTGAAGGTGAACGATCGGGTCAAGTTCAGGGCCTACCCCGGCCTGTCCCAGGGCAAATACGCCGCCAAGCTCATCATGGAGGAGTGATCCCGTGGCGAAAGAAGCGCAGGACGCCGCCCCCGAGCAAGAGGGCGGCAAGGTGACCATGCAGGCCGCCGAATTCAGCGAACTCGACCAGACCCCTCAGGGCTCCGGGCTGAGCCTGGACCTGGTGCTCGACATCTCCATGCCCGTCACCGTCGAGCTGGGGCGCAGCACGATCACCGTGCGCGAGCTGCTTCAGTTGCGCACCGGCTCCGTGGTCGAGCTGGACAAGATGGCCGGCGAGCCGCTCGACCTCTACGTGCGCGACGTGCGCTTCGCCCGCGGCGAGGTGGTGGTGGTCGACAACAACTTCGGCCTGCGCATCACCGAGATCATCAACCCCCAGGGTCGGCTGAGCCAGCTCGGCGGCAGCGGTCTGGGGGTTGACAAATCTAACGGTCGTTGAGAAACGCCACGCCCCCCGCCGTCGCTCGCGGCCCGGCACCGAAACCGTAAGCGCTTTCGCATTAGTAACTTACGACCTGCCGGCGCCGGGCCTGTTTCCCGACTTTTTCGCGGCGCATCCGTGGCACGGTCCTTGCGCCTGGCCCCGCGTGCACCACCGCGCAATGGGAGGCCTACCGTGCCCGCACGCCTTGTCCGCTCGACACGCACCGTCGCCTTCTTGATGCTGGCGCTCGGGATCGCTTCGGCCGTCGCCGGCGCGGCGCCGCCGGCGGAGCCGTCCGGGGCCGGGGCCAGGGCGCCGATCGAGTGGAAGCCCGCCGCCCCGCCCATCCCCTGGGGGCGGGTGATCGGGGGCACGAGCGCGGTGATCGCGCTGATCTGCGGCGGGGTCTACCTGCTGAAGCGTTTCGGCGGCGGGGGCTTGCCCGGGCGCGGCGGCTACCTGGAGGTGATCGAGAGCCGCCCGGCCGGGCGCAACGTCCAGTTGCTGCTGGTCAAGGTCGGGCGCCGCGTGCTGCTGCTCGCCTCCTGCGGGGGCAGCGTGGCACGGATCGCCGAGCTGAGTGAGGACGAACTGCCGAGCGACGACGCGCCCGGCACCACCGAGGGCTTCCGGGCGCTGCTCCAGCGACTGACGGGGGCGGCGCGATGAGGGCGAGTGCGGCGATCCTGCTCGGGCTGATGCTGCTGGGCGCGCTGGCCGGGCCGGCCGCGGCTGCGACGGAGGCCGGGCCGCTGCCGGGCCTGACCGACATGAGCCGGCTCGCCCGCCGCATCGAGGCCGAGACGCCCGAGACCATGGCCACCCCGGTCAAGATCGTGCTGCTGATCACGCTGCTGAGCGTGATCCCCTCGGTGCTGATGCTGATGAGCGCCTTCACGCGCATCGTCATCGTGCTCGCCTTCATCCGCAGCGCGCTGAGCACGCGCAACATCCCGCCGAGCCAGGTCATCGTGGGCATGGCGCTGTTCCTCTCGCTGTTCGTGATGGCGCCGGTGCTGAAGCGGATCAACGCCGAGGCCATCCAGCCCTACCTCTCGGAGAGCATCACGGCCGAGGAGGCGATCGGGCGGGGGGTGGAGCCGCTGCGCGACTTCATGTTCGCCCAGACCGGCGAGGACGAGCTGATCCTCTTCGCGCAGATGGCCGGGCTGGAGCGGCCGGAGCAGCCGGCCGAGGTGCCGAGCTACGTGCTGATCCCCGCCTTCGTCATCAGCGAGCTGAAGACGGCTTTCGAGCTGGGGTTCGTGCTGTTCCTTCCGTTCCTGGTGGTGGACCTGGTGGTGGCGTCGGTGCTGCTCTCGATGGGCATGATCATGCTGCCGCCGATCATGATCTCGGCGCCGCTGAAGATCCTGCTGTTCGTGCTCGTGGACGGGTGGCACCTGATATCGGAGTCGCTGGTCTTCAGCTTCGGGGGGATATAGGGCGATGACCGAGCAGATGGTGATCTTCCTGGCGCGGCGCACGTTGATCACGGGTCTGACGGTGGTGGGGCCGCTGCTGGCGGCCGGGCTGGTGGTGGGGCTGGCGGTCTCGATCTTCCAGGCCGTCACCTCCATCCGGGAGATGACGCTGACGATGATCCCCAAGATCCTGGCGGTGGTCGGGGTGTTGATCTGGCTCTTGCCGTGGATGCTCAACGTGATCGTGGCCTACACGGCCAGCACGATGCAGTGGCTTCGCGTCTTCGGAGGGTGAGCGTGGACCTGGACTCGCTGATGGTGCTGGTGCTCGTCGTGGTCAGGGTGGGGTGCGTGTTCGCGTTCCTGCCGTTCTTCAGCCAGGGGCGGGCGCCGCGGGCGATCAAGGCGCTGGCGGTGGTGGCGGTCTCGGCGGTCCTGTGGCCGGTGGCGGGGCAGGCGCCGCCGGTCGGCTCGTGGCAGCCGGTGCAGTTCGCGCTCTTCGCGGCGGCGGAGGCTACCTTCGGGCTGCTGCTCGGGGCGGGGGCGCAGATGCTGTTTCTGGCGCTGAGGCACGCCGGGGAGATGTTCGGCCAGCAGATGGGCATGGCCCTGGCGGCGGTCGCCGACCCGGTCCACGGCGATCAGTCGACGCTGGTGGGCACTTTCTGCCTGCTGGTGGGCACGCTCGTTTTCTTCGGGGCCGGCGGCCACCTGATGATGGTGCGGGCGCTGCACGAGAGCTTCGCGCAGTGGCCGCTCGGCGCTTTCCTGGCCCCGGAGTTCATCCGCCGGGTCAGCGTGGAGGCGGTGGCGCACAGCTTCGTGATGGCGCTCCAGCTCGCCTCGCCGCTGCTGCTTCTGACGTTCATGGTCAGCCTGACCATGGCGGTGATGGCGCGGCTGGTGCCCGAGATGAACATTCTGATCATCGGCTTCCCGGTGCGGATCGGCGTCGGCCTGGTCGGGCTGACGCTTTTCGTGCCGCTGCTGGTGCGCTACGCGGGCGAGGTCTCCCGCGTGATGATCCAGTTCATGACCGGCGTGGCGGCCGGCGCGTAGCGAGCAGAAGGGACTGACGGCGTATGCCGCCCAATGATTCGGCCGAGCAGAAGACCGAGAAGCCGACGCGACGCCGCCGGGAGCGGGCGCGCGAGCAGGGGCAGGTCGCCCAGAGCGCCGAGGTCAACAACGCCCTGGTGCTGCTGGCGGCGATCGGGGCGCTGGTTCTGTTCGGCAACTATACGCTCCAGACGATCGCGGGCCAGATGTCCGGCCACCTGGGCCGGCTCTACGCGCCGCAGGTGAGTGCGGGCGGCGTGCAGGGGCTGCTGTGCGAGGGGGCGCGCAACGTGATCCGGGCCGTGGCGCCGATCATGGTGATGACCGGGCTGGTGGGGCTGCTGGCTTCGCTGGCGCAGACGGGCGTGATGGTCGTGCCGCGCAAGATCGCCCCGGACCTCTCGCACATCAACCCGGTGCAGGGCTTCAAGCAGCTCTTCTCGAAGTCCGCCGTCGTGCGCCTGCTGGTGGCGGTGCTGAAGCTGGCGGCGATCGGGCTGATCGTCTACTTCCTGGTGCGCAGCCGCATCCAATGGTTCTACGCCGTCATCGGCAAGAGCACGTGGGGCATCCTCTACGTGGGGCAGCGGCTCTGCCTCTCGCAGGTGCTGCGCATCGGGGCGGCCATGCTCGTGGTGGCGGCGCTGGACTACGCGTGGCAGCGCTACCGCAGCGAGAAGCAGCTCATGATGTCGCGCACCGAGCTGAAGGAGGAGCACAAGCGCGACGAGGGCGACCCCGAGGTGAAGGCCCGCCAGGAGCAGGCCCGCCGCGCGCTGGCCCGCAGCCGCATGATGCAGGCCGTCCCCCGCGCCACCGTGGTGGTGACCAACCCCACGCACCTGGCGGTGGCGATCGAGTGGGACGAGGAGACGATGTCCGCCCCGCGCCTTGTCGCCAAGGGGCGGGACTGGCTCGCCGAGCGGATCAAGCAGATCGCCCGCCGCCACGGCGTGCCCGTGCTGGAGCGGCGCACGCTCGCCCAGGCGCTCTACGAGGCGGTCGAGGTGGGCACGGAGATCCCGCCGAAGCTCTACTACGCCGTGGCCCAGGTGCTGGCGTTCGTGATGGGCGCCGAAGGAGCGTAACGAGATGCGGGCAAAAGCCACCTCGACGGCCGCCTCCCTGGAGAGGGTCGCCGTCCTGCTGAGCCGCCACAGCGACGTGGTGCTCGCCGCCGGGGTGATGGGCATCCTGATCGCCATCATCATCCCGCTGCCCACCATCGTGCTGGACGTGCTGCTCACGTTCAACTTCGCCTACGTGCTGCTGCTGCTGATGATCGTGCTCGGGGTCGGCAGCCCGCTGCACCTCTCCACGTTCCCCTCGCTGCTGCTGATCGGCACGCTGTTCCGCCTGGCGCTGAACGTGGCCTCCACGCGGCTGATCCTGCTGAACGCCTACGCGGGCAACGTCATCGAGGCGTTCGGCCAGTTCGTGGTCGGCGGGCAGATGGTGGTGGGGCTGATCATCTTCCTGATCCTGATCGTCATCCAGTTCATCGTCATCACCAAGGGCGCCGAGCGGATCAGCGAGGTCGCCGCGCGCTTCACGCTCGACTCGATGCCCGGCAAGCAGATGAGCATCGACGCCGACCTGAGCGCCGGGCTGATCGACGAGCGCGAGGCGCGGGGCCGGCGCGAGGAGATCGTGCAGGAGGCCGACTTCTACGGCGCGATGGACGGCGCCAGCAAGTACGTGCGCGGCGACGCCATCGCCGGCATCGTCATCGTCTGCATCAACATCGTCGGCGGCATCGTCATCGGGCTGGGCCGGGGCATGGGCGTTGCCGAGGCGCTCAGGACCTACGCGCTGCTGACCGTCGGCGACGGCCTGGTCACGCAGATCCCCGCCGTCATCATGTCCACCTCCGCCGGGATCCTGATCACCAAGTCGGCCACCGACCGCGGGCTGAGCCAGGAGCTCGGCGTGCAGGTCTTCGCCAACCCCCGGGCCATCGCCACGGCCGCCGCCATCATCTTCGGCTTCGGGCTGCTGCCCGGCCTGCCGGCGGTTCCGTTCATCTTCCTGGGGCTCTGCCTGGCCGGCGCCTACTTCGTCATTCGCAACCGACGCCGCGCCGAGCAGGCCGACGCCGAGCCCGAGCGGGACGAGAAGGCCGAGGGCAAGGAGGCCGAGGAGCAGCTCATCCACTCCCTGCTGGAGCCGGACCGCATATCGGTCGAGGTCGGCTACAACCTGGTCCAGCTCATCGACCCGCAGAAGGGCGGCACGCTGCTGGAGCGCATCAAGGCCCTGCGCAAGCGCTTCGCCCGCGAGCTCGGGCTGGTGCTGCCGAAGATCCGGATCCTGGACAACGTGGAGCTGGACACCAACAGCTACCAGATCAAGCTGATGGGCCACAAAGCGGCCGAGGGCGAGCTGCACCCCGGCTGGGTGATGGCCATGAAGCCCGAGGGCGAGCCGACGGGGCTGAACGGCATCCGCACCACCGAGCCGTCCTTCGGCCTGCCCGTGGTCTGGGTCACCCGCAGCGAGAAGGAGCGCGCCGAGGGGATCGGCTTCACCGTGGTGGACGCCGACTCGGTCTTCATCACGCACCTCTCGGAGGTGCTGCGTCGTCACGCCCACGAGATCCTCAACCGCCAGGACGTGCAGGACCTGCTCGACAACGTCAAGGAGAAGAACCCGGCCATCGTCGAGGAGCTGGTGCCGGACATGCTCAAGCTCGCCCAGCTCCAGCAGGTGCTCCAGGGCCTGCTGGCCGAAGGCGTGCCGATCAACAACCTGGCCTTCATCCTGGAGAGGCTCGGCAACTACGCCGGCCACGTCAAGGACGTGCTGACCCTGACCGAGCTGGTGCGCAAGTCCCTGGGGCGGGCCATCTGCGCCCGGTTCTGCGACGAGGAAGGCCGCATCAACGCGCTCTCCTTCGACCCCCACGTGGAGGAGGAAATCCGCGACGCCGTCGAACGGACCGACGGCGAGGTGCGCATCAACCTGCCGCCCCAGCGCATACGGCAGCTCATCGGCGGCATCTCCGAGAAGACGCGCTCGGCCTTCGAGATCGGCTCCGACACGGTGCTCCTGGTCGACTCGCAGATACGGCCCTACGTGCGCGGCATCGTCAGCCGCGTCTTCCCCGAGATCCCCGTCATCTCGTACGACGAGATCACCGACGACGCGCAGGTGCGCAACGTCGGCGTGGTGCAGGCCGCCGAGGCCGAGTTCGCCCCCGCCGGCGAGCCGGCCGCCGCCCCCTGAGACGCAACGGGAGAGATCAGATGAGCCGCACCGCCGCCAAGCCGCGCATCCTCGCCGTCACCAGCGGCAAGGGCGGCACGGGCAAGACGAACCTCGCGGTGAACCTGGCCCTCTGCCTGCGCCTTTTCAAGTTGGATGTGCTGCTGCTCGACGCAGACCTCGGGCTCGGCAACGTCGACGTGCTGCTGGGGCTCGACGTGCGGCGCACGCTGCGCGACGTGCTGGCGGGCGAATGCGAGCTGGAGGACATCGTGGTGCAGGGGCCGCGCGGGCTCAGGATACTGCCCGGCGCCTCCGGGGTCGAGGAGCTCGCCATGCTCGACGACGGCGAGGTGGACGGCGTGCTGGCGAAGGTGGAGCGATACTGCGCGGGCATGGACTTCGTCGTCGTGGACACGGCGCCCGGCATCTCCCCGGGCGTTGTGCGCACGCTCTGCGCGTCCGACGAAGTGCTGCTGGTGGTCAACCCCGAGCCGACCGCGCTGACCGACGCCTACGCCCTGTTGAAGGTCTTCAGCAAGCGGCCGGAGGCCCGGCGCGTGCCCGTCTCGGTCATCATGAACCGCTGCCAGGGCAAGGAGGAGGCGATCCGCAGCTTCGACCGCCTGCGCACTGCCGCCCGGCGTTTCCTGGGCCTGCAGGTGCAGTACATAGGCGCAATCGGCATGGACGACACGGTCGGCGAGGCGACCCGGCGGCAGGTGGCGTTCCTGACGCACTACGCCGGCTCGCCGTGCAGCCGCGACGTGCGCAAGATCGCCGCGCGCATCATCAGCGCCGCCCGCGACGGCGGGGCCGACTTGGGACGGTTCTTCAAGACCATCGGCGAGGCGGCCAATGAGTAAGCTGCCACGCAACATCGGGCTGCTCGGGGCGATCACCGCCTTCTGCGGCGGCCTGCTGGCGGCGCTGCTCTGCGGGTGTCCGCCGCTGGTGGCGGCCCGGCGCGCCGGCCTCTGCGCGGCGGTCGCAGGCCCGATCTTCTGGGTCTGCGCCGCCATCGCCCTCAGCGTGTTCTACGACGCGATGCGCGCGCGCGGCGACGGGGAAGGAGCCTGACGGCAGGAAGGGAAGATGGCGACACCGGCCGAGACAGCTTACGAAGAGGCCCGCCAGCCCGACGGGTTCATCAAGCAGCTCGTCACGAGCCACCTGGGCCTGGTCAAGCGGATCGCCGGGCGCATCCGGGTCGGGCTCGACCCCTCGCTGTCCGAGGACGACCTGATCAGCGCGGGCACGCTGGGGCTGGTGGAGGCGGCGCACCGCTTCGACCTGAGCCGGGGGGTCAAGTTCTCCACCTTCGCCTACAGCCGCATCCGGGGCGCCATCGTGGACTGCCTGCGCCGCAGCGACATGCTCGGCAAGTCCTCCCGCGAGCGCCTCAGCCGGCTGCGGCAGTGCATCCGCGAGTTCCGCGCCCGCCACGCCCGCAAGCCGAGCATCGAGGAGCTGGCCGCCGAGGCCGACATGGACGAGCAGGAGGTCGTCCGCTACCTCTCGTACGAGAAATGGGACAACGTCGGATCGCTCCAGGACCGCGTGCGCACCGGCGAGGGCGAGGCCAGCGCGCTGGAGGAGCTGGTCGCCGCCGACGCCGCCACGCCCCTGGAGCACCTGGAGCACCAGGAGCGCGTGGAGCGGCTCGCCGAAGCCATCGCCGAGCTGCCCGAGCGAGAGCGCCAGATCATCGTCATGTACTACTACGAGGACCTCTACATGGCCGAGATGGCCGAGATCCTCGGCGTGACCGAAGGGCGCGTATCTCAACTGCACACCCGTGCGCTCTACAACCTGACGCGGAAACTGGAGGGGAGCCATGGCCGATGAGATCAGGCCCGTCAGGATCCCTGTGCCGCGCCGAGTCCGCGAGGTCTCCCGCGAAGACAGGGAAGAGAACGAGGAGCGCTTCCGCAAGAAGCTGGCCGAGGCGCTCGAAGACGAGGACAAGGCCGCCGGGGACGAAGGCGACGCCCGGGGCCGCAAGCCCGACGAGGCCGGGCCCGAGCCCGACGACGACACCCCGCTGGGGCACAACATTGACCTGAGGACATGACCATGGCTGAGGCATGCGCCGAGGGGCGCCACCGCCTGCTCAAACGCGATGACGTGGCCCTGCGCCCCGAAGCGGCGCGCATCCCCGCGCCCGGGCTGCCCCGGCCGAGCCCGGCCGCCCCCCCGCAGCAAGACGCGCCCGGCGAGCCGGAGGTCAGCATCGTCAAGGCCGACGACGGCACCGTGCAGAGGATCACCGTCCGCTGCCCCTGCGGGCGCGAGATGACGCTGGAATGCGAGTACTTCGCTCAAGGAGAGGACGATGAGAGCAAGGATGCTTAGGCTCGCCGTGTTCCTGGTCGGCCTGGCCTGCGGCATGTCATGCGCGCTCGGCAGCGGCGCGGGCCAGGAGGTCGAGGTGGCCCCGCCGCCGTCCGCGCAGACGCCGGCGGCCGAGGCGGAAGGGCCCGCTGTCGCGCCCGAGCCGGCCCCCGACGTGCGGCTCGGCTCGCCCGCCCCCGCGCTGACCGAGACGCTCGACCGCACGCTGGAGAAGCTGGCCGAGGCCCGCGCCGAGAACGAGCGCCTCAAGGAGACCGTCGCCGCCCTCGAACAGACTGTGGCCGAGAAGGACAAGGCCATCGAGGATCTGCGCGCCCAACTGGCCACCTACGACGGGCGCATCCAGGCCATGGAGGGGTCGCTGGAGCAGTGGAAGGCCGACGTGCTCGGCTTCCGCGACGAGATGCGCAGCTACGAGGAGGCCGAGATCGAGGTGCTCCAGCAGATACTGATGCTGCTGCGCGGCTTTGAGAAGGAGGCGTCGGGACAATGAACCGGCACACTCGCAGGACGGGAATGCTCGCCTCGGCCGGGGCGGCCCTGCTGCTCGCCGCCGGCTGCTCGGTGCTGATGCCGCCGCCACAGCCGCCTGCCCGGCTGGCGCTGCGCTACGGGCGGGTGGCCATCGCCGAGTTCCGCAACCGCACGCAGTATGCTTCTGCGACGGAGGAGTTCGCCGCCGTGCTGCGGGAGAAGCTCTCCCAGCGCGCCGCCTCGACCGACGTGATCGTGATCCCGGCCTGCGACCTGCCCGAGCTCGGCGATCCCTTCACCGGCGGCCGCGTGCCCGTCAGCGTGCTGGCGCGGATACGGCGCGAGTACCTGGCCGACGCGCTGGTCATCGGCTCGGTCGACGAGCACAATCCGTATTGGAAGCCGTCGGTCCACCTCAGCGTCAAGGTGATCGACACCGGCACCGGCGAGGTGCCCTTCGAGCTCTCGCAGAGCTGGGACGCCGGCGAGCAGCAGGCGCGCGGGGCGATCGACGAATACTACCGGCGCAACTACGGCAGCGACGACTGCCGCTTCGGGCCGCAGCTCTTCGTGACCTCGCCCCACTACTTCCTGCGCTTCGTGGCCGACCGCGTGGCCGACCGGCTGGCGCGCACGCTGGAGGCCGAGCCGGCGCCGGCCCCGGAGGGCGAAGCGGCCTGAGCGCCGGGCGGGAAGGAATTCCCCCGGCGCGGAAGATCTTTCCCGCCCTCTCCCTGCGCCCCCGGGGGCGGCCGCGCCCCTTGATCCTACGCCCCAGGGGCCTCTGAGGCCCCTCTGGCGCGCCCCGGGCGGCGTTCCGCTCGGGCGCCGCGCCCGCTGGCACACCTCTTGCGCCTGTCGGCCCGCACAAGCGTCAACCGACCTCGTGCGGAGTGCGCGACAGGTGAACTTCGCCGCCGATCTGACATCGTGTGCCTGCGAGCCGGCCCCCGCCGGCGGCGCAGCGGCGACGCAGCAGGGCCGCCCGGTCATCCCGGACGGCACCTTCCTGGGCATACTCGACATGTTCATCGAGGGCGCCGGCCCGGCGGCCGGCTCCCCGCCCGAACCGCCGCCGCAGCTCCAGCAGCCGCCGCCTGCTGAGCCGGCCCCGTCCCCTGAGCGGCCGCAAACCGCGCCCGAGGCGCCGTCGCAGCCGCCCGCGCAGCCGTCCCCCGATGCCCCGTCCCAGCAGGCGCCGGAGCGCCCGCAGGACCGGCAGGCGGAGCCCCGTTCGCAGGACGAGCCCCCCGGCGAGGCGACCGCGGGCGAGCGCAGCGAGGGCCGGGCGGAGCGTGCCGCGGCCGAGCCCGAACCGGCCGCCTCCGCCGCGGTGGAGACGGCGCTCGCCGCAGTAGAGACGGAGGCCGAGGGCGAGGCGACGGCGGCTCGGAACGTTGAGGAGCGGCCGGCGCACGAGCCACTCGAGCCGCCGGCTCAGGCGAAGGGGCGCGCCGTCCCGCAGGATGCCGCCGAAGCCGATGCCCCCGAGGAGAAGGGCGGGCCTCTGCCCCGCGCTTCCGAGCGGGCCTTCGAGACGCCCGGCCGCTCCGGCGAGGTGCTGGCGGCTCTGCGCGAGCGGCTCCCCGACCGGCCTGCGCGGGAGGAGCGGCCGGCCTCGGAGCGTCCCGCAGGCCGGGAAGCCGGCGAGCGCCGGCCCGTCGCGCCCCCGCAGGAGGCTCCGCCTCGGCAGGCGCCTGCGCCGGTGCCCGGCGGTGCCCCGAAACAGGGCCAGCGCGCTGAGAGCCAACCGGCTGAAGCGAAACCAGATGTCTCCAAGGAGGCGCTGGGCCAGGCGAACGAGGCTCGCATGGTGAGCGCAATCGAAGGGAGGGCGACCGAGCCGCGCCCGGCCGAGGACGGCGCGAAGGACCGACCCAGGGGGCCGGCCGACGTCGCGGCCCGGCCGGCCGCCCTGCGAGCGGGTGGCGACCGAACGCCGGCGCCGCCGAGCGGCGCGAACGAGGCGCCGGGCTGGCGGCAGTACGCCCAGGAAGCGGGCGCAGCCGCCGCGCCGGTCCGCCGCGCGCCGGTCCAGGCGGCCGGCCAGGCGCGGGCCGCCATCGTGCAGCAGGCGCAGTACGCCAGCCGCAACGGGCGCTCGGAGGTGACCCTCCGGCTCCATCCGCCGGAGCTGGGCCGCATGAAGCTGGACATCGAGATGGTCGAGGGCAAGCTGGACGTGCGCATCCGCGTGGAGAACGTCGAGGTGCGGGAGGCGCTGCGCGCGGAGCTGGGCAACCTGGACCGCTCCCTGCGGGAGGCCGCGCTGGACCCCGGCCGCCTGGAAGTGGCTGACTACCAGACTGGCCGCAGGGACGGGCGCGCCGGATACGGCCCGCAGACCGAGCGCGAGCCCGACGGCGGGGAATGGTCGCCCCTGTCGGCCGCCGCCGAGCAGGCGCGCTACCGCACCTGGACCGTCTTCAGCGAGTCGGGCGGAGTCGATTGCCTCGTCTAAGGAGATAGAGCCGATGCTGAGCAGCCTTTCCAGCGCGCTGAGCGCACAGCAGGACCTGTTCCTGAAGATGCTGATAGCCCAGTTGCAGAATCAGGACCCGGAGGAGCCGATGAGCAACGCCGAGATGGTGAGCCAGCTCGCGCAGCTCACCAACGTGGACGCGCTCAACGCGCTCAACGCCAGCTTCAAGGACGTGCTGGCGCTCCAGCGGCTGCTCAACGGCACCGGGCTGATCGGCAGGCAGGTCGAATACGAAGTGGACGGCCTCTCGAGGCAGGGCACGGTCGAGTCCGTGCTCAACACGGCCGGCGACGTGAAGCTGCTGGTGGACGGCCTTGAACTGAACCTCGACGAGATCCGCAGGATCTACTCGACAACGGGAGGGTAAACGATGTCCAACTCGCTCCAGACGGCCGTGCTCGGCATGCGGGCATACCAGGAGATGCTCAACGTGACGGGCAACAACATCGCCAACGCCGACACCGTTTCGTTCAAGGAAGACCGCATCACGTTCTCCGACATGTTCTCGCGGACGCTGAGCCGCGGCATGCGCGCCAGCGAGGACGTGGGCGGCACGAACCCGATCCAGACCGGCCTCGGCGTGCGAGTGGCCCTCGTCTCCAAGAGCATGGGGCAGGGCAGCTTCACCTCGACCGAGAAGGACTTCGACCTGGCGCTCGACGGCGACGGGTTCTTCGTCGTCTACGACGGGGTGACGAACGCCTTCACCCGTGACGGCACCTTCGACGTCGACGCCGAGGGCTACCTGGTCGACCCCTCCAGCGGCTACCGCGTGCAGCGCATCGGCACCACGGGGGAGGAGGAGGGCTTCCAATCGGCCGGCAACACGGCGATCCAGATCCCCTACCGCACCGAGCTGCCCGGCAGCCGCACCACCATGGTCGACTTCAAGGGCAACCTGAGCGCCGACGACTACGACCCCACGACCACGCGGCTCCAGGCATCGCAGATGACCTACGAGCTGTCCAGCGGCGGGCTGGCCTCCGCCTCCAGCGAGTTCGCCGACGTGGTCCAACTCCAGGACTTCGCCGACGGCGAGACGATCGACATCACCGGCCGGGCCACCGACGGCACCCAGCTCAGCGGCACCTTCACCTACGGGGCGGCCAATGACGGCACCACCATCCAGGACCTGCTCGACACGATCGTGGCCACCTTCGGCGGGCCGGCCGAGTGCGTGGCCACGATAGACGAGGGCCGGCTCACCGTGAGCGAGACCGAGGCCGGCTACAGCCTGATGGACGTGAACCTGAGCAGCGCTTCGCAGCCGGACGCCATGCCCGCGGAGTTCGACTACCTGGAGGTCGGCGGCGCCTCGGCCCAGACGACCAACATCACCATCTTCGACCGCCAGGCGCGCAGCCACTCCCTGACGGCCACGTTCGTGCGCCACGGCCAGACGGAGAACGTCTGGGACATGGTCATCAACAGTTGCAGCGAGGCGACCACGATCCCCGACCGCCGCATCGCCGGCATCACCTTCGACGAGAACGGCATCTACCAGGGCGTCAACGAGACCGACGCGTTCGGCAACACGGCCGGCAGCGCCGGCTTTGAGGAGTGGGACGCCGACATCAGCCTGAACTTCCCCGGCATCGCCTCGACCCAGGACATCGAAGTCGACCTGGGGCGCATCGGCTTCTACGACGGGCTGACCCAGATGGGCGGGGCTTCCTCGGCCGGGGCCATCGACCAGGACGGCTACGCGACCGGCGCCCTGCAGAGCATCAGCATTGACGCCACCGGTATCATAAGCGGCACGTTCAGCAACGGCGAGACGCTGGAGGTGGCCGCCTTGCGCATCGCCGTCTTCGACAATGCGCAGGGCCTGGAGCGGGCCGGCGGCAACTACTACCGCCACACGCCCGCCGCCGGCTCCATCGTCTATTCCAGCGGGATGCAGGGCCGGGCCGGCCGCGTGCGCCAGTACGTGCTGGAGGACAGCAACGTGGACATCGCCCGCGAGTTCACCCGGCTGATCATCGCGCAGCAAGGATTCCAGATCAACTCCCGCACCGTGCGCGTGACCAACAACCTGCTCCAGCAGCTCGCCAGCATCATCATGTAAGGCAGGAGAGGCCCGGCCGGGCGGCCCGCGGGCTGCCGGCCGCAGGAGGGGGGGGAGTCCATGGAGGGCACTCGACCGCTCCGGGCGCTCGACGGCATCCAGAGCGCGCTCCAGCGGGGCTCGGGCGGCGTGCACTGGGCGCTGCTGGTCGTCGGCGCCGTCCTGCTGGTCATCCTGTTGCTGCTGGTCCACGTCATCATCGAGCAGGTCCGCCGCCGCCGGAAGGTCAAGGGCGAGTGGCAGAAGCTGGCCCGCAAGCTCTGCGCCTGGAAGCTGGAGCGGCCCGAGCGCGAGCTCGTCCACGAGCTGGCCAGGGACCAGGCGCCCCACGAGCCGCTCAAGGTCGTAGAGGAGCTCGACGTCTTCGAGCAGGCCGTGCACCGCTACCTGCAGCGAATGGCCTCCCGGGGGCCGGGCGGGCAGGAGCCGGCCCGCGCCGCAGCGCGCGTGGCGGCCCTGCGAGAGAAGCTCAGCTTTCGCCGCCCGCGCGGGGGCACGTACTTCAGCACCCGCGAGCTGGAGGACGGGCTGCGCGTCTTCCTCAGTGGTCCCGACGGCGGCCTGGCCAACGTGCGCGGCGAGGTCCACGGCCAGCGGGAGGACTACCTCGCCCTGGCCGGCGTCTCACCGGCCGAGCGCGGGCTGGAGGGACGCACGGTCGAGGTCACTTTCTTCGCGGGCGAGTCGGCGTACAGCTTCACAACGCGCGTGGTGCGACTCGACACCGCCGCCGGCACCTGCCTGCTGGAGCACAGCCTGGACGTGCGCTCCACCGGCGTGCGGGAGCATCACCGGGTCGAGGTGCGCCGGCCGGTCGCGTTCCGAGCGCAGTGGGAAGGACGCCAGGTCCGTCGCGAGGGCGAGCTGCGCGACCTCAGCGCCGGCGGGCTCTGCGTGCAGTGCCCCTCCTACTACGAGACGGGCGAGGAGCTGCTCTTCGAGTTCGTGGCGCAGGACTACGTCGGCGAGCGCGCCCGCCGGGCGCCGGGCCTCGCCGAGCCGCGCACCGTGCAGGGCAAGATCATCGAGACGCGGCGCAGCGGTGAGGACGAGTGCGTCTACCACGTGGAGTTCCAGGGCATCTCCGACGCCGACCGCCAGTACCTGCTCACGCTGGTGCGGCAGGTAGAGCTCGGGGGCGTCGCCGCCGAAGGGTCGTAGAAGGAAGGCGTTTCCCCGTCGCGGAAAGAAGTTCCCCGCCGCGCGGTCCCCGGTTTGCCGGCCGTCGGCAGGCCCCGCCGCCTGAGCGCCCCCTGGTGGCGACGAACGGCCGCCCTGGCCGTTCCGCCCCCGGCGTCGGCCCCCGCGAAGCCCGTGGCATGGGCTTTGCGCCTGCCCGTGCGGATAACAGACTCCCCGCACGGGGCGCCCGCATGGACAGCACCGTATACCTCGCCGGCTGCCGCATGAACGGCCTGGCCGGCAGCCTGGACCTGGTCGCCGCCAACCTGGCCAACGCCGACACCCCCGGCTACAAGCGGCGGGTCGGCCGCTTCCAGGCGGCGCTGACGGCGGCCCGGGGCGGCGGCGGCGGCGGCGGAACATGCGCCCCGCACTGGCCGACGCTGGCGGGCCCGGAGACCGACTTCTCGCAGGGGCCCGTGCGCCGCACCGGCCGCCCGCTCGACCTGGCCATCAGCGGCCGAGGCTTCTTCGTGCTCGAGACGCCCGCCGGCCCGCGCTACACCCGCAAAGGGCGGCTCTACCTGAACCGGGACGGCGAGCTGACCGACGGGGCGGGCAACCGCTTCGCCGCCGAGGGCGGCTCGTTGAGCATACCGGCCGGGGCCGGCGGCATCACCGTGGACGCCTCGGGCGGGCTCACCGCCGGCGGGCAGGAGCTGGGGCGGCTGAGGCTGGTGGAGTTCGCCGATGCCTCCGTGCTCAGGCCCGAAGGGCGGGGCAGCTTCCGCAACGACGGCCCCCCTGCGCGGCCCGCCGCGGACAGCCGCGTGGTGCAGGGGGCGATCGAAGAATCCAACGTCAACCCCGTGCAGGAGATGGTGGCCCTGGTCACCGTGATGCGCGCCTACGAGGCGGCCGCGCGGATCATCAAGCGCAGCGACAACCTGAACGGCCAGCTCGTCAAGTCGGCCGCGTAAAGGAGCCACGCAGATGAGAGCCATGTACACGGCGGCAACGGGCATGGACGCCCAGACGATCCGCATCGACACCGTCGCCAACAACCTGGCGAACGCGAACACGACCGGCTTCAAGAAATCGCAGGTGGACTTCGCCGACTTGATGTACGTCGCCATGCGGCGGCCCGGTGCCACGCAGACTTCGGCCAGCCAGACGCCGACCGGGCTGGAGCTCGGCACGGGCGTCACCCCGGTCTCCACGCTGAAGGTCTTCACCGGCGGGGCGATCTCGAACACGGCGGGCGAGTTCGACATGGCGATCACCGGCGACGGGTTCTTCCAGGTCGAGTCCCCCACGGGCGAGACCAAGTACACGCGCGACGGGAACTTCCGCGTCGGCGCCGACGGCACCGTGGTCACCTCGCAGGGATACCCGCTCTATCCCCGGCTGAGCATCCCGACCGACGCGCTCGCGGTGGCGATCGGCAGCGACGGGACCGTCACCGCCGAGAGCCCCGGCGGCGAGCCGAGCCAGGTCGGCAGCATCCAGCTCGCCAACTTCACCAACCCGGCCGGGCTCGCCAGCGAAGGGGGCAACCTCTACGCGGAGACCGTCGCCTCCGGCCCCGCCACGGCCGGCACGCCGGGCCGGGACGGCCTGGGCGAGCTGAAGCAGGGCTACCTGGAGATGTCGAACGTGGAGGTCGTCAACGAGCTGGTCGACCTGATCATCGCCCAGCGCACCTACGAGCTGAACTCCAAGGTGGTCAAGGCGGGGGACCGGATCCTCCAGGCCACCAACTTCATCGTGAGTTGACGCATGCGCAGCCTGATCTGCCACATCATGGTCCTTGCCGCGCTCGGGGCGGCCGCCTCGGCCCAGCCGCCCGCGCGCGTGGTGTTGAGGGAGCGGGCGACGGTCAGCGAAGGGACGGTCGTGCTCGCCGACATCGCCGAGCTGGCGCCGGGCTGCCCGGCCGAGCTGGCCGGCCTGCCGCTGGGCAACGCGCCCTGGCCCGGCCACGTGCGCCGGATGACCCGTTCGCTGGTGGCGGTGCGCATGGTCTCGGCCGGGTTCGAGCCGCAGGACCTCGGCGGGGCGGAGGCGTGCCTGATCGAGCGGGCCTACCGGACAGTGAGCGGCGAGCAGATGGCCGAGGCGGCCCGCGCGCACTTGAGGGAACAGTTTCCCGACGGCGGTCCGGACGTGAGGATCGAGCTGCTGCAGGACGCTCCCCCCGCGCTCGTCCCGGAGGGCGAAGGGGAGCTCGAACTGCGGCCATGCCTGCACTCCGCCGGGCCGCCGGCGGGCATCGTCCGCGTGGACGTGGACCTGGTGCGCGACGGCCGCCGCCTCAAGAAGGTGCCGCTCAGCTTCACGGTCTCCCTCACCGAGCGGGTCGTGGTCGCCGTGCGGCGCATCGGCCCCGGCGAGCCGTTCGGCCCGGCGAACGTGGCCGTCGCCCGGCGGGACGTCACCCCCGTGCCGGGCGTCTGCGTGCGCTCGCCGGCCGAGCTGGAGGGCAAAGTCGCCGACGCCACCATCCAGCCCGGCCAGGTGGTGACCAGGCGGCGGGTGCGCGAGGCCGAGAAGCCGCTGGTGATCGAGCTGAACCAGCGCGTACGCCTGGTGGTGGAGACGTCCACGCTGCGGGCCGTGACGCTGGGCAAGGCGCTCGGACGCGCCCGCCTCGGCGAGGCGGCCCGCGCCCGGAACCTGAGCACCGGCCGCGAGGTGGTCGGCACGGCCGTGGAGGGCTCGACGATCCGCGTTGCCCTGGAAGGACAGCCCGATGAGCCACTGCAATGAGATGAACCGAACGGGCCGCCTGGCGGCGATGCTCCTGTGCCTCGGCCTGCTGGCCGCGACGGCCGCCCCGCCGGCGCGCGCCGAGTCGATCTGGGACAGGCGCAATCCGCGCGCGGCCTTCCTCTACAGCGATAACCTCGCCGCCGACGTGGGCGACTCCCTGACGGTGACCATCGCCGAGCAGAGCGCCTTCAAAAAGGACGACGAGCGCCAGATGGAGAAGACCACCGCCAGCGCCGGCTCGGCCGAGATCGACGCCAAGCTCACCGGCCTGACCATCCCGGCCGGCACGCTCGTGCAGCAGTCCTCCCGCACCTTCGAAGGGAGCAACGAGTTCGACAGCAGCCGCAGGTTGACCGACAGCATCACCGCAACCGTCATCGACGTGCTGCCGAATGGGAACCTGGTCATCGCCGGGCGAAGCGAGCGGCGCATCGAGCAGGAGGACGTGGTGACGATCGTGACCGGCATCGTTAAGCCGGAGGACGTCTCCGGCGCCAACACCGTGCTCTCAAGCCGCGTGGCCCACCTGAGGGTCCACTACGAGACGACGGGCGAGTCCGACGCCTACATGCGGCAGGGCTGGCTGAACTGGATCCTCGACCTGATCTGGCCCTTCTAAGAAGGGGGGACGGCGGCAGATGCGCAGCGCACTGACGCGATACAGCGCGGCCCGGACGGCGGCCCTCGTGGCCCTCGCCCTCGCCCTGTCGAGCGTGGCCGCCCGGGGCGCCCGCGTCAAGGACATCACGAGCGTGGCCGGCGTGCGGGCCAACCAGCTCTACGGGTTCGGCCTGGTGATCGGGCTGGCCGGCACCGGCGGCGGCAGCGACCTGACCGGTGAGGTCGCCCAGAACATGCTGGAGCGGCTCCGCGTGGCGCGGGGGCTCTCGCAGCTCGACGCCTCGAACGTGGCCGCCGTCATGGTCACCGCCGAGCTGCCCCCCTTCGCCCGCAAGGGCAACCGCCTGGACGTGACCGTCAGCGCCCTGGACCAGAGCACCAGCCTGCGCGGCGGCACGCTGCTGCTGACCCCGCTGGTCGGGGCGGACGGCGAGACCTACGCCGTCGCCCAGGGGCCGATCACCGTCGGCGGCTTCGCCTTCGGCGGGGCGGCCACCACCGTCCAGCAGGGCCACCCGACGGTGGGGCGCGTGCCGGACGGGGCGATCGTCGAGCGCGAGCTCCGGACCACCTTCCTGCACAAGGACGGCGTCACGCTCTCGCTGCACCGGGCCGACTTCGCCACGGCCACGCGCATCGCCTCGGCCATCGAGCAGTGCGGCGCGGCGAAGGCGGTGGCGCTCGACGCCGGCACCGTGCGCGTGATCCTGCCCGAGACCCTCGCCCTCAACGACCTGATGCGCCGCATCAGCGAGATACAGACCCTCCAGGTCACGCCCGACGCGCAGGCCGTGGTCGTCATCAACGAGCGCACCGGCACGGTGGTGGCCGGCCAGGACGTGACCATCTCCAGCGTGGCCGTCTCGCACGGGAACCTGACGGTGGTCACCCAGGAGCTGCCCGAGGTGGTGCAGCCCCCGCCGCTGGCGCCGCGCGGGGCGACCACCGAGACGGTGGACCGCACGGCGATGCGCATCATCGAGCAGCCGCTGCCGGGCCAGGAGGGAGGGCTGAGCGTGCTGAACCGCGGCACCACCGTCAGCGAGGTCGCCCGGGCGCTGAACCTGCTCGGGGCGAGCCCGCGCGACATCATCTCCATCTTCCAGGCCATGAAGGAGGCCGGAGCGCTCCATGCTGAGCTCAGGATCATGTGACGGGGCGGACCTCGGCATCGAGGCGCTCGCCGCCGGACGCGCCGAGGCGCTCGTCCGCCGCCTGCCCTACGACCCGGCCCGACCGCCCGACGAGCAGACGCTGCGCCGGCTGGCCCGCGACTTCGCCTCCGTCTTCTACTCCATGCTGGTCAAGCAGATGCAGCGGACCGTGGGAGGGGACGAGGAGGACGCCGACGCGATCAGCGAGGGCGTGCGCGACTTCATGGGCATGTTCCTGCCCCAGGTCGCCGCCCGCCATCCGCGCGACGCGCTGGCCGAGTACATCTTCCAGCAGGTGAACGCGCGCTACGGAGGCCGGCTCGATGAAAGCGCCTGAGGGACTGCTGCCGCTCCTGGACGAGCACATCGAGCTGCTCGCCCGTAAGCTGGCGCTTCTGCGGCGCATGGACGAGTGCGTGCGCGGCGCAGACATGACGGCCCTCGCCGCCGCGCTCAAAGAAGAGGCCGACCTCGGCGGGGAGCTGGCCCTGCTGGAGCAACGCACGGGCGAGATACGCGCCTGGGCCGCCCGGGCGCTCGGGCGGCCCGGCCCCGAGGCGACGCTCGGGCGGCTGGCCCGAGCCCTGGACGAGGCCGACGCCCTGGCCCTGAACGACCGCCGCGAGCGGCTCGCCATGGCCGTGGGCGAGCTGCGCGAGCAGGCGGCGGCGACCGGCGCGCTGGTGCGCCAGGTGCTGGAGTTCAACGGCAAGCTGCTGGCGGCGCTCGTGGGCGCCGAGGACCAGAGCCCCACCTACTCGGCCAGCGGCGAGGTCGCCGTAAGCTGCGAAGGGACCACGATCGAGCACAGCGTCTGAGGGGGATGCCATGGCCGGCCTGAGCATCGGCATGAACGCGCTGCGCACCGCCATGCAGCTTATCGACATGGCGGGCGACAACGTGGCCAACGCCAACACGCCCGGCTACCACGTCAAGCGCGCCTACGTGACCCCCGTCGTCGGCGCGCACAGCGCCATGGGGCGGGTCGGCATCGGCGCCTCCGTCGAAGACATCGTCCGCATCCGCAACGCCCTGGTCGAGCAGGCCCTGCTGACCCACGTGCAGGCCAGGGAGAAGCTGGAAGAGCAGGTCGAAGTGCTGGCCCACCTGGAGCTGCTCTTCGGGGAGCCCTCCGAATCGGGCCTCGACAAGCGGCTGGGGGATCTGTTCGACACGATCAGCCAGCTTTCGGCCGACCCCTATGACCCGACCCTCCGCGAGGCCGTCATCCAGAAGGCCCACTCGGTCTGCGAGGCCCTGTACAGCCTCGACAACGCCTTCCGCAACGTATTGGACGACCTCCAGGAGGCGACCGACTACACCGTCAACGAGATCAACGCCCTGATCGAGCGGATCGCCGACCTGAACCGCCAGGTCAGACTGGTCGAGACCGGCGGCGTCTCGGCCCCCGGCCTTAAGGACACCCGCGACGGGCTCGTCAGCCGCCTGGCCGAGCTGATCAACATCACCGTGCACGAGGCCGACTTCGGAGTGGCCAACATAAGCAGCGCGGGGACGCTGCTGGTCAGCGAAGCCGACTACGCGCCCGTGCGCGCGGAGATCGAGGACGGACGGATCGTCGTCACCAGCGCGCGCGGGGTCGGCCATCGCATCCCCGTGCGCGAGGGGCGCCTGGGCGGGATACTGGAGCTGGCCAACGAGCTGCTGCCCGACTACGCCGGCCGGCTCGACGAGCTGGCCAACGCGCTGCGCCGCAGCGTCAACCTGCTCCACACCACCGCCCTGGGCAGCGCCGGCCGTTTCCACGTGCTGGAGAGCGAGAACCCCCTGGTCACGTCGGTGCCGCTCTCGGAGCTCGGCTATGACGTCCCCGCCGGCACCTCCGAGCGGCTCGTCATCAACGTCGAGGACGAGGCGACCGGCCAGGTCACCCAGTACGAGCTGACCGTCGACACCACGCTCGGCGCCGACGCCTTCCTGCTGGCGCTTCGCGACGACGTCAACGCCACCGTCGCCCACGTCAGCGCCAGCGTCGACCAGGGCCGGATCCGACTCGTCGCCGACGCGGGCTACGCCTTCGGCTTCGCCACCCCCTACGACCCGAACCCGGCCGACCCGGGCGACATCAGCGCCGCCGACCCGACCTCGCCGGCGATCATGGACGCCTACACCGGCCAGAGCGACCTGGTCTACCAGTTCACCTTCCTGGACGGCGGCCGGATCGGCGCCGACGACATCACGATCCAGATCCAGGCCAGCGAGCCCGGCGGGCCGGTCCTGCACACCCTCACCCGCCAGATCGACGAGACCTACGATCCGGGCAGCGCCATCGCGCTGGAGAACGGGATGAAGTTCTCGCTGGGCGAGGGTAACGTGAACGCGGGCGACGGCTTCTCCTTCACGGCCCGCTCCGCGATGGACACGGCGGGCGTGCTCGACGCGCTCGGGCTGAACACCCTGTTCAACGGGCTCGACGCCACGGGCATCCGCGTCTCCGAGCGCGTGATGGCCAACCCGGCGAACCTGGCCGGCGCGATCAGCCTGGCCCCCGGCGACAACCACCGCCTGCTCGAGATGGCCGCCCTGCGCGACGTGCGGCTGCTGGGGGAGGGGTCGGCTACCTTCAGCGAGCACTACAGGAGCCTGGTCAGCCAGGTCGCCGTGGCCCGCAACACCCGCTCGGTCTCGCTCCAGAACCGGGAGCAGCTCGTCAAGGACCTGGAGAACCGGCGCGATTCGATCTCGGGCGTGAGCGTGGAGGAGGAGATGGTCAACATCATCCAGAGCCGCGCCGTCTACCAGGGGGCGCTGAAGTTCATCAGCGCGATCGACCGCCTCATGCAAGACCTGGTGAGCCTGCTGTAAGGGGAAGGGATGAGGGTCACGCAGAACATGCTGGACCGGAACCTGCTGTTCGCCATGTCGCGGAACCTGGAGCGACTGGTCAAGCTCAACGAGCAGCTCAGCACCGGACAGCGGGTCAACACCGTCTCGGACGACGTGATCGCCGCCGGCCAGATCATGCGCCTGTCCCGCGAGAACGACCAGGTCGGCGTCTATCTGGCCAACATGCATTCGGTCGATTCCATGCTCTCCTTCGCCACGGGGACCCTGGGGAAGGTCTCCGAGACGATGACGCGACTGAAGGAACTCGCCACCCAGGCCGCCACCGAGACCTACAGCGCCACCGAGCGCCAGATCATGGCCGAAGGCGTGGCGAACCTGCTGGACACGCTCGTCGCGCTGGCCAACGTCGAGACGCGCGGCTCCTACGTCTTCTCCGGCGAGGCCACCCACACCGCCCCCTACGCGGTGACCACGGACATGGACGGCAACGTCGTCAGCGTCGATTACCAGGGCGCCGCCATCGCCGCCGAGGTCGCCGTCGGCCCGGGCACCATGCGCCAGGCGAACCTGGTCGGGCGCGAGATCTTCGAGGGCGTCGGCGACCTTTTCCAGACCCTGATCGACCTGCGCGACGCCATGCGCGCCGACGACACGGCGCAGATCAACCAGCTCCTCGGCGAGCTGACCACCGCCCATACCGACGTGCGCGTGACCCTCGGCCGCTACGGCGAGCGCCAGAGCCAGCTCCACGTGCTGCGTACCTCGCTGGAACGGCTCTCGGAGCTCAACACCGGCGCCGTCAGCGACCGCCAGGACGCCGACGTGGCCGAGGTAGCCGTCCAATACAACAGCATGATGGCCCTGATGCAGATGGTGATGAAGGTCGCCGCCGAGGCCGTGCGCCCCTCCATCGTGAATTTCATGTGACAGCCACCGGCAGAGGACACAGCAGATGGAACTGACGATCAACGAACGGACCGTCGAGAGCACGCCCGAGGACGGCGAGACGCTGGAGGCCCTGCTGGACGGCCTGCGCCGCCGGGGCGAGATCGGCCGCGACCAGGTCGTGGTCGGCCTGTGCGTGGATCGGCGCGACTGGCGGGCCGAGGACATGGACCGGCTCGACCAGGTCCGCCTGGAGCAGGTCAGAGAGGTCGCCATCGCCACCGACGAACTGGCCGGCTACGCCGGGCGGATACTGACCGACGCCGCCGGCATGGTGGAGGTGCTGCGCGAGGGCACCCACCGTCTGGCCGCTCAGTTCCGCTCCGGCGACCCCGAAAAGGCCAATGCGGGCCTGTTCAGCCTGCTCACCGCGCTCCAGCGCCTTCTCGCCTGCATCTACCACGTCAAGAACACCTGCGGCGCCGAATCCCCCGCCCTGGAGGACCCGGCCGCGCTACTGGACGGCCTGCTGCGCGGGCTGGACCTGATCCAGCTCAGCCAGGAGGGCGAGGACTGGGCGGCGCTCGCCGCGCAGCTCGAGACCGAGATGCTCCCCGCGCTCGACGGGATCGAAGGCGCCCTGCGGGACCTCTCCCATGCCATCTGAGCGCCCGACGCCTGCCGACCTGGCGGCCGCCGCCGATGAGCTGCTCTCGGAGTGCCGGTCCCTGCGCGGGGCACTGGCCGAGCTGGCCGAACTGCCCGATGAGGAGCTGGAGGACGCCTGCGCGCGCCACCTCTCCGCGATGCGTTCGCTCGGGGCGCGGCTCTCCCGCGCGGTGGCGGCGCTGCGCAGGGGGCGCCGGGAGCTTGCCCGCGAGCCCGACCACCTGCGGGCGGGCATCGACGCCGCCGCCGAGGAATCGGCGCGGGTCCTGCAGAGCTGCGCTGAGCTCTACGCCCGGCTGGCCCGGCGCACCGAAGAGGCCCTCGCCGACGTGAAGGCCCAGATGGCCGAGGTGCGGCGCGGCGGCCAGGCCCTCCGCTCCTACGCGCGCGGGGCGCGCACCCGCGCGTAGCCCGCGGCCGGCGCTCCCAAGTTGGGGCTCAGGTTCATCCGGGCGTTGCCGCTCCGTCCACCTGGACCAGCGCGTTCGGTGAGGGGAAAGCGTCCCGGATTCTGCGGCCAGAAGCTGGGAGGCCGACGGCGTCGGACGTGGCGGGAGCGCTCTTGGCAGGGGGCCGGTCGGGCCGGTTGCAGCGGTTCGGGAAGCGGCCGAAATCGGGCTTGCGCCCATGTCTGCCTTGCGCTATAATGCCGCCTCGAAACTGCCCCTCCGGAGTTCGGCCCGCGCGTTGCGGCGGGCGCCAGATGCCCTCAGAGGCGGATTGGGACCGGCAACTGCACGGGTGCGGCGACGGGTGGTTTCACGCGGTGCCGGACGCTTGCGCGTGGTGAGCGTGTCGGCAGGACAGAAGGGCGGGGCGGCGTGCGTCCCGCGTGCACTTGTAGCGTTTTGCAGAGGTTCACGGATGGTTACTGGTAAGGTTAAGTGGTTCAGCGACGCGAAGGGCTACGGGTTCATCACGCGCGATGACGGTGGCCAGGACGTCTTTGTGCATTTCAGCGCCGTCGAGGGAACGGGCTTCAAGACTCTGGCGGAGAACGACGCCGTCGAGTTCGACGTCGAGCCCGGCCCGAAGGGCCCGCGCGCGGTCAACGTCGTGCGCACCGGTTCCAGCTTCGAGTAGACGGCCGGACCATCGCCCTTATGAGCGCCCCTGCGCCCCCGGCGCGGGGGCGCTTCTTTGTTCCACCCGTCGGAAGCCCTCCTGGCGACGCTGAATGGAGGTTCGGCGCCAGCCTCCTTGCCCTCCGACTTCTCGCTCGGCCGCGCTACGGACATGGTTCTGCAATAGCTCCTTAGGAAGTATCCGGGGTCAGCCGCTGCACAGCTCGCGGTAGACGGCCACGATCTGCTCGGCCGCCCGCTCCCACGAGAAGGCGCGGGCGTGCTCGGCCGCTTCCCGTCGCATCCGTGCCAGCCGCTCCGGCTCCCCCAGGCAGGCGGCCAGCCGCTCGGCGAGCGCCTCCGCGTCGTCCGGCGCCACCACCTGCCACTCGTCGGGCACCAGCTCCGGCAGGGCGCCGGTGCGCGTGACCAGCATCGGCCGGCCGTATCCGAGGCAGCTGGTGCCGACCCCGCTCTGCGCGTCGAAGCCCCGGTAGGGCAGCACCACCAGGTCAGCCGCGCGGTAGAAGTCGTCCACCTCGACGGCCGGCACATAGCGCGGGAAGGCGTGCACGCGCCGGGCGATGCCGAGCTCCCCGATCAGCTCCTCGTAGGGGCGCCAGTCGATCCAGGGCTTGCCGGCGACCACGAGGCGGGCTTCCGGGGCATCCGCCAGCGCGCGGGCGAACGCGCGCAGCAGCACGTCGAGGCCCTTGTAGCGCCGGATCAGGCCGAAGAACATCGCCACCGGCGCATCGGCCGGCAGCCCGAGCCGGCGCCGGGCCGCCGCGCGATGTGCGGCCGAGCCGGGCCGCACCGGCTCGGCCCCCGGCCGGATCACCCGCACGCGGCCGCGCTCGACACCGAGCAGCTCCCGCGCCTGCCGGGCGTTGTGTTCGGAGGGAACGATGCAGCAGTCGGCCAGCCGGACGATGCAGCGCATGGTGGCCATGAACGCGCGGGAGTCCTCGTGCGGGGTCGTGTTGTGCAGCGTTACCACCGTCTTCATCCCCCGCCGCCTCAGCAGGCCGAGCATGGCGATCAGGATCGGCGCGACGGGCAGGCACCAGTGCTGGGCGTGCATGACGTCCGCGCGCAGGCGCCCGGCCTCCAGCACCCAGCCGAGCGGATGGTACCAGCGCAGCGTTCGCCGCACCGTCAGGTTCGGCGCCGTCGGCATCGCGAAGGTGGGGTCGATGGTCTCGCCGCCGGGGTAGAGCATGGCCGGGTACATGGCCCGGAAGGTGAGGAACTCGACCGGCACCAGCCGGCTGACGCTCGTGGCCAGCGCCACGCAGTAGTTGCTCAGTCCCTTCAGCGGCGGCAGCGGGCCGAGCATGGCGGCTCTCATCGGGCAACGTCCCCAATAGGGGCTAATCGGCGCCATTCTGCCCGACCGGGGCCTTACGCGCCAGTCGCCGGCCGGCCAGGGGGTGGATCAGGCGGTAGACGCGCAGGTTCGCCCCGCTGTGGCAGCAGCTATCGCAGGCGCAGGCCGCGGGCGCTTGCCCGGTCTTGTTGATGCGCCCCGCCGTCCGGCGGAAGGCGCGGTAGGCCGGGCCTTTCCAGATCGATTCAAGGCTCGCCTCCCGGACGCCGCCGAGCGGCTCGTAGCATCGGCAGCAGGGATAGACGCTGCCGTCGGCGTGCACGTAGGCCGCCGTCCAGCCCATGTAGCAGGGGACGGCGCGGTAGAGGGCGGACGTGTCGAGCCGGGCGTTGAAGACCATGCGGAACCGCTCCACGTTGTGGCGCAGGCCGCGCTCCGCCAGCAGGCGGGCCACCTCCCCGAGTTGCTCGCGCACCAGCGCCGCCTGCGCGGGCGTCGGCACCAGCTCGGCCAGGGCGGGGTCGCCCACGTCGTCGACCGGCAGCAGGATGACGGCGTCGGCGCCGACCTCGCCGGCGAACCGCGCCAGGTCGATGAGGCCCTCGGCGTTCTGGCGGCAGACCACGCACACGACCTTCACCACGGGCCTGCGCGAGCGGGCGGCCGCCTTCCGCTCCGCCAGCGCCCCGAGCGCGTCGCGCAGCTTCGCGAAGGTCCCCGGCGGGCAGCCGGGATGGGTGCGCCCATAGAGCTGCGCCGTGCCGGCCATCGTCGTGACGCGCAGCTCGTCTACTCCCAGCGCGACCATCCGCTCGATGGTCTGCGCTTCGAGCAGCGTGCCGTTGGTGTTGAGCAGGCACTCGCGCCCGGCGCGCTTGACGCGGGCCATGCATTCCAGCGCTTCGGGGTGGAGCATGACCTCGCCGTTGCCGGTGAACAGGAAGCGCCAGGTGCCGATGCCGAGCAGTTCGTCCACGAGGGCGCGGGCGCGGGACGGCTCCATCTCCAGGTGCCGGCGGGTCTGGAGTTCCTCGGCCCGGGGCGGCTCGCCGCCGGTGCGGCGCGCCAGGCGCACATCGCAGTAGTTGGGCGCCGGGATCAGCGGCGAGTAGAAGTAGCAGTGGATGCAGCGCAGGTTGCATCGGTTGGTCAGGCTCAGCCCGGCCTGGTAGGGGCCGACGAAGGCGCGGCGGCCGTGCGCGATGCCGGCCAGCACGCGCGCCTGGGCGATGGACCGACTCGGGATCATAGCGAGCTCACCGGGCGCAGCTCCGTGCAGGCCAGCACCGTTCCGAGCGCGCCCCGCTCGGTGTAGGGGCAGAGGCGGCAGAACTCCGCATGGTCGCCCCGACCGTGGATCCCGGCGCGGAGCGCCACGGCGCGCCGACCGTTCCATATCTCGGCGAACGATCGCTCGCCGATCCTGCCCCACGGCGTCTCCAGGTCGTAGTCGAACTCGCAGCCGACGACCGTCCCGTCATGGAAGATGCAGGGCTGGCGGAAGGGGAAGTGGCACTGCACCGGGGCCGGCGGGGCGGCGGGCCCCGGGGCGCGCCGCTGGGGCCCGAAGGCTTCGTACTCGGGATAGTCCTCGCTCGAGGTCAGGCAGCCGAGGCTCTTGCAGGAGAACATGTTGACGCCGAGCCGGCGCGCCAGCGCCTCCAGGTTCTCCAGGTCGCCCTCGTTGTGGCGGGTGACGACCACGCGCAGGTTCGTATAGGGCAGCACGGCGCCGCGCCGCTCCTTCGCTTCCGCGATCAGGCCGGCGCAGCGCTTCACCTTCTCCAGGCGGCCCGACTTGCGGTAGGCCGTGTAGGCCTCCTCAGTGCTGCCGTCCACGGCGATGGCGAGGGCCGAGAGGCCGGCGTCGACCACGCGCAGGGCCTCATCCAGGCTCTGGAGGCAGTGCCCGTTGGTCGAGCTCACCGTCAGGATGCCCCGCTGCGTGCAGGCCTCGATCATGCGCGGCATCTCGGGGTGCAGGAACGGCTCGCCCCAGCCGTAGAGCACGGCGGTCACCAGCGTCTCGCCCAGCTCGTCCAGGATCCGCCCGAAGGTCTCCATGGACATGAAGCCGCGCGGGCGCGACATCGCGCCCGTGCCGGTCGGGCAGAGGGGGCAGTTCAGGTTGCAGTGGTTGGTCGGCTCGATCTGGACCGTCGGCGGCAGGCTGCGCATCCTGTCCCGCCCGAGCCAGGTGTCGAGGCCGCACTTCAGCAGGTTGCGCCGCCGGCGTCCGCGCACGCTCCGGCTCCCCAGGGGCATGCCGTCGAAGTCGTAGCTGAAGCGCCCCCGCAGCAGCGCGGGCAGCTTCCTGAGGGCCTCGCCGGTCCTCATCCAGCCCAACCGCCCGCTCCTTCCCTCGCTGCGCCGCCCGGCCGACTCCCCGGCAGCAGATAGCCGAGCCCGCGCGCCACGTGAAGCCCGACCAGCAGGGCGGCCGCGTGGGGCAGCGCCCCCAGGCGCCGCGCCGAGACCGCCGCCGCAACCGCGCAGCCGAGCACCACCGCCGCGTAGGCCGCCGCGCCGGCGACGAGGGCGACCTGCGCCGGCGGCACGAACGCGGCAAGCCCCGCCAGGGCCGCCCCGGCCAGCAGGCTTCCGGCCAGCACGAGGTGCGGCAGCCGGTGCACGCCGAGCCGCCGGCACGCGCGCGCCATCTGGAAGTTCCTGCCCAGTGTAGCCCGGAGCGTGGTGTCCCGCGCGTGCGCGACGCACGCCCGCGGGGCGAAGGCCACCGCGCGCCCGGACGCCTCGATCCGCTCGCAGAGCTCCACGTCCTCGTGCACGGCGAGCGATTCGTCGAAGAGCTTCGGCGGCGCCCCGTCCTCGCGGAAGCCGGCCGCCCGCGCCGCCTCCGCCGTCACGGCCATGTTCCAGAGCCGGGGGTAGCGCTTGCCGCCCGGCGCGCGGCGCAGCACGGCGTTCAGCACCCAGTCGAGCGCCAGGTCGAAGCTGTCCGCCTCGGCCGCCTGCTCGTCGCGCCCGCCGACGACGCCGACGCCGGGACGGCGCTCCAGCGCGGCGCGCAGCTCGGCCGGCCAGTGCGGCGGGGGGCGGCAGTCGTCGTCGGTGAAGGCCAGGATTCGGCCGCGCGCCTCCGCCCAGGCGGCGTTGAGCATGGCCGAGCGGTTCGCGCGCGGGCACGCGACGTAGCGCAGCCGGAAGGGCGCTTGCGCGGCCGCCGCCTCGACCGCTCCCCGGGCCTCTTCGTCGTCCGCCGATCCGGCCACCAGCACCTCCAGCTCCCCCGGGGGGACGTCGAGTTCCCGCGCGGCCTTCAGCGCCTCGCGCAGGAACGCCCCCCCGTGGCAGACGGGCATGATGACGGTGAACTCGGGTGCCTCGCTCACGCTTCCCCCGGCTCCTTCGGTCCGCCCCAGAGCGCCCGAGCGGCGCCGAGGCACCAGGCGATCTTCAGCGCGTAGATGACCGGCGCCGCCAGCGGACGCGCCAGCAGGCGCGGGCGACCGGCGTAGATGCGCGCCGTCACCCACGCCGCCATCAGCGGCGCCGCGCAGAGCAGCAGCGGCGGCGATCTTAGCACGAAGGGCGTGCGAAGGACAGCGGCGTAGGCGTGGCGCAGCGGGATGGTCATGGCGGCGTGGCGCGCGGCGTAGGC